>JAZSON010000004.1:0-3168 GCA_045536965.1 Eubacteriales bacterium
GCAATTGATAAATGCATTGACTTTTATGAAAAAGCCATCTCCATTGTTTAAAAGCGGGGTGAAGAAATGGATATTGTAAGTGCTATTCGAAAATTGTGTGAGGGCAAAAATGCTTTTCACGATTTGTTTGACAAAACGAAATCCTATGAAAAATTATCGGCTCTTGCCGATGATAAAAGGGACGCCGAGCTGTTCGGGGCGCTGCTCTACGGCAAGGCAAGAAATACGCTGATTGAAATGATCAATGATGCGTATCACTTCAAAGAATACGCTGTCAAGGCACACGGAATTCTTGTGTCGGATGGACTTGATGCAACGGATGCCAAGCGAGCACTGGAGATTTTCTTCAAAGCCTTTGGTTTCCCCGGTTACAGAGAAATGGATCAATCCAAAGTTTCCACTGTGAGCGACACCATTAGCGAAAAATTTACGACAGAATACGAGGGCGAAGTACAAAACGGCAAGGAATACGGCGTTGGTACCCGAACCTGCTATTCAAACGGCAAATGGTGCAACTATGATGAATGTGTGTGGATAAACGGCGTGATGATCGGCTACGATTTTGCCAAAGAGATAGAATTTGGTACATTTGAAACCCAAAAGATCGGCTTTGTGGTTGAGGATAACTTTGTCGGTAATATCAAATGCTTCTACGGCGAGGATGAAGAAGTCGATGCGGTCAGTAAATTTACGGTGTAACCGGTGAAGGAGGTATTACGATGTCAAGCTTTGATGGTGCAAGAGAACAATGGGAAAATTACCACTTGGGCAAAATAAAAGAATACAGGCAAGCGGCGGAAAACGGCGATCCCGAAGCGATGGAAATGCTGGCGTATCACACCCAAAAAGTGAAGCATCCCACCCGCGAAGAGATAATAGAAATGCTGACTTTTGCCGCCGAGCATGGTCGGGAAACGGCATACTGGAAGTTAGCAGACCTATATGCCAATTGGGACAGAAAGGAACACCACGACAAAATTGAGCATTACTGCCGTCTGGCCTTTGCATCGGGCAAAATCTTTACGGATAAGGAACCCGAGTGTCTTTACGGGTCTATTGAATATTGGATCACAGAACACCACCCCGAATGGTGCGAAATGAAAGAAGGCTTTCGGTCTGATGGAAGTTATTACTTACTGCCCGCCTATCCCCATCGTTATGGAATGACCGTATTCCATGGTATAGGTGAAGAAGCTGCAAGGCAAAAACTCAATGAAAACAAGGGTGATTGATTATGAAACTGAAGATATCAAGATATAGTGATTTTGGTGCAAGGCGACCTTCATCGGGGAACTTTGCTGAGAAAATTGAGATTGAAGCCGCTGTGGGTGAGTATTCAACGCCTTCGCTATTTGGTATTTTTCACGCCTTTCGCAGTTTTGAAATCCTGTCAATGGACGAGAACAGTGTCACGATATCGGCGGTTTCCCAAACCGACCGTGGAGTGAAAAATCACGAGCCGCAAAGACTTATAAAAGGCAGTATCATTGGCTTTGAGGCCGGTCAATACGAAACCAGCGACGACGGCCCCAGTTGGTATGCGACCGATGAAATGAACTTTGAAATTGTCGAGTAATTATGTCTTATATTGCAGAAAACAAATAAATTCTTAGGAGGATCCATAATGGGATTATTTGATATGTTTAAAAAGGTAACTTTTGACGAGGCGGTCAATATGGTGCTTACCAACACCATACCTGAGGACAAAAAAGGCTTTGATAAATTTTTTGAGCCTGTATGCAACATGGGTGGCGCGTATATGGATGCGCTGGTCATGATCAGGTTTTATCGCGGCTATACGGGCACGGAAGAAGAGAAGGCAGCAAAGGCATTTGAGCGCATTTGCCGCAGTCTGCTTGGCGAAAACGGCTTGCTGCAGGGTAAGCCTGAAGACATCGACCCGCAGGAGCTCGCCTTTTTTAACCGTATACTGACAACCGAGACGACCGATGGAATTGTGTACGGAAAGATATGCTTTGGGCACTGCATCAATCATCTTTCAACTGCAGAAAAAGATGAGAAGTGCCATATACTCGAGTATCTTACCTATGCTTATATTTACGGAATTGCTACAGAAAAGGATACGGCAAAAGCACGTGAATTACTCGGGGAGCTTTCAAACAGCTTGGATATGAACGAGGATAACGCAGTACATTCCGAAGCAAAAATCCACATCTTAGAGCAGATGTTATCTAAGGCTGAAAAAGCATAAGGTGACCGCCGAGACGGAGGATAAAGCGTATGAGCAAAGCAATCAAGATTACAGCAAAAAAAGCTCCCGATGGCTACGACCTTGGTGCAAGCAAATTCTTCGGTACACCCACCGTTCCTACTGCGTGGAATGGCGATTTCTACGATGATGAATTGTTTTTCTGTCAGATTAAGCTATCCGATATAGCAGAACTTGATAAGAATAACAAGCTGCCGCACACAGGTTATCTCTATGTTTTCTTACATACCGAAGATGGAAAATACCATCTCGGCGCGGACGTGCGGTATCACGACGGTGAGCCGGAGCTTGCCATTGATGATTTCAATGCTGCCGTGGAGGACTACGAAAAATACACCGATGCGTACTTAATGGAGTTTTCCGAGGTGGACGAGGATGAGATCTGCACCCGACTTTTCGGTATACCGAGCGATTGGAACTACGTGGACGAGCCGCCCAAACTTCTGATGCAATACGATCCTCTGGATAACGAAATGGATTTTCTCGATACCTTGGATGGATTTGTTTACTTGTTCTTCGGTGAAAATGAAAAAGACCTTAGCGATGTTACGCTAAGGGAAGAATATACATAAGCGGCGCCTAAAAGAAAGAAGGTTGAATTATGAGCAACGTAAAAGATTTTGAAATCGAAGACGGCGTTTTGAGAAAATACCTTGGCAGTGGCGGCGACATCGTTATCCCCGATGGTGTGCACGAAATCGGTAGATCTGTATTTAGTGGCTGTCGGGAACTTACAAGTGTTGCCTTTCCCAATCGTCTCATAACAATTAGAATGTCTGCGTTTCAAGGCTGTAAGGGACTAAAATCCATCACCCTTCCTGAAAACGTTAACTATGTTGAAGATTGGGCGTTTGAGGGCTGCACGGGACTAACTCAGGTCATCGCTCTCGGTGACTTTGTGACGTTCAGCAAATGGGCATTTTATGAATGCTCACCGG
>JAZSON010000021.1:0-134054 GCA_045536965.1 Eubacteriales bacterium
TTCGTCTTTTCGTTGTGGTTGGCAAACCCACTTCTATTTTAGACGAAGGAGGATTCTTTTTCTACTCATAGCTAAAGCTTTTTGGCACCACCAGCACTGCTGGTGGTTGATTACACAAATGAAAAATCCGAGAACATTGTTCTCGGATTTTTGGCTGGGATGGCTGGATTCGAACCAGCGCGATGCAGGAGTCAAAGTCCTGTGCCTTAACCACTTGGCTACATCCCAAAGTTCTTGGGTATTATACTGTATTTTCTCCGATTTGTCAACCGTTTTTTTAAGAAAGTAAGAAAAAAATATTAAAATATGAAAAGCGGGGAAGTGATTTTTAATTTGAAGTGATTATTAAAAGATCTTTCTGGTATTTTGCCTTTACTTGCACTTGTTTTACTACAAGAAAAACAGACAATATGACTCATTGTGTAATTACTGTGAAGGCAAAAGAAACGGAGATAAGGCAAAATGCTACAAACGGGAATATAGGGCAGCCCATTCCATACATTGCTTTTCAACATACCCAATTATATAAAATGCGCGTTTTGTATCAATTAGGCACACCGCTTCTGTTTCGGAGGGAAGGGGGGCGAAAGGTTATAAATCAAAAACCCCTGTAAATGAGAAAGGGGATCAGGTAAAACCCGATCCCCAGCACAGACGGTGTTCTCGTCACCATGGATGCAGTCTGTGCTTTGTACTTCAACAGTACGTCAGCGGTATTATAATAACACACCGCACTTCCGTTGTCAAGTACAAAATCAACAGGGGTTAGCGCTCCCCCTTGGGGGACGGGAGGGGGGTCTTCTCGCGGTACGCAGTGCACTTTGCGCGGCTCGGGTGCCCGCAAGGGCAACCGACCGCAAGGGCGGCAGGCAGACAAGGGCGCGCCCAGAACGCGCCTTGAGCGACGCGAAAGGAGAGAGCGGAGCGAACCGAAGCGGGAGGGGCGCCCCGCAGGCGGCCGCCGCTACTCTGCCGCCACCAGCGGCAGAGACAATCAAGGGGGCGGCGCTAAGCCGCCAACCTTGCAACCGCGGCGATCGAGCCTGCGGTTGCCTTGCGCCCGCGTTAGCGTGGCGCTGGGGCGCGCGCTGTGCGCCCCATAGCGAGCAGGGCGCCACCGCCCCGCGCCAGCGGGAGCGAGGCGCAGCGCGAGCGATGAGATCGGAAACGAAGTTTCCCCTTTACTTGATTTATAACCACAGTATTCCATCAAAAAGACAAATTATGAAAGGCGAAATACACCCCTATACACGTTCTCAGATGGAGGAGTACAAAGAGAGTTTGTCTCCGGAAGAGAGAGAACGGTACCTGAAACACCCTAAGGACTCGGAGGTCCTTTTTACCACTTGCACGAAATATTATCCTGACGGCATCGGCGGCTTTTATCCCGTCAAAAAGGTGGTATTCGATAAACCCGTATATAATCCCATGAATATTGAGTTGCACGGGAAAATAGACGAAGCGTTAGCGCACGGGGATCACCATCAAGAAAATGGTAATTTCTGGAAAAAATCTTATAACCGAGCACGGCAGAAATGTTATGATTATATCATGTGCAATCCTGATCTCGATGTCTTTGCTACCTTTACCGTTGACCCACAAAAATATAATTCTTTCGATTATGATGCTATTTGCAAGTACCTGCAAACGTGGCTTTCCAACAGAGTCCAAAGAAACGGACTCAAGTATATCTTGGTACCCGAAAAACATCAGAGCGGGGCAATTCATTTTCACGGTATAATGAACCGCAAGGGGCTCAGCTTGGAGAGTTCGGGGTATTTCAAGGTGGGGAAATACACCTTGAAACCCGAGCAGATCTCCAAAAAGAAAATGGAGACCGCCCAAGAGATTTATAACATTAAGGGACTCGAACTTGGTTTCAGTACCGCGTTGATGATCGAGGGGGAATCTTCGCAGGAGGCGGTTTCCAAATACATTTGGAAATACATGGGTAAACAGTGCGGCCAACAAATAGGGGGGAGGTTTTTCCTTCATGGCGGGAAGATGGAGGAACCAAAACTTGTATTTTCAAATGATTCCTTTTACGAAACTTCGGAGGGGGTTGTTGTTGGTTATGGTGATATATCCTGCAGAATTGAGACGTTTAATACTTGGTAAATTCTCGGTTTACATTTTAAGGAAAGTAAACTCACACGATGAAAAGTGATTATTTAGACCCGCGAATTTACGAGCGGTTATACCACGTTATGCAATACGATAATGTTCTTGCGCTTCGGGTTGCTTTGGAAACGGGACTCCGTATAAATGACGTTTTGCAACTTCGATGGGATGATTTTAAGCGGGACGGAAAATTCACCTATATCGCCCAAAAAACAGGCAAAAAAGGTACAAAAACCATCAGCAAAGAACTATACAAGCGGTTATTTGCCCGAAGAACGGGGCAAACTTATCTTTTTCCGGGGCGCAAGCGCGGGAGGCATCGAACGCGCCAAGCGGTCTGGAAAGACATCAAGAAAGCGGCTGCCGCTCTTGGGGTGAGCGGCAACGCCTCTCCGCATTCCACGCGCAAAACGTATGCAGTCGGAGTGCGAAGGCGCGAGGGCGTGGCGGCGGTACAGCGCGAGTTACAGCATGATCGCATGGATACGACCATGCTGTACGCTTTTTCGGATATGCTTACTCCAAAGGAGGCGCGCACATGCGCCGCGACCGCGCCTGATGCCGAACAGATCGCGCTCAGGGTGGTTGAGCTTCTTACACCTTTGCTCGAAGAAATAAAAAAATCGCTGTTGACTTAACAGCGATTTTTTGGTATGCTCGTATTGGAGTGTGAGCAGACCTATAACGTCTATAAGTCTATCATACCGAATTACCCTTGTCAAGTGATTCGGTAAAATATTCGCCCACCTCCAACCCCGCGCTACCCCCGGGGGGGTACGGGAGGGGGGCGATGCTTTTCACCCGAGAAAAAACAAGAACAAATTCACGGAAGGAGATCAAGGTGGAAAAAGCCACCCGACCAAAGAAACAGACACTTTTTTTCAAGGTGCCAAATTGTATAAAACGCTAAACATTTTATATGCGGGCAAATTTGTTTTTTGCCCGCATCAAAGCCGAGGTTTGATCTCTATGCGGGAAAAAAAGAAATTTCCCGCACCCTAATTGCGAGGGTGGGAGGGGTTGTGCTAAGGCGAAGCCGCAAGCCCTTACACACTTGCAATTATATAAAATGCAAATTTTATATAATTGGGTATAGGAGGCGGAGGGGTGTTAATCCATGGATGTTATACCTACTATGAATTTAACCGGGGTGGGTAATTTATTTATATATGGTATACACACGCAGTTTATGGATTCTTAATATTATTTTAATGGTTGGTATTTCGATGCGCCATTCGCTGTTTGCTTGGGATTTTTTTATTTTTATTTATAAAACATATTGTGGATTGATTTTTTTAAATGCTCCGTTTTTACTGAATTTGCTTTTTATATCTCTTAAGTAAAATTGCAACAATTTTGTAACAAATACATGATACGCACATAGAAAGTAAAAACTTTTCTTGCAAGACTTGGAGGTTTAAAATGATTCAGTGTTCTAAACAATGCGCATCACAAATTGAAGGAATTTGCAGTCTTGAAACGACTTATCTAAATAGTTTGGATTTACAATTCGATTCGATTGTTTCGCGCGATCATTGTATTTTTATGAAAACTACCAATAATAACCATATTTTACAAAATGTTAAAAAAATTGAATTTTATCATTATTTGTAATCCAGTTGATTTTTGAGCTTTTCTTTGATCTTTTTTTCCATTCGTGATATTTTCACCTGATTCATTTGCAGAATTTCTGCTGTTTGTGTTTGTGTTAGACCTTTGAAAAAACGCAGATAAAGTAGCTTTTTTTCATCGGGTGCGAAATTGGATATAACATCAAAAAACTCAATTTTATCAAAACTTATACATGTTGATTCATCGCGAATATTCGGGACATTTCCATTTTCATCTGGACTAAGGGAAAGTATTTGCGTGGTTGCGTTCATCGCGAGTATTACCTCATCATAGTGTAGGCCTGTCCCCTGTACAATTTCGTTTATATGAGGTTCTGTTTGATTTTTGGCTTCATAATCGTTGATATAATTGCGTATGATGCGAAAATCGCTTTGGATTTTTCGGGAAATTTTTACCGGACCGTTATCCCGAAAATAGCGGCGTATCTCCCCCATAATCAATGGTACGGCGTAGGTTGAAAAGGCGTTTTCCGTCTTAGGGTTAAAATTGCGGATTGCTTTGATCAAGCCGATACTGCCGAGCTGTACCAGATCATCAAATTCGACACCGCGTCCCATAAAACGCGCTGCTATGCTTTTGACCAGACCCATATGCATGGATACCGCTTCCTCTTCGCCGGTCATATTGAATATATCTTTTGTATTCATCGTCAGTGGATATTCTTTTTCATGGCGACACGTGTCCATTTGCCGGGTTTTGATGTAACTTTCAGTTGATCCATAAATGTTTGCATGATGGTAAATCCCATGCCCGAGCGTTCGTTTTCTCTGTCTGTTGTAAACATAGGTTGCATGGCTTTTTCTATGTCTTGTATGCCGCTCCCAAAGTCTGTTACTGATATGTAAATGGTTTTATTTTCATCTGTTTTGCAATGAATGCGAATTTTACCATTCTTATCTTTATAACCGTGTACAATAGCATTGGTGACCGCTTCGGAAACTGCGGTTTTTACATCACACAATTCTTCTACCGAGGGATGTAGTTCCATTAAAATCCCACTGATAAACAGACGGGCTAAACTTTCGTTTTCCGATATTGCCAAGCATTCCATTTTTACTTCATTTATATATGTTTTTTTCATTTCAAAACCTCCTTAATTACAATCATCTTATCAAGTCCGCTCATTTTCAGGATTTTACCTATCCTCTCCCCTACGTTTTCCAGTTCGAGTGTCATTCCATGTTTTTCTGCTCTGCGCAAACGTCCCATAATCAAACCTATTCCCGAACTATCCATGAAATTCGTCTCTTGTAAATCGAGTACAACTGTATTGCTGTCGGCATTTTCGATTGCAAAATCAATTTCATCCCGTATAATCATAGCGTTATGGTGGTCAATTTCACCAATGATGCGGCAATATAATATTTCGTGGTCTTTTGTTATGGATATACCCATCTTTTATCACTCCTTTTTTGTGTGATTATATCATTCGAAAAGAGTGTACTTTGTCACATTTAGGGAATTATGTGATGATTTATAACTAAATATAAAGAAAAACACGGTCGGGCAAGAGCCTGACCGTGTTATCATAGGAGAGAAAATTATAATAATTTTGAAAGCGCCTGTTCAATGTTTGTGAGCATATCTTGGTATTTTTTCAATTTATCTTTTTCGGCATTGACAACCTTTTCGGGGGCGCGAGAAACAAAACTTTCATTTTCCAGTTTTGCGCTCACCCTTGCGATTTCACCCAATACCTGATCCTTTTCTTTGGTCAATCGCTCGCGTTCTTTATCCATATCGATCATTTCTTTAAGGGGAATATGGAAAGTGGCGGCGTCGGTCGGTATTGCAATGGTATCATCGCGGGTATTGGAGGAAACGATGATCACTTCGGAAGCGCCTGCGAGTTTTTGGAAAAAGACATCGGTGCCTATGAAGAGATCAGGGGTTGCGGTTTCGATGATAACGGTTGTCTTTTTGGAGGGCTGGACGTTCATTTCGCTGCGTCGGTTTCGAATGGCACGGATTGCTTCGATGACTTTTTCAAAACGTTCTGCATCTTTTTCGAAAGAGTGGGGATACGGAGCGGGCCAAGCGGAAATCATGATGCTCTCATCGGTGTGGGGTAATTGCTGATAAATTTCTTCGGTAATGAAAGGCATAAAGGGATGAAGTAACTTGAGCGTACCAATGAAGATATAAGCAATGGTATTTTGAGCTGCTAAATTGGTTGCTGTTCCTTTGTCAAACAAACGGGGTTTGATAAGTTCGATATACCAATCGCAGAAAACATCCCAAATGAAGTCATAAAGCTGAGACACGGCAACGCCGAGCTCATATTTTTCAATATTTGCGCTGACTGTGATTACCAATTCATTGAAACGGGTTAAAATCCACTTGTCTTCTGTGGTAAGATCAGAAATATTGGGTTCTTCAACCGACTCGATGGACAGGTTCATGAGGATGAAACGAGCTGCGTTCCAAATTTTGTTGGCAAAATTACGCGAAGCTTCGACGCGGTCGTTGGAGAAGCGCATATCGTTTCCCGGGGAGTTTCCTGTTGCCAAAGTAAAGCGAAGAGCATCGGCGCCGAATTGATCGACAATATCCAAAGGATCGATGCCATTGCCGAGGGATTTGGACATTTTTCTTCCCTGTGCATCGCGAACAAGACCATGAATAAATACATCGGGGAAAGGAATCTTGTGCATGGAATTCAAGCCCGAGAAGATCATTTTACTGACCCAGAAAGTAATGATATCGTAGGCGGTTACCAATACGCTGGTGGGATAATAATATTTCAGATCTTCGGTTTCGTCCGGCCATCCGAGTGTTGAGAAGGGCCAAAGCGCCGAGGAGAACCAAGTGTCGAGTACATCTTCATCTTGGTGGACATTTTTGCTGCCACAGCAGGGGCAGACGGTGACATCCTGTTCTTCCACCATCATTTGACCGCAATCGTCGCAGTAATAGGCGGGAATACGATGACCCCACCACAACTGACGAGAGATACACCAGTCTTGAATATTCTCCATCCAGTTGAGATAGTTTTTGGAAAATCTCGGCGGAATGTACTTGATTTCGCCGTTTTTGACGACATCGATGGCAGGAGCGGCAAGCGGCTTCATGGAAACAAACCACTGGCGGCTGGACATGGGTTCAACAACAGTGTTACAACGATAGCAGTGGGCCACAGGGTGAGAATGCGGTTTCACATCCACTAAAAGGCCGAGCGCATCCAAGTCTTCAACGATTTTCTTACGAGCATCAAAACGATCCATACCTTGGTAGGCGCCGCCATTTTCATTGATGGTACCATCACCATTTAAAATCTCGATCATTTCAAGATCGTGCCGTTTACCGACCTCAAAGTCGTTCGGGTCGTGGCAAGGGGTGATTTTTACGCACCCTGTACCAAACTCTTTATCAACATACTCATCGGCAATGATCGGGATTTTGCGGCCGACCAAAGGTAAAACAAGCATTTTGCCAACCAAATCGGTATATCTTTCATCCTCGGGGTTGACGGCAACAGCTGTATCCCCGAGCATGGTTTCGGGACGCGTGGTAGCAATTTCAAGATAATCATTGGTTCCGTCGATGGGATAGCGGATATGCCAAAAATGGCCATTTAAGTCAATGTGCTCAACTTCTGTATCTGAAAGGGCTGTTTTACAGTTGGGGCACCAGTTGATAATGCGGTAACCACGGTAAATCAGACCGCTTTTATAAAGAGACACAAAGGTCTTTTTGACAGCGCGGGAACAGGTTTCGTCCATGGTAAAACGTTCACGCGACCAATCGCAGGAAGAACCGAGCTTTTTGAGCTGATCAATGATGCGGTTGCCGTATTTATTTTTCCATTCCCAAACGAGCTTTAAAAACTCTTCTCTGCCTACATCGTACTTGGAAAGGCCTTGGGTTTCTCTCAAGTTTGCTTCGACTTTGATCTGGGTAGCAATACCCGCATGGTCGGTACCGGGGATCCAAAGCGCATTGTATCCCTGCATACGTTTTGTACGGATGATAATATCTTGTAAGGTGTTATTCAGCGCGTGACCCATGTGGAGTTGTCCCGTAACATTCGGAGGGGGAATTACAATACAAAAGGGTTTCTTGGATTTATCCTCGGAGGGTTTGAAATATCCCTTTGATTCCCATTCGGCATAAAGTCTTTGTTCAAAACTTTTCGGATCATAGGTTTTGTCAAGTTGATGTGACATATCAGTTTCCTTTCCGACATTCAGTTTATTACGGAATGATCGTTCAATGTTATCTTATATAGTAACAAATTATCATAGAAAAATCAAGTATTTTTGAGAAATTTCAAGCGAAAGAAAACCGCCTTTTGCAAATCTATGTCAAAAGGCGGCAAATGTCATCTGCGTGCTTCGTAATAATAAAAGTTGTCGGTGATTTTTTCTGTGTAATAATAACTCCAACCACCCATATTTGTGATGTATCCATCACCGTTTTTTTTCAGTTCAACGGTAAAATCCATTAAACACAACGGGGAGTCTCCGCTGGTATAATAGACACCGCTGTATACACTTCCGCTTCCCGCGCAGTTAAACTCGCATACGTTGAGTGATGGCGTGGAACTGGTATGCATGGAATAAACATTACAACTTGTGAAAATCTTATAAAGGGGTTCGCTTTCAATTAAGGTGATATTGTCTTGCATATCCCCCATATAGACCCCCTCCCCTTCAAAGTCCTCGGGTTTTGAAAGGTCTGTGGTAGAAAAATAACGTTCTCCCTCGTAGGAAAAAGCGGCATTTGCCGCCTCGCGATAATCGTCCTGAAACTGCAAGAACTGATTTTCGATCTCTTCTTGGGCAGGAAGATAAGATTCAAAGCATCCTGTGAAAGAAAAAAGCATGGAAACAATTAAGAAAAATAAAAAACGCGCTTTCATAAAACAACCTATATTTTCTCAGCTACAATGGCTGTCCAACCCTCGGACGAGGGGGTTGAGCGAATGGAAAATCCCGATTTTTTGAGTGTATCGATGACGGTGTTTGCTTTTTCATCTAATATGCCCGATGCAATCAAGCATCCCCCCTGCTTGGTCAGGGTAAAGAGGGTATCGGAGAGGAAAATGATTACGTCGGCAACAATATTTGCAAAAATGACATCAAAATGCGTTTTTCCTAAAATCTCTGTCGCGTTGGGGGCTGTTACATCACACCAGAGTACTTTCGTATCGGGGGTGTTGCAACCATTGCGCGAAATGTTTTCTTTTGAGATTCGAACAGCGGTTTCATCTATGTCAACCGCGCAGAGGGATTTAGCACCTGAAAGGAGGGCTGCTATGCCAAGAATACCGCTTCCACATCCTGCATCCAGTATGTCTGCGCCATGAATTTGTATGTCTTCCATGGCTTCTAAGCACATTCTGGTGGTTGCGTGCGAACCTGTGCCAAAGGCGGCCTCGGGGTCGATTTCGAGAATATGACGCTTTTCGCACAAATCATCCGAAACAGCTTCCCATGTGGGTTTGATGCAAAAGGTTTTTCCAATGGGCATGGGTTTAAAATATTGCTTCCACACCTGATCAAAATCGCTGTCTGAAATGGTTTTCTCTTCTATATGGCAGATGTTTTCATGACCATTTTGGTCGAAGAAACGTTTGATGGCTGAGCGCATTAAATGCAAACGCTCAAAACCTTCGGGCGTTTTTTCAAAGTAGAGGGTAATAACGGGCAGTTTATCTTTGTTGTTCAAAATGGCATCATCGATATAATCGAAAAAACAGCCTTTGTTTTCAAGTACATCTTCCAAGTCGGCGTAATCGGATACAGCAAACGAATCCTCGCCGATGGATGTTAAAAGGGAAGAAACGGATGCTACCAAATCGTGGGGTAAAATGATATTCACTTCAGTCCAAACCATAAATAACTCCGAAAACGGAGCGCGGCAGAAACCACGCTCCGTTAAGATTTAATTTTTATACATATTCAAGCAGGGCGGCGGGAAGATCAGCCATATCAATGGATACGGTCGTGACGCAGTTTACTTCATATCTGTTGACAAGTTTTTCAAGCTTTTTGATAAATGTGATGAACTCATCCATATTGTTTTTGCAAATTTTAAGCGAGGAGTCGATAAAGCAATCTTTGATATCATAATTGGCAGCCAGAATACCGCAAATCATGCCGTACAGCGCTTCGGCACTGTCCACCGAATACTCATCGGTATCGACCAAACGAACCTGATGACGGACATCAAAAATCAATTTATTGCCTTTTTCGATGCAAATTACATGTCCCGGAGAGGTTTCAACTGCTTTGTTTGCCAATTCAATCAACTGTTTGGTTTTGCCGGTTCCTTTGAGACCTACGATCATACGAATCATTGTGTTTGCCACCTTTCCTGTTTCACATGGATTGAAAAATTCGATTGTGAAACAACTGTATTTTCTCTGTGTTTATTTTACTACATTTTTTCAAATGAATCAAGGGGTTTTTTGACTTTTGGCGTTCTGCACAGAAAGCAGAGGTTAGTTTTGTTCAATATCCCGCTTTACCGAGCAATCTAAACATATTCTTTTTATAGTGTTCGACACCAGGTTGGTTAAAAGGATTGATGGCGAGGGTATATCCCGAAAGGGCACAAACCAGTTCAAAGAAATACACTGCAGCGCCAAATGTTTTGGCCGAACGATCCGGGAATGTGATGCAAAGCGAGGGTACACCGCCATCGAGATGGGCTTGACGGGTTCCTTCCATGGCCTTTTTGTTGATTTCAAAGAGTGTTTTTCCTGTCAAATAGTCAAGGCCGTCTTGCGCGTTTTCCTCAGCGGGTACCGCAAGGAGATTGGAGGGAATATCAAAATCGAGTACGGTTTCAAATAAGAAGCGTTGTCCTTCTTGGATATATTGACCCATGGAGTGTAAATCTGTGGTATTGATGACTGAAGTGGGAAAAATACCCTTGCCATCTTTACCTTCCGATTCACCAAAGAGCTGTTTGAGCCATTCATTGAAAAGAAGCATGCATTGTCTGTACGATGTAAAAATTTCAATTGACATACCTTTAGAGAGGAGGGCGTTACGCGTCGCCGCATAGAGTACGGCGGGATTTTCGGTGGTATCGAATTTATCCAGAAGCGCTTTTTCTTCGGCAGCTCCCTGCATCATGGCAACAATATCGACGCCGCTGACAGCAATGGGCAGGAGACCGACGGCGGTCAAAACACTGTAACGGCCGCCGATATCATCGGGTACAACAAATGTTTCGTAGCCATTTTCTATTGCAAGGCAGCGGAGGGCGCTTTTGCTTGCGTCAATATCGGTGGTGACAAAAATTCTATCTTTTGCGCCTTCTTTTCCGTACTTTTCTTCCATCATGCCACGGAACAAGCGGAAAGCAATGGCGGGTTCGGTGGTTGTGCCTGATTTGGAGATGACATTTAAGCAAACATCTTTATCTTTGCAGATTTCCAATAAATTTTGTGCCGCTTCTTCGTCTAAAGTGTTACCTGCAAAATAGACTTTCGGTCCTTTTGAGAACAAATTATAGTCGGCTCCCAATACAAATTCGATGGCAGCGCGGGCGCCGAGATAGGAACCGCCAATGCCGATGACAATGAATATGTCACAGCTGTTTTTGATTTTTTCGGAGGCTTTGAGGATGCGGTCGAATTCTTTTTTATCGTAATCGCACGGCAAGGTATACCATCCCTTGGGTTTATCGGGAGTGGAATCTCCGCTTTTTAAAGTATCTGCTGCCAAAAGTGCGGATTTTAAAGTGTTGTTTTGTTCATTTTCGGATAAAAATTTATCCAGACTGTATGATTTGAATTGAATCATGTTTATACCTCGCTTTATAACAAATATCATACTAAATTTTCATTGGAATTTCAATACTTACAGAAAAAATATCCAAAAAATCAGAACCCCATTTTTGGTTTGCGCATAATCTAATAGCGAATCACAAACCGATTGGAGGTATTTGTTATGGATAATAAACTTTGTCCGAACACAAAAGGGGTAAACAAATGCAAGGAGGATGATTGCTGTATCGATACTTATCGTATTTTCGATTCTTGTCGATATCAAGAATGTATGGAGAATCTGCGCATTTATCTTTGTGGTGACGGACAGTCCGTTTTGGATGCAGCGGTCAATGTCCGCGTCAAGAGCGTTAAGGTGGTGTGGACACAGATCCGTACCGAAGAAATTATTTTTAATCGCGCTCATTACGATGTGAATGTGCGGTATTATCTGTATGTTGTTTTGGAGTGTTGTTGTCCTGACGGGTCGATCACCGAGGTGCAGGGAATCGCCATGTGCGAAAAAAGCGTTGTGTTATTTGGCGGTGAAGGCAATTTGACAAGATTTCAATCGGATATGCAAAACTGCTTTTGCCCCGTAAACGAATGTTTACCGCTCGGCGGGGATCCTTGTTTGCCCAAAGTGGTTTTGGATGTGATTGACCCCGTATCCCTGAAACTGACAGTGGTGGATGCCAATTGTTGTACCTATGATAATCCTACTTTCTGCCTCTCTTCTGTACCTCAAGAGATTTTAAACTATTTCCGCAACGGTATCAGCGATTGTTGCGGTAAGAAAAAAATTTATATTACGGTTGGTTTGTTTGCTGTAATTCGCATCGAAAGGGCAGCACAGCTTATCATTCCCGCTTGTGATTACTGCATTCCCCAAGAGCCCTGCGAAGTGGTAAACAACCAAGAAGATCCTTGTACTCTGTTTTGTAACTTGGACTTTCCCATTCGTGAATTTTATCCTTCATCCGAATCGAATGCGGGTGCAAACTCATTTGACGTGCGTACCGCCGAAGTTAACACGCGTATCCGCTGACATTTTTTATCTATATATTGCCGACACCTCCGATCGGGTGTCGGCATTATTTTGCTTTTTTCATTGAAATAACAATATTTTGATTGTTCATTTATTGACAAAGTGTTTTTGAAAGTTTATAATACTACATTATAGAAAGGTGGGCGCTCCATGTCAGAAAAAACCATGCGTATTATTTGCGGTCATTATGGCAGCGGAAAAACAAATATTGCCGTCAATGCCGCTCTTTCTTATAAATTATCGAATCCCGACAAGAAGGTCACTTTGCTTGATATGGACATTGTCAACCCGTATTTTCGTGCCAGCGACAATGAAAAAGATATGATAAAGGCCGGTATTCGTACCATCTCTCCCCTGTATGCAGGCAGCAATGTAGACATTCCTGCACTCACTTCGGCGGTTTACAGTGCTTTTGAGGATGATTTTGCTGTCTTTGATATTGGCGGAGATGACAGCGGCGCGACCGTTCTCGGCGTTTACAATGAGCATTTTATCAAAAGCGGCTATACCATGCAAATGGTCATCAATGCCTCTCGACCGATGATTTCGTCGATAGAGCAGTTGTTGGAAATGAAGGCGGCGATCGAAGCCAGCTCGAAACTGAAGTTGACGGGACTGATCAATAATACCAATCTTGGAGACGAAACCGATCGCGAAGTCATTGAAAAGGGCTTTATTTATGCCGAAACCGCTTCAAAAGCCTTGGGACTTCCCCTCGATCAAAACACCGTTACCGAGCAATTTCGTGCAGATTTTACATCAGCCGAAATTGAGACGTATAAAATCCATTTTATCCGCAATATCACAAAAAAACTCTTTTAAAGGAGGAGAAATCCATGTCCAAACTGACATTTCGGGAGCATTTGTGCAAAGGCTGTTCCCTGTGTGTCGATGCCTGTCCCAAACACTTGATCGCGCTGGATACGACTCGTTTGAACCAAAAAGGTTATCATCCCGCACACATCTTGGATCAAGACAGCTGTATCGCTTGCGCTATTTGTGCGACCGTCTGCCCCGACGTTGTAATTAAGGTAGAAAAATAAGGAGAATCAACATGGCAAAAGTATTGATGAAAGGAAACGAAGTTATTGCCGAAGCGGCTATCCGTGCCAACTGTCGTCTTTACTTCGGTTATCCCATTACCCCGCAAACCGAAATTTCCGAAACCCTTGCAAAAAGAATGCCGCAGGTCGACGGTCTGTGCTTGCAGGCTGAAAGTGAAGTTGCTGCTATCAACATGGTATTGGGCGCTTCGTCCACCGGCGCGCGTGTTCTCACATCCTCTTCTTCCCCCGGTATCAGCTTGAAATCCGAAGGTATTTCCTACTTGGTTGGTTCGGATCTTCCTTGTGTTATCGTTAACGTACAAAGAGGTGGCCCCGGTCTCGGCGGTATCCAACCCTCCCAAGCCGACTATTTCCAAGCAACCAAAGCGCTTGGACACGGCGATATGCATTTGATCGTTTTGGCTCCTGCTTCCATCCAAGAGGTCGCCGATCTCACCATGGATGCATTCGATCTTGCCGATATTTACAGAATGCCCGTTATGATCTTAGCCGACGGCGCTTTGGGTCAGATGATGGAACCTGTTGATTTCGAGTCAAGAACTGCGCGTGAAATCCCCGAAAAAACTTGGGCGGCCAATGGACATAAAAACAGCCGTCCCCACAACATAATCAATTCTCTCTACATTCAACCCGATGAACTGGAAAGAATTGTTGTAGACCGTTACAAACGTTATGATGAAATCCAGAAAAATGAAGTTAAATACGAAGAGTATTTGACCGAAGATGCGGACATTGTCATTGTTTCTTACGGTATTACCGCACGTATTTCCAAATCTGCCGTGAATATGGCGCGCGCACAGGGAATCAAAGTCGGTTTGTTCCGTCCGATTTCCCTTTGGCCCTTCCCCGCAGAAGCCATTGCCGCTCGTTCCAAGACAGCAAAATCTCTCCTGACCGTTGAGCTCAACATGGGTCAAATGGTCAGCGATGTTAAGCTTGCTGTTGAGGGCGCTTGCCCTGTTGAATTTTACGGTCGTACCGGCGGTATGTTGCCCAGCGTCGACGAAATCTATAATAAGATCGTCGCGATGGCGGACGCACTGAAATAAGCAGAAAGGAAAAGTAACTATGGTCGTTTTTGATAAACCGAAAGCATTAACGGATACTCCGTTTCATTACTGCCCCGGTTGCACCCACGGTATTGTTCATCGTTTGGTTGCAGAGGTGTTGGACGAACTCGATTGCACAGGCAGAACCATCGGTATCGCACCTGTCGGTTGTTCCGTTTTTGCATATAACTACTTCAACTGTGATATGATTCAAGCCCCCCACGGACGCGCACCCGCCGTTGCTACTGGCGCAAAGCGTGCCAACCCGAATAATATCGTATTCACCTATCAAGGTGATGGCGACCTTGCTGCCATCTGCACGGCAGAAACGGTTCATGTCGGTGCTCGCGGCGAAAATATCACCATCATTTTCATCAACAATGCGATTTACGGCATGACGGGCGGTCAGATGGCTCCCACTACTCTTCCCGGTCAGGTTTCCACCACCAGCCCTTATGGACGTAATCCCAAAATCCAAGGCAATCCCATTCGTGTTTGCGAAATGCTTTCTACGCTGGAAGGCACTGCTTACGCTGAGCGTGTAGCTGTTGACTGCTTCAAAAACATCCGCAAGACGAAGGCTGCCATTAAAAAAGCTTTTGAGATTCAATCCCAAGGTCTCGGCTTCTCCATCGTGGAAGTGCTTTCCACCTGCCCGACAAACTGGGGCAAAACGCCTGCAGAAGCGCTTGAATGGGTTCGCACTGATATGATGCCCTACTATCCTTTAGGTGTTTACAAAGATATTACGGCGAAAGGAGAAAACTGATATGTATAACATTCTTCTTGCCGGTTTTGGCGGACAGGGTATCTTGTTTGCGGGTAAACAGCTGGCTAATGCAGGTATGAAAGCAAACAAGGAAGTCTCTTGGCTCCCTTCTTACGGCCCTGAAATGAGAGGCGGTACAGCCAACTGTTCTGTTATTATCGATGATGAACCCATCGGCTCTCCCCTTGTTACCAATCCCAAGGTGTTCATTGCAATGAATCTCCCTTCGTTTACGAAATTCATTGATAACGTTACCCCCGGTGGTATTGTTATTTGTGACAGCACACTCATTCCTGAAAAAACCACCCGCACCGATATCAAGGTGTATGAAATTCCCGCTTCCGCTCTCGCATCGGATAACGGTATGCAGGGTATGGCCAACGTCATCATTCTCGGCTATTTGTTGAAGGTTTGCGACATTTTCCCCTATGATTTCTTCGAAGATACCATGATTTCTTCTATCCCTCCCAAAAAGGCGAAATTGATTGACGTGAACAAAAAAGCTCTTGCTCTCGGTTATAACTACGAGGGTTAAAAAATGAAATCATTGAAGATTTTAGGCGCGGTTACATCGTTTCTTTCTTCCTGCTTAGGTGGGAAGAAAGAGGCGACCTGCTGCGCCCTTCTTCTTGCCGCGGGCAGTGGTACTCGCATGGGTGGTATTAAAAAGTGTTTCTTACCGCTGGGGGATAAAACTGTATTGGAACACGCACTGCTCAGCTTCGAAGCCAGCCCATTTGTGACCGAAATTATTATCGTAACCAAAGCGGATCAAATGGGAGAAGCTAAAAAACTTCCTGCTGTTGCACACTGCACAAAACCCATCAAAATCGTTGAAGGCGGAGACACGCGCCTTGATTCTGCTTCACGCGGCTTTTATGCTGTGAGCGAAGATGTTGATTTTGTTGCCATTCACGATGCAGCACGTCCTTTTATCACCGTAGAGAATATAACAGAAATATTTAAAGCGGCGAAAAAAACGGGTGCAGCTTGTGCATCCCATCCTATCACCGATACCGTCAAACGCGCTAACAAAGACGGATTTATCAAGGAAACCGTGGATCGCGACGGTTTGTTTGCTGTACAGACACCGCAGATTTTCAAAAAATCTCTTTATGCCGCTTCTTTGGCACTGGCTCTTAAAGATCAAATTTCCGTGACAGACGATTGCATGATGGCTGAACACGCAGGATTTCGTGTGAAATTGGTAGATACAGGTAAACATAACATCAAGTTGACACGCCCTGAAGACTACGCAGCAGCACAGATAAAACATAACATGGAGGAATTTTGATATGGATATGCGTATTGGACACGGATACGATGTTCACCGTTTTGCGGATAACAGAAAATGTATCATCGGCGGTGTTGAAATTGAGAGCGATCGTGGTTTGCTCGGACATTCGGATGCTGACGTGTTGGCACACGCTATTTCCGATTCCCTCCTTGGTGCTCTCGCATTGGGTGATATTGGAAAGCATTTTCCCGACACCGATCCTCTCTATAAAGGGATCGACAGTTTATATCTGCTTAACAAGGTTTGTAGATTGATCGAGGAAAAAGGTTATCGCATTTCCAATGTTGACGCCACTGTTATTGCACAAACGCCTCGACTTGCTTCCTATATTGATGCGATGCGCGCCCGTCTTGCAGATGCTATGTCCATCGATATGGAGCGTGTCAGCGTCAAAGCCACTACAGAAGAACATTTGGGATTTACCGGACGAAAAGAAGGCATCGCGGCACATGCGGTTTGTCTGTTGTTCAAGTGAAGCGCAATCCCACAACATTAAAAATATGCAGAAACAAGAATGAATTTGCTGTTTTGCCGAATTCATTCTTTTGTTATTTGAAATGATTTTAGGTGCCTTGTTTGTATTATTTTCATATTTGGCGGAAAAATAAGAAAAAATCGAAAGGTACCGATATGAAAAGTATAGATTTTAAAGAGGCTTGTGTATCCATTCATAAGCGTGTGAAAAAAGAAGATAAATCGGAAAATGTATATCATCGAAGAGCAATTCGAAGAAATTTGTATGCGATTAAAGCTTTATCGCGAAAGTTGATCAAAAAAGAAATGGATGTATTATCGGGAAGTCAGGTGTGGTTGCTTGATAACTATTATTTAATCGAAAGTGAAGCAAAAGCGGTATTAAGACGAACAAATAAATTTTCTGTTGTAGTCGGCGAAACCATACGTCATATTTTAGAGGTGACTGACAATCAGTTAACACCTGAAATGATCGAAGATGTCTACGCAACCGCCAAGAAATTAAATATCTGGCGTGAATTTGACTATAAGTATGCTAAATCAACTTGCATTTGCGTGCTGATCCATTCAATCAGACAAGCAATGTATTCGGACTCAAACGCAATCCCCGCTTTAATCTCGAGTTTGCGCAAAATAGCAACATTTGATTTTTCCGCTTTGATTGAAAAATACAGCCCTTTGGATGAAATATTCAATCAAGAACCCACAGGCTTTTATCAGCTTTGCGACGATAATACCAGAGAAGAATATAAACGATGTTTGGAAATACAAGCCAAAAAGCAAAAAGTATCTGAAACTACCCTATTATCCGAATATTTAAAGCGCGCTAATGCTGAATATAAAAAAAATCCAAATGAAAAAAGGTCATTTATCGGTTACTATTTGACCGAAAAGACAAGCCACAAAGGCTACTTCTATATTTTATTTTCATTATTTTTTGTATTTTTGTTTATAACATTTTGGCGTTTTTTTCATTTTACCAATATGTTCTTGGCTGTATTTTTAACCATGATTTTAGTAGTTCCGATTTTCGAAGCCAATCGATTGTTGATTGATTATATATACAGCCTTTTAATTAAAAATAGGCCGCTCCCCCGCCTAAAATTAAAAACAATCCCCAAAGAATATAAAACACTGACGGTCATATCGGCGCTGTTTACCGATGAAAAAGATGTCGGCAGCTTATTTTCGCGGTTAGAAGAAATTTGTTTGAAAAACACGACCGATGAACAGGATCAAACAGCGTTTGGACTATTAGTGGATTTTTGCGAATCGGATGAACCCGTGTGCCCGTCCGACAGGGTAATTTTTGAGGCGGCAAAGGAAAGAATAGCGGATTTGAACCAAAAATATGCAAACAGATTCCATCTTTTTCTCAGAGAAAGAACCTACTGTGAAACAAGCGGTAAATTTTTGGGATACGAGCGAAAAAGAGGCGCATTGTGCGAACTTTGTGATTTTTTGTATCATCGTCCGACCTCCTTTTCATATTACTGCGGTCATAGAGAAAACCTTGATCGGGTTCGCTATATTTTAACCCTTGACAGTGATACAAACCTCGGCATCGGCCAACTCAATGAATTGGTTGGCATTATCGCGCATCCGCAAAACCGCGCTCAAATTGAAGAGGTAAACGGTGTTTACATCGTCACGGATGGTTACGGTGTGTTACAACCTGCCATGAAAGCCACACTAAAATCGGCTTCAAAAAGCCGTTTTGCTTCTCTCATTTGCGGTTCTGCGGGTCAAGATGTGTACAGTTTTGCAGGGTTTGATACCTTTCAGACTCTATTTTTGCGGGGTGTTTTTTGCGGTAAAGGCATCATAGATGTAGAGGCTTTTGATTTAACAGTGCGCAATGCATTTCCCGATGAAAAAATTTTAAGCCATGATATATTGGAGGGCACACGTCTGTCATGCGGACTTGTTACCGATGTGTATTTAACCGATGAACAACCCTCCAATGTTGCTTCCTTTAACAAAAGAGCGCACAGATGGGTGCGCGGAGATGTGCAATCTTTTCCGTATGTTTTCTCTCGTGTGCAAAATCGTTACGGTAAACCTATTAACAATCCGATCTCACTTTTGAATCGGTATCTTTTATTCAATGCTCTGCGCAGTTGGCTATTATCTCCTGCGCTGATTGTGTGCATCATCACCTCATTATTTCTGCCGCGATTTGCTGCCGCACAGCTTCTGGCGATTGCTACAATCCCCCTGATTTTACCTTTTGCGCTCACCTTGATTACAAGTATCATAAATCTAAAAATACAGCCAATTTACAGGAATTATTTCAGCCGTGTTACAAGTGGTTTTTGGCAAACATTTCTCATGTTATTTTATCGTTTATGCACACTCTTTACGGATGGTATCAATATACTTGACGGCATAATCCGCTCTGTTTACAGAATGAATATATCAAAGAAAAAACTGCTCGATTGGAAAACGGCATCGCAAACCGATCGAATGTTCAAGTCCAATTCTTTGGCATATTATTATGTCACTATGCTTGGGACCGTTGTTGCAGGTGTCGGATTGATTTTTGTTTCGAAATTGCACATTTTACTTTGCCTTGGAATTCTTTGGTGCTTCTCTCCCCTGATTTGTTTTCTTTTATCTATTGAAACGAGCGGCAACACCACCCTTTCAAAAAAACACAAAAATCAACTCAAGAGATATATGCGAGATATGTGGGGATATTTTCGCACAAGCGTATCGGCATCCACTCATAATCTACCGCCCGATCATGTAGTTTTATCTCCTGTTGAAAGAACCGTTACGAGAACCTCACCTACCAATATAGGGTTATATTTATTGTCGGTTTTAGCTGCCGCCGATCTCGGACTTGTATCTACCGATGAACTTAAAAAGCGTTTGGAGGATACTGTATCAACCATTGAAAAACTGCCGAAATTTCGCGGTCATCTGTATAACTGGTATGATTTAACCGATTTGTCTGTTTTGGAACCCGCTTATATTTCAACAGTTGACAGTGGAAATTTTGTCTGCTGTTTGGTCGCTTTGCGTGAGGGCATAAGAGAATATAACAGTAGCAAGGTTTTGATGGATGATTTGATTGAGCGGATAGCCTCAATCGAAAGATCTACCGACTTTACTTGTCTTTATAAACCCGAACGGCATCTATTTTCCTTGGGAACGAGACCAAATGAAAAAGCGGAAGACATTTGCTATGATTTTTATATGAGCGAAGCGAGACTTACAAGCTATTATACCGTTTCCAAACAAATTGTAGAAAAAAAGCATTGGAAGATGCTTTCAAGAACCATGGTGCAAAATTCACTCTACTTTGGCGCTGCCTCTTGGAGCGGTACGGCTTTTGAGTACTTTATGCCAAGTTTGTTTTTGCCAATCCCTCCCAACAGTTTTACTTCCGAATCACTCAAGTTTGCATTTTCACAGCAGCGACGTCATGCCGCTACACTCCCCGATCGCCATACGGTTTACGGTGTTTCCGAAAGTGGATTCTTTTCTCTTGACGGTAACCTCGGTTATGGATATAAAGCAAACGGTATCCCCACCCTCAGTGTTCGACGAGAAGAGGATGATTTGATCGTCTCCCCCTATTCTTCATTTTTGATGTTACCCATCGGTGGCAAAAGCATTATGCACAATTTGGAAAAAATGAAAAACGCGGGAATGTACGGAAGATTTGGTTTTATAGAAGCGATTGATTTTACACCCGGCCGCAGTGAAAACGAATGCGCACCCGTTCCCGTTTATATGGCCCATCACATTGGTATGAGTATGATCGCCGCGGCCAATGCTGTTCATGGTAATGTGTTCGTCAGACGATTCATGACTGATAAACAAATGGGATGCGGTTATGAACTGTTGGAGGAACAAATACCCGTAGATGCGATTGTGCATAAAAATATCAAAGAAAAGGGTATTGACAGTAAAATCCGAAGAAAAATTCAAAATTCCGCTTTGCATGAGAGTGTACCCGATTTGGAGAATCCCATTGTTCACCTAAAAGCAGGAAAAGATCTGTCGCTTTTACTTGCGGATAATGGGCAAGCAAAACTTTTGTATCGTACCGAAAAGGGCGTATATGCCATCAATCGTCCCCCTATTCATCCGACCGATCTGCCAAGCGGTATTATACCGTTTGTTCTCTTGGAGGGGGAAATGCTTTCCACCTCCCCCGCATTCAATCTATCTCCTGCCGAAATAACCTTTTTGTCTAATGGAGAAAAAGGCATCTTTCATGTTAAACACTCAAAGGGCAGATTTGAGTGCGAATCTTATCTGTTGGCAAGTGCCGCGGCCTATGTTTCTGAAATTACGGTCAGACGTAAACAAGCATATTGCGGCTTTTTCTTGGAACCGATTTTGGAAAATGAATGGGTGTATTATGCGCATCCCGCCTTTCATTCGCTCTTTTTGCACACCCGTGTTTTGAGGGAAGAAAATGCGGTTTTATTTTATAAGCGCGGTGAGGGGGAAAGGGATATTTGTATAGCAGCTACGCTGATAGAACAAACCAAGACATCCAAGCAACCTCATTACACCGTCGGACGTCGCCTGACATTTAATTGCACGCAAGGATATGAGCGGTGTGAAAGCGGTATGGATGCAAACGAGAGAATACAAAACACTTTGCAACAAAATGATTTTGATTGCACGGAAGATGGTACGGTTCTTTCTCCGCTTTTGCTTTTAAAAACAAGGCGTCCGGTAGAAAAAGCTACTTTGATCATTGCGCCCGGAAAATCGTGCGATGAAGCTTTGGAAAATCTAAAAAGAGCAAGAAATATATTGCAACAACAAAAACAATTTGAGCACGAGGTTTCTTGGATGCGCGAATATAATCCCAACGATCCCACCGTATATCCTTATGCACGGCTGTTCAACCGTTTAGGATTTTATGGGTGTGATGTGCGCTCACTCGAGCCGCGCGCAGAGATGAAAAAACAAGAGGATTTTTGGCGCTTTGGTATTTCAGGTGATTATCCTATCGTAGCGATTGAACTGAGCGGGGATGAAAACGGGCGATTAGGCGTTCAAACAAAGGGGCGTATTCTTGATTTGTTGCGGGGGTATAAAGCAAATATTTCATTCACACATTCTGTCGATCTTGTTTTTTTAAACGATAGCGGTGAGTTTTATGACGACGGTGTTTTTTCTACCCTGAACGGTTTGATTCGAAAAAGCGGGTGTGAGCATTTTTTGCATACAAAGCCCGGAATTCATTTATTGCGAACGATGGATGACACCTCTAAATCGCTTATCATGCAGAATGCGGCAATCTTTCTAAACGAAACCACACTCTCCCCGCTGCCGAAATTTGATCCCATATCATATCGCGATATAACAATCAACAGACAGTACCCTACACCCTTCGGGAAAGATCACTGTTTATATCCACTGCGTTGCGGGTGCTTTACAGTGGATGGATTTCATTTGGATAAGTCGCGCTATGTTCCCCCTCGCCCTTATTCTCATATCCTGTCAAACGGTTCGTTTTCTACCCTTATAACCGATCGATCTCTCGGATATACCTGGGAGGTCAATGCGCGTGAAAATCGCTTGACATTCTGGCAAAATAACCCATATTCAGATCTTTTTTCAGAAAAGATTTTGCTCATTGATGAGGACCAAACATTGGATCTTTTATCATTTGCCGATTCTGTTTTCTTTTCTGCAAATTTTGCAAGATATGAAGGGAGAATTCCGGAGGGATCATTTTTGGTTGAGGTAACGGTTAAGGCCGATCAGCCTACAAAATGCGTCAAAGTGACCCTTTCCCGCCCCAAGGGGAAACTTATGTATCGGCTTTTACCGGTTATGGGAGAAAGGCCGCGCAAAGTGGGGAAAGTATGTATCGGTACAAGCGACTCACAATGTGATATTTCTTTTGGATATACAATCACGCCGTCATTGTATATTCATACAAACCGACCGATTGAATACGCATACGATGGTTTTTTGACTGTTTCGGTCGATGGAGAGAACAGCACCGAATTTTATTTGTCGTCTTTGGCCGAAAGACCCGACAAACCATTTGATAAAATTCTGGAAGATGCAACGGGATTTGTCAATCAATATCTCCCAAATCATAGAAAGCATGGATGTCCCACCGAGATTTTCACTCATTTTTGGCTGCCTTACCAAACGATCATGTGTCGCATTTTTGCAAGATCCGGATTTTATCAATCGAGCGGCGCTTTCGGTTTTCGCGACCAACTGCAAGACGCTATGTGCATCAGAGATATAGTCCCTGCCTTGACAAAGAAAATTATTTTAGAGGCTGCATCCCATCAATTTTCTGAAGGTGATTGTCTCCATTGGTGGCATCCATCGACCTCTTCGGATTCATGGCGAGGCGGTGCCCGTACACGCTGCAGCGATGATTATTTGTTTTTGATCTTTGCTTTATCGGCTTATTTACAAGAAACCAATGACAAAACAATCCTCACAGAGTTAATACCCTTTGCAGAGGGTGATGTGCTCAAGGACGGTGAACGCGAAAAGTATATACGTTTTTCTTTGAGTGAGCGGCGCGCCACACTTTTTGAACACGCAACCCTTTGTATGCGCCTTTTACTTTCGCGCGGTCTTGGTTCTCACGGATTTCCGTTGATGGGCAGCTGTGATTGGAATGATGGTATGAGCGCCATTGGCGAAAATGGCGGTGAAAGCGTTTGGCTTGGTTGGTTTGCTCGCATGAATATTCGCGCTTATTTGCGAGATATTGGTTGTGTGGACGGCGCTTTAAAAGAACAGCTGCTTTCGTTTTATCAAAGTTTATCCAGCGCACTGGAAAGATCATTCAACGGCCGCTGGTATCCGCGTGCCTATTTTGCTTCGGGAGAATGTGTCGGCAACGACACCACACTCCAAAATTCCGCATGTTGTATAGATATTTTACCGCAGGCATTTGCTGTATTTGACTACTGCGACAATCCTCACAAGGATGAGAATGAAAAGGATAGAGCGATCTTGGCGATTGAGTCGGCGTATGAAATACTGTTTGACGAAAGTAAGCATATCATTCGGCTTTTCACCCCACCTTTTTCCAATGAAAAACCATCCCCCGGATATATCAGTCGTTATGAAAAAGGGTTGCGTGAAAACGGAGGACAGTATACCCATGCTGCAGTTTGGCTTGCGCGCGCATTTTTGATGATGGGAAAAGAGTGTCAAAGAGAGGATTTGACCGAGAAAGGAAAAAAAATGATTCGCGCCATTTTGCCTATTCGATACGCGTTAAACAAAGAACTCGCCGACCGATATGGCGGCGAGCCCTATGTGCTTGCAGGTGATATTTATGCCAATCCCGATTACAACGGACGCTGTGGTTGGAGTTGGTATACAGGCGCGGCGGGATGGCTTTATCGTACCATGAAAGATTTTGACCTTGGAAATATGGATTTTATTTAAAAATTACAATCGTTTTCGGTAGCTTATCATTGATTAAAGCGTTTCTTTCGAGCAATTTTTTTTCGGGGATATTGAAAAGTTTTGCAACTTCCCAAAGGGTCTCATCTTGATTGGGATAAAAGAAAGTGATCGCTGTATCAACCGAGCATTCTTTTTCTTTCACTGTTTCGATGTCTCGAATAAACACCCTGTCATCCCTTGCAAACAAGCCAATGCGGCTCTGAATTTCAGCATTGATGATGAGAAAACCGCTATCCAGCCGACATTCCACGGATTTGAGTCCGCCGCTGAGTTCTACGCGGCTGCATCCATCCAGGTGGCAATTAAGACTGTTTTCTGAAAACACCATCTCAAGATCAGGCGACTCATCCATGGGGAAAAGAGCCCCGTCTTCCCGTTGGCCGATCATAAATAAACGGAGTTTTCCCAAAACCTCAACGGTGTCACCGACCAATTTGCAATCTTTAAAATCCATTCTTCCCTTGATGGATTGAATGTCGCTAATGTTTTCATCGTTTACGGGAAGACGCATTTCATGGTTTGAGGAGATGAGGGTGTATGCTCTGATCTCCTCAACGCCTGCTTTATCGGTTGTAAGCGCCAGTTCGTTTTTAAGCGAAAAACAATCGGTTGTCGCTGCCAGTATTTCATTTTTGTATAGGTAGGTCGATGCCTTATAATGGAGTTCCAAAATAAGCAGGCGGTTTTCGCCTGATTGGTCCATATCAAAATCTACCTTTAACAGGGTGGGATTGAGTATGATTTCAATTACGCTGTTTTCTTTTGCTTCGGCTAGCTCAAACGTTTGAGTAAATTCAATCGGCTGCAGAATGCCCGCGCACATTCTCTCTCCCGAGGCTACATAGAGACAGGAAAGAGAGATCAAACCGTCAAAGGAAACATTACCGTTTGATGTAGTGCATTTTTCGCAGAAAAATTTCGCATCACAATCCAAGATTTTTCCAATGGCCGGCGAATCAGAGGGGATGATAATTTTTTCAGTGACCGAGAATTCTCTTTCATCGGTGCCAACCAACGATGTGGTGCGAAGAAGCGAGGATTTTGTTTGTAAATCGCCCGTTCCATCGGTTTTTTCGTAAAATATAAAACTGCGATTAGCCTTCAAAACAGCCGAAATTACTACATCTGTACGGAGAATCAGCTTTCTCGGGCCGAGCAATTTACCGTTTGCGTTTTCCCAAGCAAATTCAGTAAAAACAGCAACATTGCCAATATCAAAGCCATCAGCGGAATCAAGGGGAACTTTGAAGAAGTGGGAAAAATCACTGTAAAAAGTAAAGGATTCGGGTCCCCCCTCGCTTCCCCGCGCATCGGATGCATAAATGCAGTTAAAAATGACGACACCGTCGATCTGAAGTTGTAATCCGCCGCCGTGAGGTGAAAGTTTCTTTTCATTTTGTTTGATCTTTACATCAGTTCGAATGATACGGTTGACATCCGAGCAATAATCGGGGAGCGAAATTTCATTTTCGACGCGAATTTTATTTTCCCCGCGAAATAAAGTTTGCAATACTTCAGCCTGCCTGCGATTAAAGAATCCATTGGTTTGCATGGCAAATTCTCCTTTGTCTTATTTTTTGTTAAACAGTATGCAAAAACATCGGGAAATATGCTTATAACGCCATGTTTTCAAATGTGTAGACTTGACTTCTGTAATAATTTGTTATATAATAATTATATATTTACGAAAGGTATGCGATGTTATGTTAAAAAGTATGACCGGTTATGGCCGCACAGCTGCCTCCGGCGCAACAATGGATGTTGTATTTGAAGTAAAATGCGTCAATAACCGTTATCTCGATTGCTCGGTTCGTCTCCCACGTGTTTACGGATACTTGGAGGAGAAAATCAAAAAATGCGTTCAATCTTCTTTTTCCCGCGGCAAAATCGATGTTTCTCTTTCGATTCAGGAAACAGCGGGACAAAACGGTGAAATTGCAGTAGATGAACAACTGCTGGAGGGTTATTTGAGCGCCCTCAAGCTAATTCATGAGCGCACGGGATTGCGTGATGATGTGAGCGTTTCATCCCTCGCCCGCATGCCCGATCTTCTCACCCGCAAACAAAACGATGTGGATGAAGATGCTGTTTGGCAGGAGATACGCCCTTTTGTAGAACAGGGTATTGCCGCTTGTATTGCCATGCGCGAAACCGAGGGGCTGGCATTGAAGGCGGATTTGCTTTCAAATCTGGATCTGTTGATCGATATTACGAAACAAATCGAACAGCTTACCCCTGCTTCGGTCGAAAAATATAAAGCGCGTTTGGAACAAAAAATCCGCGAAACGCTTGCCGAACGTCAAATTGACGATGCGCGTATACTTACCGAAGTTGCTCTTTTTGCCGATCGTGTGTCGGTTGATGAGGAATTGACTCGCTTACATAGCCACATTGACCAGTTTAAAAATTTGCTTAACACTTCGGTTCCCGTGGGGAGAAAGCTGGACTTTTTAACCCAAGAAATGAATCGTGAGGTTAACACCACGGGATCCAAATGTTCTGAAATCGAGATCACACGTTTGGTGGTTGAAGCCAAGAGTGTGCTTGAAAAAATTCGCGAACAAATTCAAAATGTGGAGTGAGAAGCATGAAACTCGTTAACATCGGTTTTGGAAACATGGTAAACGTCAAACGCGTGGTGGCGTTGGTCTCCCCCGATTCTTCACCGGTTAAACGTTTGATTCAAGATGCCAAAGAGGCGGGCCGCGCCATTGATGTGACATGCGGTCGAAAAACCCGTTCGGTCCTTGTCACAGACAGTGATCACGTTCTCCTCTCTGCCCTTCAACCCGAGACGCTTTCGTCCCGATTGAATGGCAAGGATGTACACGACGAGGTACAAGATGATGCATAAAGGGCATATTTTGATTGTATCCGGATGCGCGGGTAGCGGAAAAGGTACAATTTTGACTGATTTTCGAAAAAAATGTGATCGAGTGTATTATTCCGTTTCGTGTACCACCAGACCCATGCGACCGGGTGAAATTGACGGTGTGCACTATTACTTTAAAACACGCGAAGAATTTGAAACAATGCTTGCAAACGGTGAATTCGCGGAACACACCGAATATTGCGGGAATTATTATGGAACACCCATTCATCCTTTGCTTGACGCCGTGAAAAACGGAAAAATCGCCATCCTCGAAATAGAGACCGAGGGAGCTTTAAATATCATGGCGAAATTCCCCGAGCACTTGTCGGTTTTCATCGCGCCACCTGATGGTAAAACCTTGGAGCACCGCTTGCGTTCCCGCGGCACAGAGGATGAGCCTGTTATCCAAAAGCGTATGGAAACCGCTCGCCTGGAAATTCCTCTTGCAACCCGTTACCAACATGTTTTGATCAATCATGATGATCGCGCAAGTGATGTTGCCGATACTATTTTGGCCATCTGTAACGGGGAGTCTTTTGGTGAATCGGATGTATTTGTCCGTGACATCGACAACTTTATTAGCCATTATTTTGATTAAACATAAATGAAAACGAGGTGCTGAAAATGATTTATCCTTCCATTGAAGAACTCTCCAAAAACAACAAGTTTAACCGCTACATGATCTGCATTGCAACAGCAAAATGCGCCAGAGCGGTTACACAAGAAAACCTGATCAAATATCCTGCTTTGAGCAAGGATGCCAGCGAAGCGGAAAAGAATGCTCGTAAAGCGCTCGGTGAAGAAAAAGCAGTCAGAACCGCCATCAATCTCCTCCACACCGATGCATTTACCATTCATGTAAATGAACCGACCGTGATTGAGGGAGAAACAGAATCAGTTGAGCAAACCGAAGAAAACGCCTGATTTGAAAGAAAGGAAGTGATCGGCATGAATAATGCAGCCGCAGTTCTACCGATTGCTTCTGTGCGCCTTTTACACGCCAATCGTTTCATCGATCGTGATTTTGATTATCTCGTCCCCGATGAATTTGATTGTTCTCGCGGTTCCTTGGTTGGAGTACCGTTCGGACGCTCCAACAAAGAGATGCTTGCTGTGGTTGTTGAGCGTAAAACGGGCGATGCCTCCAAGCTTAAACGTATCTCCTTTGTTCTCGATGCGCCCTATCGTCTCGACGATGAAGCGCTCTCCCTTGCAGCCTACATATCCGAACACAATTTTACCGTCTTCGGTGATATCTGTTCTGCCTGTCTGCCGAGCGGACTGCATACATCCTGCAACGCTTTTTACCGCTTACCCGCAGATGGAGTAGCGGATATTTGTATCCGCGGACGTATACCACCTGCATTCCAAGAACGCGGGCTGACACCTCAATCAACCGCTTTGGCACTTGCAACCATGTTTACCGAACACGATGAACTTCCCGAAACCGTTTTGCATGCGCGTTTTGGCGAAAAACTCACGGGGTGGCTTGTTGCAAAAAAATATTTGCAACGCAAAATCCATCTTTCTTGGCGCACTAACGTCAAGGTAATCAAATGCATAAGACTTGCACAAGATGCAGATCCCAATCGCATTCCCAAGGGTACAAAACGTGAAGCGTATGAAAAGTTGTTTAATTACCTTTCGCAAGCGGGTGAAAACGGCGCGACATGTTCAAATATGTGCGACCTGTTCTCCCTTTCTCTTTCCAATCTGAAAACCCTTGAAAAAAATGGGATTGTTTCTTTCTTTCAAACGGTTTCAGACCGTTCGCTTTTATCACCCGTTTCTTCCGTCCCCTCCGACCATTCTCCGTTAAGTTCCGAGCAAAATACCGCATTCGAGAAATTGCGCGGTTTAATGCAGACAGATAAACCCGCGGCGGCTTTACTTTTCGGTGTAACGGGCAGTGGAAAAACAAATGTCCTTCTTGAATTGACGGATGCTTGTTTAAGTATGGGGAAATCCATTTTATATCTTGTGCCCGAGATTGCTCTCACCGCACAAGCGCAGGAGAAATTTCTCCGCCGTTTTGGTGAAACTGTCTGTGTTCTCCATTCGGGGCTCTCGGAAGGCGAGCGGCATGATGCGTGGGTTTCTGTAAAAAATGGTGAGAAAAAGGTGATATTGGGTACACGTTCGGCCATTTTTGCTCCCGCTGAAAACGTCGGTTTGATCATTATGGATGAAGAACAGGATGATAGTTACAAATCGGACGGCGCCTGCAAATACCACACGCGAACGGTTGCGCGCTTTCGTGCAACACATCACAATGCGCTTTTGGTCTTTGCATCCGCTACACCCGATGTCGAAACCTATCACAAAGCACAAAGCGGTGATTATGCCCTTGTAACACTCAAGCATCGGTATGGAAACGCAACCCTGCCCAATGTAAAAATCGCCGATCTGCGGGCTGATGCCGAAAGAAATCCCGGTGAAATGGTCGGGTCGCTCTTAAAAGAAGAGATTGCCGAAAACCTTTCTATGGGCGAGCAAACCATTCTACTGATGAACCGCCGCGGATACCACAACTTTTTGTCCTGCCGCTCCTGCGGAGAAGTTATCCGTTGTCCGCACTGTTCTGTTTCCATGACACTTCATGGCATGGAGAATAAACGTCTTTTATGTCATTATTGCGGATTTACTCTACCCCACCCGCGGTTTTGTCCCTCATGTGGCAGTGAACATCTTTCCCACGGTGGCTGCGGTACGGAAAAATTGGAGGAGGAATTACAAACCCTTTTCCCGTCCGCACGTCTTTTACGCATGGATGCAGATACCACGGCACTTAAAAACGGTCACGAGAATATTTTATCTGTCTTTCGCGAACATAAGGCCGACATTCTCATCGGCACACAAATGATCGCCAAAGGACATGATTTCCCCCGTGTATCTCTCGTCGGCGTTATCAACACCGATGCCTCACTGTTTATGACCGACTACCGAGCCTTTGAAAATACATTTTCACTTCTGACGCAGGTTATTGGTCGCGCGGGGCGCGGAGATAAACCCGGAAGAGCTGTTATCCAAACTTACCAGCCGTTACATCCTACGATATTACAAGCAACCACACAATCGTACGATGATTTTTTTGCAGGCGAAATTGCTTTAAGAAGGAACTTGTCTTACCCTCCTTTTTGCCACATCGCTTTGTTAACCGTTTCATCGGCCACCGAAGATATTTTGCAATCATCCATTGATTTGCTTTCCGATACCGTCCGCACTGTATTGAAAGAAAATAATTGTAAATCCATGGTTGTATTCGGGCCATTCGAAGCCACGATCTATAAATTGCGCAATGCCTATCGCATGAAAATGTTGATTAAGTATAAAAATACAAAGCAGTCCCGTCAAATTCTAAAAACTGTTATTGAAAAATTTGATGCCGCGGCCGACGCTGCCGCTTCCCTAAGTGTCGATATCAATCCGGGGCTGATCTAACGAAACGAGGAAGTTTTATGGCTTTATTAAACATAGTTACCGAAGAGGATCCGATTCTCAGAAAAAGTTCGAGAGAGGTATCTGCCATCGACGACAGAACTCTGCGACTTATAGCCGATATGAAACAAACGCTTGCAAAATCAGGCGGTGTTGGTCTTGCTGCCGTCCAAGTAGGGGTACTCAAACGCATTTTTATGATCGACGTTGGTGATGGACCTGTCGTCTTTATCAATCCCGTTATCATTTCTACCGAAGGTAAAAGAGAAGTGTCGGAGGGATGTCTTTCTTGTCCGGGTAAATGGGGACTTACCCAAAGACCCGAAACCGTAGTTATGGAGGCCACTGATGAAAAAGGCGAGCGATTTACCATGGAAGGACATGGATTGTTTGCACAAGCCATGATCCATGAATACAACCACTTAGACGGTAAATTATTTTTAGACGATGTTATCAGAATGTTGTCCGAAGATGAATTGGATGGATTACAATGAATAGAATATTATTTATGGGAACACCCGATTTTGCAGTGACGGCACTGAAAGCCTTGGTGGACGCTTATGGTGACGGCTGTCAATTCACGGTTGTCACCATGCCCGATAAACCCGTCGGTCGCCATCACACCCTGCAAGCTCCACCTGTAAAGCAATATGCCGAATCTGTCGGCATTCCCGTTTATCAGCCCGAAAGCATGAAAGAAGAGGTTTTTGGGAATATTCTAAAAACGATCGACCCCGATTGTATTATCGTGGCTGCCTTCGGAAGAATTCTACCGCCCTATATTTTGGAGTATCCCCGTTATCACTGTGTAAACATTCACGCCTCCCTCCTCCCCGTCTATCGCGGTGCTTCCCCTATTCACACCGCGGTTATCAACGGAGAAACTGAGAGTGGAATTACCATCATGAAAATGGCGGAAGGTCTTGATACAGGCGATATAATTCTGCAAGAGAGCATCGCGCTTTCCGAGGATGAAACCACCGGCACATTGCACGATCGTTTGGCCATTCTCGGCGGTGAAATGATAGTAAAATATGTTTCTCTCGCCCCCAAGGGTGAGTTTTCTTTCACGCCCCAAGATGACAGCCGTTCTTCTTATGCGGCAAAAATTGATTTTGATGCACGCCGTATTTCATTTTCGCGTCCCGCTCGGTCTGTACTGTCACAGATCCGTGGGCTTCAACCCGTTCCCGGCGCCATCTGTTTTTCAAAACAAAGCGGGAAGCAATTAAAAATCATGGAAGCTACCGTCACCGATCGTGATGTGGTGAATATGGAAGCGGGAAGCGTCCTTGTGGACAAAAAAGAAGTTTTGGTAGCCTGTGAAGATCGGTATATCGCCCTAAAACGTCTTCAAGAGGAAGGCGGAAAGCCCATCGATACTGCCGCATGCATCAACGGCAGGAAACTTGTAACGGGAGATATACTTGTACCTCGAAAGGATTAAAAATGTTTCAAACCATTCAAGATACCTATATTTTTCTGTTTGCTTTTATTGCTGTGGCAATTTTTACCGTATTTGCTCAAATCAAAGTCAAATCCAATTATGCCACATTCAGCCAATTTCGCACCAAAAACGGTATGAGCGGCGCACAAGTAGCCAAGCGCGTTTTAGAGCAAAATGGTGTCTATGGCGTGTCCATTGAGCGCGTGAAAGGTCAAATGACCGACCATTATGACCCTCGCTCCAATACCATTCGTCTTTCCGAAGGCGTATTTGATGCCCAAACGGTCGCTGCTGCGGGTATAGCCGCTCACGAAGCAGGTCATGCTGTACAGTATGCAAAAAAGTACGCTCCCATCAAATTCCGTACCGCTATTCTTCCCGTTTGTCAAATTGGATCCAATCTCGCCATGCCTCTTTTGCTGATCGGTTTATTGATGCAGACATTCGAACTTATGGTTATTGGTGTTCTGTTTTACGGTGTTGCTACACTCTTTCAATTGATCACCCTTCCCGTTGAATTCAATGCCAGCCGTAGAGCCATGAAAGCCATAGAAATCGGTGATATTTTGGTCGAGGATGAAAGAGTGGGAGCGAAAAAAATGCTTACCTCTGCCGCATTGACTTATGTTGCCGCTTTGGCCGCCTCCCTGATAAACCTTCTTCGCCTCATTTTACTTGTAAATAACACAAGAAACAGAAGGAACTGAAATGAAAGTAACAGGAAACCCCCGCGCTTCGGCGGTAGCTTTATTGTTGCGTTGCGAAAAACAAGGAAGTTATGCCAATCTTGCGCTGGATGCTTATCTTGATCGCTCCGAAATGTCCGATCCCGACAAACGATTACTCACCGCACTTGTGTACGGTGTGATTGAACGCAAAATCACATTTGATCACATATTAAATTGCCTTTCAAACCGTGAAAACACGGAGATTGACCCCCGCGTTCGGTTCATTATATATACTGCTTTTTATCAATTGATGTTCATGGACCGCATCCCCCCCCACGCCGTTCTGAATGAAGCGGTTGCATACGGAAAACAGTTATGCGGACCCGGTGCCGCCACCTTTATCAATGCTGTTTTGCGTTCCATGCAAAGAAAGGGAACTGAACTTTCAAGTTATACCGACGGCTTGAAGGGAGATACCCTGCTTTCTGTGATGTATTCGGTACCGTTATGGTTGGTGGCCATGTGGCGAGAAGCCTATGGGACGGAACAAACCGAAAAGATTTTACAAGCAGGTTTTGATAAACCCCGCGTTACACTTTGTGTGAACACCTTGAAGATTTCCGTTGATGATTTTTGTAAAAAAGTGATCGATGCGGGCATTTCCCCCGAGAGATTGGGATCAAACGCTCTTCTTTTGCCGTCCGTTCCCATCAAAAACATTCCGGGATTTGATGAAGGACTTTTTTTCGTTCAGGATTTTTCTTGTCAACAAGCCATTCTTGCCTTATCTCCCCGTCCCGGCGATACTGTTATAGATGTATGCAGCGCCCCCGGCGGAAAATCATTTCGCAGTGCCATTGCTATGCAAAACAACGGTAACATTTATTCGTTTGATATTCATGAAAATCGCCTATCGGTTGTAAATGAAAATGCAAAACGTCTTGGTATATCGATATTGCATACCAAAGCTGCCGACGGTCGTATTTTACAAAGTGAATTGGTTGAAACCGCTGATTGTGTGATTTGTGATGTTCCTTGTTCAGGTCTGGGTGTTTTAGCTAAAAAACCCGATATCCGCAACAAAAAAACGGCCGACATCGGCACATTGCCCGCCACCCAAAAAGCCATACTGGAGGCGGCTTCGCAATATGTTAAAACGGGCGGTAAACTCATTTACGCCACCTGCACCCTATCTCCCGTTGAAAACGAAAATATTACCAACGCATTTTTAGAAACGCATCCGAATTTTACAAGAGAAAATGGTTGTCCGTGTACGATTTTCCCTGACCGTCTGCACGATGGATTTTTCTACGATATTTTTATAAAAAGGTAATAAAATGATTCAAAACGCATTCGGCAAGATTGATTTGAGAAGCTTGCTCCCGCAGGAACTTTCGGATATTTTGGTTGAAAACGGCATTGAAAAATACCGAGCGCAACAAATTTTCCGTTGGCTTTACCGTCATGTTGATTCCTTTGAAGAAATGACAGACATACCCAAAAAGCATCTGCCCAAATTACATGATTTGTTCTATATTTCTTCCCTGAAGGTCGGAACAGTACAAACCTCGGCTATCGACGGGACAAAGAAATATTTATTTATCTTAGACGATGGCAACGCGGTTGAAACCGTATCCATGAAATATGAACACGGAAACTCCATTTGCGTTTCCTCGCAGGTGGGCTGCAAAATGGGGTGCGCTTTTTGCGCATCCACGAAAGCGGGTTTTGTTCGAAACCTCCTCCCTTCCGAAATTCTTTTACAGCTTGAATATGTCATTCGTGATCGATCAAAAAACGAGCCTGACTATCGCATTTCCAATGTGGTGATCATGGGAATTGGTGAACCGCTGGACAATTATGATAACATTCTTCGTTTTTTGCACCTTCTTAATGAAAAGGATGGATTCAATATCGGTTACAGGCACATATCCCTTTCCACTTGTGGCCTTGTACCCAACATCTACAAGCTTGCCGAGGAAAGCTTACCTATCACACTCTCCATATCACTCCATGCGCCCGATGATGAAATTCGTGCCCAAATCATGCCTGTTAACCAACGTTATGATGTACAAACCTTGATCAAAGCTTGCAGGGATTATATCGATCGATGCGGACGACGTATATCTTTTGAATATGCTTTGATCCACGGTGTCAATGATCGTATTTGTGATGCGGAAAAGCTCGCAAAACTTCTCTCCGGTATGCTCTGCCATGTAAATTTAATTCGTATCAATCCCATAAAAGAAAAATCATTTTCTCCATCTCCCCCTGATGATGTTGCAAAATTTGTCAAAACTCTCGAAAAACACCATATAAACGCAACCGTTCGTCGCAGGTTAGGACTTGACATCGATGCTGCCTGTGGACAACTCAGAAAAAGCCAAATGCAATAACACGGAGGTCATTATGCTTTTTTGCGGACTTACCCACGCGGGTAAAATCAGAAAAGACAATCAAGATGTTTTCCTCTTTCGACAAGTGTCAGATTGCTTACTTGCCGTTTTGTGTGACGGTGTAGGCGGTCATGGCGGTGGTGATCAAGCGGCGCAAACCGCCATCCACACCTTTGTGGATAAAATGGAGGAAAAATTACAGGATCTATCCAATCATACAAAAGAAGCTTTTTTTGATAAACTGCCTACTTATATTGAGAAATTTTTCACACTCGCGGCAGATCATGCCAACATAGCCGTACTTAACCAAGGAAAACAAACGGGGCTGGACAGTATGTCCACTACACTCATTTGCGCCTTGTTTGCCAAAGATCAACTGCATATCTTCAATGTCGGTGATAGCCGTCTGTACGACATTACCGCACTACCCGTGCAAATTTCAAAAGATCAGTCTTGGGTTCAGGCCATGGTTGATATGGGGCGCCTTACCCCCGAGCAAGCCAAGGACCACCCCAATAAAAACATCATTGTTTCAGCCATCGGTAGCAAAAACGGCGTGGATGGCGACTACATTTCTTTAAAACTTTGCGCTAGTATAAGCAGATACATGCTTTGCTCAGACGGTCTTTCGGATTATATGGACATCAGTAATTTTGATGATTTGTTTTCCGAAACCCACTCACCCGATGAATTATGTAGACTTTTAATTGACCGTGCTAACTCACTGGGTGGCAAAGATAACGTTACAGTTTTGGTTATTGAAACCGCATAGAGGATATATAATATGGAATCAATTACAAAATATCTCACCTTAGTCGGCAAAGAGGTTGATGGCAGATACACTGTGCGTGATATTATCGGTATTGGCGGTATGGCTGTTGTTTTAAAAGCCTACGACAATGTTATGCAACGCGACGTCGCTCTGAAAATCCTCAACGACGAGCTTAAATCCGACGATGCCGCTGTCAGGCGTTTCGTCAATGAATCGAAAGCTGTTGCCATGCTCTCCGAACCGCACATCGTCTCTATTTATGACGTGGCGTTCAATGACAATTTGCAGTATATCGCCATGGAATATGTTGACGGTGTTACGTTAAAAGCGTATATGGCAGATAAACTGCCTCTTTCCGTATCCGAAGCATTGCATTTTACCGAGCAAATTCTTCTTGCTTTAGAACACGCCCACGAAAAAGGTGTTGTGCACCGTGATATTAAACCACAGAATATTCTCCTTTTGGATGGAGAAAATATCAAAGTAGCCGATTTTGGCATCGCACAGCTTCCCACAGGCGAAAATATCGAGCAGGAAAAAGAAGTTATCGGTACCATCAATTATATCAGCCCTGAGCAGGTTTCTGCCCAACCGACGGATTTCCATACAGATTTATACTCACTCGGCATCATGCTTTACGAAATGGTCACGGGAAGATTACCATTTATCGCAGATAACCCAAAAGAAGTTGCGCGGATGCAACGTGAAGAACTGCCTCCCGCGCCATCTACATTCAATGCATCCATCCCCCCTGCGCTGGATCAGTTGATTTTAAAATCCATCCAAAAGAAACCCGAAGACCGTTTCCGCTCAGCCCACTCTGTTCTCCGCGCCATTCAAACCGTTCGAAACAATCCCGATGCCATCTTTGATGCGGCCGCTCCCTATGCTGCCGCCGAGGAAAACAACAATCCACAAGAACAAATTCAATTAGGTCCGATTAGGGAAGAAATTCTTCCGGAAAACGAACCGGAAACGCGAGTAGTAATGAAAACAGTCTACAAAAGACCACGCAGATCAGCATTCCCGATCATCGTCGGTGTCTTTTCGTCCTTTATGCTGATTGCCGCCATTTTGATTCTGCGGTTTTTTATGTATTACTTTAATTTTACATCCAATGCCGTCAGCGAAACCATGACTGTACCCGATTTGGTCGGTCAGATCTATAATGCAGCCCTAAAAGAATCCTTGCGTGATGAACGGGTCAACATTCGAGCCGCCGATATTGAGTATGATTATAATTCTAATCAACCGATCAACACGATCTTATCCCAATCACCTGCCGCGGGTTCTCAGAAAAAGATTGGTGGCAATCAATTTTACGATGTGAAATTGGTTATAAGTGGCGGACATAAAGCCATACAGTTGCCCGATTACTCCATTACTGCGGCAAAAGATGCTAAAAAAGCGCTTGAATCCCTTAAACTTTCCTATAAAGAGGTTGCCGAATACAGTGATACGGTAATTGCGGGATATGTTATTCGAACCGTTCCCGAAGCAGGCAGTTATTTAAATGAAAATGAGCAAGTTGTTGTTTACGTCAGCAAGGGCCAAAGTTTGAATTATACCGCCATGCCCGATTTGGTTGGACGCACTTTAAACGAAGCAAAAAATCAACTCCAAAAAGAGGAAATTGTCTTAGGTAGTGTCATACGCCAACCCTCCTCTCATCCCAGCAATACCGTCATCAGTCAATCAATTGCCGCGGGATATGAGGTTGTGAAAAAATACACCGTAGTTGATATTGTTGTCAGCATCTATATGCCCAATTATTCCGATGACATTCAATCGAATGTGCCCAAAGGGAGTTCGTAATGACAGATAACTTAGTCAGAAATGGTAGGATCTTATCTTGTGTAGGCGGTATTTTTACCGTTCTCGACGGCGATGAAATCGTCTCATGTTACGCAAAAGGCACTTTTCGTCATGAGGGAATCACACCACTCGCGGGCGATGAAGTAACATTTTATCTTGAAAACAATAAAGATGTAAAACGTGAGGCTGATGGATATATTCAATCTATACTTCCCCGCAAAAATGAGTTGCTTCGCCCTCCCGTTGCAAATATCGATCGTCTTTTTGTGGTTGCAACCCTCCATCAACCGGTTTATTCCCCCCTTGCGCTGGATAAATTGCTTGTTTTGGCAGTACACAACCACATGGAACCAATTATTATATTAAACAAAACCGATTTATGCAGCGAGGATGAAATACAAAATTTTTTGAAAATATACCGCACACTCGGTTGTCCCGTGTTTCCTTTTTGCGCTAGCAATCCATCTCAAAAAATACTCGATGAAATCCGCGTTCTAACCAAGGGGGTAACGAGCGCATTCGCGGGCGCTTCCGGTGTGGGGAAATCAACCGTTATCAACGCGCTCTTCCCAAATCTCGCATGCGAAACAGGTGAAGTGAGCTTGAAAACCTTGCGCGGTAAACATACGACCAGACAAAGCAAACTCAGTCGTTTGGACGAAAATTCTTATTTGGCCGACACCCCGGGCTTTACATTGCTTGATTTTGAGCGTTTCTTCTTTCTTACCAAAGAGGAGCTTCCGGATGCTTTTCCTGAATTTGCGCCTTTCTTAGGAAATTGCCGTTATACCAAATGCACCCATCGCACCGAGGATGGCTGTGCTGTTTTAGAAGGTATGCGACAGGGCGCTGTATCCACAGAACGACACAAATCATATGTTTCCCTTTATAGCGAGGTCGCCACGCATAAGCCTTGGCAAACCGCGAAAAAGTAATACGCCCCTTTCGGGGCGTATTATTATAGGAATTGCTTATAATCTTGAAATATTCTTTCCTGCAATCCGATCAGATTATCGGCAATTTGTTTTACCTCCGGTTTTGCCGAAGGCGCACATTTGACTGCGCGGGTCACTTCAACAATACCACAGGATGCACCTTGCATCATCATTTCCGCGACTTTTGTGGTTGAGTTATCATTCATGATAGACATTTTTGCACCGATTTCAGCGCCCAATTTTGAAAAAACGCTTTTTTCTTCCGGTTTTTCACCCGCGCTGAAAATCATGTCGGCGGCAGAATTAGCGATCTCGTCAAAACTGTTTTTGTCTTTTAACATGCAGTCGCGAATCTGCCCGTTATCCACCTTCGAGATAATATTATTGATGCTCTCCACACCCATTTTACTGCTTTGGTAAACTGTATTTAACAGTTCTTTTTCTTTCGACATGCGTTCACATCCCTTCGCTTAAAGTATCTCCTGAATTTATATTTATATGTATTTTTTCGGTCTTTCCATATAATTTTGCAGTTTTTCAAGGGCGGACTTTTCCAACCGAGACACATACGATCGACTGATGCCCATTTTTTTCGCAACTTCTCTTTGTGTACTAGGCTTTTTATTTTTTCCCAATCCATACCGCAAAATAATAATGGCCTGTTCCCGTTCTGTTAAGATATGCGCAACACCTTTGAGTGCAAGATAGCTTTTTTCCTTCAAGTCCAACGTTTCAACAATGGTATCGTCCACACTGATGATATCGATATAAGTTAACGGATTGCCATCCTTGTCCAGTTCAATAATATCATGAAGCGAAGTTTCGTTATTTAATTTTTTTTGCGCTCGAAAATACATCAGTATTTCATTTTGCAGGCATTTTCCTGCATATGTTGCAAATCTTGTTCCGTTTTTCACATCAAACGAATCGATTGCTTTGATCAATCCAATCGTACCAATGCTTAAAAGGTCTTCTTGATCTTTACAGCAGGTATAGTATTTTTTAATCATATGCGCCACCAGACGCATGTTATGTTCAATGAGTTTCCCACGCGCATTCTCATCGCCTGCAGCTGCCAGTTCAAACAATCTTTTTTCTTCCTTCGCATCCAGCGGAGGTGGAAATGTCGTTGATTTCGCAACATGTAACCGAACAAACAAAAAGTGCGCCAATGTGTATAATATTGCCCCCAAATACATATCTATTCCTCCCGCGCAATCCTACTTACAGTATATGCTGTATCCTCATTTTGCATGATTGGAGAATTCAAAATGCTATATTCCATCATTGACATCGGTTCCAACACCGTTAAGCTTGCCGTTTATACCTCACCATCTCCAAAACCCATCTATTTTTTATCTAAACAAATCGCTCTTGCTGACTATGTATCAACATCTATTCATGGACGCACTATGACAAATGAGGGGATTGATCTTTTAAAAAAGACACTTCTTGAGTTAAAAAATAAAACCATCGAAAACGGCTATCCCCTCCCCCAAGCTTTTTGCACCGCCGCATGTCGCAATTTAATCAATGAAACCGATTTAATTGCGGCCATATCAACCACACTCGGTAGACAAGTGCGCATTTTAAGCGGCCAAGAGGAAGCTTTGTTTACACTCCGAGGAGTCTTATCCTCGGTATCTGTGTCAAACGGTATTATGATTGATATGGGTGGCGCTTCCACAGAATTCTGCCCATTTGAAAACAAACAACCCGTAGGGACGCCAATCAGTATTCCTTGCGGATGCCGACATCTATATCACGTTTATCAAAAAACACATTCTAAAATCTCATTATTAGAACATTTTTATCATGCATCACACTTACCGCAATTTACTGTAAATTCATGTGTATGTTTATCGGGCGGTTCGGTCAAAGCTCTAGCAAAAGCGATGAATGATAATCGTTTTGATGCCAATACACAAAAAGATGTGCAAACATTCATTTCCTCCCTACTTCCGATTTTAGAATTGGCTGACAGTAGCGAAGATCGTATTTGCAGAGAAATATTCAAAGAACGATATCCACTCATGTTCCCTTCTCTTGTTGTCTTTGATGATTTACTCAAAAAACTTTCTCCAACGGGCGTGCATTTGTCTTTTGGGGGTACGCGAGAAGGGTATTATTTAAGTTTAATATAAACGAATGATTGCATAACAAAAGGGCTGTTCTTTAAGGACAGCCCTTTTGTTCATTTTGCAATATAAATAAAGTGATCACGCAAAAAACTAATCGAATAGCGGGAACGCTCGATTTTATTCTTATCATTCATGGAAGATAAGATCATATCTTTAGCGGTGGCATCAAAGATCAAGTTCGGCGTATATGTGACATTGTTACCGCTTTTTTGACTGTTTTCATAAGGAAACATGGTAAATGAATCGATGGAAACTCTGCCTGTGGAACCAACGGCAAAACGTACATTGAAAATAAAACCGTAGTGCGAAGGATTACCGGATTGGGTGGCAGAATAAGAAAGATCGCCGAGGGAGAATGCGGTATAACCGTTGTTATAACTCTCAATGGTTTGATAAGTGTGAGGTGTTGCACCGACCACCAAAGTAGCGCCTGCATCTACAGCGGCTCGGGCCACATTGGTTTGGAAGGGTGAGAGGTTGGCGGTGTATCGGCCATCCTGACTGTCGGCAACAGATTTTTGTCCCGTCCAGTTGATATAAACAATTACAATGGAAGAATCTTTTTTAGCATCGGTAATAGCTTCCGAAAGGATCGACTTGTAGGTGGCAAGATCCGTGGTGCTGTCGCTGTGTTCAATCCAGTTATAAGAAATCAATGAAACATACTCGTCACCGACTTTGATTTTAGCGACCGTTCCAACACCGTTGTCTGAAGCGTACTGAATATTACCAAGAGCACCCGTAGTGTAGGCTAAGCCGTCCTGACCGTAGTCCATTATATGTTCGCCCGTAAGAGCAACACTTTCAATAGAAGCGGCGTTTAAAATATTTTTAACATAATCGGTGCTTCCTTTGATGGGGCTTGTAACACCTGTGGCGGGGGTTAAAGATGCCGATGGGTGTATCAACGGATTCACAAGAGAAACAAAGGATGCATGATCGGAACCAAAGACGGAGGTGACACCTGCCAAGAGTGAAGACTGGTTGGCGCCGTATAAATTTGTGAAGGTATTGGAAGCATCGTCGCCAAGAACAAGACTGCCACCGAGAGAAACGGAGATGAGGTTTTTATCTTCAACATATTTTTGCTGATAGAGAGAAATAAAAGTGAGGGTTAAGGCACCGTTAACGCTGGTATCAAGCTTGGGGCAGTAATCCTGCGCGAAATCACCCAAGGTATCAATACTTTTTAATAATTGCAAAATTTCCGTTGAAACATAGGTGTTATACTTGGTTTCTTCCGCTAAAGAATGATCTAAAAAATCAGTAAACTTCTGTGAGAGGAAGGCGTAAAGGGAAGCGGCTCCCGTATCGGGCGTATCAAGAGAATTGAGGGCTGTTGCCGCTTGATTGAGTTCTTGAATGAGCTGAGGAAGCGACTTTTTATATTCTTTATCCGTGCCGTACGCTTGGCGTTCAATAAAACTTTCAAGGGAGGTTTTAGCAGTATAAACCGGTTGAAGCTTTATATCGATAGGATTATTTTCTTCTTGATTGTTTTCGTCCTGCTGATTATCTTGATCGGTCGGACGAAGAGGATCCGGGGTATCGTTGTCATCGGGAAGGGGCGTGTTGGGCCCTTCATTGGCAATCAGGGAAGAAATCATTGCCACGGTCACAAGAAGTGCCAATACACAAAAAATCAAACTGGAAATTTTGCTGTTCATAGTTTCACCTTAATTTCATTGGTTGTTTTTTCTGTGCATATTTTAACATATCATATTGAAATTGTCAATCTTTTCTGTTATAATACGATCAGTTATTTAAAAGGAAAGGACTCGACAATTTATGCAATACATGTCACTTAACACACTGAGAGAAAAATATCTTTCGTTTTTTGAAAGCAAGGGTCACTTGCGTCTTCCCAGCTTTTCCCTGATCCCCTCCAATGACCCCTCCCTGCTTCTTATAAACGCCGGTATGGCGCCGATGAAAAATTATTTCAAGGGAGTGGAAACACCCCCTCGTAACCGTGTAACCACATGTCAAAAGTGTATCCGTACACCCGATATTGAACGTGTTGGTAAAACCGCACGTCACGGCACTTATTTTGAAATGCTCGGTAACTTCTCTTTTGGTGATTACTTCAAAAAAGAAGCGATTGCTTGGAGTTGGGAATTTTGCACCGAGGTTCTCGGTATCGAAAAAGATCTTCTGTGGGTCACTGTCTATGAACAGGACGACGAAGCTTTTGATATCTGGACAAAAGACATCGGTCTGCCCCCCGAACGTGTCATTCGCCTTGGAAAGGCTGACAATTTCTGGGAGCATGGTTCCGGCCCCTGCGGTCCCTGCAGCGAGATTCACATTGACCGCGGTGAAAACTACGGTTGCGGATCGCCTGATTGTAAACCCGGTTGTGATTGCGACAGATTTATGGAAATCTGGAACAATGTATTTACCCAGTTTGACCACGACGGCAACGGCAATTATGCCGAACTTGCTTCCAAAAATATCGATACAGGTATGGGTCTTGAGCGTCTTGCTTGCGTCATGCAGGGCGTGGATAATCTTTTTGAGGTCGATACCGTCCGCCGCATTCTCGATCATGTCTGCAAAATTGCCGATAAAAAATACGGCGAAAATCAAGATCATGACGTTTCCATCCGCGTTATTACCGACCACATCCGTTCTACCACCTTTATGATCTGCGATGGCATTATGCCTTCCAACGAAGGCCGTGGATATGTTCTCCGTCGTCTCTTGCGTCGTGCCGCAAGACATGGCAAGCTCCTTGGTATTAACCGCCCCTTCCTTTCGGAGCTTTGTCGCACCGTTATCGGCGAAAACAAAGATGCCTACCCCGAGCTTGTCGAACGCGCCGACTTCATATGTAAGATCATCACCATGGAAGAAGATCGTTTTGATGCTACTATTGATGCAGGTCTTAAAATCCTTTCGGATATCGTTATCGATTGCAAAAATAACGGCAAAACTGAAATTTCGGGCGAAGATTGCTTTAAACTTTATGACACATTTGGCTTCCCCATCGATTTAATCCGCGAAATCGCGCAAGAAAACAACCTCACCACCGGTGATGATGCTTTTAATCGTTTGATGGATGAACAAAAGAAACGTGCGCGTGCCGCAAGAGGTACAACCGAAAGCTGGAAACTTGATGCATTTTCGGATATCAATGTTGAAAAAACCGATTTTATCGGCTACACTTCTTTGTCCTCCCATTCAAAAGTACTTGCCATTTTCAAAGACAACGAATCAGCTGAATTGGTCAGCGAGGGTGATTGTGTCGTGATTCTCGATCGCACTCCCTTTTATGCCGAAAGCGGCGGCCAAGTCGGTGATACCGGTATCATTTCCTCGGGTAACACAGTCATCGCCGTAAACGATACACACAAAACGGCGGGTGGTATTTTCCTCCACATCGCAACTGTACAAAACGGTATGCTCCGCGTCGGTGACATTGTTAACACAGAGGTGGATGGAGTTCGCAGACAAGCCATTTGCCGCAACCACTCCTCCCTGCATCTTTTGCAATCTGCTTTGCGTACAGTTTTAGGAAACCACGTTGAGCAGGCAGGTTCTTATGTTGATGACAAGAGAGGCCGTTTCGACTTTAAGCATTTCACTGCCATGACCGAAGAAGAAATCGCAAAAACCGAAATGCTTGTAAACGAAATGATGCTTGCAGGTGTTGATGTCACGGTTTCCGAAGTGTCGATGGAAGAAGCTAAAAAAGCAGGCGCTATGGCTCTCTTTGGCGAAAAATACGGCTCTGTTGTGCGCATGGTCAAGATGGGTGATTGTTCCACCGAGCTTTGCGGCGGTACCCATCTGAACAACACGGCGCGCGCAGGTTTGTTTAAGATCATCGCCGAATCTTCTGTATCAGCCGGTGTCCGCCGTATTGAATGTGCAACCGGTACACAAGTTCTTCAGCTTTACAACGAATCCATCGCAAAAGATAAAGAGCTTGCCAAAATTTTAAAATCCGGCAGCACTTTGGATCTGATCAAGAAAGCGACCGCGCTCCAAAACGAACTGAAAGAAGCCAAACGTGAAGTGGAATCTCAAGCAGCCGCTTTGGCCGCATCCAAATTGGATTCTTTGACTGCCTCTATTCAAAAAATCGGTAATTTCTCGGTTCTTTTTGAAAAATTGGATAACATGACAACCGACCAACTCAGAAGCGCAGGCGACCGCTTGAAGGATAGTTATCCCGATATCGTTGCCATGCTGTCTTCTGTAAATGACGGAAAAGTCACCTTGGTTGCGCTGTGCGGCAAAGATGCCGTAGCAAACGGCGGTCATGCAGGAAACCTCGTCAAAGCGATTGCCCCCATTCTCGGTGGCGGCGGTGGCGGAAGACCCGATAGCGCTGTATCCGGCGGTAAATTTGCCGACAAACTCCCCGAAGCAAAAGAAGCGTTTATTCAGGCAATTAAAGCTTTATAATTTACTCGGTATTCGGAGGATTTATCATGAGTAAAAAATGTTTGCTAAAAATTGATATGCACATCCATACCGTTCCCTCGACAATGCTTTACCGCAACAAAAACGGCGGAAGATATCCCACCGTGGAAGAACAGAGATACATAAATAAAGAAATTGGAATTGAAAGAAGTCTCCTGCTTCCCGAGGGTGCTTACGGCGAAGGTTCAAACGATACCGTTTCCATGCGCGAAGCATATAACATGGTCAAGGATAACCCCGATGTGTTCGGTTGGTGGTTTTGTAACCTTGCCCCCGAGGCAGGTGGCAATTCCCCTACCGAGGACCTCTCCTTTTTCCTTAATCAATTCAAAGAAAAAGGCGCAAAAGGTCTCGGTGAGCTGGTATATAACCGCGTATTTGATGAAGATCCTTATTTGCTCAACCTCTTAAAACACTGCGAGCTTTGCAACCTACCCGTTGTTATCCACATCGGCAAACGGTATAATGATTACGGTGTCGTTGACGAAGTCGGTCTTTACAGATTGGAACATGTTCTGCAAATGTTTCCGAAACTGATGATCATCGGTCATTCCCAAAAATTCTGGTCGGAGATGTCGGCTGATGTTACCGAAGCAAGCCGTGGCGGTTATCCGAACACCAAAGTTATTCCCGGACGCCTTTATGAGCTTATGCGTAAATATCCCAATCTCTATGCCGACTTATCGGCTGGCAGTGGATACAACGCCATCGCCCGCGATCCCGAAAATGGTTACCGTTTCTTGGAAGAATTCCAAGACAAACTCTTTTTTGCAACCGACCTTTGCGACCCCACCCAATTGGATTATTTCAAAAATGGACTTTCGCGCTTTTTGGATGAGGCCATGGAAGCGGGTCACATCTCCTATACTGCATATTATAAAATTTGCCGCGGTAACGCTTTGTATTTGTTGGATGGCGCCTCGTCCAACACCGCCGGCATGGAAATTGATTGAGGAGTGAACACATAATGGATTGTATTTTTTGTAAAATCGCCGCGGGTGAAATACCCTCCCAAAAAGTGTTTGAAGATGATCGTGTTTTGGCCTTTTGTGACATCAATCCCCAAGCACCTGTACATATTTTGATCATCCCCAAACAGCATATCGCATCGGTGGATGCCGTGACAGCCGACAATGCAGATGTAGTTGGTCATATTTTTGCCACCATTCCCTCAATCGCAAAGAGTGCAAACTTAATCGACGGTTACCGCGTAATTACAAACATCGGTACCCATGGATGTCAATCGGTCAAACATCTTCATTTTCATATTCTCGGCGGCAAACAACTGTCCGAACAAATGAGCTGAAGTGGCAAGTGTATTTTCATTGGGTCATGTAACCCTTTCTGCTTATCGAAGCTTGGCCAAAACTCTCAAAAGCGGTGTTTTGCTGTTTTGGGGCGCTGAGGATTACATGAAACAACTTGAGCTTTCCGCTTTGCGTGCGCGATTGGATCCCGATACACTCGAATTCAATCACATTAAACTCGATTTTGCACGCGACGCCACTTTGGAAGAACTGCAATATGAAGTCTCGGCTTTTTCCATGATGGGAGGATGCCGTTTGATCGAGGTGCGCGGTCTGGATATCCTTTCTTTGCGGGCGGATGACGAAAAGAAGCTTCTTGCCGCACTGGATTCTATGGATGACGATACCATTGTAGTTCTGTATTTTCCTCCCTGGGAGCTGGAGTTAAACAAAAAAAACAAAACCAAAAAAATCATCCGATCCCTCGAAGAGTGCGCCGCTATTGTAGAATTCCCCTTGCAAACCAACCAGACTATAATCAAACTTTTCACCAAAAAAGCTTTGAGCGAAGGAATGGTATTTCCTGAAAGCGCGATTGAGCAAATGATTCAACAGGTTGGTTCCTCTCTTTTGCTACTCCGCTTGGAATATGATAAGCTTGCAATGTATGCCCGTCATAACCAACGCCGGGAAATCACCATCGAGGATGTTAAGACTGTTTGCAGCGCAAACCCTGCGTTTAATTTAAATCAACTCCCCGATGCAGTGTGTTGGGGTGACCGCCATCAGGCTATCACTGTTTTCCGACAACTGGTTGCCGAAAAAACCGAACCAACCATCATTGTTGCAACCCTTTCCCGCGCCATTGCCACGATGATCGCCACCCTTTCGGGGGAACATCGTGGATATAATCGCAAAGAAATTGCCACAACACTTGGTTCATTTGATTGGTTGATTGGAAAGTATTCGGGATATGTTAAACGATTTACCCCCGCGCAGCTTTCAACTTATCTCGCTGCTTGCGTAGAAGCTGATACCCGTATCAAATCCTCGGGAATCGATCCGTATCTCGTTTGCGAACAGCTACTCTATACCTTAACGGGTAGGTGAATATATGTTACATATTGATCAGGCGGTCATTGTAGAAGGAAAATATGATAAAATCAAACTTTCCACCCTATTGGATACTACCATCATTACAACCGACGGGTTTGGAATATTCAATCAAAAAGAAAAAGCCGCTCTCATTCGCATGATTGGACAAAAACATGGTTTAATCGTTTTAACTGACAGCGATGGCGGCGGTCGCGTGATACGCAGTTTTCTCCGCAATCTCTGCGCAGGTATCCCTGTTACCCATTTGTATATCCCGCGCGTCAAGGGAAAAGAAAAAAGAAAATCCAACCCTTCCAAAGAAGGATTTTTAGGGGTGGAAGGAATGTCGGTTGAGCTTCTCACTTCCTTGTTTGAGCGTGCAGGTATTATATATACCGATAAAAACTCTACCACAAAGGCGCCCTTTATGACAAAAGCGCTGTTGTATGCCGATGGTCTTTCGGGCGCGGTCGGTGCCACTGAACGCCGAAGAGCCCTTTGCGAAACGCTTGCTCTCCCCCCCGATCTTTCCTCAGCCGCGTTGGTTGAATCTATCAATTTACTTTTTACACCCTTTGAATATGAAGAAGCGGTGAAAAAAATATATGAAGAAAAGATAGGTGTTTAATATGTTAAAAACAGGTTTTTGTTCGGTTTCTTTCCGCAAGCTGTCGGTAAACGATACCATTGATCTGGCTGTCAAGTCGGGTCTTGACGGCATTGAATGGGGCGGCGATATTCATGTCCCCCCCGCTGATCTTCTCAACACAAAGAAAGTTCTTTCAGATACAAAGGCAGCCGGTTTGGAAGTCCTTTCCTATGGCTCTTATTACAAACTTACAGACAATGACAATCCCGACAAACCCCATTTTTGCGACGTGCTCGCTTCAGCTAAAATTTTGGGTGTCGATACCATTCGTATTTGGGGCGGCTACAAGAACCGCGAGCTTTTAGACGATGATGCATATAAAGCACTCGTCGATGAGACCTTGTCGATTGCTGATGCCGCGAAAAAGGAGAACATCAAGATCGCATTTGAATTCCATGGCAATAGCATCACGAACACTTGTGATTCCGCCATTCAATTCATGAAAGATTTAAACCATGAAAATGTCGGTCTTTATTGGCAGGTCACAACAGCGCAATCCATTGAAGAAAATTTGGCTTCTCTCAAACGCGTTGTTCCTTATCTCATGAACGTACACATCTTCAATTATTTCGAAGGTAAACAACAGCTTCTCGATGCCTACGATGGTTTGAAAGCCTGGAAGCAATATTTGGATATTATTCGCGCGGACGACCGCGATCACAATCTCTTCTTGGAATTCACAAAAGACGGTCTTCCCGAAAACTTCCTGCATGATGCAGAAGTTCTTAATTCTTTGGTGAAATAATTCAAAATGCACCTCAAATTTTGAGGTGCATTTTCATTGCAAAATATAAAGAAATCGGCGCAAATTTGCGCCGATTTCTTTTAGGTAAGTGTATAAAACTTATTGATTTTATGAATGTGGTTAAACTCTTCTTCCCGTTCTTTGATAATCTCCATCATGCGAAGGTACTCATCGCGAGGAATGGCCTCGATTTGTTGAACAGTGAGTTTGCCTTTATAAAGGGCATCCAATTTGAGGGCAAAGTCGATATCATAAGCAACGTAATCATTGTGCCGCTCACAAATCACTTTACCGCTGATACCGTTCATCAAAAGCTGAACCGCCTCGGTACCCATGGTAGAGGCCGCCACACGGTCGCGCACCGTGGGAACACCGCCTCGCTGGACATGTGCAAGACGAGCAAAACGAGTAAAGATCCCCGTGTGTTGCGTAATGCGCTCACAAAGCTCTTCCGCAAATTGTTCACCCATGTTTTCGGAAACGATGACTGTAAAGTCACGTCTGCCGGAATCACGGGCTTCTTTTAATTTGCGATAAAAACGCTCCTCATCAAAGGGACGTTCCTTTACAACGATACCACAAGCACAGCCTGCAAGTCCTGAATAGAGTGCCAAAAGACCTGCACCACGCCCCATAACTTCAACCACACTGCAGCGTGCGTGTGATACGGAGGTATCTTTGAGACGGTCGACCATATCAATGATGGTGTCAAGCGCCGTGTCGAAACCAATGGTATAATCGGTTGCTGTAATATCGTTATCAATGGTAGCAGGAACGCCAATACAGGGAATCCCCAATTTACACAGATCACCCGCTCCACGTAAAGTACCGTCACCACCGATGACAACAATGCCGTCGATTCCGGCCTTTTGACAGTTTTTCAGAGCGATTTTCTGCCCTTCCGAGGTTTTGAATTCATCGCAACGGTCGGAATATAGGACAGTACCGCCCTCGCGCATGATACGGGTAACACTGTTATAATCCATAGACCTGAAATCCGCATCGATTAAACCCGCATAACCACGCGCAATACCGATCGGTTCGATACCATAATATAATGCTGTTCGAACCACGGCACGGACGGCCGCGTTCATACCGGAGGCATCTCCTCCGCTGGTGAGAACACCAATGCGTTTCATAGTCATAGTTTTATTCCTTTCGGTCAGTTGACCTTTACTTTCTTCAAACGAACAAATCTGGGAAGGCCGTTTTCATAGGATAATTGGGTAGCACCTTGAATCAAGGGCAGTGCGTAATCGATGAATTGCTGGTTCATGCCGTCTCCGCTTTCGTTGATCCATTCGCGGGGCACTTTCTTTTCGGTGTTGGCAACAACCGTAAGATCAAAAAGTTTGGTGTTGCAGACATATTTGCCATCGACATAGGTTCTTTCAAAACCAACCATCTTATCGGTGATACCGGCAACCGCATTTTCAACAGCTGCTTTACCTGCTGCAAAGGATTCGTCAAGGTCGGTCTGAGAAGCGCAGTGAGCGGCGCATCTTTGGAGAAGGCTCAATTCAATACCGCGGACTTTAACACCCAGTCTCTTCTTAACTTCGTTTGCGAGGAAGGGAGCTAAGCCACCAAGCTGTGCATGACCAAAACCATCTTTGGCTTGAGCCATATCGCTGCCGTACTCGGAGATGTATTTACCATCCTTATCACGGATACCTTCAGAAACAACAACAAGACATTTTTTCTTGGCATTGTAGATTTCTTCTACCTTGCCAAGGAAGTTTTGGAGATCAAAGGGAAGCTCGGGGAGATAAATAAGGTCGGGACCGGTGCCCATGTAAGATGCAAGGGATGCGGAAGCGGTCAACCAACCTGCATTTCTACCCATAGCTTCGATGACGGTAACCATGCCGATGTCATAGACATTTGCATCCTGATACACTTCCATCACAGAGGTGGCAATGTATTTAGCTGCAGAACCGAAACCGGGGCAGTGATCAGTACCGGCAAGGTCGTTGTCGATGGTCTTGGGAATACCCATAACACGGCAGGGATAGTTGTTTTTCAACATAAACTTGGAGATTTTATTGCAGGTGTCCATGGAATCGTTACCGCCGTTATAGAAGAAATAGCGGACATCATATTTCTTGAAGATTTCGAGAATACGACGGTAATCGGTGTCATCTTCATCAGGGTTTTTAAGTTTGTAGCGGCAAGAACCGAGCGCAGAAGAAGGGGTGTATTTCATGAACGCCAATTCTTCGGGATCCTCTTTACCCATATCGATCAAACAATCGTCCAAAACACCTCGAATACCATTGCAAGCAGCATAAACGTTGGTGATGTCTTCACATTCAAGAGCGGTTTTGATTGCGCCGTATGCACTGGCATTGATAACCGAGGTAGGACCACCGGACTGACCGATGATACATGCGCCTTTGAGTTTTTCCATAAAAAATTTCCATCCTTTATATTATATTTTTATGAGGTAATCACTTCTCTATTTATACCATAAAATTTTAAATAAATCAAGTGAAAGTGCAGATTTTTTTGTTCGATTGTATTTTTTGCAGAAATACGCCGAATCCCTTGACATTTTTCAAGAATGTGGTAAAATAAATGCAATTCTATGATAAAAAGGAGTAAAAAAGAATATGCCTATCGTAACATCTAAAGAAATGTTCAAAAAAGCTTATGAAGGCGGTTATGCCATCGGTGCTTTCAATGTTAACAACATGGAAATTATCCAGGGTATCACCGAAGCTGCCAAAGAAGAAAATGCACCTTTGATTCTGCAGGTTTCTTCCGGCGCAAGAAAATACGCCAACCACACCTATTTGATGAAGCTCATTGAAGCAGCTTGCATCGAAACAGACCTTCCTATCTGTGTTCACTTGGATCACGGCGATACTTTTGAACTTTGCAAATCCTGCATCGACGGCGGTTTCTCCTCTGTTATGATCGACGGTAGCCACCACTCTTTCGAGGATAACGTCAAACTGACCAAGCAGGTCGTTGAATACGCCCATGCACACGGCGTTGTCGTTGAAGGCGAACTTGGCAGACTTGCAGGTATCGAGGATGCAGTCAACGTTTCGGACGCTGACGCCGCCTACACCGATCCCGATCAAGTTATCGAATTTGTTGAAAGAACCGGCGTTGACTCTTTGGCTATCGCCATCGGTACCAGCCACGGCGCTTACAAATTCAAGCCCGGCACAAAACCCCAACTTCGTTTTGATATTCTTGAAAAAGTCAGCGCAAAACTCCCCGGATTCCCCATCGTTTTGCACGGTGCTTCCTCCGTTATCCCCGAATACGTTAAGATGATCAACGAAAACGGCGGTAAAATGCCCGACGCTATCGGTATCCCCGAAGATATGCTTCGTCAAGCAGCCTCTATGAGCGTTTGCAAAATCAACATTGACTCCGACCTCCGTCTTGCTATGACCGGTACCGTTCGTCAATATTTTGCAGAACATCCTGATCACTTCGATCCCCGTCAATATCTCAAACCCGCCCGCGAAAACATCAAAGCACTTGTTAAACACAAGCTTGTCAATGTTCTTGGCTGCAACGGCAAAGCGTAAAGAGATTTTAGTGAAAGCGGGCAGCGTTTGCTGCCCGCTTCAATTTTATTATTTGTATCCCACCCCAACAACAGTATTTTTACTGTGATTTGAGATAAAATAAATATTATCTTTAAAATAATAAGACAAGACTCACAACAATAAGTATTATGCATAGCGGGGAGTAATTATGAACGATAAAAATTATGTAAAAAAAGTAATTGCTGCACATGACCTTTCAGGGTGTGGCAGATGCGCTCTTACCGCTATTATCCCCACGCTGGCTGCTATGGGTGTGCAACCCATTCCCCTCCCAACGGCCGTTTTATCCACACAGACCGACGGATACGATCATTTTACATTCAAAGATCTGTCAGATCAAATTGAACCGATCTGCCGTCATTGGGAAAGCTTGGGACGGAGTTTTGATGCGATTTATACCGGTTATCTTGCCAATGATCAGCAAGCAGAGCTCATATATCAATTGATTCAACCATACAAAGACAGAACCGTCTTAATTGATCCGGTTTTGGGTGATCACGGGGCGCTTTATCCTGCTTGTGTGCCCCAATTGATAAAATCGATGAAAAAGCTCGTTTCGCTCGCAAGTATTACAACCCCGAATCTGACAGAAGCCGCGCTGTTACTCGATTGCGAATGTCCGAAAAATTTCAGTAAAGCGAAAATTCATGACTTACTTGCGGGGATTGCCGATTTGGGGCCCAAAAAAATCGTCATCACGGGCATACCGCAAGATGATAAAATTATCACTGCATATTTGGATGCTTCTTTGGGCCGATGTGATCATTACATCCAAACGAAAATTGAGAAAACTTATCCCGGAACGGGTGATATATTCACGTCGGTCCTTCTCGGATGTATACTCAATAATTCTCCGCTATCGGATGCAGTCAAATTTGCCGCCGATTTTGTTGGAGACGTGATTGCCTACTCTTCGCAGTACAACTATCCTCCACGCGAAGGTGTGTTGCTTGAACCCTGTCTATATAAACTCACGGATTGGAGAAAACTCCATGTATGATAGAAATTTAAAATTTCTCTCCATTGCTTCAATCCTGACGGCCATGACCGTCATTTTCTCCATTTTATTTCCCATTCCCATTCCGAGCGGATTTCTCTTTTTGGGGGATGTGTTTATTTATCTTGCCGCTATTCTTCTCCCCAAGCCGTACGCTGTAGCAACAGCGGCTATCGGCGGTATTGTTTCGGATATTTTATTATCCTATACAGTATACGCCCCATTTACCTTTGTAATTAAACCGCTCTTGGTTCTCGCTTTTAAAAACGAAACCGATCGATGTTTGTCACGGCGAAACTGCTTAGCGCCGCTCTTGGGTGTTCTGATTACACTTGGCGGTTACTTTTTTGCCGATTGGTTTATCGGCGGCAAACTTGGCGGATATGCCTATGCACTCCTTTCTCTGCCTTTCAACGCATTGCAAGCAGGGGTTTCAGGAATTCTTTTTCTCTCTGTTTGCCTCATTTTTGATAAAATGCAACTAAAATCCATTTTGAAAATTCAACCAAAGAGGTAAAACTATGTTTAAAAGTTTGGTTCCCGACTGCTACGCAGAGCATGTAGAATATTATGATTCCCAATTCTTTTTATCACGCGGTATTCGAGGTGTGCTCTTTGATATCGACAATACACTGGAACCGTATGCCAACGCCACACCCTCGGATAAAACACTTGCCTATTTAAAATCCTTGGCTGACGCAGGTATTCAATACGGTTTTGTTTCTAATAATAATCAAGAGCGCGTTGAAAAATTCAATGCAAATATCGGTGCATTTGCATCGTGGAAATCCAACAAACCGAGCGGGAAAGCATTGGAACGCGCAAGAATTCAATTCAAACTGGATAAAAGTGAGATGGCCATGATCGGTGATCAGCTTTTAACCGATGTTTGGGCGGGTAAACGGTATGGTATACTCGCACTTTTGACCGTTCCCTGTTGCAAAAAAGAAGCGATACATATTAAGTTCAAGCGTTTGATTGAACTGCCGTTTTTGTGGTATTACAAACATAAACATGGAGGGATTGCAAAATGAGTTTTGCAAAATTCGGTCCCGCCGGAAATTCAACGGCATTTTATGATGACGGCAACCGCGCATCTTCTCAGGCACCCGCTTGGATCAAAGCACAAGGTCTTGATCTCTATGAATACCAATGCGGTAAAGGGGTTGCGCTTTCAGAAGAAAGTTGCCGCATTCTCGGAGAAGAAGCTCGAAAACACGGCATCTCTCTTTCTCTCCACGCGCCCTACTTTATATCTCTTTCCGGTATTGATCCCGAAAAAAGACTCAAAAGCGTCAACTATATTCTCCAAAGCTTGCGTGCCGCTTCTGCCATGGGCGCCAATCTGATCGTGGTGCATACGGGCAGCGCTGCCAAAATCAGCCGCGAAGAGGCTATGAAACTGGCGGCTGATACCGTATATCTCGCTTGCAATGCAGCGGCGGCAGAAAATCTTTCCCACATTGCCATCGGCCTTGAAACCATGGGGAAAGTCAACCAGCTTGGAACATTGGATGAGGTTCTTACACTTTGTAAAATCGACTCATCTCTTCGTCCCGTAGTGGATTTCGGGCATCTCAACGCAAGAGATCACGGAAATATTAAATCAGAAGAGGATTTCGAACGCATATTCGATAAAATCGCGAATACATTATCTTATGAATATGCCAGAAATCTTCATGTTCATTTTTCAAAAATTGAATACTCGGCAGGAGGCGAAGTCAAGCATTTAACCTTTGAGGATGATACTTTCGGCCCCTCCCCCGCACAATTTGCCGCTGTAATTGCTCGAAACAAACTGACACCAAATGTAATTTGTGAGTCAGCGGGAACCATGGCAAAGGATGCAAAATATATCAAAGATCTCTATGGGAGTTTTCATGAATAACATCGAACGATTTCGAAAACAATATCCGATAGATACGCATGAAGCCGTTATCATCACATCGGATATAAACAGGGAATATCTCAGCGCTTTCAGATCCAGCGCCGGCATACTGGCATTATTTTCCGACACCGCCGCTTTGATTCTCGATTTTCGCTACTTTGAAATGGCGCAAAACAAACAACACGATGGTATCATCCCTGCGGATATAACGATTTTTCCTACTAAAATTTCAGATAAGCCGACACTTTTGTATCTGTTTGAAGAGAAGAAAATTTCATCCTACCGCATCGAAGATTACGCTCTGACCTGCCATGAATCCGAGATATGGAAGAAAAGATACACCGATCAAAAACAGACGTTTCTTGCAGATGCAGTCGAGGTTTTAAGACAGGTAAAAACAAAAGAAGAAGTTGAAAAAATACGTGCAGCCCAAAAAATCACCGATGACGCTTTTAGTTATATTTTGGGTATTCTTTCACCTTGCATGACCGAGCGAGATGTTGCGCTGGAACTGGAATTTTTTATGAAAAAACAGGGGGCTGAAGCACTTTCTTTTGAAATCATCGCAGTTTCAGGCAAAAATTCTTCCCTACCGCACGGAAAACCTCAAGATGTTCTTTTAACAAAAAACGGTTTTTTGACGATGGATTTCGGTGCAAAACTGGATGGATACTGTGCTGATATGACACGCACGGTTGTTATCGGAAAAGCCGATGAAGAGATGAAGAGAATTTATAACACCGTACTTTCCGCACAAGAGGCAGCATTCCAAGCAATTCACGGCGGAGTAGTGGGCAGCGACGTAGATTTGGCAGCAAGAAATGTCATAGACAATGCAGGCTATAAAGGGTGTTTTGGTCACAGTTTAGGTCATTCTCTCGGTATGGAGGTTCATGAGTCCCCCAACTTTTCTCCGAATGAACAAAGAAAAATACCCGTCGGCGCCGTATTAAGTGTCGAACCCGGCATCTATGTCAGTGATTTTGGTGGCGTTCGCATTGAAGATCTTGTTTATATCACCGAAAATGGATTTGAAAATTTGACAAAATCGTCCAAAAAATTGATAGAAATATAACAAAATACGCATATTTTTTCATTTTCTCTCTTGTATTCACCGCTCAATTATGATATAATTATCCAAGAATACTATAGTTTTGTTATTTTTGGAGGTTACTATGATTTCAGCAGGTGAATTTAGAAACGGTGTTACTTTTGAAATGGACGGCAACGTCATGCAGATCGTTGAATTCCAGCATGTTAAACCCGGCAAAGGTGCCGCTTTCGTTAGAACCAAACTCAGAAATGTTATCTCCGGTGCAGTGATTGAAAAATCTTTCAGCCCCACCGAAAAGTTCCCCCCCGCACACATCGAACGCAAAGATATGCAGTATCTTTACAATGATGGTACTCTTTATTATTTCATGGACATGGAATCTTTTGACCAAATGCCCATCAGCCAAGACAAACTTGATGACAACTTCAAGTTTGTGAAAGAAAACATGATGGTTCGTATTTGCTCCTTTAAAGGCAATGTATTTGCAGTTGAACCCCCCATGTTTGTTGAGCTGGAAGTAACCGAAACTGAACCCGGTTTTAAAGGCGATACCGCCACCGGCGCTTCCAAACCCTGTACCCTCGAAACCGGCGCACAAATCAAAGTTCCTTTATTCATCAACGAAGGTGATGTTTTGAAGATTGATACCAGAACCGGTGAGTATCTCGAAAGAGTTTAAGAATTAGGAGGAATATAACTATGACCATTGGTGAAAAAGTTGCCCATCTTAAAGGTTTGATGGAAGGATTGAACATCGGTGAAGCTACCCCCGAAGCCAAAATCCTTACCAAAATCGCTGATATTTTGGAAGAAATTGCTTTGGCAGTAGAAGATCTTGATGATGAAACCGCCACCATCAATGAATATCTTGAACAGATTGATGAAGACCTCGGCGCAGTTGAAGAAGAAATCTTCGGCGAGTGCGATTGTGATTGCGATTGCGACGATGATTGCTGTGATTGTGGTTGTGACTGCGGTTGCGAAGAAGAGGAAAACGAAGAAGAAGAATAATTTTCAAGGCCGCCCTTTGGGCGGCCTACATTTTATTTAGAATAAAACTCCTTCCGATCACGGAAGGAGTTTTATATTACGATGCAGAAGGTGTATACTCAATCAGCGCCTGAAAAAGTTTCCTATGCGTCTCGTAGGTATCACGATTCGGTAGATTTCTTAAACACACCAGGGTTGTTTTTGGCAAAGATTTGAAACCCTCGGCCTTATAAAGATCAAGCTGAGAAATCGATATGGCACAGTCATCGTATGCGCCCTCAGGAACATAACCAAGCGAATCGGCAAAAGTAACGACTTGGTCTTTTTCACGCATAGATTGATAGACATAGGTATCAACAAAATATATCATGGTATCCCCTGCGGCCACTTCCAATTGGAAGCGCTGCATTGTTTCGGTGTGCTTAGAGGCATCTAAAACCTGACTATCGCCATATAGTTCGAGCGGCGCAAGCTGCAGGGAAAGAAACCCGATTTTCTTCACACCATCTTGATTGGTGTCATCAATCAAAGGGGTTACGATTTCATTAATATCGGCAAGATCCTGACCTGCAACCAAACCGTATCCCGCATAAGTGATATGGACATCGGGATCATCTTTACTTAAAAGCTGTACAGAGCAAACTATCACAACAAATATCACAAAAGCAACAATTAAAGTAGTAGCCTTATAGTGATACCAATAATTTTCCCACCATTGTCTGAAGGTCATTTTTTCATTCATATCTAAACTCCTCTGAGACTTACATCTGATTTCTATAAATTTTAGCATATATATGCAAAAACATCAATACCAAACCGCTTGTTACAAAAAATGGCGTTGTAAAAACAAGAAATATCTGTTATAATATGGATATAAACTTTAGGATTGGTGCTGTTTATGAAGAAAATCATTGTCGCGGTTGACTCATACAAAGGCAGTATGTCAAGCACAGAAGCGTGCAACACTGCAAAAGAAGTCATATTAGAATATTTTCCGAATTGTGAATGTATATGTGTCCCCGTAGCCGATGGCGGCGAAGGTACTTTAGAAGCTTATGAGACTGTTCTCGGAGGGCAACGTGTATCTCTTTCGGTGAACGGCCCGGACTTCCGCCCTGTTGATGCCGAATATCTTATTTTACCAAGCGGAACTGCTGTTATAGAAATGGCAATCGCTTCGGGTCTGCCTCTTGTAGAAAACCGGAAAAATGCCGGCATGATGACTTCATACGGAACAGGCGAACTGATATTTGATGCACTGGAACGCGGTTGTAAGCATATTTTGCTCGGTTTGGGCGGTTCTGCTACCAACGACGGTGGTGTCGGTGTGTTATCGGCTTTGGGTGTGCGTTTTATGGATAAAGACGGCAAATCAATCCGTCCCTGCGGATTCGACCTGGAAAGGCTGGATAGAATCGATGCCTCCGATTTGGACAAACGTCTTGAATCCTGCAAAATTACAGTAGCTTGCGACGTTCAAAACCCACTTTGCGGAGAAAATGGCGCATCACATATCTTCGGCCCCCAAAAAGGCGCAACACCCGAGGATGTTTTGCGATTAGACCGCAATCTTCGCAAGTTCGCGGATGCTATAAAAATCAACTGCGGCAAGGATATACTCACATTGGTCGGCGGCGGCGCCGCAGGCGGTATTGCCGCAGGTATTTCCGCCTACCTCAACACATCGCTCTGTTCGGGTATCCAGCTTCTGTTGGATACCATTGCATTTGATACATTGCTCGATGGCGCTGACCTCGTCATCACGGGCGAAGGCAAGATTGATGGACAAAGCGCGGGCGGTAAGGTTATATCCGGCATCAGCCGCTTCACAAAAAAACATAAAACCCCGTTAATCGCCGTAGTCGGTGACATCGGTGACGATTATAAAAGCATTTACGCCTGCGGCGTGGATGCGGTATTTAGCATCAACCATCTCGCACGTCCCTTTTCGGAAGTCCGCCATCGATCAAAAGCGGACTTTGCCGATACTTTGGCCAATATTTTACGTTTTTATAAAGCACTTAAAAAGTAAGTCGATACACTGCTGAAAAATTATTACCTTTTTCATCACTGCCCGTTACCAAGATAACACAACGATGGAGAAATTGCACGGTATCTATTTGCAGTTTACTATGGGTATGCAAGGTTTCCCATTGGCCGTTTTGCAAATTCAAAAGGATTACACTATCACCGCTTTTGTAAGATAGATAGTTGTGTTCGGGTGAAACCGCCAAGACATCGGGATTTGTGTCAATGAACGCATGGGGCAACACTGTTTCTTCTTCGTCTGATAGCTTGATAAGAAATGTTTTGCTGTCTTTTTCTCTGAAGATATAAGAAACAGAAAATATTTCTTCATCTACATCCCGTGACGAGGCTTGGTATTCCCCGCTGGACGCATCACAAATGAAATAATTCTTTTCATCCCCCTGTTTTTCACGCGTCACCATAGTGAAAGCAAAATAGCGGTCATTTAACCAACCGACAAAATTAACCGACAACGGGTTGTGCGCCGATAAATTTACGGTCAATACATCGTTTACAAAAGCGATCTCTTCTTTTTGTTTGTCTCGTTTTACAATACAAAATGAATTATTTTTAAATTCAACAAAATATGTTCCCCGTGTCGAAAGCGGCAAAAGCCCCGTTGCATATTCATCCGAAACGGCTGATATTCCCTCAAATAACGGTGTATAATTTTTGTTTTTAAATGAATAGATAAATTTTTTACCATTTTCATCTACATATAAGCATGTATTTGGGGTATTGGCTGTATTTAGGCCGCAATACGCATCATCGGTACAAAAGAGTGTTTCATTTACATACGCCCCCCTGGTTTCACGACCATCTGCCAATTTAACGGTTTGGATGGGATATTCCGCGGTATGCCCCGATTTTTCGTCATAAATACGAATGCATTGTCCATCTTCACGCAGCAATAATCCACCGAAAACACGATAAGTGCCTTCGAATACCTCCACCTCGTACACAGGATGGCTTTTGAAGATTTTAATAACCGTCCAAAGTCCGATGATCAAAACGAAGGTCAATACAAACAGTCCGATCGGGATCATTATACCCTTAAAATTTCTTTTACTCATACTTCCTCCGTGGTATTTTCGATGTTTCATTTTAACATATAATTATAGATTGTGCAATAAGAAAGGCGGTTTTGATATGGCAGAAAAACGTTTTATGGTTTTAGGAAACGCAGGTGTTTCCTTAACATGTACAAGCGAAGGCAATACAATTTCGGGTCAGACACACATTGTGCGTCACCCTTATCAATTTGAACCAACCGGTTTGGGAGCCATGACTGCAATTGCCGCCGCCAAGCTTGGCGCAGATGCCGTGCTGGCCACTCGTTTGGGAAAAGACTTTTTTGGCCGCTATCTTTTGGATGTTTTTACACACAATCGCATCGATACGCGCGCCATAAAAATCGATGATACCCATGAAACCTCACTGACCGTATCATTTAAACAAACCTCGGGTAAAGTCACGTCATTATATCACCCCGGTGCAAACAGCGGCATATCTTCTGCCGATGCCGAAGACGCTTTTCTGTCCTACCCCGACGCGCTGTTGATTCACATGGATTGTAATGAACATACACTCAAATCTGCCGTCGACTTCGCAAACCAACATTCCATTCCGATTTTCTGTGAACCCTCCCCTGCTAAGGCGTCATTACAGTTGATACATTCCCCCGAAATACTCACCCCAAGCGAAGATCAGGTGCTTGCATTCACGGGAATTTATCCCGATTCTGTGGACAATATGTTGGCCGCCGCCGACCAATTATATCGCGCAACCAACGCAAAATATGTTGTCATCCGCTTACAGCGCCGCGGTTCCTTTATTTATGACGGTAAGTATCACGAAATCATTTCCAATTGCGATCTCCCCTGCTTGGATACACGCGGATACGAAAACGCATATTTAGCCGCAATATCCCTCTTTTATATTTCCACAAAAGATATAAAAAAATCGGTGCGTTTTGCAAACACCGTCGGTGCTATTGTTGAGAGTAAAAGCGGCGGATATGCCTCCCTCCCTGATTTAGCCACCGTCACGGATGTGATGCAAAAAAACAACATTTCCTTGTAAATCAAGATAAACTTGACATTTCTTCACTCGCTTATCACATAAATACTGTATGCTACTGTCAATAGAATTGAAAGGATGTTTACATGTACGAAATACTTGTTTGCGACGATGAAAGCGGAATCCGCTCCATTATAAAAAAATATGCCGAATTCGAAGGATTTTCGGTGACTGAAGCCCAAGACGGCATGCAGGCAGTTGCCATCTGTCGCCAAAAGAATTTCGATCTGATCATCATGGATATCATGATGCCCGAATTGGATGGATTTTCTGCTTGCCGCGAGATCAGAAAAACAAGCAGTGTGCCAATCATTATGCTTTCGGCGCGTGGTGAAGAATATGATAAAATCAACGGGTTTGAAGTCGGTATCGATGACTACGTTGTAAAACCCTTTTCTCCCAAAGAATTGATGCTCCGTGTACACGCGGTTATACGACGTGTTCATGGGGCGCAAAAGAAAAAAACCGACGCAGTTTCTTTTGAAGGTTTATCCATCGATTTTACAGCGCGACTTGTTTTTATCAATGGCAAACGAATTGATATGTCCCCCAAGGAATACGATCTTTTATTCTATATGGTAAGAAACCGCAACATCGCCCTCACTCGCGAAAAACTCATTTCGGATGTTTGGGGATATGATTTTTACGGCGATGATCGTACACTGGACACTCATATCAAATTATTGCGCAAAACACTGGGCGAATACAGTAAATTTATTGTTACACTTCGAGGGGTAGGTTACCGTTTTGAAGCTTAAATGGTCTAAAAATTGGAGTATACGTTGGCGTTTCTTTTTCGCACTGGAAGGGTTTACGATTTTCGTCTTTATGCTTCTTTGGCTTTTTCAGGTTATTTTTCTTGAATCCATTTATACGCGCATCAAAATCGGTGAAATTGAGGATTGCGCAGAAAACCTTCCCACACAATCCTTGCAAGCCTTGCAAAGCCAACTGGTTGAATATACCTATGATAAACAGATTTGCGGTGTTATTTACTCTCCTCCTCTCTTAGATGAGATTTATGCATCGCATACCGATTCTTTGTGCTCCCTCACGCTCATTCGACACAGCCGTTTAACAGAAATCTATCAAAACACAAAAGAAAGTAAAGATTTTTATTTATTACGGTATATTTCCAATGAAAACAGTGATCCGGACACAAAGACAGAACAAGAGACAAATGAAAACCAGGGTGATAACAGACCGCGTAAAATGTTAGACCTTGACTGTATGATTGCTTCGAAGATCGTCTCTCTTGAAAACGGAGAATCTTATTTGGTGGTTCTTGATTCAGTTTTGACGCCTGTTTCTTCCACCATCGACACCATTATCAACGAATATCTGTTCATCTGCGTGATTCTCATCATCTTCTCTGCATTCCTTGCATTTTTAATGTCAATCCACATTACCGCCCCCATTCGAGATATTACACAAAAAGCTTGGAAACTTGCAGGGGGTCAGTATGCAGAAGATTTTACCCCAAAACACAGTTTTGGCGAATTGGATGAGTTGGCAGACACCTTAAATTTCCTTGCAAATGAACTGAAAAGAACAGAAACTCTCCGCAGAGAACTGATTGCCAATGTCTCTCACGACTTGAAAACACCCTTGACACTTATTTCGGGATATAGCGAGGTTATGCGCGATCTACCGGGTGAAAACACCCCCGAAAATCTACAAATCATCATCGATGAAACCGATCGTTTGACTTTGCTTGTGAATGATTTGCTGGATATATCGAAATTAGAAAGTGGCATTATATCGCTGCAAAAAACACGTTTTTCTATCACTGCCTTGGTCGATGAGATACTGGAACGATATGCAAAACTCAAGGAACAGGATGGTTATAAAATCCACTTTGACAGAACGTGTGAAGTTTATGTATATGCCGACCGCCTGAAAATAAGCCAAGTTATTTACAACTTAGTTAACAACGCCATTAATTATACGGGCGAAAGCAAAGAGGTTTGGATCCGTCAGTTGATTGTCGGCAATCAGGTGCGCATAGAGGTAGAAGATAACGGTAAGGGCATTACCAAAGAGGAAATCTCTTCCATTTGGGAAAGATATTACCGTTCGGATACCGATCATGCCCGCGCTCCTGTCGGTACAGGTTTGGGATTATCCATCACCAAAAAAATGCTGGAGCTGCACAGCGCCTCTTTCGGTGTCAACAGCACCCCCGGAGTCGGCAGTACATTTTGGTTTATGCTCCCTTTTATCCAAACGTAATATCCGTTTTGAAATGACCGTAACATGCGGTCATTTCTTTTTGGTATATATCGGCATTGATAAAAGCACCAAACAAAAATATAAAGCTGGCTAAATACACCCATACCAACGTGACTATAAAAGAGGCAAGAGATCCGTAAACAAACGCATAGGAAGCAAACGTGTTGATATAAATGGAATATAAAAACGAAATCAAAAGCAGCAAAACCGTGCAAACGGCTGCCCCCTTTTTGATCAAACGAAAACAGAGGTCAAAACCCGTTGCAAACTTATAAATGAGACAAAAAAACAAATACATCAAAAGACCGAGCGGTAAATATCGAATCAACGCGAGTACCGGGCTATATGATTCGAGAATGAAAAAATGTTCATATAGCCTTTTTAGGAGTTCTTCTCCGAGTAATAACAGAAGAACAAAGCCGTATATTAAAATGCATACAAAGGCAGATATTAACATAGAGAAGAGTTTACCGACGACCCAGCCAACTATACTGTTTGAGTTTTTTCGGTATTTTTTACAACCGTATAACTGGGATATTCGCATACGAACAACATGGGTTGTGCTGCTCATGGATGTCAGCGTCAGAACAATACCGAGATAGAGATATTTTGCACCCGAATTTTCCTGTTGGTAAGTGAAGTATTCATCGAATAAATCGACCGTATTGCGCGGTAAGAAGATATTGACAATTTGTGATATTTCACTTATATCCCCCACCAACAAGGTCAAAAGGGCGTTGATTACAATTAAAACGGGAAAAAGGGTGAGTATCAGATAATATGACAGTTCTGCAGCAGATGAAAAAATTTGTGTGTCTAACAGACGATTATATTTTTTGACAACCACATCTAAAAGGGATACATCCTTCTTGGACACCGATATCACCTACAAATTCAAGTTTTATCTTACTATTCCCGCAAAATCTCTTGAATAATTTGAAAATCTTATTGCAATATATGGAAAAATAGGATATAATATGTGAGAATAGATTAAGTTATAGAGAAGGAGGTTGTTGATAAATGCAGGGTTACGGAACAATTATCATTATGGTATTACTTTTCGTTGTTCTTTATTTTGTCATGATCCGTCCCCAAAAGAAACAAGAGAGAGAAATCGCCGCTATGCGCGACAATTTGCAAATCGGTGATGAAGTTTCGACAAACGGCGGAATTCTCGGCAGAGTAATCAAAATCAAAGATGACATCGTTACTTTAGAGTTGGGCAATGATAAGAACAAAATCAAAGTGTTCAAATGGGCTATCCGCGCTGTGGAAGTCCCAGCCAACAGCAACGACGAAAAATAAGATTTTATAAGATAAAGGCGTGTATCAAAAGATACACGCCTTTATCTATTTCCGAAAACTCATATTAAATTTGAACACCGTCAATGATTTCTATGATTCCACGGCTGATTTCCCAAGCATTTTTACCTACATGGGCATTTTCAACCCGTTCGCCACGGGAGATTTGAAGGTGTTTGCCTGAAGTTTCAATATTATCATACACAACATTGAAAGAAAAGTCCTGATGATCAACGGGGTGTCCGCGCAGGACGAATGGACGCCAAAACCATGCTGACCGACCGTCGCACCGTATACACCGTTTTGATCTGCATAATGCGTGTGATCACAATAATCGTAATATATACCGAGTTTTTCGGCCATCTGCATGGACGAGATCAATTCACTTCGTATTGCATCTTTTTGGGTCACTTCACCAGACTTTACAGCATTTTTCAACTGAATTAAGCGGGAAAGTATGGATGGATTATCGGGAAAATAACTGCGGGTCGGTAGATTGCTCAGCGCCAATTTATTTTGCAATGCAAGAGTTTGTACGGTTCTCATGATATGATCACTCCCAAATTAGCATACGAAAATCTCTGCATCGATTTTGTGTTGAAAATTACTCTTCAATACCATCCATAACAGCGGTATTACCATTTTTAACGCCCCAAATATTTTTGCCGACCGTTGCATTTTTGACTTCTTCGCCCGCATAGAAGCTCAATGCAGAGCCAAGAACGGCGGGCATTTCATAAATGATGTTATAAGAAAAATCTTGTCTGTCGGTCGGAAGTCCGCGAAGTACATAGGGACGCCAAGGACCAAGGAACGTGTTGTTATGAATGATCATATACTCACCCGAGATAATGGTGCCGTCTTTACGGTCTGCCCCTCCGTGCATATCGAAATAGTGACCGATGCTTTCGCCCATTTCAATGTTGTTTTCAGCCACAAAACCGCTCAAGGGGTTGCCTGTACCCGAGATGGAATGGCGGTTGTAGTTAAACATATTATAGGTGATATCGCAATATCCCCAATCCAATTTAACACCGTATCCCAAACCGAGAAGTTGACAATGATGAATATAAGTGTGATGTACTTTGCAATGTTTGGGGGGATTTTCTTTGTCGGAAATGGCAATTCCGATCGTGTTAAAAGCACAGACTTCAAGATTATCAAATTCTACATGGCTATACCCACACTGTACACCTAAATTGTTGGGAAGCTGCCAATAATAAGAGGGATTTTTCAGTTCACGGAAAGCACGTCTGTGATGCGCTATGTGACGGGCAGGGTCAGGACCTTTTAAAACAAGACCCGTAATGCGAGCGCCTTCTCCCCCGATTTTGATAATCGAAGGTCTTGCACACACCGAATTTGCTAAAACAGCACCCGTGGAAATACTGCCGTCTTCTTTTACTCGACCGCGATCAGAGGCCAAGGTAACACCGGCGGGCAGGGTAAAGGTGCGAATTATGCCCTTTTGACAATCGGAAACGTTGATATAGGTGTCACCCGGTAAAAAGATCACCTCTCCTGCTTTGGCTACCTCGATTGCTCGCAGGAGTTCTTCTTCGTTAGTAACGATATAATCACCCGTGGTAAATATTTGGCTGTAATCATAACCGCCGCCAATCATGTCACCATCAGAATATCCACCGTAACGCTGACCATCCGCGACAATAGACACCATATCTGTGTCAGAAAAATGCAAATAATTGGCATAACCACCGATAGAAGCAATGACATTGTTGAGAGAATCAATAAAGTCATCGCCCCCAAACACATCTGCTTGAATCAATTTTTGCAACAAAATATAGCCGCTATCATCGGTTTCGGTGTAGTAACAAAGAGCCAAGGCGGGAAGGGTTATTTTTTGGGCGGGTTGCAACTCTTTATTTGCAGAGCCCGAAGCGGTAACGCCAGCAAGCTGATCGCCGATCATTTTTCCACCCTCATAAACCCGGGGGGATGCAAGATCAAAAAGGTTAGAGGCAAATAATGCGGTAGCATCACCATATACAGAAGGCTTTGCAAGAAACAAATTGTTTTCAATTTGCAAAGAAGCGGTTTGGCTGTCGGCAGACAAGAAAGTCACCTTGGATAAGAAGGTGTTATGGGAAGCAGAATAACGACCGCTATATAGAGAGAAAAGGGACGAAACGACATTTCCCGCATCGACGTTGTCGGTGAAGTTGACATGGGAATTTTCTCCGCTCATTGTAAGCACGGAGTTGACATTTGCAAACAGGTTAGATAAAAGATTGACTTTCGCATTTTCAACAGAGACGGCATGACCCGAAAGCGGGCTTAAAATATCGTGGAAGTAGTTGTTTTGAATGGTCACATTTTCAGCATCCACAACGCGAACACCCGCACGGAAAAAACCGCAGATTTCACAGTTTTCGATAACGGCACCGTTTCCTTTGACGACAATACCGACAGAAAGGTTATAATCATGGTTTTTTGTATCATCCGAACGGTCGGGACCCTGAATGACAAGACCCGAGAGGCGTGCGTTTTTACCGAGAATAATGGCACAATTGGTAAAGGAGGTGACTTTTAAAATAGCACCGCCCGAACCGTCAACACCACGCTGACCGCACCAAGCGACATCATCTTTCACCGTCCAAGTAAAATCAATTCTTTTGTCAACATATCCCTTCATATCACCACCGAGCAAGAAATCAGAAAGGTCCATAACCGATTCATCGGTAACAAGGAGAATCTGCCCTTCTTTAAGGGTATCCAAAGCTAGATAGAGTTCATCATCGGTTTTTGCGGTCATATCCGCATTTTGGACAAGAGAATATCCTTCTCCGCCACCGATGGGATATTTTCCGCGCGCGGCACCAAAAGAAGTATCACCGACAGTGTAATGGATGTTGTTGTAATAATCAGCGTATGCACCAAGACGCGCAGCGGCGGTAAAGGTCGAGATCAATTCATTGCGAACGACAAAAGCATCGGATAAACGGCCACTTTTTACTTCGTTTTTCAAGTTGATAAGTCTGGTCAAAACAGTTGTATGATCGGGGTAATAAGCGCGAGTTTTCACTTTGGAAAGAACTTCGGTCGATTTCATGGTAACAATCTCCTTAAAATGCAACAATTGATTTTTGATGGAAAAATCAGCTATGACATCACTTTGTTCGGTAAACGTATATGGCCGTTTAGAAAATCTTTGCCAAAACAGATAAAGACATCTTATGACACATATACAGTTTAATTTTACTTTATTATAATATAATAGTCAAGAATAAACGCGCAAAAAAGCGGCTATTTTCTTGAAAATAGCCGCTTTTTTCAGATGTGCTTAAAAAATTTATCCAACTTTTAAATCTGTCAGATTCCAGAGATTTTTTCCTATCTCCAAACAAGCGATCGGTTGATTGGTGTAACGGTTGATCAAAAGCACATTGCCAAAGGATTCTCTGGAAGCCAAGTGAATATTATGATGGAAGGTGCGCCCGACAGCCGGCACGCCGCGGTTGTTATAGGGGCGCATACTGCTCAAATAAACGTTGTTATACACATCAATATATTCACCCGCGATATCGGTTCCGTCCTTGCGATCGGAACCGCCGTGCATATCAAAGTGATCTGAAATAGTCTCACCCATTTCTACATTACAAAACGCCGTATAGCCACATTTGGGTTTACCCGTCCCCGCCAGGGAGTGACGGTTATAGTTAAAGAGACAATAGCTGATTTGCGCATTGCCTATACCGAAATTAACGCCATATCCCAATGCCTTCATTTGATTATGATGGATATAGTTGTGGTGCACCTTGTTATCGGTGACGGCATCGGCAGATTGGGAGAGTGCTGTAAACATGATGGCAGAAGACGAAAAACCGGAAACCTCACAGTTGTCAATTTCAAATCGGTTTGCGTTGATCTCAATACCCGTCGAGGGGGTTGCAAAGCTTAAATAGGTATGACCAAGCTGTGTGCCTGCCGAACCGTTGGTCTTACCGTCGAAACAACGATCCCAAAGCGCAAGGTGCCTTGCGGGGTCTGGCCCTTCGATCACGAGACCTGTGATGCGGATGTTTTCGGCTTCGATTCTGATAATGGGATCTTTATAAACCAAGGTGGATTTGATCATACCGCCCACCGAAACCGATCCATCGGCATTGACATAGCCACGGTCCGAAGCAATGGTAACACCCTCCTTGGGTTTAAGGGTTGTCACCGTAGCATCCAAAGCATTGGACAGATCGATCACGGTTCCGGAGGGAATATAGATGATCTCCCCTGCTTTCGCCTGAATCATTGCGGCAGAAAGAGAACTTAAATCGGTGGCAAAATATACACCTTTTTCTGCTTTATCAAAGTGAAGAATATTGTTATATCCGACACCGCCGCCAAGAGGCTGACCGTCGTCAACGATACCGTAATTCTCACCATCTACAACCGCAGAAAGATCATCCTTGTAGGTATAGAAATTAGTATAACTTCCAATTTGATTGATGACATCGCCAATACTCTTTTCAGTGCTATCGGTAATGTTCTTATCTGCAGCCGAAAAGCCTTTATCGGCAAATTGCAAAAGAGCTTCGTAGGGAGAATCGTTAAAGTCGCTTTGGAAGCTGCCCGAGATAATATCGGGACGAACGGTTTTTTGATAGCTTATTTTCGGCGCATCGATCTTTTGAAAAACCTGCGCAGACAAAACGGAGCTTTCCGCTACGCTGAAAGAAGAAAGCTTTGGATTGTCCGATTTTTCGGGTGCACTGCCGCTTTTTGAAACCACTACAGGCGCATTTACATCATAGGCATTGCGCTCGAATTTAATTCTGGTTTCATAGATCGCTGCCAAAAGATGTGTCTTTTCTTCGTAAAGGATTTCATAGCAAGCATCGGGATAGCCGAAGTAATTGTTTTTGACGGTCAGTTGGAGGGGTAAACCTTTCAACAGGAAAGGATCGACCGCCGAAAGCAGGGTATTGTTTTCCAATTCAAAGGTATGAACACCGCTTCTGAAAGTGTCAAACTCGGCATCGAATTCAGAAAAAGCATTTGCAAGCAGTTGGAAATATTCTTTTGTAATGTTGCCGCCGTCTATGTTGTTTTTAAAAGAAACAACCGTTTCTTTTCCACCCATGGAAAGCAGACGTGTTGCATGAGCAAAAGTATTGTGATGAATGTTTACAACCGACTTATCAACGCGAATGGCAATGCCCGCATCGTTTCCGCTGATATGATGAATATAGTTATGATCGATTTCGACATTGGATGCATTTTCAACCGTGATACCGTAACGGTAAAAACCTGAGATCTCACAGTTATCAATCCGCGCCCCATCCCCTTTTACAACAATTCCGATGGAATGGTTGGCGGCAATGTTAGTAGCGTTATCAGGGGTATCACACCCCTGCAAAGTAAGACCGGTCAGACGTGCATCCGCATCCAAACTGAGCAGCATGTTTACATAGGAGGTGGATTTGAGCACCGCGCCCTTCGAACCCGAATAACCGCGATCACCCATGAGTGTAACACCTGCGGGGATTTTAAACTCCAAAGGAACTCTTTCGACGTTGGAAGAATTCATAAAATCAACCAACTCACCCGCCAAAATCCAATCAGAAAGATCAATTACAGTCTCACCTGCGATGTAAATAACATCGCCTTTTTTGGCGGCCTTCATCGCATCATAAAAATCATTGTCATTATGTACGACATAGGTGATTTTTTTAATGGGGATACCCGAATCGTAGCCGAAACCACCGCCAAGAGGCTTATCATCGGTTACAACGCCATAAGTGGTTTCAGTGTCCGAAATCGACGGATTCTCATAGAAATCATACAGCAAATTCATACCTGTAGCTGTTTGAAGCAGGGAAAGACATTCCTTTCCAACCATACTTAAATCGGTTACATCGGTACCCAAAGCCGCATTTAAGGTGAAAAGCTTTGTTAAAAAGTTGTTATAATCGGGATAAAACGAGCGAGTTAAAATCGGGGCTTTCGCCAGTTGATTCTGCACCGCGATTATATCCGCCCCCCAAGTTTCGACGGGAGATTCGGACGTGGTTTGATCACTGTCCGTATCGCCTGCATTTGAATCTTCCGATGGGATTTTGTCATCATCCGTGGGGATTTCAAGAGTGTTTTCATCTCCGCAGGAAACGCAAAAGATCGAAAACAAAATGCAAAGTGCTAAAAGCAGTGAAAATATACGCTTATTTAATTTAAACTCCAATCATTTTAGTTAAGTCCCGGATAGCCGGTTTCAACCTTTGTGTTACCGTTACGGATATTCCAAATGTTTTTACCGACCGAAGTATTCGGGCATACAATACCTTTATACGAATAATGGCTCAAATAACTGCCATAGAAATCAATGGGTTCATAAACCATATTATATTTAAAGGTTCTTCTTTCAGTGGGAATACCACGGAGGTTATAGGGGTTATTGGAGCCAAGGAAGGTATTATTATAAATATCACAGTATTGACCTGCAATATCGGTACCGTCTTTGCGATCTTTTCCGCCGTGGAAATCGAAATAGTCGCTGACACTCTCGCCGAATTCGATGTTACAATAGGCTTTATATCCACTGTTTTCATAACCTGAAGCGGCAATGGAATGGCGGTTATAATTAAAGTAGTTATGGTCGATGGTAATATAACCGTAAGTAATGGAAACGCCGTAACCAAGACCTTTCAAGCGGCAATGATGGATATAGTTATGATGAATATGAATGTTCTTGGATGCGACCTTGTTTTTACCCTGCACGTATATACCACCGTGTGAGAAGGATGTGATTTCACAGTTATCGATCTCAATGTTGCTACCTTTGACGATGACACCATCGGTTGTAATCAGTTGGTAATAATACTTGTGAGCAAGGGGATCTTGGAATAGATTGAAGGAGCGTGTGTGATGGGCTTCGTGTGCGGAAGGGTCAGGGCCCATAACGACCAAACCCGTCAATCTCGCATTATCCTCTTCCATATATACAGCACCCGTTTTAGAGAAAACCGCTACTTTGAGAATCGCCCCCGTAGAGATGGTACCATCTTCATTGATATAACCGCGGTCGGAGGCAAGAGTTACACCCTTGCCGATATATATGGGATTGACTTCACTTGATGAAGCTTCGGAAAGCTCGATAACAGTGCCGCCGGGAATGAATACAACCTGACCTTTTTTTGCTTTTTTTAAGGCACTCTTCAAAGAACTGTAATCGGTGACAACATAATCGCCTGTTGTGTATATTTCTTTATAACCGACACCGCCGCCGACCTCACCCATTTCATCGGCGTAGGCACCGTATATTTGATTTTTGACAGTCACCGTAATCAAGTTGCGGTCGACATACTCCAGATATTGAGAATAACCGCCGCAAATACTGGTGCTGCGACGCAATTCTTCGCAAAGTTTTTCAGTGGTGTATAGATCGACAAAATCTCGGAGTTGTTCCAAATACACAACATACAGATCGTCTTCAGGGGTAAAGTAAGAGGCGGACAAAACGGGTAAAGGCAGAATAGTTTCATATTCAACCGTCAAATAGGGATTGATTTCGGGGTTATATGCAGTTAATTTATCTGCAACCAGTTGACTGTAACTGCCAAGCCGAACATCCTCGCTTTTTTCGGGATTGGCAGCACTTCTGCTTGCAACAAAGGGATCGCGCACATCAAAAGCATTGTTTTGGAAAATAAAAGTGTCGTATACCGTTTGATCTAAATTTTCGATGGTTTCGGGAGAAAAGTCATAAAATTGCTCATCATAACCGAAAAGATTGTTTTTAAAGGCAACGTTTTGCGGCAAGCCGAGCAACTCAACAGGAGTGGTCAGCGAAAGAAAAAGGTTGTTTTCGGCCACAAAGGATTTGATGCCCGCAGGGAAAGGTGTGGTCTGTTTTTTGCTTCCGTTGGTACCGAGTTTAAAGAAAACGCCCTCCAAATTTCCAACATCTACGTTGTTTTTAAAGGTAACATCCGCCTTGGAGCCCGCGGCATAGACCATGGATCTGACTGCAGAAAAGAGATTATATTCAATATTGACGGTGGCATTTTTGACACGGATAGCCGTTCCTGCATTGATACCGTCGATATGGTGGAAATAGTTGTGATCGAGCCTTACGCCCTTTACACCATCAACCTCGATGGCGGTATGGTAAAAGCCGGATATTTCACAGTTGTCCACCCTGGCATTGCTTCCCTCGATACGAATACCGACCGAGAGATTGGAGGCCGCATTGGTGGTCGAATATGCGTTATCGGGACCTTGAATGACAAGCCCCGAAAGACGAGCGCCTTTTTTTAAGGTGAACAAAATATTGGTATAAGAGGTGACTTTGATGATGGCGCCATCACCGTTTTCACCACGCTCACCGCGCAAAACCACTCCTGCGGGAATAACCATATCCAATGGAATGCGCTGGCCCGTAAATCCTGTATAATCTCCCGCGCAAATAAAGTCGGACATGTCAATGCAGACGGCGCCTCTTACAACGATCACATCGCCTGATTTTGCATAAAGCAGAGCGTTTTTCAGTTCATCGTCGGTCGAAACATACATGGTAGCTTTTTTATACGAGCTGTTATACCCTTCGCCGCCGCCGATGGGGTTATCATCGGGTTTGGCACCGAAAATCTGCTCGTTATCCATGACAAAGGGTTGCGCCGCATAATCATAATAGAGTCCTAAATCTTCATTCATTTTCAAAAGACGCGTTAATTCACTTACGATTATATTATTATCAGTGATTTGCCCGTTTTGAATGGCGGCGCGCAAAGTCTCGGCATTGCGGATAAATTCCATGGTATCGGGATAGAAGGTACGCATGGAAATCGGTCTTTTCGAAAGTGCGTTTTGCAAAACCAAAGGCGTAAATACATCATCGTTCGGAGCCGGTTCATCAGGCTTTTGCTCCTCGTCCGAATCACCGGGTTTGTCTTGCGTCGGCGTATCCGCGCTGTCATCTCCCCCCTGCACATCGGACGAATCATCCTGTCCGCCACTCGGTTTTGACATTTCCTCGTTGCCGCAACCGACAAAGCTATAAAGCAACATGGAAAAAATTAAAAGTAGCACAGCAATTTTTCTAAAATGCATTATAAAAAACCTCCGTTTGTTTTGCATAGGTCATTAACCGACCAAAGCTGTTGGATTATTCTCGCCTATATTCCAAATATTGCGCCCGACCTCAACACGCTCTCGAATCAACTGGCCATCGGTGCAATCATCACGGGAAACAAATAAAATGTTGGAATAAAATTCCATGGACTTACTTGGAGCGCCACGCAGGATATACGGCAATGCCGAGGATAAGATCGTATTGTTATATATTTTTATGGTTCCACCTGCGATGTCGGTGCCGTCTTTGCGGTCGGATCCACCGTGCATATTAAATACATGGCCATTGGCACTTCCCATTTCAATGTTGTTGTGGGCAATATAGCCACTGTCGGCAAAACCGCTTCCGCTGATCGAATGACGGTTATAATTAAACAGATTGCAATAGATTTCGGCGTAGGCATATCCAAGTGAAATGCCATATCCAAAAGCCATCATTTGATTGTGGTGGATATAACAATGGTGTATCTTGACATTTTCGGATGTTTTTCCATCTTCGCACGAACGGATAGTGATAGCGGCGCCCGAAAACCCTGCAATTTCACAGTTGTCAATCACAGCACCGTCACCAACCACGGTAACGCCGACGGTCGGCTGTGCATTTGCAAGATAATTGTGCCCATACTGATATCCCGTACCCACGGTGTGACCGCGCAGGGCGCGTTCCCAAAGACCATTATGGGCGGCAGGATCGGGACCTGAAAGGGACAATCCCGTCAGACGAGATTCTTCACCTAAAATAAAAACGCTCTCAGCTTGCACACGGCTGCAATATATCAAAGCACCGGTTGAAACGCGACCATCTTCATGTATAAATCCGCGATCGGAAGCTAAGGTAACTCCCTGCTTGATTATTATAGTGCGTTTTTCCTCTGTCACGGCAGAAACGTCGATTACAACACCTTCGGGAATGTAAATGACATCTCCCCTTTTGGCCATGGAAGCGGCAAGGAGCAGATCGGTTAGGCTGTAAACCAAATAATCACCCGTGGTATAAATCATTTCCTGCTCTGTATACACCCCGATGGGATTTTGATCCTGCGGCTTAGCACCATAGGCAGTACCGCCTTTTTCTATATATAACAGATCGGACAATGTATATAAGGATGAATAACCACCAAGAGAAGAAATGATTTCTACAAGCAATCCGTCTAACGATTGCTGATTGACCTTTACGCCCGATGATTTTGTCATCGCGGCCAAATCGCTTATGCGAACAAAAGCAAAATCATGATCATTCGAGTAATAGCTTGCGCAAATGACGTCGGGATAAAGCACTTTTTCAAATTTTATCTGCGGCAGATCGGATTTTTTAGGTTTGGGTGGGGTTAGTCCATCTTTTACAAGCTTTGCATAAGAGGAAAGTCGCGCATCGCCCGATTGAGAAGTTTTGGAGGTTTTATCGGATAGGTATGGCGCTTTGATATCAAAACAGTTACCGGTAAACTGCACTCTTGTTTCATAAACCACCGATGAAAGACCCGGCAGGGTAAGAATTTCATCGCCGTATACACAGTCTTGATAGGCAAACAAATTATTTTGCACCACCATACTTTGCGGCAAACCCAAAAGAGTAAAAACGGGAGATGCGGATAAAAATGTGTTGTTTTTGCACACAAATCGCGAAACGGAAGTAAACACTTCGGAAAAATCACTGTCGGTACCAAGAGTATTTTTCAAAACAAACGAGGTGGAGCGGATATTCCCCGCATCGACATTGTTTTGATAGGAAATATCACTCTTAAACCCCTCGGCAGACAAGGTCATCCTAAGTTGACTGAACAGATTGCGTTCGATTAAAACCTTGCTATTATCTACACGAATGCCACACCCCGCTTCCCAGCCCAGGGAATGGTGGATATAATTATGATGTATCTTGACATCCTGTGCATTTTCCACCAATATGGCCGTACCCGAAAACCCCGCAATCTCACAATTATCGATAGTGGCGCCGTCACCGATCACTCGAATACCCGAGGATTGATTTTCTGTTGATGACGAAGCATATATCGGCAAGTCGCATCCTTGGATGACAAGACCGCTGATGCGAGCATTTTTTTCCAGAGTGAGAATAAAATTGACATGGGAACTGCTTTTTATCATGGCTCCGCTCGAATCGGCGTATCCGCGAGCGCCAAGCAGGGTCACCCCCGTCGGGATGGTAAATTGAAGCGGAACACGCTCTAAAACCGACTCTTCTTTTGAAAAATCAACTATATCACCCGGGAGAATCCAATCCGATAAATCGATGACAGTGTTATCGGCAATGTAAATTATATCGCCTTTCTTGGCTTCTTTCAGTGCATGGTAAAATTCATCGTCATTTGTCACGATAAATTGAAATTCACCCTCAGGCATATCATGGTATCCGCTTCCGCCGCCAATGCCAGCGGGATCGGCACCATAAACATCGCTCCCATATTTTACAAAGGTGCTTTCGGCATAATCCAAATATAGATCAAGACCGGAAGCCTCGGCATTGTAAGAAAAAAGAAATTGAGATAAAACACCCGCCGTCTTTATACTTGTTCCCAACGCGGCACGCATGGAAATCAGATTTTTTAACAGTTGGTTATGATCAGGATAAAAACAGCGTGTCAGAATCGGCAGCGGGGATGCAATGTTTTGTTGCACCAGTTTTTCAGCCGACCAGTCAGGCAGTGATTCAACACTCGTTCCAGTAGATTGATAGGTCGGTTGGGTGATGTTTTCCGAATCGGGCAAATCGGGATTTGTTTGAATCTCATCTTCGGGTATGATGGCCGAGGAATCGTCTTGCGGTTTGGTTTGCGCTTGCTCTGCGCAAGCAACACAAAACAAAAGGGTGAAAGAGAGAACAAGAGACAAAAACGCCTTGAAATTGAAAATCAAACACTCACCCCCTATTTTACAATACTTCATTTTATTATATCACAAATCCCTCGATTTAGAAATGGACAAATCACATAATTTATTCCCCTTTTTTTCGTTATATTCAACAACTTTTTTGGAATAAAGACAAAATAATACCGCCGATGAAAAATCATCAGCGGTATGAATAAAAATCAAATTATTCGTTGCAGCATCCACCCTCTAAAAGAATGGGAGCATCCTCTAAACTCCAAATATTTTTACCAATGTGAACATTGTTTAAAAATTCGTCCCTACCATAATGATTGTGGGTCAAATACTTACCTTTTTTCTCTTCTACATTCTGTCTGTCATATTCTTCACGGGGTTTAAAACATACGTTATAATCAAAATGTCTTTCATCGGTAATTCTACCGCGCAAGTTGTAGGGGTTTTTGGTTGACAGGAAGGTATTGTTATAAATTTCACAATACTTGCCCGCAATGTCGCTACCATCCTTACGATCTCGACCGCCATGAATATCAAAGTGATCTCCCATGGAATCGCCCATCTCAATATTATCGTGCGCATGATAGACAACCGTGTCAAAGCCGGGGGATGCAATGGAGTGGCGATTATAGTTGAATAAATTGGCATAAATATCAACATCGCCACTTCTAACCTGCACGCCATATCCCAATCCATGCAACTGTGTATGATGGATATAACAGTGGTGCACAGCGCAATTTTTAACAGGAAAACTCTTTACAACCTGTCTGTTTTCGGTGATAAGAGAACCGAATGAAAGAGCGGCAAACGAGAAATTGCAAATCTCACAGTTTTCAAAAACCACATCATCCGCCGTGGCTGAGAAGCAATATCCCATCTTTAACTTATAATACTCGGCGTGACCCGGAACGTAATTACCGTTTTCATCACGTTTTGAAAAACAGCGTTTGTGGTGAGCAATATGAGAGCTGTTATCAGGCCCTTTCAAAATCAAACCCGCAAAGCGAACACCCGCTGCTTTGATATGACCGAGCAACTTGATTTCAAAATGCGGCATGAAGAATGCGCCACCCGGAGCAATGCTGCCATCAGGCAAACGCTCACCGCGGTTAGAGGCAATCGTAACTTTTTTGTCAATGCAAATACGGCTTGTTTGGTCATAACAGAGTTCATCGGGAATATCAATAACGGATTGTCCGTCGATAAAGATGACGTCCTCTTCTTGGCATTCCTCGAGGGCTTTTAAAAACTCGCGACCGTCATGAACAACATAGTCACCATCGGTATAAATATTTTCATAGCCTGCGCCGCCGCCCCAAGGCATAAGGGAAAAGCTGGGGCCGTAGTGCTCACCGTTAACCGCGATGGTTTTGGGGTATTTAAGATAATTGGAATACAGGCCGATGTCGGATATTAAATCCAAAAGAGCCGCCTCATCCACATTTTCTTCCTTGAGCATCGCCCTCAATTTGTTGTAAGGCAGATCGTTGAGAGAAGAATCGTTGCAGGTACAGGGCAATTCCACATCGGCAGGATTTTCAAGTTTCGGAAAAGAAAGGGTTTGAGAATTTTCGATCTTGATTTGACCATCCTTTGTACCGTCAATACCGTTGACACGGATAAAGGTACAATCGGACAGAGTGGCCTCTGCTCCCTCGCCGACGATCACACGACCTACATTTACGCCTGCGATGTCATGAATATAACAATCGCTGACTTTGAGATTTTTGACACCGGTTGCATCGATGGCACAGCGAGAAAAGCCTGCGATCTCGCAGTTATCTATCGTGACATTGTCGCCCGCAACCACAACGGCCACGGATTGATGCTCGGTCAAAGCGTGTTCTTCGATATAAAGGTCACGACCGCCCAAAGAAAGTCCTGTAATGCGGGCGCCATCTTCCAAAATAAACAAGGGACGGGCGACACAAGTAGCTTTGATGATGGCACCGCGAGAGTCACCGACACCGCGCTCCCCCATCAAAGTGACACCCTTGGGGACGATGGGTTGCATAGGCTTACCATCATTATAACAAAGCAAATAATCGGCCATATCAATAACGTTTTCCGCGGGCACAAAAACAATTTGCCCCTCTTTCGCCGCAGAAAGCGCCTCGAAAAGGGTTTGGTTGTCGGTTGCAATAAAATCCTTTTGTTCACTGACAAAAGGAGAAATCGGCATTCTTTCTTCCGAAAGAACCGACTCGGCAATTTTTTCCAGTTGCTGTTTTGCATCCTGACGGCGCACTTGAATGGATTTTAATGCAGATAAAAGACGAGGGACATCGGGCATTATAATACGACTGATCGGTGTTTTAATCATAAACATTACCCCGCTGAAAAAATATTGTTGGTGTTACAAATCGGTGCAGTAAGCAAAAATGCCTTGCAAATACCACATTATTTTGTACACGCAAATGAATTATACCCCCATATAACGGCCATGTCAATAAATGTCGTAAAAAAAGTTAAATATACATTCAAATGATTGAATTTAAATATTTCTTGAAAAATACTTTCAACTGTGTTATAATTGAAAAAAAGGGGGGATTTGAATGAGTCGCGCAGATGAAATTTTCATTGCAAACATGAAAGATATACTGGAAAACGGTGTGTGGGACACCGATCTGCCCGTCCGTCCGAAATGGGAGGATGGCACTCTCGCGCATACCGTTAAAAAATTCGGTATTGTCAACCGCTATAATTTGCAAGAAGAATTCCCCATTTTAACCTTGCGGCGCGTACCACTCAAGAGCGCTTTGGATGAATTGCTTTGGATTTGGCAGAAAAAGTCAAACAACGTTCATGATCTATCCAGCCACATTTGGGATCAATGGGCAGATGAATCGGGTTCTATCGGCAAAGCATACGGCTATCAGCTCGGCATCAAGCATAAGTACCGTGAAGGCATGTTTGATCAGGTGGATCGCGTGATTTATGACTTGAAAAACAATCCCGCCAGCCGCCGCATCATCACCAATATATACAACCACGCCGATTTAAGCGAAATGCACCTTTATCCCTGCGCTTACAGCATGACCTTTAACGTTTCGGGCAATGTGCTCAACGGTATTCTCAACCAAAGAAGCAACGACATGCTGGTTGCCAACAGTTGGAATGTAGTTCAATACTCCCTTTTGATGTATATGATGGCACAGGTTGCCAATCTGCAGGTTGGTGAACTGGTCCACGTCATCGCAGATGCGCATATATACGATCGACACATCCCTCTTGTCAAAGAATTACTGGAAGCCAAAACTTACGATGCTCCGAAATTAAAAATCGACACGAGTATCACCGATTTTTATGCCTTTACAAAAGACTCGTTCTCACTGGAAAACTACGAGTTTTCACCTTTTTCGCACAAAATTCCCGTTGCAGAATAATCAAACAAAAAAATCCGAAACGATGTTTCGGATTTTTTCTTTTCTCTTATGCGTTGTCAAGTCCGAGGCCTCTGAGATCTGCCATGATACCGTTTTTCTCGGCATTGTACATTTTCCAAATGACGCGGAGACTTTGGAGGGCTTTTCTGCCGCTCGTTAAGGGTTCTTTACCTTCACGGATACATTCAATAAAGTGCTTGGTCTCAAACTGCGTTTCCTTGGAAAGGGCTGTTTCGCGTTTCCATACAACGCTGTAACCGTCGTTCTTTTCAATTTCTCCGGGTACATGAGCAACGGTGCGGTTATAAACGCGGATCTCGCCTTCTCTGTGCAAATATTCGATCATACCGCCCTCGGTTTGAATCTGGAAATCACAGCCGAGACGGGTACCTCTTGCGCCCCAGGTTGCGCCGTGATAAGCGATGGCACCGTTTTCAAACTTCATAATCACAGAGCTGGTACCCTCGCGGAGCATCCAAGGAGTTCCAACGTTGGTACCCAAATGAGCACCCTCGATGGGATTGCCGAGGAACCAAAGAAGAATATCAATATAATGGCAACCGTGGCTGAAAAGCTGACCGCCGCCGAGACGGCTTGTGATCTGCCATACCTTGCCCTTATCCCCTTCTTCTTGCAGATAGTTATATCCAAAGCCTGTCAGCTGCTCTGTCCATATGGACATCTGCATGACCTTGCCGAATTCACCCGAATCAATCATTTCCTTGAGCTTGACAATGCCGCGCCAAAAACGGACGGGATATGCACACATCAAAGTAACATTCTCCTGCTCGCAGGTCTCGATAAGTTTGATACATTCCTCTTCACTGTTACAAAGAGGCTTTTCCATCATGATGTGCTTATGATGCAATGCAAAAAACATGCCGCATTCAAAGTGCAGATCATGCGGAAGGGCAATCAAAACGCCGTCAATGTCGTTGACCATATCTCTGTAATCGGTATAGATTTTGGGATATGTGCCAAGCGCCTCCGAAACAGCCTCTGCCTGCGAAGGTACGATATCACAGACAGCAACAATATCAATGCCATCCATTTCGTTGATGCCTTTTACATGGGCACCCATCATGCCGCCACAACCGACCAAACCCATTTTAAATGTTTCCATACTAACCTCCGTAATACTTTTATGCATTCCCTTGCGGGACAGCTTGTACCTCAATAATAAACCAAAATGAATTGGTTGTATTTAGACAAAACGATACTAAGTTTGCACAATATGGTTAAATTTAGTTTCTCAATGAATGAATCGGTGCGGGGATACGTCCGCCACGGGATGTAAATTTCTCACAAGAAAAACCATTGACCGCCATGACGGGACCATAGCCGAGCAAACCGCCAAATTCAACCGAATCTCCGACCTTTTTACCAACAGCGGGGATAAGACGAACGGCAGTGGTTTTGGAGTTTATCATACCGATGGCCGCTTCGTCCGCAATGATGCCTGCCAAAGTCGATACGGGTGTATCACCCGGAATGACGATCATATCAAGACCAACAGAGCAAACACAGGTCATGGCTTCCAATTTTTCAAGGGTAAGCGCACCGCAGTTAACGGCTTCGATCATCCCTTGATCCTCGGATACGGGGATAAACGCACCCGACAGACCGCCTACATGCGATGATGCCATGGCGCCGCCTTTTTTGACAGCGTCGTTAAGCATAGCCAGCGCCGCCGTTGTTCCGGGTGCACCGCAACGTTCAAGACCCATTTCCTCCAAAATACGCGCCACAGAGTCACCGACAGCAGGGGTAGGCGCCAAAGACAGATCCACGATACCAAAGGGTATATTTAAGCGTCGGGATGCTTCGGTTGCGACAAGCTGACCCATGCGTGTCACTTTAAAGGCGGTTTTCTTGATCACATCGGCCAAACCCGAAAGGTCGGCTTCACGACATTTTTCTATCGCCGCTCTAACAACACCCGGCCCTGAAACACCGACATTAATAACACATTCAGGTTCACCAACGCCATGAAAGGCGCCCGCCATAAACGGATTATCTTCGGGAACATTGGCAAACACAACAAATTTTGCACAGCCGATACTATCGCGATCTGCCGTCATTTGCGCAAGATCATGGATAATTCTGCCGCATTTGTTGACAGCGTCCATATTGATGCCCGCGCGGGATGTACCCACGTTTACCGAGGAGCAAATATTACTCGTAACAGTCAAGGCTTCCGGAATGGCATCCAAAAGAGCGGCATCTCCCACGGTGATTCCCTTATGTACAAGAGCGGAAAAACCACCGATGAAATTCACCCCCGTCACATCCGCCGCCCTTTGCATGGCGCGGGCGATGGTGACATATCCATCCGAATTGATCGCTCCTCCAACCAAAGAAACGGGGGTCACGGATACACGCTTATGAATAATGGGAATACCATATTCTTTCTCGATTTGTTCACCTGTTTTGACAAGATTTTCAGCGCGGGTCGTAATCTTATCGTATATACGCTCGCCAATGACCTTTGCATCGGTCCCCCCTGCCGCATCCAGCAGAGAAATACCCATCGTGATGGTACGGACATCCAGACAGTCCTGGCGAATCATTTGTATAGTTTCTAAAATATCCGATGTATTCAACATAGAAAAGCTCCTTAAATTCTGTGCATAGAATTGAAAATGTCCTCATGCATGGTATCGATGCGCAAATTGTTTTTTATGCCCATCTCACGCATAAGATCCACAAAATCGCCAAAGGGAATATTGAGACCATCAACATTCACCAGCATCATCATGGCAAAATAGTCTCCCAAAACACTTTGTGCGATGTCAAGGATGTTGGCACCTTTGCTGGCACAAACCTCACTGACTTTGGCAATGATGCCAACACAATCTTTTCCCGTAACGGTTACAACGGCTTTCATAACTTTTCAACCTTTCAAATTTTTAGTTTATTCATGCTTTTTATGCAAATAAATAAGGATTCCGAAACCAAGCGCAAGAAGTACAATGCCAACGAGGGGCAGGAGAGCCGCTTCGGAAAAGAGCCAAAAACCATCACTTTGTGTGTGGACAAGATGGCTGTGTCCGAAGTATTCTTTTCCGCTTTCATCTTTTGCGTACATGCAAAAGAGATATTCTTTATCCGCAGCAAGCTTTGCGACCTTTGTTTCAATATAGGGACTGTCGCTCTTTACTTCCAAAACCGTCCATTCGGTCCGGCCGTTTTCTTTGTATGCAACACCAAAGGAAGTGGCGGATGCACCCAAAAAGGTGGAGATCCCCGCGATTTTGACAGATTTGTCCTCTTCAAGTAAATCCACGATGCTTAAATAGGGAAGTTCGGGACGGATACCGTAACTGTCAAACAAAAGATAATAAGTGCCGATTTTGGGTGCGCAGAAGGTGAGGGTATCACAAGAGGTATCCAGATCGGGAAGATATAAATATCCCGTTTCGCCGTTTTCATTATAAGCGCACACCACACCGACCGAGGCACGTGCAAAAGCAGAAACACACGAATCCAGCAAGTCAATCTTTACCGTAATCAACACGCAATTTTTCAATGTTGTTTCATCATACCCCAATGTCAAATTACTGAGGGTATATACCGTACGGGCGGAAAGGCGAATGGTTTCTTTGGCAATGGTCACTCGATCGGCTTTATCGGCAAGCCAACCGCACATGGCATCATATCCATCCGACGAGCGATTGACGGTTTCGAGGGTAAGAGTGTGCTTTAAAGCCACATCTTCGTCGATACCCGTGGGAAGCTGATCGGTATAAACCAATGAAAAACCGTCGGGCATGGTGACAATTTCATTTTCAAAAGAATCTTCATACAAGGCGGTCACGAGGGCATTTTCAAACAAACAGATCCGCGTATCGGGAGAAGCCGCGTCTTCAAACACCACACCATTCTCCGAGATCCAGCCGAGAAACCGTTTATTTGCATCAGTATTGGCGTGAATGGAAATCCATACGCCAAGAGCGGCATTTTCACTGTCGGAAAAACCACCCTCAACCTTCAAATTCAGGGTAGGTTTGTAAAAAGACAGGATCCGGCCATCCAATGAAACGACCAAATCAAACAAACGAGCAAAATCACGCGATTCAATATATTCGCAGTCGTTTATACGGCAAAACGGATAGGACAAAACCTCTCTTGTGCCGCCGACGGAAATTTCACATGCATTGATCAAAAGTTGGATGGAAACATCCCCCGCTTCAATCAAAACAAGGTCATTATACTGATAATAGGTGTTAATCTCCAAAATCTCCAAAAGGGTGGAAAGCGGCAGAAGATATACGCCGCCCGCGCTTTCAATCACGGGGGGTGTGTTGTTCAGGATCTTTTGGGGCAAGATCCATTTATTTTCGGTGATATCGACCGAAAAAGCGGCGGCAGGAAACGAATATGCTTCGGTAAGTGCCGACACATTGACCTCTTGGTCAGGCATAACGAAAGTGGCTGTTTGCGAAAATGGATTTGAAAAGATAAAGTCTTCGCTTGATGCGGTCCAACGAACAAACCGGTGATTCTCGGGAAGTGTCGCCGTTAGAGTGACATGCGTACCCTCGGCTGCTTGGCTGCGATCTGCTTTGCCGCCACTAACCAAAACACTGTATGTCGGCTTTTTATCGACAATGGCTTTGATGCGGGTAATAGACTGTTTTTCTTTAACAATCGTTGTAAAGGCATCCGAATAGGTTTTTTCCGATTTTGTGACAGAGCCCGAAGGAGAAACGTAGGAGACCTCCCAACCCTTGAATATCTCGTCACTTTCCACCGTTGCCATCAAAGTGATCTTTTCTCCCTTGTCGGCAAACGCTTTGTCAGCGATACCGCCGCTGATGGTGACGGTGCGGGGAGACTCGACAAATTTTGCTTCCAGTTTAACGTCTTTATCGATCATGGTAAAGGTGGTAACAGCATGCTTTTTATTGTCCAGTTTCAGTTTCTTGCCCGCGCTGTCTTCGCCCGAAATAATTTTCCATTCAAAAAAGACCATATTTTCGGGTGGTTGGGCCGTAATGGTGATAACGGTACCCGCAATGGCGCGTTCTCGGGAACTTTTTCCGCCCACCACATCGATCAACAGACCCTCATCCTCAAACTGCGCAACAATAACCACGTTCCCCGCAGGCATGACAAACCGAGTGCTTAGAGAGGCAGGATCTTCGAATTTGACCTCGGTGGGACCTTCGTATATCCAACCAACGAACTTCTTTCCGATAAAGGTAGAAGCGTTGATTTCGACCGTTTCGCCTGCGTTACATGCCAAAGCATCCGACTCTCCGCCTCGGATATCAACGGTATATATGGTTAGGGTCTCTCCACCGCTGCTTTGCAAAATCGGGTAGACGCAAACATCGTAATTCGGCATGGTGACGGTGGTTTGCTTATTTTTGGCATCGGTAAAAGTAACAGGCGTTTCGGGGGAATCAAACCAACGCTCAAACGTTTGTCCTTTTTGCGGGGTGACCTGTAACGAAACCGATTCACCGTAGGCTGCAAACCAGTGGGAAGATGTCGCACCCTCGGCGATCAAAGCATACACCTCGGTGGTTTTGGATGCATTCCAACGCATGGCGCGTTTGATCGAGGTGACGGCTTTATCATTGACATAGAGTTTACCTTTGCCGAGACTGACAGCCGCGCCATCATCGTTATTGATTCCAATACCACCGCCGCCGAGAGCGATATATCCGTTTTTCAATTTTGATGTGTTCAGTTTGACGGTAGCACTTTCATCCTCTCCGCTCACCGCGATACCTGCGCCGCCAAATCGATAGACACCTGCCGAAAACTTTGCATTTTCATCTGCGGGAATCAGTTCAATGGAAGATTTGTCCATCATGAGAATACCACTGGAAAGGGCACCGCCACGCAATCTGCAATCACCCGCAAAGGTCAATTGAACCGATTTTTGGGGTGAAATTTCCATAACGGGATTGCCGCGGGAATAATCGCTTCCGCTTGGTTGTACGGCGATCAGATCTCGCATTTCGATTTTGGCTTGGTTGGAAACATATATTTTCAATTCAAACTCGGTATTGGGCGCGCCGACCAAAATATAGTTGCCACCCGTCAGAGTAAGCGATTTTGAAGAGTGACGATAGTTGTAGCCGCTTCCTTTGGTATCGGCTGTCAAAGAGGAAATTTGAATGGTCACGGGAGAAGAATCGGTTGCAAAAACAGGCAGCCAAAAAGTCGATATGAATGAAAAGAGGAGCAAAAAGGATATGGCAATTTTTCCCGCTTTTTTCATAATACCCTCCATAGAAAATTAAGTACATAAAAATTCAAAATATAGTATACCCTATTTTCCCTATCTTTTCAAGGGGAAATTCCCAGTATTGCCACAAAGTATAAAATATCACAAAAAATACCCACCAAACCTTGCAAATCATAAGAAAATGTAATATAATATACATTAAAAATATTATAAGTTGAAGAGTAAGATGAAAAAACAATGGATCTTAAAAACGGCGGATGAAGAAAATGTGCGCTCCCTTTCAGCCTCTCTTTCGGTCTCTCCCGCCTTTGCAAGAGTCCTCATCTCCCGTGGACTCAATACACCCGAATCGGCAAAAAACTTTTTGGACAACAGCGGCGATGTGTTTCTTTCACCGTTTTTATTGAATGATATGGACATTGCTGTCGATATCATTTTCAAGTCCCTCGCAAAAGGTGAAAAAATTCTGGTTTTCGGTGATTATGATGTGGACGGCGTGACCGCCACATCGGTTCTCTATTCCTATTTGACATCCCTCGGTGGGGAAATCTCTTATTATATCCCCAGCCGACACAAAGAGGGTTATGGGCTTTCTCTTTCGGCGGCAGAGACATTTGTTAAAGACGGCACAGCCCTTTTAATCACAACCGATACAGGCGTGACCGCCCACAAGGAAACGGCTTATTTGAAAGAAAACGGTGTTTCGGTGATTGTGACCGACCATCACACCTGCGTAGATATTCTCCCCCCTGCCGATGCCGTTGTCAATCCCATGCGACCCGACAACGTCTATCCTTTCAAAGGGCTGGCGGGTGTGGGTGTTGCTTTTAAACTCATGACAGCGCTGGAAATGAAAAGAACGGGCCAATCGGTTACACAAGCGAGCAAGACATTACTCCAAAAGTACGGTGATCTGATTGCCATTGGCACCGTTGGCGACGTGATGCCCTTGACAAATGAAAACCGCGCCATTGTCACCCATGGTCTTGCAAGGCTTGAAAACACGGAAAACATCGGCTTAAAGGCCCTTCTTGATGTCATAGCCGAAGAATCCAGCGGGGCATCCCAGCGCAAAATCAATGCAGGATATATCAGTTATGTTTTAGCCCCCCGCCTCAACGCTGTTGGCAGAATCGCCGACGCCTCGATGGCGGTAAATCTTTTAACCACCGAAAGCAGCCTTAACGCCATGAGCATCGCAGGTAAGCTTTGCGACATTAACTTCACACGAAAAAATCTTGAAAACCAAATATACGAGGAAGCCATTCAATACATTGAGCAGGAAATCGATCTGGAAACAACCCAATTCCTTGTGCTTGCAAACGATCATTGGCACCATGGTATTATCGGAATAGTCGCATCAAGGATTGCCGAAAAATACCACCGTTCTTGTATTTTAATTTCTTTTCGTAACGAAGCCGACGGCTCGGTTACAGACATTGGCAAAGGCTCGGGTCGCAGTGTTGGGAATTTGAATCTTGTCGAAGCTCTCTCCGCCGCTTCCGACATTCTCATTAAATACGGCGGTCACAAATCTGCTGCGGGACTTTCTCTTTCACGTGATCGCTTATCTACCCTCACCGAACACTTAAATCAATTTGCATCGGGTGTATCGCAGGAGGAAACAGTCGGGTTGTCGGTGGACACCTATTTGCTCCCCCACGAGATCACCACCGATCTTGCCAAAGAGATCGCGGCATTACAGCCATACGGCACAGAAAACCCGCCCCCGCTCTTTCTTTTGAGAGATTATACCCTCACTTCGGTTACCCCCCTCTCGGGCGGTAAACACACAAGACTTCATTTGGCACTCCCCAACGGCGGTAACATTCCTCTGCTTTGTTTTGGATTGGCTACCGCAGAGTGTCTCTTTTGCGCCGGGGATCGGCTGGATGTGGTCGCAACTTGCGAACTCAATTTATTCCAAAATCGCCAATCGGTTCAATTGACACTGACCGACATGCGGATTTCGGAAGATTTCTGCGCCGACCAAGAAACCGATTTTTCGGCAGCGGACAGTATTTTGAAAACCGAAACGCACAATCCACCACTCGAGGATGTCCCCCTCGATCACGAGCTACCGTCCATCTATATGTATATCAAAGAGGCGGTATCTACAACCGGCGCCGAAACCCGCCTATCCATCAGCGCAGCATCGGCCGACATTACCAGACAATACGGATTTTCATGCAGTCGCTTAAAATTGTTGCTTGCACTCAACATTTTCAGGGAATGTTCTCTTCTCACTTTAAACTGTTCCTCCTGCGATCAGCCCGTTTCCATTCGGTTGCTTCCACGCAAAGAACAAAAAGTCCCCCTTGCAAGCTCCCGTCTGTATGTAAGATTGCGCCATTATTACAAATCTCAAACAAAATGAGGTGACCTGCTTGTCCCAAGATATTTCCGCCCTGCTTGCCATGATTGCAGGCAGCGGCATTGCCTATAACGTAGATAAAATCAAAGACGCCTATGAGTTTTCCAAAGAACTTCACGAAGGACAATTCCGCAAATCAGGCGAACCGTATATCACCCATCCGATAGCGGTCGCCGAAATCGCCATGTCCTTAAAGCTCGATACCGATGCCATTTGCGCCTGCCTTTTGCACGACACCTTAGAGGATTGTCCGGGAAAGGTTGAGCTCAATGACATTAAAAAGAGATTCGGTGATGATACTGCTTTGATTGTTGATGGTCTGACGAAACTCATCGCGCTTCCCTATTCTGACCGCGACGAACAAAAGATTGAGAATCTCCGTAAAATGTTCTTGGCCATGTCCAAGGATTTGCGCGTAATCTTCATCAAACTGTGCGACCGTCTCCATAATATGCGCACCCTCAGCTCACACGACGAAGAAAAGCAACGCATCATAGCTTTGGAGACCATGCACGTTTATGCCCCTCTTGCACATCGTTTGGGTATCCACAAGATCAAAGCAGAGCTTGAGATGCTTGCCCTTTTATATCTCGATCCCATCGGATATAACGAGGTGAGCGAAGATATCGACAGACGTTACGGTCAAAACAAAGATTTTCTCATCAAAGCCCAAGACCTGATTCGTCAAAAACTAAAAACACAATCCTTTGATTTTTCTCTCGAAGGGCGTGTTAAGTCCATTTACAGCATGTATAAGAAAATCTACAATCAACACAAGAGTTTTGACGAAATTTATGACTTTTACGCCATCCGTGTCATTGTCAACACCGAGCTGGAATGCTATACAGTTCTCGGACTGATCCACGAGATGTTCAAATCAATGCCCGGTCGTTTTAAAGATTATATTTCCACCCCCAAGCCCAATCTCTATCGTTCTATCCACACCACCGTCATCGGTCGTGACGGCATTCCCTTTGAAGTACAGATCCGTACACGGGAAATGCACAACGAAGCCCAGTACGGCTTGGCCGCGCACTGGAAATATAAAAGCGGTGTAAAAAGTGAAATCGACATCGACAAAAAACTCCAATGGATTCATACACTGCTTGAAAACGATGATCACGTCGGAGATCCCGATGAATTCATCCGCCCCCTCAAAGTTGATATTTTCCAAGATGAAACCTTTGTTTTCACCCCCAAGGGAGATGTTGTGAACCTCCCCTCGGGCGCCACCGGTATAGACTTTGCCTATGCAATCCATACCCAAGTCGGCAACAAAATGGTTGGTCTGAAAATCAACGGCGCCATCGCTCCCATCGATTCCCAACTGCATACAGGTCAAATTGTGGAAGTCATTACCTCCAACGCCACAAGAGGCCCGAAGCGCGATTGGTTGGATATTGTCCAGACCTCTGAAGCGCGAAATAAAATCCGCCAATGGTACAAAAAAGAACAGCGAGAAGAAAACATTCTTTATGCCAAGGGTGAAATTGATAAAACCTTCCGCAAACTCAAATGCAATTTAGAGGAAGCCCAAAGAAACGAGTTGCTTGCAACACTGGCAAAACGTCAAGGTTTCACCCAGGTCGATGAACTGTTAAACGCCATCGGATACGGCGGCGTTTCCATGGAAAAGTTTGCCCAAAAAATCAAAACTGAGCTTGACCGCCTTGCTTCTGCCGATGTGACACAAACCACCATTCAAACCCTCTCGGAAAGCGCATCCGAGCATGCGGGCTTGAGCAGCGGCGTTATCGTGGAAGAACTGGATAATTGCAAGGTGAAATATGCCAAATGCTGCAACCCCCTTCCGGGCGATGCCATCATTGGATTTGTCACCCGCGGCCATGGTATTTCCATTCATAAATACACCTGTACCAACGTGGTGGCAGGTCTTGCCGATCCCGAATCGAGAAACCGTTTTCTTTCGGCCAGCTGGACGAAAAAATCTCTTGAAACCATGGTGGCAAGCTTTGAATCGCAGATCAACATCTTAGCTGTCAATTCGGTCGGTTTGCTTGCTGAGGTTGCCAACGCCCTCGCCGATATGCACGTTGGCATTCTCTCGGTTTCCTCCCGCATGGTTGACGATGACCGCATCGTCATGAACATGACGGTAAAAACAAGAAATGCCGACCATGTCAATTCCATTCTTTCCAAACTAAAAAAACTTCCCGATATCACCCGCGTATCCCGCGCATAAGGAGTTTATATGAAAGCAGTCGTTCAAATTGTTACCTCGGCCATCCTTTCGGTTGATCATGTCAAAAAATGCGAGATTGGAAAAGGTTTGTTCATCCTGCTCGGTGTTACCAAAGAGGACACCGAAGCAGATGCCAGGGTTTTGGTTGAAAAAATTCTGCGACTTCGTATTTTCGACGATGAAAACGGCAAAATCAATCTTTCGATGCTTGATCCCTATATATGCGGTGATGCATTGATCGTTTCCAATTTCACCCTCTGCGCCAATACAGCCGCCAGCCGTCGTCCCGATTTTTTTGCGGCAGCATCTCCCGGAGAAGCGGAAGTGTTATATGATTATTTCGTTTCTTACTTTAAGGAAAAAGCCAAGTCGATTCTTGCGGAAGAATACCAAACCGATCGTCCCGTAAAGGTTGAAACGGGCAAATTCGGCGGTTATATGCAGATTGCCGCCAACAACGACGGACCGATCACCATTTGCATGGATACAAACGACTATAAGAAAAAAGTATGATCAACATTATTACCGACGATAACAGCCGCCGTTTGGATGCTTTTCATCTTCTTTGTCTTTTGTTTGACAGAGAAAAAGATATAGAATTGCGCTTTTCTTTCAAGCAAGAAGGTGATCTGATCCGCTGTGTCGGCAAGTTACAAATCGAAAGCACAGACCACAACTTGCATGCCTGCATTTCGATCGCACGGCATAAAAGCGAAAAAAGCGCCAAAAACGCAGCGCTCGGAAAAGCCATCTTGGATGCTTGCGGGCAATCCTTGCCTTACGGATATTCGGTGGGTGTTCGTCCCGTGAAGGTGCCGCTGTTTTATTTAAAAAGCGGAATCCCCGACAATGAAATCGAGTCTTTTTTGGTGAGCGATTACGGCATGTCCCCCCGCAACGCCGAAATTTTATCCGCCCTTGCAAAAGAAGAACGAATGCTTGAAAAAACGGTCGATAAAAGGGATATATGTCTGTATATTTCCATTCCATTTTGTCCGACACGCTGTTCCTACTGCTCTTTTATATCCTCCGCTGCACCCAAGCATTTAAAGCTTCTACCCGAATATACCCGCTTGATTTGCGAAGAGCTTGATTATTTCGGCAACGTTCTTGAAAACAGCAATCGCCGTGTTCGTGCCATATACATGGGAGGCGGTACACCCTCCACCCTTTCGCCCGAGCAATTCACATCCGTTTTTTCCACCCTTGCAAAATACTCTGTATTTAACAACGTCGATGAAATCACGGTCGAATGCGGCAGACCCGATACGGTTTCGGAAGACAAATTGCGGGTATTAAGAGACTACGGTGTTTCCCGCATTTGCATCAATCCGCAAACCACCGACGATCACGTTTTAAAAACCATCGGCCGAAATCATACAACCGCCGATTTCTTTTCCTCCTACGCGCTTGCGCGCAAATTGGGATTCCAAACCATCAACTGCGATTTAATCGCGGGGCTTCCGAGTGATACCCTCGAAGGTTTTAAAAAAAGTGTCGAGGATATCCTCTCCCTCTCGCCCGAAAATATCACGGTACATACTTTTTCCGCTAAAAAATCCGCAACCCTCACAACAGAACATATCACAAATCAAACCGTCGCTACCACCGAATGGGTGGATTTTGCACGTTTTTCCTGTATAAATTCGGGATATCTGCCATATTATCTTTACAGGCAAAAAAACACCCAGTCTTCACTGGAAAACATCGGCTATTCCCTCCCGAAACACACCTGTTTATACAACCAACTCATGATGGAAGATATGTGCAGCATCGTCAGCGTCGGTGCGGGCGGTATCTCGAAACTGTTTTGTGAGCAGGACGATCATTTAAAAATTGTGCGTGTAGCGGCCGATAAATATCCTTTTGAATACTTTGCCGACCAAGATAAGCAAAAAGAACACTTAAAACGTATCGCCGAATTTTTGTTGAGGTAACGCCATGTATTCTATCGATCCTACATTTTACGCAATTCAAAACGATCCGCACACTTTGATACAAAAGGCAGAAAAGCGCTATCAAAACCGCATAGACGAATTGATTGCCAATATCCCTCCCTCTACGCGTTTTTTGGCGCTTGCGGGACCAAGTTGCTGTGGAAAAACCACAACGGCACACAGACTCATTAATGCCTTTGAAAGTGTCGGGCGAAAGGTATATGTGTTGTCGATCGATGACTTTTTCCAAGGGGTAGAAAACGCCCCGTTAGACGATGAAGGAAAACCTGATCTTGATCACATCGATCTGATTGACCGCCCCGAACTAAAAAAAGTCATCGATGGCTTTTGCCGCAAAGAGGTTGTACACATCCCCACCTTTAATTTTATCAAGCGTGCAAGAGAAGAAAAGCGGCAAGTGATCGATACAAAAGAGTATGATCTTTGTATCGTGGAAGGTTTGCATGCCCTTCACCCCCACTTTAACGGTCTCATTCCGCAAGAAAGCCTCTTTTCGCTGTATGTAACGGTTGCCGATGCCTATTATCTCGGCGACAAGCCATTTTTAAGCATTCGCGAAACCCGTCTTCTCCGCCGCATGATACGGGATTATTATTGCCGCGGCGCTTCGCTTCCTTATACCTATCAGCTTTGGCGCAACGTAATCAAGGGAGAAAAGCGATTCATTTACCCCTCGATCATTCAGGCTGATTGGCTGATATCCTCCTGCTTTATCACCGAGCCGCATCTCTTGGCACACGATGCCCTCCCCTTACTATCAAAAGTCGAAAAAGAGGAGGCACTGTACCCTCTCGCGCAAGTTTTATCTCAAAAACTGCAAAGCATACCACCGCTCTCCCCTGCGTTACTACCAAAAGATTCTCTCTTGAGAGAATTCGTCGGTCATCGATAAAGGAGTGTTCATTTTGTCAAATTCCAATCGAAAAATTGCAAAACAAGGTTTTGTATCGGGCGCGTTTATTTTAATGCTATCCAATATCATTGTTAAAATCATCGGCGCGGCCTTTAAAATCCCCCTTGTCAACAGCATCGGCACCGAGTCGATGAGTTATTTCAACTCCGCCTACAATATATATATACTCTTTTACAGTGTTTCAACCGCAGGTCTGCCCGTCGCCATCTCACGCATGATCGCATCCAGTAACGCCAAAGGGAGAAAGACGGAAGTTAAGCGCATTTTCCGCGTTTCCCTCCTTCTTTTCACCGTGATCGGCGCCATCGGCACCGTTTGTATGGCGACATTTTGTCACCAATTTTCTTCCCTTGCCAAAAACCCCAATCTTTACCTTTCACTGCTCGCCATAGCACCGACGCTTTTCTTTATCTGCATTGTCTCGGCTTTACGCGGCTATTTTCAAGGTCTGCAAAACATGATCCCCACTGCCGTTTCACAGGTCATTGAAGCGGTGGGAAAACTTGCGCTCGGTCTTCTGCTTGCCAAATATGCCATCAGCGCGGGTATGAACAGTTATCAAACCGCGGCCTTTGCCATTGCAGGCGTTACCATCGGTGTGATCGCATCGGCGGGATATTTGGCGCTTGCAAAAATGTGGGCAAAGAGCGATGCATATTTACCTGACACCGACACACAAACCCAATCTGCGCGTTCTTTGATGAAAGAGCTTGTTTGGATCGCCATTCCCATCACAGTCAGTTCCACCATCATGAGTCTTTCGGGTGTTATTGATACCTTTGTGGTTGTTCCGCGCCTTCAGACCATTGGCTATGATCTGGAAACGGTCAACAAGTTATACGGAACATACACCTCCTATGCAGTGCCTCTTTTCAATATGCCCCCCAATCTGATCTATCCCTTTTCGATCAGCATTATCCCTCTCTTATCGGCTTACAACAGCCGCAATCCGGGTAAAACCGCCGTCAATACCATTGAATCCACCCTCCGCATCGCTTCCATCATTTCCCTCCCCTGCACATTCGGTCTTGCTGTTCTCGCAAAACCCATCATCGCGCTTTTATATAAAAATGAAGTCCTCTATGTCAACGAGATCGGCGAAACCCTTTTGGCGTATGATTTGAGCGCTTCTCTCTTGATGGTTTTATCCGCTTCGGTTTTCTTTGTATCTATCATCGCCGTAACCAACTCCATCTTACAATCCTACGGCTTTGAAAAATACACCATTATCTCCACTTTGGCGGGTGTAGCGGTGAAGCTTCTTTCGTCCTACTTCCTCATCGGTATGCCTACGCTCGGCATCTACGGCACCCCCATTTCAACCTGCTTGATGTATATGACCATCATGCTGTTGAATTTCTACTATCTTGTACGATTTACGCGATTTAAGCCAAGATTGCGCCGCACCTATTTAAAGCCGTTCATCGCATCCGTTTTTTGCGGCGCGGCGGCAGGTGGCAGCTATTATGTCCTTTCCGCTTTTATCCATGCAAAAATCGCCACCCTGATCTCTATTATGATCGCAGGCGGTGTTTACATTGCGATGTTGTTATTACTGCGCACCCTGACAAGCTCTGATATTATTTTGCTTCCAAAAGGAAGAAAACTGCAAGCTATGATGAAAAAATGGCACCTCCTCCCCAAGGAGGATGTTGAATCCAACGAAGAAATGGAATGATATGATGAAGAATTTTGAAGAAAAAGAAGTTTATACTTTCGAAGATGTCATTAAAATCTTAAAGGTTTTACGCGGCGAAAACGGCTGCCCTTGGGACAGAGAACAGACCCACAAGAGTATCCGCAACAACTTTATCGAAGAAGTTTATGAAGCGATCGAGGCAATCGACGGCGAAAACATCCCGCTTTTAAGAGAAGAATTGGGAGATGTATTGCTCCAAGTGCTTTTTCACACGGAAATTGCCGAAAGCGACGGGGAATTTACATTAAACGATGTGACCGATGAGTTGTGCCGAAAACTGATCATTCGTCATCCTCATATTTTTGCTGACGTCGTTGCAGACACTTCCGAAGAGGTCTTAAAAAACTGGGATGCCATCAAAAACAAAACCAAGGGACAAGATACCATTACTTCGGCCATGGAATCGGTATCTACCGCCCTCCCCGCTCCCATGCGTACAATCAAGCTCCAAAAGAAAGCAAAGTCCTTTTACCCCAATTCCAAGGACGATTCCCTGCAAACCGCTATACAAACTTTGTCTGAATCGGGTGATTTAGACTACGGAAAGATCTTGTTTGAAATCTGCAACGCGGCAAGAATCGACGGCGTTAATCCCGAAGAAGCGCTTGAAAAGTACAACGAACAATTTATTCGCACAATAAAAGGCATCGAAATTTGTGCAAAATAAACAATTAGAAATATTTATGCAAAAAAATATCTGTTTTTTCGTGCATATTTTTTTATTTTCCTCTTGATAATACAAAAAGTCTATGTTATAATGGCTATAAATTAACCGTTACAAGCGGAACATTGAAAGGGGAAAATAAAATGAATAAGACTCAACTTATCGAAACCATCGCTGCCGATCAGAATCTTAAGAAAAAAGACGCCGATTTGATCGTTACCGCTGTATTTGATGCTATTGCAAAGGCACTGAGCGACGGTGAAAAGGTTCAAATCTCCGGTTTTGGCAGCTTTGAAACCAAACTTCGCGGCGAACGCATCGGCCGCAATCCGCAGACCAAAGAAGAAATCAAGATTGCTGCTTACAAATGCGCAACCTTCGCTCCCAGCAAAAACCTCAAATCCTTGCTCAACCAATAATAATGATACAAGATTTATTCCACGCAGAAATGCGTGGAATAAATCTTGTTTTGGAGTAACACTATGAGATTAGATAAATATTTAAAGGTCGCTCGACTCATAAAAAGGCGCACGGTTGCCAAAAGTGCCGTTGAAACCGATCATGTGCTTGCCAACGGCAAAGCGGTTAAACCCTCTTACGATGTCAAGGTCGGTGACATCCTTTCTCTTCGTTTTGGCGAACACTTGCTGGAGGTAAAGGTTCTTGCGCTTGCCGACCACACACTGAAAGCCGACGCCTCTTCTTTATACGAAATTATTACAAAAGAGTAATCTTATCCTGCCGTCTTCATATACTGTATAAAAGAAAGGCGGGATGATTATATGAGCGCAAATCCAAACACACACAATGTAAGTCTGTTTGATCGCAAACGTCTGGAGATCGTCGGTGTTAAGGACGTAAAAAGTTTTGATGAAAGACAGGTCTCCCTTCTCACCGTGCTTGGCGAAATGCTTGTAGGCGGCGATAATTTACAGATTGAAAAACTGGATATGGATGCGGGAGAAATTCATTTAAGCGGCATGATCCACGCACTCCAATACACCGACGAGCAAACAGAAGATAAACGCGGGTTCTTCTCCCGTCTCTTCTCATAATGGAGCTTTACATATCGGAACAATGCCTGCAATTTTTACTTTGCGCCTTTTTGGGGTCGATTGCAGGAGTTATGTATGAAATCCCACGAATTTTAAGAAAATTCAAAGAACATCACTTTGCTTTCGTTTTCTTGGAAGACATGCTGTTTTGCTCGACCTTTTCTTTGATTTTCATTTGCATCTCTTACAGCGTCAGCGACGGTATTATACGTTGGTACTATTATGCAGGCGCATTTTTGGGATTTATTATCTACCGACTTTCACTGGGACGTATTATGCGCCGCATCACCCCCGCCATTATTACTGCGCTTGATAAATTTCTCCGCCTGATAAAAAGATTTTTTATCTATCCTATTGCAAAATCCATAAATACTGTTATAATATTTATAAAGAAAGTTTGTCGATTGGGTAAGTCTGTTCGATTGAAAAAAATGTATCCCGAGCAGGTACAATCATCCAACGAAAACACCCGTTATTTTTAAGCCGTCCATCAAAAACACAAAGGATATAACCATGAAAAAGAAATTCTCGTTCCTTTCAAAATTCACCTTTCTCTGTGTATTTTGTTTTATAGCCTTTTTAATTGTCTACCAGCATCTTAACAACCAAAATTTAAAAGATGATTTGGATACACTGAAAGAAGAACGGGATGCCTATCTTGAAACCATAGATTATTTGACAGCGAAAATTTCCGAAGAAGAGCTTGATCCCGAGCTGATCCGTTCTATCGCAAAAGAAAAGCTCAATTTCCGCGAGGAAGGCGTTATTATCTTCGCAAACAACCTCCCAAACTGATTGATTTAAAAAATTCCCACGGTGAATTTTCACCGTGGGTTTTGTTTTACAAATCATCCGCATCCTGTACGGGCACTTCATCGGGAGAATTCGGTCTGCCTGTATAAGAACCGTCGGGGTCGGTCTTACTTGGAGGATTGGGTCGGATGGTCTTATCCTTGGCTTTTGCGTCTTTTTTCATTCTATTCACCTCATTGGTATTATAAACCGCAATGTTTGCGGATATACAAAAAACGGAGACATCTTCACAATGAAGTGTCTCCGTCGTTTTACAAATTCAATTTATTGAACGGAAGTGCCGCAGTTAGTGCAGAAGAGAGCGCCGCTTGCAACTTCTTTGCCACAGTTGGTGCAGAATTTCTTTGCAGGTGCTGCAGGCTCTTGTGCGGGAGCGGCTGCTTCAACAGCAGGTTCTAAAGCAGTGGTTTGAGCCGCAGGTGCGGTAAAGGGAGCGTACTGGGGAGCAGCGTTTTGCTGGGGAGCTGCATAGTTAAAAGACTGGGGTTGCCGGGGAGCCTGGAATTGGTTGTCTACAGGAGCGATGGGTTTATTTTTGTTTGCGGGAATCTTCATGTTGATCTCGGAAATGTTGCGGCAGATAATGAGAATGAGCATGATAAATTCGTAAACGATACGAACAAGGATGTTTCCTAAAGTGATGATCAAAAGGAAATCAAGGAAAGCACCACCTTGGAACAACAAGAAGAACGAATCCAAGGTGATCCAAATGGTAATGATCAAATAGGAAATACGAACGATCGCGTCAAGAAGCAAGGTTCTGAATCCAAGGAAGTTATAAAGCAAACCTTTAAAACCTGTAAACTTGCCGTCATTGGATCTCTTCAAAAACATGAAGTAAAGAAGAAGTCCGCCGACCAAAGCCAAAACAAATGCAAGAATGGTCAAAGCAATAGAGCCGCCAAGAGAAGAGCCGTAGATGTCGCCATAATAACCGCCGGAAAATGCAAACATAGTAGTGTGTACCCCTTTCAAAATATATTGTACACAGTATATATCACACCCATTGAAAAGTCAAGTGTATTTACACTTTTTTACGACAAATTATTCTTGATTTTTGGGGATTAAAATGATATAATTTTTTTAAAAACCAGCATACAATGTAAACTGACAATATATGGAAACAAGGTGAATTTTTCATGCCGAAAAAAAGCATACTCGAAAAAATCAAACTCCCCTCTTACACACGCGGCGAGGAAATATTCAACATGGTCACCCACATTGTTGGGGGCGGTCTCGGCATCGTCATGTTCGTTCTTTGTATTATATTTTCATCCCTCCACGCCGATCCTTGGGCGATCGTAAGCAGTGTGATATACGGATTTACCCTGATCGTGATGTTTTGCGTATCCAGCCTTTACCACGGACTGAAAAGCGAAGTGGCCAAAAAGGTCATGCGCATCATCGATCATTGTGACATCTATTTCTTTATCGCGGGCACATATACACCTATTCTTCTCGCAGGCGTTCGTCCCATCAATCCCACAGTGGCTTGGATTGTCTTTGCGATTGAATGGGGATTTGCACTTCTCGCCTCCCTCCTCAACGCCATTGATTTGGCAAAATTTAAAATATTTTCCATGATCGCCTATCTTGCGATGGGTTGGGCGGCTATTTTCGCTCTCAAATCCACCATTGACGCCTTGACCTTTACAGGCTTTTTGTGGATTCTCACAGGCGGCATCGCTTACACCATCGGCGCTGTGCTCTACGGCATTGGAAAAAAGAAGCGTTACATCCACGCGATCTTCCATATTTTTGTGGACATCGCGGCCATTTTGCAGTTTGTCGGTATTTTTTGTTATGTGATTTAAAGACAAAAGGAGAAATCACAAAAATTGCTATGAAACACACGCCAAAATTTCACATAAATGTTGACAATTATACATTTATTGGCTATAATGACATAAGAAATTAAAATATGGAGGTCTTAACATGAGAAAGATTATTTCATTCGTACTTATCCTTGCATTTTCTTTCTGTTTTACAGCCTGTGGTGATGATGTCACCGCTAAAGTCATCGATATAAACCTGACCCAAGAAGAATATGCTTTCGGTGTCGACAAGAATCAACCCGAATTGCTACAACAAGTCAATGATTTTATCGCAGAAATCAAACAAAACGGCAAACTTGAAGAAATCACCAACAAATATTTCGGCGACGGCACACCCACTCCTGTTACCTCCGCTGTCAAGGATTCATCCAAGGATCAGCTCGTCGTTGCTACCAACGCTGCTTTTGAACCCTTTGAATATACCGACGGCGACAAATACCTCGGTATTGATATGGAAATTGCTTATCTTTTGGCACAGAAGCTCGGCAAAGAGCTCGTGATCGATAACATGAACTTTGATGCTGTTTGTCTCTCGGTCGGTCAACAGAAATGCGACATCGCCATGGCAGGCTTGACCATCAAAGAAGACCGCAAAGAACACGTTAACTTCTCTTCCCCCTACTATGAAGCATCACAGAAACTGATTGTTCGCAGCGACGATTCCACCTTTGACAACTGCACCACCGCTGCTGATGTGGAAGCCATCCTCAAAGGCTTTGATAACACCACAAAAATCGGCGTTCAGAACGGTACCACCGGTCAGTTCTACGTCAAAGGCGATGCTGGTTGGGAATTCGATGGCTTTGCTACCACTTGCGTCGGTTTCGCCAACGGTTCTCTGGCCGTTCAAGACATGCTCAACGGAAATGTTCAATATGTTGTGATTGACTCCGCCCCCGCACAATTCATCACCGCTGCCATCAACGCAATGAAATAAACCAACAAAACATTCATTTAGAGCCCGTGTATCTCATCGGATTTCGGTTGAGTGCACGGGCTTTATACAAGGTGCACAATGGGAAATTTTGAAAGAAAAATTGAAGTATTTTTTGAAGTTCTAATTGATAAGGGCGGATACAAACAGGTACTCGAAGGACTTAAAAACACCCTCATGATCGCCGTGCTCGGTTTGATCATCGGTATTGTAATCGGTACTTTGATTGCGGCAGTTCGTGTGATGCCCAAATATAAAACCTTCCCCAAGGTGTTAAACGGCTTTTGCGGCTTATATGTCGGTTTTTTCCGCGGCACACCAATGGTGGTTCAGCTTCTCGTCTTTTATTACGTCTTGATGCCGTTGATGGGTTTGAATCTCAATTCTGTCAATGTTGCGATTTGCGTATTTGGCCTCAACAGCGGCGCTTACATATCGGAAATCATGCGAAGCGGTATTCAATCGGTGGATCACGGACAAATGGAAGCGGGCAGAGCACTCGGTCTCACCTATACCGCCACCATGATAAAAATTGTCATTCCGCAGGCCGTGAAAAATATACTCCCGACTTTGGGCAATGAATTCATCGCACTCATCAAAGAAACATCGGTTGTCAGCTTTGTCGGTGCTACCGATCTGTATGTTGCTTTCAGTTATATCGCAAGCAACAAATACGAATTCATGGTTCCCTACATTTTCATGGCGCTCATTTATATCGTCCTTGTTATGGCCATCACCCTCTTGATTAAGTTGATGGAAAGGAGTTTGAAGAAAAGTGATAGAAGTCGTTAATCTCCAAAAAAATTACGGCAATCTCCGTGTATTAAACAATATTTCCGTAACCATCAACAAGGGTGAGAAGGTTGTTATTATCGGGCCATCCGGTTCCGGGAAATCGACGTTTTTGCGTTGTCTGAATTGTCTTGAAGATCCAACCTCCGGAAAAATCATCTTCAACGGAACAGATATCGCTGATATTAAGGTAGATATCAACGTACACCGTCGCAAAATGGGCATGGTTTTTCAACAATTCAATTTATTCAACAATAAAACCGTTTTAGAAAACATTATGCTCGCCCCCGTTTATGTCGGCATGAAAGAACGCAAGAAAACGGGCAAGTCCAAATATGAAATTATTGAAGAATCCAAAAACAGAGCCATGGATCTTTTGGTCCGTATCGGCTTGGAGGACAAAGCGGATGTTTACCCCTCTACCCTTTCAGGCGGTCAAAAACAGCGTGTTGCCATCGTGCGATCCCTTGCCATGAATCCCGAAGTCATCCTCTTTGATGAACCGACAAGCGCGCTGGATCCTGAAATGGTTGGCGAGGTGCTCGATCTGATCAAAGAACTGGCGCAGGGCGGCATGACCATGGTCATCGTTACCCACGAAATGGGATTTGCCAGAGAAGTTGGCACACGACTCTTCTTTATGGATGGCGGACAAATCGTGGAAGACCGCAAACCAGAGGAATTCTTTACCGATCCCCATTCTCCTCACGCAGTATATTTTCTTTCAAAAGTGTTATAAACAAAATGGCTATGACCAAAACGGTCATAGCCATTATTTATGTCTATACGCACCATTACAAGATCAATGTAAATATAGCAAGAAGAATCGGCTGGTGTAAAAGGTAAATCAAGAGAGAATGTCTTCCGATCCATGCAAGCGATTTGCACTTTCCCTTGGAAAGTATATTGAATCGGTTGTATTTCTTAAGCCAATGATAAGAAAAATAGCCGCAAGAAAATATGAAAATCCATGGAAATATCGGGAAATAGTCGGCCGAAACCAAATCTGTAATTGAAAAACCAAGATATGAAAGAATCAGATTTCTACTTTGAGAGATGGGCAGTGTGAAGAATTGAATCATTCCCACACCGATATAGCCTTCATATATATGTTCGGTGCATAAAAATAAAAACAGAGACACACCGATTGAAACCGCGGGATGTAACGATTTTATAAAACGGTCAAGCAGCGCAAAGATCAACATACAAGAGCCGAGAAAAGTTAAAATTCCAAACAGTATGCTGATTTGATCGGATATGAGGGTGGTTACAACGGTTATCATGATGCCAAACGATAATACCACCGCGCCTCTTTTGAAGGGATTGCGGGAAAAAGAAAAACAAAATCCACTGATAAAAATGAATAAAATACATCCAATCTTTTGCCAGCACATTACAATATCCGATTCTATCCAAAGGGGATAGAATCCATAAATATAAAACAGATCAAACAAAAAATGAAAAATGACCATATCCACAACGGCAACACCGCGCAGGATATCAATAAGTGGCAATCTTCTCTCGTTCACACGTCTCCCCTCCTTTATTTCGAATCGTTTAATTCTATTTTAACCACCCAAACAAACAAAGTCAAGGACTATATCGCTATCTCGATATAGTCCTTATGTGATTTATATTCAATTGTATCAAAAGATTACTCTTCCTTTTGATTTGTATTCACATGAATATCATCACAAGATTCACCACATGCATCCTCATTATCTTCATATAAGGAATTTAAACGAAGCAGACACCACATGATGAATAAATGAAATAGAACAAGAATAACCAATACGATTGCAAAAATGTTTGTCACATTACAACCCCCAATAAAACTCACACTGCTAACGTTGGATATGACTATGAAAAAAGGCGGTTTTATAAAAGATAAAAACATAGCGTTAGCAGGGACTGCATTTTATATTCTTAACAGGATTGTTGCATCGTATTCTAAAAAAACGAAATATGAGACTGATTACTTTTTAGCCAATTCTTCTTGAATGTATGCCAATGATGCGATCTTATCCTTGGTTTCATCCACACTCAAAAGACGGGTATTATGAGAATTAAACTCGGTCAATGTGTTGCGTTCGGCATCGCCTTTATTAAAATACTTGTCATAATTTAAACCGCGCTTATCACAGGGAACACGGTAAAAGTCGCCCATATCAATTGCATTTGCACATTCTTCATTGGTAAGAAGCGTTTCGTACATCTTTTCACCATGACGAATGCCGATGATTTTAATTGCATTTTTATCCCCGCCAAACAGTTCACAAACCGCTTCAGCTTGGGTCTTTATGGTGCAAGCGGGAGCTTTCTGAACAAGAATATCACCACTCTCACCGTGTTCAAAAGCAAAGAGTACAAGATCTACCGCTTCATCAAGTGACATGATGAATCTGGTCATGGTCGGATCGGTAATGGTAATAGGATTGCCGTTTCTGATTTGATCGATCCACAAGGGAATAACAGAGCCGCGCGAACACATCACATTACCATAACGTGTACAGCAAATTTTGGTTTTTTCGGGACTGACAGTTCTGGATTTCGCTACGATGACCTTTTCCATCATTGCCTTTGAGGTTCCCATGGCATTCACGGGGTATGCAGCTTTGTCGGTTGAAAGACAAACAACATTTTTAACGCCCGCTTCTATTGCAGCATTTAAAACATTTTCCGTTCCCAAGACATTTGTCTTAACAGCTTCGATCGGAAAAAACTCGCAGGAAGGGACTTGTTTGAGAGCGGCGGCGTGGAAAATATAATCTACGCCATGCATCGCATTCTTTACAGAGGCGAGATCTCGAACATCACCAATGTAGAATTTAATTTTCTCCGCAACCTCCGGCATCTTTGCCTGAAATTCGTGACGCATATCATCTTGTTTCTTTTCATCGCGTGAAAAGATACGAATTTCTCCAATGTCGGTTTTCAAGAACCGATTCAGGACGGCATTGCCAAAAGAGCCTGTACCGCCGGTGATAAGCAAAGTTTTGTTTGTGAAAAGTGACATGATTTTATTCTCTCCTGTCAAAGTATATTATATTATTAATCAATATTATTTATAAAAACACCAAAATACAAGTGACTCAAAAAATATGAATACGTATTACCAATAACATCCGCCTTCAACATTCTTTAAATTTTTTGGACGTTCATTAGACGAGGGGTATATCCAATCATCATTAGAATATTTAATAACAGCTTCGTTATTCTCCCAGCGTTGGCCTTTTATACCAAACAAAAGTTGAAGACAACCTCCCATATGTATAGCTTTCTTCCCCGCCTCCTTCAACATAGCAGCCAAAGGGAATCCGTATGCTCCGCAACCAATGAGAGCAATATCGAAATCAATTTTCAAAGCTTCGTGATACATATAATCCAGCGCTTCAAACCAATCAGAAAATCTGGTATCAGTTTCTCCAGCAATCGTTTGGACAGCTTTGAGTGTTTTTAGTTGAAAATCCGGCAATATATCGGTTCCCGGAAATAAGCTTTCCCTTTTATTATATTGGCTTATAATCGACTCTTCAAATGGGTGGATAACTAAAACTTTTTTGCCTCTCAGTCCCCTAGTCCACGGGGTTTCAACATACCAGGGTTCAACAGCTTTCAAATCAGCTACTTTCGCTGAAGGAGCATAATTTTTAATAATATAGTCTTCCATTGGTGGATAAAGACAAACCAAAAAATCCGCCAAAGAACTCTTGGCTAAAAGAAGATCTGAAAACAATTTTACCTTTTCTTGATCATTTGGGAAAAAGCCTGCGTTATTGCAAATTGTGTACATATTTGATTCGTCGAAATGTTTTTTTAGTCTTAATCTTTGCGCTACGCGCCACTTTAATACACCCAACTCGACGGTACCATAACGAGCAATCATGCAAGGCGCATCAGAAGATATAAACGAATAAATCAAATCGTTGCCTTCCTGCAAAGAAAGCATCTTTTTTCCTGCATATCTTCTCGGATAAAGATGTTTAGACTTAAATTTAGACTTAAATTTAGACTTAATCTTACGCTTCAAAACAGAAGCTGAGTATGAAATTATAAACGTGAATTTATTAACCACTGCATTCTCCCTCGAAATATTGAATGAGAAAAACCTATTAAATAAATCAAACCAATCAATTTAAGGTGTTTTTAAAAAAGATGGCTTGTAAGATAAGAATTGAATTTCTGCGAAGAGGTTTGATAAAGAAAGGCACAACAAGCGTTGAAGATACTTGTGCAAACAAAGATGCCAAAGCCGCTCCGATTGCCCCCCACTTAGGAATCAATATGAAATTAAGAATCACATTACAAACAGCAGAAACCAAATATATCCATGTAAGAAATTTTTGTTTCCCTTCAGAAACCACCCACGCATTCCTGGCCACACCAAGATAAGAAAATGCAGTGTAACAGGTTACTATTTTCAAGGAAGCAGCGGCAGGCAAAAAAGCGACACCATATAATAAACCAATCGCCCATTCACCAAACAACACAAACATCAAAGAAACAAATATTGAGAGATAAAATACAATTGCATATAGTTGCCTGTTTTTTCTTTCGTACGCAATCATGGAATTTTTATTGTAAAGAGATATAATGGTAGGATATATAGAATCTATAATAGCTTGTAAAACAAAAGTCCACATACCACATAGAGTAGTGGCTACAGCGTAATAACCAACTTCAGCTTCGTTCAGGAGCACTTTTAACATAATTTTATCGGTTTGGCCGTAAACGGCAACCATAGCTCCTGCTAAAATATACGGATAACTCAATTTCAAAAGATATGCAGCCTTATCTTTTGAAAAACTTAACCGTGGACCACCCGCTTTTTTATACGCTATAAACAAAAATAGCGCAACAATTATATAATCAACCGAAGCGGCAAAGGCAAACCAACGCACATCTTTGCCGGAAATCAGAAGAATTATCTTATAGGAAGAAGAGAGAAGATAAGCAATCAAAGCCGCAGTAGATGTGATCCTCGATTCATATCTGGCCTGAAACCAAAATCGTAATGAGTCAAAAATATGAAGTATGGCACCGATACAACACAAGAAAACAACCGCTATCGCGAGAGGATCATCGTTGTCAATGAAGCTGACCAAACTCATGATCATCACCACAGAGATCAAACTGGAGGTGAACTGTAAAACAAGAGTCGTCCCCATTGTTTTACCTTGATCATGCGGATGATCTATAAAATCCTTAATGATAACCGAATTGATTCCCAAGGAACAAAAAGCAGTGAAAAACGCAACAAATGAGTTGCCGTAATTAATCAATCCGTAATTAGAAGGACCTAAATAGCGGGCCGAAAGGGTTCCGATGAGTAACGAAAGCAACATTTGCGCTACTCTGCCACCAATGATCCATCCAGCATTTTTGGCTTCTTTATTATTCAAAAACGCTTTAAAAAGTGATTTCATTTCATTATAATCTCCGAATGATTTTTGCAGGAACACCGCCAACCAAAGTGTTATCAGGAACATCTTTTACAACACATGCGCAACCTGCTATAACACAGGAATCGCCTATATGTGTGTTATTTAATATGGTCACTCTACCACCAATCCACGTCCCGTTACCGACAGTCTGAGTAAAACTAACACCATTTCCGGCGCGGCGTTGCGAAGATCCAATTTCATGTCCGCCGGTTTGAAACACAACATCGGGTCCAATGTCACAATTATCACCAATCACAACACTACCATTACCATTGACATTGAAATTCTTACCAATCCAACAATTCTTGCCAATGACAAGATTGGCTGAACATTCAAACGGCGCAAGAATTTTCGTCCCTTCACCAATATCAAAGCCTATGGAGTTAAGTAAACGTCTGATTTTAACAAAATGCTTTTCTTTTTTTCGCGAGAAACAATGATTCACTCGAAAAAAAACAATTTTCCTTTTTAATCCTCGTAAATGAAACAATTTCACTAAATTCATTATCTTTCACCCAAAAAACAACCATCTTTTAAAATCGCAGCTCTACTGCAAACACCGCTCTCAAAACAATCTACGGTTTTATTTGAAACAAGGAAACTTTCTGCCAATTTAATAAATCTATATGCAGCTACCTTTGGATTCCATTCTCTGCAAATCGTAGCGTATGCACTTCGAGCAAGTGATTCACGAAAGTCACGTTCGTCCAAAAGTTTTTTAACATTTAAATATAGGCTGTCTATATCTCCGGTTTGATATACTAAACCATTTTCCTCAGGTATGATCATAAAAGGCACAGCACCGATGGCACAATCGGCAACCACCGCACACGCAGAATTCATAGATTCGTTCAAAACAGCTCCCCATCCTTCATTTTTATCAGAGGTAAAAAGAAAGATTTCACTGCTTTCCATATAACAACGCACTTGTTCGGGAGTCATAGAACCTAAAATATGAACAAAATCATTCAATCCCTCATTTTCAATGGATGCTTGAATGGTGCCTTGCAAGTCTCCGCTTCCAATCATATTTAATTCAAATGAATAACCGTCAGCTTTTAATCTTTTTGCAATCTCTATGGGTATTTCAGGATGCTTCCAATCAATGAATCGTGCGCACCAAAGAATCGAGTTAGTATCTTTAGTCGCTATCAAAGCATCGATGTCAGGATATTCTTTTAACTCGGTAAAATATCCCCATTTATAGGTTTTGCGGATATATGTAAGACATTTTGCATAGTCTGCAGCTGTGTAGGCACTTGCGCATAACATATAATATTGTCGATATCTGATAATATTTTTAAGATTTCTAAAAAAATGCACCAAATATTTATAAAAAGGCGGTTTAATCTTATAAGGTCTTTCCGAATAACCAAAAACCAACTTTCCTTTTTTGAGTCGATTTTTGATATACTCATACGGTGCATTTCCAAGGATCACAACATCAGCATCATCTATAATTTTTTGGCACTCTTCCTTTTCTTTTGAAGAAATATATGTGTACCTGACATACGCCGGAACTTCTTCTCTCCCCCATCCCATGCTCAAACGCTCTTGCTCAATCGGTTGAGTGGAAATAAAATGATAATTCCCATTAGTCAATCTATTCATTTCGTCTGCAAGAAACTTTTGATGATGATTAAAATAGTTTGTGATAAATACAATTTTCATAAATCAGTTTCCTTTTTGAGACTCAATAAATGAAATTTTTCCTTTTGCAATCTCTACAATTAATAATCCCATGCAACCATATGGTAAAGCGCCCGTGATAAAAGCTGCTTCTGAAGAAGAATGAATGATCAAACATAAAATCGTTACAAATGCAACTTTTTGAATTTGTGTATTACAAACCCCTCTTAAATAGGCAAGAAAACGCACCCAAAACAAATGATAGACAAAATAACCCACTCCGCCAAGAGAAAACAAAATAACCAAAACAGAATTATGCAAATTACTTAACGGATATTTAAAATACTCCCCAAAAATAAATTTTTGCGGAAAATCAAAAATTTCGCTTAACAAATCAGAGTAAAACGCTCCACGACCGGTAGAAATAGGTTTTCCAAGTACGGTGGCATCAGCGCCCATGTTTGTCAAAACAACTTGGAAGGCAATCATAGCAATTGGGACAAGCATTATAAGTTTTGGTAATATACGCGTAATTTTTATATTACGTTTAAAAACAGAAACCCAAACAATAATTATCGTCGACAACAACACCGTTCTCGAACGAAGCATTGTCAAAATGTAAATTAGTAACACTATGAAAACAGCATTCAAAACTTTCTGTTTTGAATTTTCCGCCTTAATATAACCTAAACACAAAAGGACAATCGAAAACATTACATATATAGCGGCAGCATTGGGATTCCCCATACCTAATGTTAAAACTTCATAGTCCCACGCATTCATAACAATATAACTAAAATCGAAGGGTAAGAAAGCATAACATATGTATGCAAAACTAAGCAAATAATTCAATTTTAAAAAGTATCGTAAATCTAAAACATCGTTATAAAAATCTTTTTTAATTGAAAGCGACCAATAAAACGAAAGAAACGACAGAGCCGGCAAAATTTGATTCACGATATTTTCTGTTTTAAAACTTGAAAAACTGATCAAACACGAAGTTGCCATAAGAATTACTAAAATTAAAACCAAATAATTCATTTTCAGCGGCTGGATAGAGGTATATCCTGCGAAAGGATATAAACAAAACAGCACAATCATCGAATAACCAAAGAGATTGGCTATACTGCCATTCAGCGGTGTAAAAATTATATTAAATGTTACAGATAGCATTAGCAACTTCAGTAAACGGTTTTGCATTATAGTCTCCTATCTTTAGCATTTATTATATCATGATAGATATCGATATACAATTCTGACATTTTAGAGGAAGAAAAAGTACTTTTAATCTCATTCAATTCATCCAAAGTCAATCGACAAAGTTGGCGATTGTCATTGAGATGTCGAATGGTATCCGCTGCGGCTTTGATATCGAGTTTAGGCACGATATATCCTTTTGTCTTTTCAATAACAGTTGGAATTGCAGTAGCATCAAACCCTAAACTACGAATCCCGGCCAAAGCAGCTTCAACAAATGTCATCCCAAATGTCTCTTCCAAGGACATGCTTACATGTAAATCACACGAAGAGTATAATTCCGCCAACCTCTGCTTGTCGGATATTAAACCGACAAATTGAACATTATCGGGCGCACACTCATAATATTTTTTAGAAGCACGACCGACAAGAATGATTTCAAAATTATTTCCCAATTCATTAGCTAATTTAAAAAATCGAGATATACCTTTACCTTCCGACCAAACAGCTGCAACACCTATGATACGAAATTTATTTGTCGAAGAATATCTATTCGATTTATTGATTTCAAACGATTCAACGGCATTCCAAATCAAATATTGCGGATATTCGCTTAAATGTGATTTTTGAATCTCACTATAAACCCAAGCGGAAACAGATACAAATCTAACATCGGACAATGTTTTGAACAACTGTTTTTTTATATTAAAATATTTCGAGGTGTGCTTGGGTTTACAATCCAAATGGGTCATCGACTTACGACACTTATGACACCCTAATTGATATCCATTACATTCAATATCAAAATAGTGATAACAACCACCCGTAAACGCCCACATATCATGCATAGTAAATACGACGGGTATTTTTCGTTTCGACAAAAATCTAAAAAACATTGGATAATTCAAATAACCATGGTGAATAACATGCATGTGAACAATATCGGGATTGATTTTTTTGATTTTGCGAATTGCATTGATGGTTGAAATGCCGGCAAAAACAGGGTTCTTTCCAAAAATTTTAATCAAACCCCTACGGATCAACCCCATAATTTTATTCTCATACCTAATAATGGCCGGGTCGTCCGAATCACCATGAATATATAGAATATAACTTTCATGTCCATTGTAAATCAGTGAATTATGTATAATAAATTGTATCTGTTTTTGGGCAGAAACATAAGTCCCACCAATTTGTATAATCCTCATTTACGGCCTTTCATTATCTCTTGTAATTGAATGAATTCAGAAAACGACTCCTTGTATATCCGATAATCAAAAAAGCACTTTGCGGTATTATAAGATTTTTCAAACATCCATTCTTTTTCTTCCGCCGTAAGCGCAATTGCCCTTTTAATAACTTTTGCTAACGACTCAGGTGTGTGATCCTCAGCAATTAAGGCATTTTCCCCATCTTTCAGATAGAGTTCCAAATCAGAAGATAAGTTACAAAGAATCGGTGTGGAATGCGCAAGAGATTCGACTACTTTGCTGGGAAACCCAGCCTTTGCGTATCGCAGAGATGCGTCTCGAGGAAGCAGGGTGAAATCAGCCTCACGCAATTTTTCAAGCACTTCTAAACGAGAAACGCGACCACATAATTCCAAAAAACCGGAACAGGAATCAAGCAAATCGGCGGAGATACCGCAATATCCAATCAAATGATCACGCGTAGCGCCCATCAAAGTAATCCGCACTTTTTCTTGCAATTCGGGAGAAAGCAGTAGAACGGCTTTTAAAACATTGGCAATTAAATCTTTCTTTCCGGGAGCTCCTGCATAAAATAAATGCAACCCTTCATGACGGATTTTCGGCATGATTTCTTTATTTACAGCGCACAGAATTGGCAATCTGAACACTTGGATATTTTTGCTTCGATAGTACTCTTCAAGAAAACGGCTGATCGCAACCACAGAATAAGATTTATCTATAATTTTGGTTACAAGACGATTTTTTTCTCGGTATGCATAACTTTTTTCTCCATGTTTAAACTGCTCGGGAGAATACCATTCATTAGAATCATACAACAACGGAAGTGAATTTTTAGAAGCAAACTTTTTGTAAAATCTGAAAACAGAATTCGGCGCAGTATAAATGTATAATCCTGCAATAGAGTCCTCCTTTTGAATGATTTTTCTGACCCTATGCGGAAAAAAGAAATACTCATAATACTTTACAAACCGATTTGAGTCCTTGTTTCGCAGGGAAACGTATTCGATCCCTTCGACACACCCCTGATCTCGCACTTTGCCGCGACACAATATCTTAACTTGATATCCTAATTCTTTAAAAATTTTAGCGACATAAAACAAACGCACCGCCCCCGCATCTCCATCCGGGAAACGACCATTTGTAATCATGATCATTTTTTTATTACTCATAAGCGACCCCAATAAGCGAGTTACATAAAGACAACGCTTTATCAAATTCGAATTTTTGCATCTATACTCTCTGATGTAGATTGAGAAATCAAATTTAAATGTTCTACTATTTCTTCATCATCAAACCGCATTTTCAAAACACGCGCGGGGACGCCCCCGACAATACTGAAAGGCGGAACATCACGCGTGACAACAGCGCCCGCGGCAACAACCGCTCCTTGACCGATAACTACACCTTTTAAAATGATTGCATTGGCGCCAATCCAAACATCAGATTCAATCACTACCTCTTTATCATCTGAAGGTTTTTTTTCGGCATCGGTAATATCAATCATATACCTTCCAACCAAATCCGTGCGATGTCCACCGGTTATGATCGTTACACCGGGTCCAAACATGATAGAATTTTTGAGTATACATTTTGCTTTCGTACACATAATCTTTGTATTGGTGCCAAGCACAACTTTGTTTCCGACATACAGATTGGAGATGCCCGAAAATGTACTCCCTCTACCAATCCGTACATTCTTACCACAAGAACCAAAAGAAGATTTTATAATCGGTTCAACAAATATCTTGCGTAATCCTCTTTTTAGTCTTTTATAATTGAGGTATATTATCCGTATCACAGACATTTTCAAAACCTTCCGCTCAAAATAAGCTCATATTGTTTTCGTATATACTTTTTTCAACTGATCTATAACCGCAACAGTTGTATAGTTATGCAAAACCTTTTCTCTACACCAATTTGAAAACTGAGTACGCATTGCCTGGGATTGCATCTGCGTGAAAGCATTCTCCATTGCGTCAACATCGCCGACCAAAACAATTCTTCCACCACGATCTTCAATCATATCAAGATTTGCTCCCACATTCGTTGTAATAACCGGAAGCCCTCTTGCCATTGCTTCAGTCAAAGCCAAAGAAAACCCTTCGGAATGCGTAGGGAAAAAGAACACATCCGCTTGATCCATATATTCCAAAACTTGATCATGTTTTAACGGCCCCAAATGTATCACGTTATCGGGTTTTTCCCAAGACATAACCGTCTCAGTGACAACACCTGCAAGTTGAAATTGTATTTGCGGCAGACGTCTTGCAATTTCATACATTTCAGATGCACCTTTAGCAAGTGAAACACGTCCGACAAAAAATGCAGATTGAATGTTTTCGCTAATTGTTTTTGATTGTTTTGTAATATATGTCTCGTTTATAAAGTTGGGAATAATTCTACTATCCACCGCAAATTCTTTTTCAAGATATTTCTTACTGTTATCACAGAGAACCAAGTTATAATCGACAAGTTTTACAATTTTACTAAGATAATACTTAGCCAAACGATTATGAACCTGATAAGGTATATCACAATGAAAGTGAAGCGCCAAAGTTGCATTCTTTTGAGCTTTTCGAATCTTCTTTGCCATAAAATAATCTCGAATAATACCAAAAGTACCGCAAGATGTATTCAAATGAACAGCATCAAAAGATTCGTTTTTCAAAGCATGCGCAAGATCCTTAAAAATACGCTTTGTTCTTTTATATTCATCACAAAAGTTTCTGTGGGCACTACCATTCATAGCACGGAGACCGACCGCCTCGGTGTTTACTAAAGTGCACGATATACCAAGCGATGAACTTTTAGTTAAAAAACCATCTGTCCAAACGGCAATACCTCCGTTTGGTTTTTGCATTTGTGGCGAAATAAGTAGCAATTTCATTGAAATGATTCATCTTGCACCAGCTGTTTGATTGTATCTATATATGTGGAGACACAAACATTCTTGGATGCAAACCTTTCTACAAATTGTCGGCTGTTAAATTCACAATGATTGCAACCATCTTGAACGTATGCCAAAATACTTTCCGCAAGAGCCTCTGCATCGCCCGGTTCAACACAAACACCTGCATTGGCTTTATTTAGGATTGATGCAAGTTCACTATCTGTATCAAAAGATGCAATGATGGGTGTATTACACGCCATGATTGACCAAGTTTTACTTGGCATTCCCGCATTTCCCGTACCTTTTTTACAAGTAATCAGTATAACATCACCAAGACTATATACCTCAGAAACACGATTGACGGGAAGAAGCGGTCGAACTATAACATTCGGCAAATTTTTGGCTTGTTGTTGTATTTCTGAATATCTTGAGCCACCGCCAAACAAAACAAACTGAATCGATTTATCTTGAATAATCTCTGCCGCTCGCAAAATCACTTCAACACCTTGCGCTTCGCCCATATTCCCTGCATAAACAACGTTAAATGACTCGCGGGAAATGCCGAGTTCATCAAACAAAGTGTTATTCTGCTTATCAATCGGACAAACTAAATCTGTATTGATCCAATTGGGAATCACCACAATTTTATCGGGCGAAACACCTTTTTCTAATATGTTTTGCTTAATGCTTTCAGAGATAACAATAATCTTATCAGCGCGATTATAAGTGTAATTTTCAATTTTTCTGCCAAATTTCCAAAGGAGAGAACCTTTTTTTGTAAACCCCGCATTCACAAGACTGTCAGGAAAAACATCCTGCAAATTATAGATAAACGGTACTTTCTTTTTATACTTTTTAGAAAGTTTTTTAGCGACCAAAGCACAAAGGACACCTTGTGTAGGCGGTGTGCTGGCACCATAAACAAGATCGATATCCTTGGCGCGTTTGCCTTTATAATATTGAATTAAATTACAAATAACGTATCGCAATGCTCTTAAAACAGGATTTTTTCCTTCTTTGAAGAGAGAAAAGCGATGTATGATCAAATGTCCATCAAACTGTTCTTCGTATTTAATCCTTTTATATCTCTTTCTTGTGTCCTTATCTATGCCTCGTGAAGGAGTTGGAACAAAATTTTCAGTTATAATATTTGCCTTTGCATACCCTTCATTCAAATCTCTTCCAAGATGAGAACTCGAGACCTCTTCAGGATAACAATACGGAGAAAGCTTTAATATTTTCATCTGACACAAATTCCTTTTTATTTATCCGCTTTTTCTGATTTCTTTATGCTCTTTAAAGATAAGTCATCCATCTTACCGATATACATAGCAACCAATCCAACAACCACGGAAAGAGATCCTAAAGCAATTACCCATACAAAATATCTGTCAAAAAGAAAACTGTAGATGAGCCGCCCCGTCTCCCCGCCGATAATCAAAGCGAACACAAAGGGAACAACCGGCAAAAAACCGGCAAAAAATGAAATAAAGAGCATGTAGGCATATAATTTATTTAATAGTTTATAAATTTGTTGTTTCATAAACTGCCCTCCTTACAATACACTAACCATCCCAAGGATCGGGATAAACCCAAGCAAAACAACAATGGATAAAATATAATGAATTAAACACCAAATCAAACAATTAATCATCGTGGGTTTAAATTCAGATTCAGCAATGCCCATAGCAGTATAAACACAAGCGCAATACGGCGGTGTAACACCATGCATAGCGCCGCAAATAGACAGGAGCATTGCAGCCGAAAGTATGGGTTCGACACCAACAGAAGCAAGAATACCGATAATAATACCACCAAAGATTTTAACCTGGGTAGAACCCGGAAGAAGCATACCGAGAAGTGCGGTGAACAGTGGTACAAGCAAAACCAATGCAAGTTTAGGTAAATGCATATCTTGAATAAACGCACCGATCGCTTGTTCAACACCGAGCGTCTCCAAAACATTGCTTACAAAATAAGCAAATAAAACCAAAGCTGCCGTCGGTACAAGTTTAGTCATACCATTTTCTATATAGCCGATTATTTTTTTAGGTGTCATGCGTGCTTTTGATTGTTTGTCAGATAACAACAAACCTACAACCACGATAAGAGAAGGGATTAAAAGTAGTATGCTGTTAGAAATCGAAGTTGTCTTTGCCCCAAGTTGTTTGACAATATAATCTTCATACAAACTATTAAGTAAAAAAGGTAAAAACACGGTTATGGGAAGAAAAATTGCTCTCCACCCTCTTTTGAGTGAATCTCGAAACAAAGGAATGTCCTCCTTGTTCATTGGTTTCACTTTATAATAACGACACATGAAATACATTGTTAAAATACGCTGAAGAATAAACCAAAGAGCAATTCCCCACAAAACAATCCAAAATTGAGCAATGGTAAAAGATTGCCCCCATTCGCTCTTGGAAAGGTGGTCAAAAGCAATGGCAACCATGCCGGCAGGAGGAATCATATTCCCCATCGTAGAAGCATGGGCTTCCACATTTGCAGCGAGATGAGACGGGAAACCCGATTTTTTCATTGCAGGTATAGTAAACACACCAGTAGTCGCAACATTTCCCGGACCGCTTCCCGAAAGAGAACCCATGTAGGCAGATCCGATGATGGCTACAAATCCCGCGCCTCCGCGAAAACGACCAAAAATGGACAATATAATCGCAATACAATCGTCAATAACCGAAGTTTTGGAAAGTAAAGATGCAGACAAAATAAAAGCAAAAATTACATACAATGATGATGTCGTCATTGCATCCCAAATATATCCGCCAATGGCAGTTAAACTAAATTCGCCGGTAACAATTACAACGGTTAAAACAATGGCAATAAAAGCCATCAACATAGCTTCATATAAAGGTCTCTTGAATGCAAAAAACCAGAATATACAAACTACAAATATCACTAAAAGATATATTAACTCAAGTGGCATAATTACTCCTCCTTGCTAAATGTTGTCGTTTCACATATCGACGCTAAACATCTTTCATAGGTTAAATGTTCCAATTGCATATCTTCACCCTGATCGGAAATAATTTTTAGAGTATCGCTGATATCCACGAGGGTGTTGGCTAATTTTTCAGGCGTTTCACCTACAACATGAATTCTCAAACAAATTCTTTCAAGCGCATTTGTTTCTAAAACTCTATCACCTTCATGAGCCATCACAGTTACATTTAAAACACCATCCATTGCCTCAACCTCGGCAACGCCCCCCATTTTAGCAATAACGCCGGATTTCAAGCCAACATAATAATTACAACAAGGATGTCGGAAGCGCGGATTATCGATATCAAGAATGGGTGTATCACTCATACGACCTGTAATGGCATAATTGATCATGCAATTTAAAGAATTGACTCCCCATTGGTATTCCGTGAGGATGTAATTTTGCGCACCACCCATACGAAAACCTGCTTCAAAAATGTAAAACTTTCCATTTTTGCAGAAAGACTGCAAAGACATTACGCCGTTATTGATTTTTAACGCATTAAACAAATTTTTCACACCGTCATGGACTGTTTCATAGTATAAGTCAATATACTTGCTCGGGTACATATGAAAGATCGGAAGGATTAAATTCTTGTTTTCTGTTTGCACAAACACCTTTGTAAAACAAGACGTTAACGAAACCTGTCCATCCTGTATGGTATATTGAAAGAAAACTTCGTCTGCATCCGTAATCAAATCTTCGATAATAACCTCTCTTTTTTTCGACCATTCCAAAGATTCATTATACAAATCGCAAAACTCGGCCGCAGAATAACAAGCGTGCATTCCTCGAGCACCCGAACTATCGGTTGGTTTGAGCATTACGGGAAACGGAAGTTTATTTATATCCTCAGCAGTATATTGTTCAGGCAGGCTGTATTCAGGAACGACCGGTACATCATATTTTCTGCAATATTCTTTAAATTTGGCTTTATCGGCAAGAATCTCCCATTGTTCCCAAGTGGTATAAAAATTCACACCTGTCATCTCGGCCACTTTGGTGGCGGGTCCAATATTCACCTCAGAAGATCCAACAAAAATACCTGCAACGTTCTCTTTTTTCACAACATCAACAACTGCATTAACATTCTGTGTATCTATCTGATAAAAGCGATCGGCTATTTTAGCAATGGGTGTTCCCGCATCTCTACCAAGGGCTACAACGCGAAAACCCTTTTCATCTTTATATTTTTTTATATCCTTTGAGTAGGCACCACCGCCCATAAGTAACAATGTTTTTCCGTACAAGTCCATCCTTAAACCTCACGCAAATTACTTATTATTTTCATACACTTTATCCAAAATACCCTTAGTATCATCACCAAACAAAGGACCGTTGCAAAATTGATGAAGTTCCGACATCCCTTTAGCCAAATTCGCTTCGATCATAACAGGCTCTCCATTCTCAAGGATTGCGATGTCCCAAGAAACCAATTTAAAATGAGGAACCATAGGATGTGCTTTTTTGACCAATTCTTTTGCCTTATCAACACTTGGCAATTGATAACCCTCGAACACAAAACCATTCGTGGGATGCGCTTCATACCTTTGACCGGTGATCTTATGAGCATATTTTTTGAGAAGACCGTTTTCATCAATACCGCAAGCAATACCACCCTTTGAAGCGTTATCAACTCTTTCACCGCCAACCCCCATCCTCAAAATAGAGGAATAGATCTTGACACCCTCTTGGGTAAGCAACGAGAGAATTCTGTACGTGTTGACTGAAGACTCATGAATCGCGGTTAAATCCTTATGCTGTTCAACTTTCTTTTGAACGACAATGTCCCTTTGTACACCACTGACAAATCTTTCCAACTGTTCGGACATAGAACCGTTTTCGGTAGAAAGATAAGCAACACCCTTTCCACCGCTTGATGCTTCTGCTACCTTTGCAAATGCAACGCTCTCAAGATCGATGATTTCTTTTACAGTTTCAAACGAAATCTGTTCAAAATTACTCGAAAACCAAAGACCACCTATTTTTGAGACAATCAATTGAGGCTGCGGTATTTCTCGGAAAATAGCGTTATAATAACACTTATTATCAAGAAATTTTGATTCCGCGCGATTATTGAAGTACTCATCTACATCATTTATGTACATATCCATAGGTAAATAATAGGGAGAAAAAACCCCCGAACCATAAGTATAAAAACGATGATACAATGTACTGATTTTTTTGTAGGATGAAAAGAAAGATACGGCTTGCTTTTTCTGTTCTACAGAAAGCTTAAATTGTTTCGGTGTATTTGCCTTTGCTATGCTATCAACATATCGTTTGATTTGTCTTCTTTTAAGCTTTTCGTACAGCCCGAAATACCAGCGCTGTAACTTAAACATATCCATTTAAACTACACCCCCAATTCTTTGGCGATTTCATCCAAACGTTCACGACAACCTACTTGCATAGGACATTGAAATGCTACGACTCCACCTTGCCAGTTTCCTTCTTGCATAACCCATCCGTTGTCTGTAAGTGCAAGGTCCCAACCGCAATAATGATTGTCAGGAACAACGTCGGCAAGTTTACAAGCCAATTGTTTAGCCTCTTCGAATCGCGGCAATTGAAAACCAATCAAAGGATGTTGGGTATCCGGATGAACATCATAAAAACGACCTTTTTCGTCAGCCGTGGAAACAACAACACCATTGTCATCCAGTGCACAAAAAATACCACCGGAGCCGCCGTTGTCGACACAAGCGTTTCCTCTACCTACGCGCCATGCAAAAGGCAAAAATTCAATGCGATCATCAAAACGTATGGTAAAAATACGAAGTGTGTTCACAGATGCAGCGTGAACCGCAGATAGTTCTGCGACCTGACGTATCAGTTCTTCTGCGACAAAACCTGCCGGATATTGATAATTTAATGTTTTGCTCAACGCTTCAAAAGAATCAAATTCTTCCCTATCAAATATCTTAATGCCAATACCATTTCCGCCATTGAAAGGCTTAACAATAAACCGAGGATGCTTTAGAACAAATTCCTCCAACTTCGATTTTGAAGAAGATTTCCAACCAACAACCTCAATCAGATCCCTTTGAAAGAATTCACGAAAAAGTTTATACGTTTTTCCTTTGTCGTCAAATATCATTTGATTTTTAGCTTTATTAAACCGCTCACAGTAGCGCGCACGTTCAATTGTAGAAACAAATAATCTTCGAGAAGCTTGGTCGCGCTTCTCAAAGTGATACATGATATATTCACTAAAATAAAAATTATGCTCCCTTGCTTCAGTTAGCATATCCTGCACAATTTCTTGCTTTTCAGCCTCGGAGAGTTCGCCGAAATACTCATCAACAACCTTTCTTGCGCCCTCTTCTGTAAAAGAATTCATTTGTCTGCTCCTGCGCAACATTCTCCCTAATTTTGTAGACAAAGCAAACGTACGAAGATACATATATAATCTATTCATAACTGTACTCCTTACAATATATAATCAAAGTTGCACCAAAATTTCAGAAAGGGCTTGCTCACAAATTTTAACAGCACTCCCTGCTGTATCGGATTGAGCTATAACAAAACCAACTCTATCGGTACTGCTACCAATCTCACCGACAACATCCCCCACACCTTTAGTAAAAGATATTTCATAAACGCCATCAATATTTTCGGCGTTTTTAATACCTTCTATGGCAGATATGGTTCCATTACTTGCATCAAGGAAACGTATCGCACTTCCCTTGTTGAATTTTGATACGAGATCAGGCTTTTCACCGCAGGCAATACGAATCGTGGCTTCAATCATATCGATCCCCGTCGAAAGCGGGACAAGATGAGTGGTAATACAGTCGCCACCCATTCTGGCACCAAGTTCAACCATTTTCGGTCCGTCTTTTGTTAAAATAATCTCGACATGAGCGGGACCATTTTTAATACCAACCGCTAATACTGCCCTGCAAGCAAGATCGCGAATCTTATCAAGATCTGCATCACCAAGTCTACTCGGTTGACTATGTCCCATCTCAACAAAATGCGGCGCACCCGTTGTCAGCTTGTCTGTAATTTGAATCACATATGGAACACCGTCTTGAGCAATCACCTCAACGCTTACTTCAGGACCAACCATATATTCTTCAATAATTACACCGCCACCGCGCCCGTTTTTCGCACTGTAGGCAATGGCGTTTTCCAGTTCTTTCTCATTGTTTACCAACATAACACCGCGGCTACCCGAATTGTCAACAGGTTTGCTGATACAAGGGTAAGTTATCTTAGCTCGAATATTAGATATTCCTTCGACATCAGAAAGAATATAAAACCAAGGATGCTCAACACCGTGCGACTCAAAGCACTTTATCATTTCGCCCTTATCCGTTGACTTAAGCGCAGTATCTGTCGAAATTCCAGATAAACCAAGTTTTTCACATGCAGCAGCAATAGAACGCATGGGCATATCGGTGGCAAGTGTCATAATGCCATCAGGACGAAAATCTTCGGCTACTTTTACGACACCTTGGATATCTATGGTACTGACACAAAAAAACTCATCTGCAAACGAAACGCCTACTGCATTTGGATTATAATCAACCACACCTACATAAAATCCCATTTCTTTGGCTTTTTTTATGGCAGGAAGCTGAAGAATAGACGCACCGATAATCAATATTTTTTTCATTGTTTATCTACCTCGACATGATTTTCGGATTTTCCAGTCAGGTCATCAGGGTTTTGAATCTTTGTTGATGCATCTGTTACATATATATTTTTACGCCCCAATACAGATGCAACTGTCTTAAACATAATCTTTATATCAAACCAAAAAGAAATATGATCGGCATAATAGACATCATTTTCTAATTTTTGTGCGGATGTGGCAGAATTACGAAAGTAGGCTTGGTTATATCCTGTGATACCGGGGCGTACCTCAAGCCGCTTTTTTCGCTGTTCATCAAGAAGATCATATCCTTTATAATTCGTTGTAAGATGGGCACGAGGTCCAATTAAACTGAGGTCTCCTTTAAGAACATTAAAAAACTGGGGAACTTCATCTATGCTCGTTTTGCGCATAAATTTCCCGATTTTAGTAACACGGGGATCATTTGGACCGTTGTAGGTCGAACCATCTGCATTCTTTAAATTCGGAGAATTCACTTTCATTGAGCGCAGTTTATACATCATAAAAACTTTGCCTTTTTTACCTAAACGGGGAGCGTTATAAAAAACAGGGCCTCTATCGGTAAAATAGATAATTGGGGCAAAAATCAAAATGAGAATAATGACAAAAGGCAAAGCAATCAACGAAAACAAGATATCAAAAAATCTTTTAAAAATGGGATAGATCATTTTATGTACTCTCTCAAAACTTCTTTAAAATTATCGATTACATACGAAACATCTTCGTCTGTAAGTCTTGTGTGCAAAGGCAGCGTGATCAAGTTTTCATAGTAAGCATAAGCATTGGGAAAATCCTTTATATCCCATCCCATGGCTTTATAGGCAGTCATCATGGGAAGCGGTTTATAATGGACATTGGTGTTCACGCCACGCTGTGCCAATTTGATTATAATTTCTCTTCTCGTATCATCCAAAATTTCGGGAATACGAGTAAGATATAAATGGTGAGATGATCTAAAATCATCACCCTTATGAACAAGATGTTTTACTCCCAGTTCATCGGACATAGCATCATAACGGGCAACAATCGTCTCACGCCTATTAAGCATATCTTCATAACGATCCAACTGCTTTAAACCAATAGCGGCCATAATGTCTGTCATATTATACTTGTACCACGGACCGATGACATCATACTCCCATGAACCGAGCTGCGTCTTTGCCAAAGCATCTTTGGATTGACCGTGAAGACTGTACAATTGATATTGACGATAGATTTCATCATTATCAATACCCGGAATATCTCTCCAAGTGCTCGCTCCACCTTCGGCCGTTGTGAAATTCTTTACAGCATGAAAAGAAAAACTGGTAAAATCTGCAATATTTCCCGTTTTTTTGCCTCTCCATGTCGCACCAAGCGCATGTGCGCAATCAGAAAAGACTAAAACCCGCCCAATGGAACGCTGAATACGCGCACCCAAAGAATCACCTTGACTCGAACAAAACAGCGATCTTTTGCTCTCAACAGCTTGAAATAGCTTATCGTAATCACAAACAATTCCACCAAGATCGACCGCTATAACAGCTTTGGTGCGCGAAGTGATCGCAGCGGCAACCTTATCGTAATCCATTTCACAACAATCTTTTTGACTATCCACGAAAACAATCGATGCTCCGCAATGAATGGCAGCGGAAACAGTCGCGGTATATGTGTAGGCAGGCACAATCACTTCATCGCCCGGACCTATCCCGCAAATTCTTAAATTCAGTTCTTCTGCAGCCGTGGCCGAATTCAAGCATACAACTTTTTGGGTACCACAATATGCAGCCAGCCTTTTTTCCAGTTCTTTTGTTCGGGGCCCGGTCGTTATCCACCCCGATTTCAAGGCTTCGACCACCTCCCGAATTTCCAAATCTGAAATATCCGGAGGACTAAAAGGAATATTACGCTTCAATACTTCCTGCTTACACACACAATTTTCCATGCATTGTACTCCAATCGTTTATTGTTTTAAAACAGAAATGATAAAAACTTTTGATTGTCGTTTGATAGATGTAGTTTCAAGGGAATTCCGTCAAAAAGTTACATTTACCCATCTACTTTATAATAATATATATTTATACATTAGTCAATAGTCATTGGTTAAAAACATGCAAATAATCAATCTAAATTGTTTGAAATTTTGAGAATTTTTCTCATAAAATTTATGTTTTGGTGACAAAAGGAAAAATCAAAACCAATACCCAAGCAGACAAAAACGAAAAGATATGCAAATAAATTTTTGCATATCTTTTCGTTTTAGAGTTCTTTTTTATCAGCGGAGAACGCTGTGTTTGACGCGGAAGGCGCACCCGTCGTTTTCATTTTTAGAGTAAAAGCGAGAAGTAAGGTAAACACAGCGCCAACGGCCGAGGAAAAGAGCGGGGTGAGAAAGACACCGTCAAGCCCCATTGCGGGCGATAGAATGAACAAAAAGAGTATTGGGAATACAAGTGTACCGAAAATAGAGGTAAGCAAGGAACGAATCGGTCTTTCCAGCGCGGTAAAGACGGAAGAAAAACACATATCTACCCATCCCGTCATATAAGAGAGAGAAAAGAGCTTCATACCACTGATACTGACCGCCAACAGTGTTGTCTCTTCGGGTTTGATAAAAAGAGGTGCAACATATTCACCTGCAAAATACATAAAGAAAAGGGAAGCCGCCGAAAGAATCACAGCGCCGAACAAGAGACGATAAATAATGGCTTTGATTTTATCCATCTGCCCCGCGCCATAGCAATAACTGATGGCAGGCTGTAAAGCATCACACATACCAAACACCAGCATACCGATGATGCTATCCACATACATGACAACCGAAAAGGCGGCAAGGCCTGTTGTGCCACCGTATTCCAGCAAAAAGAAATTAAAAACAATGCACATGACCGACATGGAAATATTACTGAAAAATTCACTCGTTCCATTGGCAATTATGCGAAAGAAGACCGTGGCGGAAATCTTACTTCGGGTATAATACAAATCCATTTTCTTACCACGAAAAATCCAAAGGGTAATGACAGAACCGATCGCCATGGCCAGGCAACTCGTAAACGCCGCCGCCCAAACACTCTGACCAAGGAAAACAATGAGGATAACGTCCAGCAAAATATTAAAGGCTTGGGTGGAAATAGAAAGCCACATAGAAAGCTTCTCTTTTCCGCAAACACGCAAATAGTTATCGGTGGCAAAATAGAGGAAAGAGAGGGGGGCAAATAGAGCATAAATACGAATGTACGTTATGCCGTAAGAAACCGCTTGTTCGGTCGCGCCGGGTGCCAAAAGACACACAAACCAATCGGCGAACAGAAAACCAACCAAACCAATCAGACAAGAGAGAATGAAAATGATTTTTATAGAATAACTAAAAACCGCGGATGCCTCTTCCCTTTTTTTCTCGCCAAGCAGTACCGATATACGCACCGAAGCGCCGGTTGCAATCATATTCGAAAAGCCGAAAACCATCATAATAACAGGCATAATCAAATTGACAGCAGCGAGGGCATCCTCGCCGATAAAACGCCCTACAAACAGACCATCGGCTATTTGATACAGCGCGCCAAAGAGCATTGTAATCATGGATGGAACGGCGCAACGAAAAAACAACTTGGTGGGCGGCGTTTTTTCAAAAATTTCAGAATTCATGCATACCTCACAAAAAACAAAGCTCAGGCTATTGCGTACAATAACCCGAGCTCACTCGGACACCTAATCCGGCACCTGAGCGCTACGGCGCCCTGCCTCCGGTGACATTCTTTTTATTTATTTTAACACATCACACGACTCTTTTCAAGTCTTTATATAAAAATATCAAAAATGATTTATTTCTCCAAATCAAGATGAAACAATTTTTTTGAAACATCCTGTTGCAAAGAAACCCCAAACACCTCTTTAAATGCAGTAGAATCAGAAACAGACTGCGGGCTTGCGTTTGCCGCCACTTTTCCCTCGTGTAGCAAGGCGATATCATCTGAATAGGTAAACGCCATGGGCAAATCATGCATGACAGCCACAATCCCTTTTCCATCCTTTGCAAGAGTACGCAAAAGCTTCATGAGAGAAAGCTGATGGGAAATATCCAAATAGGTAGTCGGCTCATCCAAAAGAATATACTCGGTATCCTGCGCCAAAGCCATGGCAATATAGACATTCTGTCGCATTCCACCCGAAAGTCGGGATAAAGGCATATCGGCCAAAGAGGCAATGCCAACCCTTTCCATCGCATCCAAAGCAAGTTTTTTATCCTGCTTTGTATAACGCCTCGGATAATGCAAATGGGGAAACCGCCCATGCAAAACCAACTGATATACCGTCATATCGGGTGTGGCTCTCCCTTGCGTAAGATAGGCGATTTTCTTTGCTGTGTCATTTCCGTTCATCGTTGTCAGATCCTTCCCATCCACGACAATCCGTCCCGACATAATGGGTAAATAACCAAACAAGGTCTTAAGAAGTGTACTTTTTCCGCATCCGTTTGGCCCGACAAGGGTTGTGACCTTACCTTGTTCAAAAGCAAGCGTTACATCGTGCAAAACCATCGTTTTACCGTATCCCGCAAAGACTTTTTCCATCTCAAGCATTGCGATGCCCTCCCCTACTCTTGATAAGAATCCATATAAAAAAGGGCGCGCCGAGAAAAGCCAGTACGATACCGACAGGCAATTCATAAGGGGCAAAAAGCGTTCTTGCCAGCATATCACAAAGGGTCACGAAACCACCGCCCACAAGAGCCGAAAGAGTGATCAGATGCTTTGAAGAATGATTGGTCATGCTCCTGACGGCATGCGGAACAAGCAATCCGACAAAAGAAACAAGACCGCATATACTGACCGCGGCGCCTGCGAGCAATGCGGCAAATATCAGAAAAACGACGCGCATGACCCCGATATTGAGCCCTAAACTCTTGGCCTGTTCATCCCCCAAAGTCAAAACGTCGAGTTCGGTTGAAATTGCCTGCAATACAACCACAGACAGCAGGATCAGTACGGCGGCCGGAATAAGTTTTGTGTAGGTTACAAAGGAAAAGTCACCGATTTTAAAATCATTTGCCATCACAGCCGTTTCGGGTGCAATGGTGGTTACGGTATCCGAGACAGCACCTAAAAAAGCATTGACGGCCACACCTATAAGCACAACCGTTCCTTTAGATGCCCCCCACTTTTTTGCACCCGCACTGACAAGCAGTACCGTCAAAAGAGCGCCGAAAAAGGAAAAGAGCGAGAGCATCCAACCGCCAAGTATGCCGAAAGCAGCGCAAAGAGTGACGGCGAGACCCGCCCCTGCGTTGACACCGATAATACTCGGAGAGGCAAGTTTATTGGCAAAAAGGGATTGTATGACTGCGCCCGAAACCGCAAGCGCCATGCCGCAAACCAGACACGCCAAGACGCGCGGAAGCCGCACAAAGAGAAAAATGCGCAAGGAAGGATCATCGCTGTTGCCGCTTCGGATCGATGAGATGACATCCGTTAATGAAAGAGAAGTCGATCCGAAAAACAGACCGAAAATAATCGCACACAGAAACAGAAACACAGCGATGACATATACAAACAAAGTTTTATTTTTCTGTAAGTTTTTCATAGAGGATTCGGTACGACTCTGCAAAACGAGCATTGGGTTTAAGGTTGAAAAGCTTTTTGTCCATAATATGCAGTCTTTCTTCCCGCACCGCACGCAAGCCGCTCCAAGCAGGGTTCTCCTTTATCATATTTTCAAAGCTTTCATTTGCCGCCGTATCCTCTCCCATTGTCACCACAAAGATATGATACGGCTCTTCCCGCATTACCGCCTCAACACTTAGGTTTTCAAGCAAACTTGCATCACTGTCGGCAATGTTGATACACCCCAAATCGGCAAGCATTTCACCGAGAATGGTGCCCTCGCTCCCTTTTGCCTTTACAAAACTCGAGGCTGCTCTGAGCAAGAGAATCTTTCGATTATCACGCGGAATATTGGCTTCAAGATATTGTTTTTTTATGCTGTCAATCTCATTTTTCAGCGCAAGACCGTTTTTCTCATACAAATCTTTTCGCCCCGTAATATCGGTGCAAACATCCAGCATCTTCAAATAGTCGTCGAAATTGTCAACATCAAAAAACGCGACCGTTATTCCCATTTCCTCCAGCGTATCGGCTAATTTAACGTTGGATGCGGTGGAAGCACTGGCAATAACGAAATCGGGATTGGCAGAAAGTAACCGCTCGACATCGGGCGAATGTGCGCCGCCGATGTTGACAGCATCCGAAAGCAAAAGACCAAAATCCTCCCAAGCATCCTCGGGTGCAGCGCAGATATCCCCACCCGAAAGCAACCAAACATCTGCAAAGCTACCGATCAATGCGGCAACCCTCAAAGGGCGTTTATTCAACGCGATTTTTCTGTCAAACGCATCGGTAAAGGTTACAATACTCTCTGTGTTTTCGGGCTTTGTCGGGCTACAGGCAATAAAGACCGACATCAAAGAGAAGAGAAATATAAGCAATAGAACCGATGCCAAAAATCTTATTTTCATCTTTCGTCTGACTCCAAATATTGACAAAAAATACAACTTATGATAAACTATCAAACGTTAATCATTCTAACACACATAATCGCTCATGTCAATCTCAACGAAAGGATATGGATGTATATATGCCCATTTCACAAGCACAAATCACCGAAGTTAAAGGCAGAGGTTTTTTGCAAAACCGCGGGACTGACTGCTTCAGCGGCAGAGTCGTTACGGTTGCAGGGCAATTCTCTCCCATCGAGCTTCGTGCCATAGCCGACTGCGCCGAAAAGTTCGGCAACGGTAAAGTGATATTCACCTCGCGTCTTGCAGCCGAGATCGTCGGCATTCCGTATGAAAAAATACCCGAAGCCGAAGCGTTTTTAGCAGATCACAACCTCTATTTCGGCGGCACTGGCGCCAAAATCCGCCCCGTTACCGCCTGCAAGGGTACAACTTGTATTTACGGCAACATCGATACGCAAGAACTTGCAAAAACTATATACGACAAATTTTATATCGGTATGAGCAAAGTCAAGCTTCCTCACAAATGCAAAATCGGTGTGGGAGGTTGTCCCAACAGTTGCATGAAGCCAAGCCTGAATGACATAGGTGTCGAGGGTTGCAAAGTTTTTTCCTTTGACGGTACCCGCTGCAAAGGCTGTAAAATCTGCGCAGTCGAGGAACGTTGTCCGACAAAAGCGGTCTCGAGAGTAAACGGAAAACCCGTCATCGATGAAAACAAATGTTTAAACTGCGGTGTATGTGTCGGCAAATGTCCCTTTGGCGCTTTTCCCAAAGAAGCAACCGCTGTTTGTCGTATCTTCGTTGGCGGCACTTGGGGCAAGAGTAAGCGCATGGGTACCCATTTAAAGAAACTCTATCCCCTCCATGAGGTTGACACCATCATCGAAAAGGTGATCCTCTGGTATAAAGAAAACGGTTATGCCAAGGAACGTCTCGGCGCCGCAATCGACCGCATCGGCGTGGATGTCCTTGAATCGGCACTTGCCACAAATGACCTCCTCGACAGAAAAACACAGATATTGGAAAAACCCATTTTAACAAAATAAGCCTTCTGTACATAAAGGACTATGACTTTTCGGTCATAGTCCTTTAATTTTTATTAGTCAAGAGGCTTCATTGTGGAGATTTCACGGGTGATAGTGTTATACCCTTGTTTATCCTGCTATTCCCTGACTTTGTTAATCCAAATCGGTTTCATTGCAGAAAACAAGCTATCATAATATGGGATAACTTTATCCCATTTGTCGTAAAATCTGTCGTAAATTTTCGATGGGGTTTACTATCATAGGTAAAGAAGCACTTGTGCTTTTTACTGCATCTCCAACAATATCCCACAATGTTTTTTCACCACTTAAATTCTCTCGCCATCTCAGCAAGGCAAGCAGAAAATGCAATTTGCTGATGTCGATCGTCTAACTGTTTTACAGCCACGCATAAATCATGAATTGCTTTAACTGCTTTTGTGACTTCTTCATTTTGCTTTGCTTGATATTGCATCTGTTCAATTCGGCGGTAATATTCCAAATTTACATATTGCGGATTGAACATTTGATTATAAAAAGTATTTATAATAACTCCTCCTTTTGATTTAAAAATTTTATTTACCATAAAATCTTCATTCTTGCTTTAAATTGTTGTCTTCCAATTGAATTTGTTTAATTCGTTCTGTAAGTACTTCAAGTCCGGCTTTAAACGAATTGAAAAACTCACTTAAAAAATCTTTTGAATATGTTAATTGTATTGCTCTATCAAAAGCGGTACAATACTTATTCAACAACGATACCATTTTTTCATAATCGTTTTTTGAAAATAATTTGCAATGTGCGATTTTATTTCTAAAATCTTTTATTTTTTCAACATCTTCTTTAGGTTCAGAAAACTGTATTTTATCGGCAAAATACAGTTCCCAATCGTTTTTTTCTGTTCCATCCGGTGCTGGCCTTTTATGAACAAATAAAATATCTATTAGTTGGGAATAATCATAAGCATAAAAAATGTTGTCTAAACAGGGCACATTTACACCAGTATTCTTACCACGTTTATTTAATTTCTCACCGTGAGAATAGTAATTAAATCTATATGGGAAATCCGAACCATAAACAAAATAGTAAGTGTTATATAAGAGCAACCTCATCTTTCGGTCAAATTCATCTAATTTGGGGTAAAGCATATTGCAATAATATGACGATACATCGTCGTAAGTTTTGATGATATCATAATCTTGAACTATACATACTTTGTATCCTGAATATGTAGTAATAACCTTGGGTTTAACAAGGGCAGAATCAAAATTCTCCAAGACTCCAATATTATTAGCTTGAACCCCATCTACAAATACATCTAAGAACATTACGCGTGGTGACTGATGTACTGTAATTTTCACTCCATTCCAACACGATTGCACATCATTTATCGAAATAGTGAAAATCACTCCCACATCTTCAATTGTACATTGTTCTTTGGATAAATTAAGATGATGCATTAAAGTCTTCTTAAAAGTCCAAGTAGTTAAAACAATATTTTCGGTTTGTTTTTCTTTTGCCTTTTTTGTTTTCTGCTCTTTATATTTAAAAATATATGACAATTTAGAAGTCATTCTTGTCGTCCTTTATAAATTGATTTATGTAATTACTTCGTTAACTCCTGATACATCTTCATAAGCTCTGCTACACAACTGCTTTCCGTCATAGTCTTCACATCAAAGCCATACGCCTGCATTACGGCGCGGTCGTTGGCTTGGTGAGCCTTGCGGAGTTCGGGTGGCATAGCAACCTCGTCATACAAATCAGCAAGGGAACAATCGGGATAGAGGGCGCGAGCATCAAGGATTGCCTGCGCAGTTTCCTCAATCTTCTTTTTTTGCTCGGCGGTAGGAGTAGGCCACGGAAAGTTGTTGTAGACAATATCTTTAGAATAACGGTAATCGCTTTTCATACGAGCACCAACACAACGCATCCATGCCATATGAACATTTGACATCAACACTCCGAATTCATATAATCCTGCGTTTTCGATAATAAATAATGTATTTCCGGCTATTGTTGTGTTATCCAAATAACCCATTGGAATATATCTACGCCCTTCCGACGATGTAATAGGAATAGCAATGTACTTGTGTGGATTTCGTTGTTCTCTAAAAAGTGTAGGCGTTGCTGCTTTTTTTCTTGCGCCTGCATCATTGCTACTTGCTCGCATTTCTTGCACCGCTTTAACTCTTTGCATAACCAGTGGCATATTCCTTAATTCGGCAGGGGAGCAATTAACGAGCCACAGGCACCAGCGTTTTTTGTTATTAATGAACTCATATCCCATCATATATCGCTTGATATACGGAACAGCGTTGGGTTCTTTTCTTATAAACTCCTCATAATCTTTTTCTTCAATGATAAGATTTCCTCCATCCATAGCCTGATTACCCATAATAATTTGCGGTACATTACAGATAGGAGTGCTTTTGCTTCTTATCAACAAGTCAGAGCCTTCAATCAAATATGGACTTATATTATCAACAATCTTAACTTTTCCAGAGGAAAATATTACTTTCTTTCCGTGATGCAAGTGTGAAAAACCAATAATCACACAATGTACACTTGCTTTATTATTGGATTCGCTTCCCCAAACAAAAGTAGTCCAAGCAAAATCAATATGAATATTATATTTTGAGATAAGTAAGCTCCAAAGGTCTCCTACCATTTGTCCTTGCGTAATTGAATTCGTTGACACAAACGCAACTTGACAATGTGTACCTTGAATATATTCCGATGCGAGTTTATACCAACAACAAACGTAATCCAATAATGCGGTTTTTATTTCTTTCCCGAATATCTCTTGCATATCTTTTTTCTGTTCGCTATTAGCAAACTTAAATCCCACAAACGGAGGATTGCCCATAATGTAGTTCAGCTTGTCCTTCGGGACAACACTTTCCCAATCGGTACGGAGCGCGTTGCCTTCTACGATGTTGGCATAGGATTTCAGCGGGAGGAAATCGAGGGACATATTTACGATGTTCTCGGTTTCCTTAAGCATTTGGCTTTCTGCAATCCAAAGCGCAGTCTTGGCAACAGTTACAGCAAAATCATTGATCTCGATACCATAAAATTGACCGATGGAAACTTTGATAATATCGCCGGTATCGAGCAAAATCTGACCTTGGTTGATAATCTCTAAAGCTTCATTCTCCAAGCGGCGCAAGGAGATGTATGTTTCGGTTAGGAAGTTACCGGAACCACAGGCAGGGTCAAAAAATGTAAGCTTTGACAGCTTTTCACGGAAAGCTCCTGCCTTATCGTTACAAAGCTTGGGAACTTTCAGCGCCTTGATCTCTGCAAGTTCCTCACGGAGTTCATCCAGGAACAGCGGATCAATCACCTTATGGATATTCTCAATAGAGGTATAATGCATACCGCCGCTGCGACGGGTTTCAGGATTCAAGGTGGATTCAAATACGGCACCAAAAATGGTGGGGCTGATCTGCGACCAGTCAAAATCCTCGCTTGCATTGTGCAGGAGAAGATCAACAATATCCTGCGTCATATTGGGAATCTCAATATTTTCGTCAGCAAATAAGCCACCGTTCACGTAAGGAAACGCCGCCAAAGCGTCATCCATATAAGGATCACGCTCTTCGGTTTTGGTATCGAGCACACGGAAAAGGTCAATGAGTGCACGACGCACGTCCTTGACATGAAAGCTCTTTATGTAGTTGTGAAATTTCAGATGGCCGCCGAAAATACCGGCATCCTCTGCATAAAGGCAGAATACGAGACGGACACAAAGCATATTCAAGCTGCGCAGAGTTTCTTCACTGTCGGGATGAATATACTGCTTCAGAATGGCATCGTACAGTTTGCCCACAAGTTCGCCAGCTTTGATGGAGATCTGTTCCTCACGGTGCAGAAGTTCACTCTTTTCTTCCACAAGGAACTGCAGACGATAATACTCTTTGCCGAGGTCCTTAAGCATTATACTTTCCGGCTCACCGGTAGGCTTCTCCATATCGTAAATTAGGAACTCTTCAAAATTGCAAGTGATGATCCAACGGGGACGCTGAGAATAAGGCAGTGCCGCCGAATATCTCTGTGCCTGCTGAAAAGGATTAAGCAATGTTCCATCAGACTGACGGATGGGGCTGCGCAGATTAAGTCCCTTCTTTTTCTGCTCAATGAGCACATGTGTAGAGGGAATATGACCGTCAATAAAGCTGGTATGGTCCAGCTTTACGCGTTCTTCAAACAATATAAACTTTTCGGGCTCCGCAACGCCCAACACGTCACGTGCAAGAGAAAGCCAAAAGGACTGGCTGTCACTCTTTTCGTCACCACGATCTTTCCAATATTCCGCAAAGGCTTTTGCGGCTCTTTTTCTATCTGTATCTGTCATAATATTATCTCCTACCTGTTTAGAACGGTAAATCGTCATCATTT
>JAZSON010000012.1:0-300137 GCA_045536965.1 Eubacteriales bacterium
TATCAGCCGCTTGCAAACCTCATTTGCCTGTTTGCCACCGTCATCGCATGGGGGTATTTCGCCCACGGCGTATGTAACCTTTTCGGGCGTTTTGGAAAACCGAAACCCGAAGCGGATGCGGCATAAATAAAATGAAATAAAACAAAAACAGGGCTTGACACCAAAATGTCAAGCCCTGTTTTTTATTTCATTTCAAAGGGTTTTGTTTAATTTGATCGCCTCGTCGATCAACTGCTCGGCAATACCCGGCTTATAGCGGCAGGTCAAGCCCTCGTAGCCGTCGCTTGCGGCGTCTTCGGTGGGGAAATACCCCTCGTAGCCGTTGGCGCAGCAGCAGACCACGCACATATCAAAGGATGAGGCGGCTTTGATCTGTCTTCCGACCTCTGTGAACGGCTCGCCCGGCATGGCGGTAAACACCGCGCCGCCGATACGGATAGAAAGAATGCGAAGCTTTCTCGTCGCGTTTTTGCCGACGTAGCCAAGGTTTGCAAGATAAACCAGTCGGTGTCCGACGACCTGGTTATAATAGGCGTTCTCTCCGTACTTTTGCAAAAATGCCGGTTTTCCCATCGTCTTGAAGTCATTCACCCAAGCGCGCGCTTTTTCAATCATCTCGGGTTCGTCGCTGTTTAAGGCAACGTCAAATTCCACCTGCGAAAACCGAATGGTATCGTCGGCAAGCGGACGCATGCTTTTCAGCGTTTCGCTCACCGCATCGGCGATGACCCGCGCCATGTGCCGCGCGATGTCGCTTCCCTTGGGAATAGAGCCCTTGGGTTTGCGCGGGTCGATGTGGTTGGTATCCCCTTGACAACCGTTAAAATAAGCGCAGCGGGTACCCGGATGCTCGGCTTCAATGTAGGTGCGGGCAAAACCGGGATAATCGGCAGAATACTTTTCCCCGCCGATCACGTCGGGATGCACCTGGAAATTGACGACCAGAATTTCATCCCCGCCCTCCTGCTTGAAGGAGAGAAGCTGCATATTCTCGTCGGCCTCTCCGATGGGATGGTCAATATCGGGATTTGAAAAACCGGGGTTGGTTTTGGTAGTACCGTCTTTCATGCGAAAACGGCGAATAAACGCAATATCCCGAGCAATGCCGAATCCCACCGACATTTTGGCGGGCTTTGCATCGGCAAACGCAAGTTGCGCGCAGTCAGCCGCCTTGCGGTAATAATATTTTTCATAGTCGGGATCGGTGCAGTCGCTGTCGTCCATGTGGGCGGCGGTATGAATATGGGTGCAGGCGAAGAAAACGGCGTTCTCCTCCAAACCGCACCGCGCGGCAACCGCGGCTTTCAATTTATCCTGCAGGGGTATGGGCATACCGATCAGATCGGCAGTCATTATAATCGCTTTGCTTTCCCCGTTATCAAAGGCGATCGCCGTTAGAGTCAGCGGCTCCAAAATGCCGCAGGAGCAACGGCTCTCGTAATAACCGGGCATATCCAGTCCCAACGGCGGGGTAACATCCAGTCTGCAAAATCCTGCTTTTAACACAATTTTAACCTCCCTGTTTATACAAAAAACGATGCTAAATATTCGGCAACCGTACCTTCCACCTCGGCTTCGCACATATAATACATACCAAGCTGATTGCCGCAGGTGTAATTGATATAAACCTTGCCGTTGTAATCACACATATCAATATCGCTGTTGTTGATATTGAAGCAGTTTTGAACCTCCTCGAAAAATTCGGGGGTAATGTCTGCGGCGCGGGGAGAGAGGATATGATCCTCCTCGCTCGGCATCTGCATGGGATTATAGTAGGCGGTCTGCCAGTTTTTCAAATCTTTCGAGCGAACCAGATAGTTGGTAAAGATCCTGCCGGGCAGCATGGTCACCATAATGGCGTAATAAAAGCCATCGCTGTAACGAAGCCAGGGGCCTCCCGCATAACGATCAAGGGGATAAGCAAGCTTTGGGTCCAAATGCGTCCATTCCTTCATATCGGGCGAGGTGGCAAAAGTAAAGGTGAAAGGATATGCCCCTGCGTACTCTTTGGGTTGATCAAATTCAATCATCAAAACGTATCCGTCGGGCCCCTTAGTGAGCGCGGTATTATAGTAGCGCCATCCCGGATTGGTAAACAGCTCTCGATTGTCCCAGTGAATCAGGTCTTTACTCGAATAAATACGGATGGTATCTCTTTTTACCATATCCACCCCCAAAACGTAGGCAGTATCTCCCTCAATATAGGCAGAGTGGAAATAGGAATCATCGGCCAAAGAGGCAAGGATATTACCGCTTTCACAATCGCGGATGATGGCATCGGGTTTGGGATCATTGTTGCTGTGCGACAACCCTTTTCTGACATCTCTCAGTTCCAACCGCATCAGTTTTCCTTGCCAAACAAAAGGGGTCATCTCACCGTAAGGACTGCAAACACCCAGTTTTTTCATCTTAGGATAACAATTCTTACGGGCGGTGGTTGCATTATATCTGATTTCAGTTGCTTTTTCCATAACCGTATTCCTCCGTTTTAATATTCCAATTTAATACTCCAAAACAACAAAGCCCGCGGCGGGAATCATGATCTTATAAGTCTTATCATCCTGCTTTTGAATATCGCACTTCATTGCCGATTCAGCGACCACCGACACCGCCGTCTCATCCTTGAAGGTCAGGGTCACCGCGCGGTCGGCTTCCTTGTCGATTGTGTCACCCTTTTCAACACTGCGCTCATTGCCTTCGTTATTAAAGATCGAAACGAACCGTCTGCCGTTTTCGTCGGTCGATACCAGCCAGCAAAGATCACTGACGTAGCAGGGCATCTCATCGCGCACCAGTTTATGCAGGGTGCTTTCCAGCTTTTCCATATCGCCGCTGTCCAAAATACGCAGTCCCTTGTCGGCGTTTTCGCGAGCAAAAGAACCGTCGGGCGAAGCGTCGATCAGATACTTGTATTTTTGCATGGCTTCCATGGGCGTATCCTCGTAAACAATGTCAAAAACATCGCCAAAACGGGAGTTTGTAATAACGTGACCTTCGTTGCCGTATGCAGCACCCTTTCTGACCCAAATCAGTTTCAATACGTTTTCAATATATCCGTAATATGCTTTTTGGGTGGAATCAAGGTCATGAGCAAGATATTGATCGCGGTTGACATTCAGCTCGTAGGTATAATAAATAGAGGGAACCTCGAGAAAATAATAGTCCTTTGGCAAAACGACGGCAAAGGGTGTGATGGGTTTTACACCCTGCAAAGTAAGCGCTTTATCGATGAAGTCTTTTTTCAGTTTTCCGTAGGGCGAAAGAGAAAAGGTCTGCATATCCGAATAACTGCAGTTGAGTCCCCATTCTTCGGAAAAATAATCGGCGCCGCTCATGAGCGCGTGGTAATAGATACGATTTTGCAAAAGACGAGAACTACCGCCATTTTCACCGTAGGATGTAAAATCATCGGGATGAAGCGCCTGTGTCAAATACCATTCATTCGAGGAATCGGTGTTAAAGCAGGGCATACTGTATCCGATCACAGGGTCTTTGCGCCAACATTCGTAATATGCGCCCCAGGTTTTGCCCGTGGCTCTTGCTATACCGCGCGCCAGCGCAAGCTGCTGTCTCATTTGCGGAATTTGACAGCCCACTTCGGGCATAAAGGTTTTCATTCCCAGCTCGTGATGTAAGCGAGTTGCCATATAAAAACTGTCGCAGGGCAAAATGTGTCCGTCGGTCTCATCCAGTCTGCGGAGGTACATCGCCTTGATGTCCTCGTAAAACGCCGCTAAAGTTTCAGGGTATGTAAGGGTCGCGTAGACTTCCACGGGATCTTGCGAAAGTGCTTTGAGCAGGGTGCCGTCAGGAGTTTTGGCATAGGTGCTGACCAAGGCATTTGAAAGCGCCTCAAGATCATACGGGCCCTTGGAGCCCATTTTCTTAACAACACCCGCCCAATCGCCAAGTCGGTTACTGGCGCTTTCATGAAGTTGAAAGCCCAAAAACCAATCGCCAAGCATCTCGGCATATTTTCGGATCAAATTTTTATCAAAAGGACGACCGTACCATGTAATACCACCCGCAATGCGGTCGACGTAAAAGGGAATGTTGCCGTCCTTAATCAAATGATAAAGCCGTCCGCCCTCGGCAGCAAAACAATTGAACTGCCGCGTGGCGGGAACAGAAAATGCGTGCTGAATCTTCAGACCCGTATCCTTGTTGAGAAAACCGTTCTTTTCAAGACCTAAAAAGCATTCTTCATTATACACATGAAAAAACCTCATAGCGCTCCCCCCTCAAAAATCCATATTCCCGAAGAAATCCCGCAAAAAAGCAGATACTCCATTACCCGTATTCTATCATCATATCGGGATTTGTCAAGGTTTTTATGTTTTTCGGGCAAAAAAGAGGAAACTCAAAAAACGAGTTTCCCCTTATTTTTCGGTGTTTTATACCGATGACAAAACCTCGCCGAGTGCCCGTAAAAAAACATCCGTATCCTGCACGGAAGTCATCCCGCTCGCACTCACCCGCACCGCGCCCTCGGGCGGTGTGCCGAGCGTTTCGTGAGCAAGGGGTGCGCAGTGAAGACCGGCGCGCACACAAACACCCCACTCATCCAGTTTCGCCGCAATCTCCTCGCATGATTTGCTTCGGTGGGAAAAAACAAAGGTTCCGCCTACATACGGATACACCGTGATCCCGCGCAAGCAGGCCAATCCTCCCGCTGCGCGCATGCCCGCCAAAGTCTCTCGATGAGCGATCTCCTCAACTCCCATTGACTGAACATGCAAAACGCCTGCGCCCAGCGCGGCAATGGACGGAAGAGGAAGCGTCCCTGCTTCCAATCTGTCGGGCAACGCCTCGGGCATTTCACGGCTGCGAGAAAAAGACCCGCTGCCACCGAACAATATCGGTTCGGGTATCCTTTTACAAGTGGGAGAAAGTATCATAGCTCCGCACCCCATGACCCCTTGCAGACCCTTGTGAGCAGGCACACAAAGAATATCCACGCCGTTTTTTGACAGATCACAAGGGGCGTGACCTGCATACTGGGCTCCGTCTAAAATCAGCAAAATACCTCTCCTCTTGCAGACTTCGCCAATGGCGGCAACGGGAAGAATTGCGCTGCAAATATTCGAGCAAGCGGTCAGCACCGCCATACGGGTGCTGTCATCGATCGCAGCTTCAAAACGACGCACCGTCTCCTCGGATGAAGTTGGCGTGGGCGAAAAATACCGAATACGCGCCTCTTTTTGCAACGCAAGCGCTTCCAGCGGGCGGAGAACGGCATTGTGGGCAAAAACGTCGGTAATGACCGCCCCCCCGTCAAAGCATCCAAAAATGGCTTGGTTAAGAGCGGCGGTCGCGCCTGAAGTAAATATCACTCGTTCGGGAGAGGTACCGAACATTTCAGCAAGCAAAACACGCGTGTTAAACACCGTTTTTGCCGCCTCCATAGACAATCGATGACCGCTTCTCCCCGGATTTCCAAGACACATCGACCGACAAAATGCCGTTTCCACCCCGCGTGGCACGGGGTAGGATGTGGCGGCATTATCCAAATATACAAGCCTCATAATCGTTTCACCGGCACACCGCTGCGAGAAAGCGCCCTTTCCACCGCCGCCGCATTGCGGCTGTTCACAGCAAGAATAAACCCGCATCCTTCCTTGCTTGTACGATTCCGCTCTATCGTAGCTCTAAAACCCGCTTTATTCAAAACGGTCACGCCCATTTGGGCATAGGTGACCGTTGATACACCGTAAAGTAACATACAGTTTATAAATTCACCTCCGAACATATCCCCCATTCAGTATATGCAATCTATACAAAGCAAGCCCCTCGCACCCCCAACATCAAAAATGACAGGTCGATGAAATCAAGGGTTTTTTTACACGTTTTTGTCATTTTTGTGCAAAATATACAAATTAAACCCATAATATTTGGAGGGTTAACATCTATGCAATTTCTTTTTTTTGTGGTAAGATATATGGTGCGAAGATAAGAAGTTCATCAGCGTGCTATACGCTGAGATAGGAGGATAATATGTCCAGTGTTTCCCTTAAACATATCGGCAAGCAATATCAGAGCGGCGTTGTAGCTGTTTCGGATTTTTGCTTGGAAATCAAAGATAAGGAATTTATCATTTTGGTTGGTCCTTCCGGTTGCGGTAAGTCCACCACTCTGCGTATGATCGCCGGTTTGGAAGAAATTACTGACGGCGAACTTTACATTGGTGACCGTCTTGTCAACGACGTCGCTCCTAAAGACAGAGACATCGCGATGGTGTTCCAGAACTACGCTCTCTACCCCCACATGACCGTGTACGAAAACATGGCATTTGGTTTGAAGTTGAGAAAAACTCCCAAGGAAGAGATCAAGCGCAAGGTTGCCGAAGCAGCCCGCATCCTCGACATCGAGCATCTGCTCGACAGAAGACCGAAGGCTTTGTCCGGCGGTCAGAGACAGCGTGTTGCTTTAGGTCGTGCTATCGTGCGTGAACCCAAAGTCTTCTTGCTTGATGAACCTCTCTCCAACCTCGATGCTAAATTGCGTGCCCAGATGCGTACCGAGTTGACCAAACTTCACAAGAGACTCGAAACCACCTTTATTTACGTTACCCACGACCAGGTTGAAGCTATGACCATGGCTTCCCGTATCGTTGTTATGAAAGACGGTCTGATCCAACAGGTCGACACTCCCCAAAATCTGTACGATACTCCTCGCAACCTGTTTGTTGCCGGCTTTATCGGCACTCCCCAAATGAACTTCATTCAGGGCAAACTGGTTAAAGAAGGCGATGATGTATTCTTCCAGATGGGTGACACCAAATTCAAGCTTCCTGCAGACAAGGCTTCTAAGCCCGAACTGCAAGACTACATCGGCAAAGAAGTCATCGGCGGTCTCCGTCCCGAATGCATTCACGACGAACCGATGTATCTGTCCAGTCTGGAACAATGGGTTGCCGACGTTAACATCGATGTAACCGAGTTGATGGGCGCTGAAATCTATCTGTATCTCCAACTCGAAGAACAGAATCTCGTCGCTCGTGTTTCTTCCCGTTCCAAAGTCAGAGCCGGCGACACCATCAAGATGGCTTTCGATATTTCCAGAATGCACATCTTCGACAAAGACACCGAGCTTTGCGTCGTATTTTAATCCAAACAATTATTCATGGAGCGAGTGTCCTGTGGGACACTCGCTCATTTTTTGCATAAAAATGCCGCCTCGTTTGAGGCGACATGAATTTTATTTTAGAATACGAATAAAAGCAGAATAATAACGGCAATAATCACAATCCAAAGAATGGTATTGTTACCAAAGCAGCTATTGTTACAGGTGTCACAGCTATTGCAGCTGTCGCAGCTGTTGCAGGTATTCATGTTGTTGCAGGTATTCATGTTGTTGCAGCATGCCATGTGCATATCCCCCCTTTCCAATGTAAGGATATGCACGCACAACAAAAAGGTTACGCTTTCATTAAACGAACCGTCTCTGCAGGATTCTCGGCGCAAAAGACAGCCGAACCTGCCACAACCACATCCACGCCGGCATCCTTTAAAAGCGAGAGATTTTTCAAACCGATGCCGCCATCGGCCTCCAATTCGGTTTTAACGCCCGCTTCATCAATCAATCGACGGCAAGCGGCGATTTTCTCGATTGTTTCGGGAATTAATTTTTGGCCGCCGTATCCGGGTTCAACCGTCATAACCAGCACAAGATCCAAAGAGTTTAAGAAGGGCACGATGACCGACGGATCGGTTTTTGGCTTAATCGACATACCCGCACGGCATCCGCGCGCATGGATAGCATCAATGACCTCCTGTCTGTTCTCGCAGGACTCGTAATGGAAGGTGATGATATCACTGCCGCAATCGGCAAACATATCGATATAACGAATCGGATCTACGATCATGAGATGGGTATCAAAAACCAGTTTCGATGTTTTGCGCAAAGCGGAAATGATGGGTGCACCAAAAGAAAGGTTGGGCACAAACAACCCATCCATAACATCCAGGTGCAGATAATCGGCTCCCGCAATTTCCACACTTTTCACATTTTCTTCAAGATGGGCAAAATCAGCCGCCAAAAGAGAGGGCGCAAGTTTAATCATGGTCAAAACTCCTTTTTTGTATCTTTCCGTCCTTGAACCCTCGCCACACTTTTACATAAAATAAAACAAAGTCGCGTTGCACGAAGGGCGGAAAGGAAAAAGAAAGCCGAGGACACTTCTCCCCAAGCTCCGCTTTCCCGCAACGTTTCATAGATACCGAGGGTAGACGGAACGTCTACCCTATTTTACATAATTTTTTCGAGATTTGCAAGACCCATTCGAAAAAAATCCGAAAAGAGAGCGCAAAACCTTGCAATCCATCCCCGTCGGTTGTATAATAAAACCAGAATCAAAGGAAAGGAAAATCATAACATGAAACACGAAACCATTCATTTATATTCCAACAACGATCACGTCACTTTGACTACCTATCTGTTAGATGACAAAAAAGAATATTCCAAGCATCTTCATCCTGCCATGGTGGTATTCCCCGGCGGCGGCTACGGATTCTTGTCCGACCGTGAAGCCGAACCCATCGCCTTAGCCTATCTGGCTGCAGGATTCCAGACTTTTGTTTTAAATTATTCCATCGCAAACACATCCTCCACCCCCAAGGTGTATGGCCCTCTGCTCGATGGTTCTATGGCGATCGCCTACATCCGTGACCACGCTGAAGAGTGGTGTATTGATCCCGATCAGATCGCAGTGGTTGGCTTTTCGGCAGGCGGTCATGCGGCCTGCTACCTCGGCACCCATTGGCAGGATGACATCGTTTCGGAAAAACTCGGTATTGCCTATGGCAAAAATCGTCCTAACGCTATGGTACTCTGCTACCCCGTTATCACTTCGGGCGAAAAGGCGCACCGCGGTTCGTTTAACAATCTTTTAGAGGATAAAAAAGACGATCCCGCAATGCTTTTATATACCTCCCTCGAAAAGCAGGTCAGTGAAAACACACCGCCCGCTTATCTGTGGCACACCGCTTCTGACCAAGCAGTACCCGTTGAAAACTCCCTTCTCTTTGCCGCCGCGCTTTCCGAAAAGAAAATCCCATATGAACTGCACATCTATCCCGAAGGTGTTCACGGTCTTTCCCTCGTAAACGATCTGGTCACCACCGAAGAAAAATGTCCCTGCATGGATTACGTTGCCAGATGGTTCGACGAAAGCGTTAAATGGCTCAAAAAAACCTTTAATATCAAGCACTGACAGGTGGTTTTTATGATTACCAAAAAGATTCAGTTATTTGAAAATAACGAGCGCGTCACCTTGACCGCATATTTACTGGAAGACAAAGCGGAATACTCCAAGCACGTTCACCCCGCCATGGTGATCTTCCCCGGCGGCGGCTATGCTTATACCGCTGTCCGCGAGTCCGAGCCGATGGCGTTTGCCTTTCTCTCGGCGGGCTTTCAAACCTTCGTTTTGGACTATTCGGTAGCGCAGTCCACCTCCACCCCCAAGGTATACAATCCCTTGCTTGACGGCTCGGCGGCAGTCGCCTATATCCGCGAGCATGCGAAGGATTTTTGTATTGACCCCGACAAAATTGCCATCATCGGCTTTTCGGCAGGCGGTCACGCAGCAGCATACCTCGGCACCCATTGGCAGGATGACATCGTTTCGGAAAAACTCGGTATTGCCTACGGCAAAAACCGTCCCAACGCCATGGTGCTCGGATACCCCGTGATCACCTCGGGTGAAAAGGCGCATCGCGGTTCGTTTGAAAATCTTTTAGAAGATAAAAAAGACGATCCCGCAATGCTTTTGTACACCTCCCTCGAAAAGCAGGTCAGTGAAAACACACCGCCCGCTTATCTGTGGCACACCGCCACCGATCCGCTGGTGCCTGTCGAAAATTCACTTCTTTTTGCATCGGCGCTCTCCGCAAAGAAGATCCCGTATGAGCTCCACGTTTTCCCCGAAGGTCCCCACGGACTCTCACTTGCGACCGATCTGGTCACCACCGAAGAAAAATGTCCCGCCATGGACTACATAAGCGTGTGGTTTAACGAAAGTGTAAAATGGTTGCGTAAAACGCTAAAGATTTGAAAAAACCAGACAAAGAAATTCTACCCACCCCCTCCCAAGGTGAATATCTCACTTTGGAGGGCGCGGTAGAAGAGATCATTTATCAAAACGCCGACAACGGCTATACGGTTTGTGTGGTCGACTGCGGAGACGAACCCGTCACTGCGGTCGGCATTTTGCCTATGCTCTCAGAAGGAGAATACATCCGCGCACTGGGCAACTGGACTAAGCATCCCACCTACGGCAAACAATTCAAATGCGTTTATTTTGAAAAAGAAATGCCGAGCGATGTGCAAGCAATGCACAAATATTTGGCTGCGGGCACCATCCGCGGCATCGGAGAAAAAACAGCATCAAGATTGATCGCCAGATTCGGCGCCGACACCTTTGATGTCATTGAAAACTATCCCGACATGCTCACCGATATCAAAGGCATCTCTCCCACCAAAGCCCGCCAAATTTCCCAAGCATTCCGAGAACAGTTCGGAATGCGGGATGTCATGCTCTTTTTCCAGCCCTATTTTTCTCCCACCATCGCAGGCCGTATATATAAGCGGTTCGGCGCCGCCGCCGTGGATACGGTACAAAAAAACCCTTATGTTCTCAGCGATGAAATCACGGGAATCGGCTTTGAAAAGGCCGACAAGTTGGCGCAAGGCATCGGTATTGCCGCAGATGACCCCAACCGCATTTGCGCGGGCATCCTCTATGTTCTTAAATTCAACGCCGACACCAACGGCCATGTATATCTGCCTTTGCAGAAACTCACCGATGCTTCCACCTCTCTTTTGGGGGTTCCCCCCGAAGCGGTTTCGGATTGCATCCAATCCCTCGCCTCCCGTGACAGAGTGGTGTTGATCCAAACGCAGGCGCACACCGCCGTTTATCTCACATCTTTATATTTCGCAGAGAAAAATGCCGCTTCCAAACTCATCACCCTCTCCAAGATCCGCATGGGATACGAAGCAGTCACCACAGATAGTCTTATCCGTGAAGTGGAGACCCGCCGCGGCATCAGCTATGTAGACGAACAGAAAGCGGCGATCCTTTCCACCCTCAAAAACGCCGTTACTATTCTCACAGGCGGCCCCGGCACGGGTAAAACCACCATCATCCGCGCGGTTGTCACTCTATTCGATCACCTTGGTCTCAACTATGCACTTGCCGCCCCCACGGGGCGCGCCGCCAAAAGAATGTCGGAATCAACGGGCGAAGAAGCCAAGACCATCCACCGTCTCCTTGAGATCAACTTTTCCGAGGGCGAAGATATGACCTTTGTTCGCAACGAACACAATCTGCTCACGCAGGATGTCATCATCATCGATGAAGCCTCTATGATGGATATTTTTCTTTTCTCTGCTCTGTTAAAGGCCATCAAACCGGGCGCGCGCCTCATGCTCATCGGTGACGGCGACCAGCTTCCCAGCGTCGGCGCAGGCAATGTGCTTTCCGACCTCATCGCGTCAGGTGTCTTCCCCGTTACTCGACTAAATAAAATATTCAGACAAGCGCAGGAAAGCCTGATTATTCAAAACGCCCACCGTATCAACGAAGGGATCTATCCCGATCTCGACTGCAAAAACAGCGATTTCTTCTTTTTGCCCCGAGAAAGCGCAGAACAAACGGCAAACACCGTCGTTTCCCTCTGCCGCGACAGACTCCCCGCCACCTACGGCGACGACATCATCCATAGCATACAGATCATTGCGCCCAGCCGCAAGGGCGAAGCGGGCACAAGACAGCTCAACGCTCTTCTGCAAGCCGCCTTAAATCCCCCCGACCGTAAAAAGGCCGAAAGAAAAAGCCGCGATATCATTTTCAGGGTGGGAGATCGTGTCATGCAGATCCGCAACAATTATGATATTTTTTGGACATATGCGCAGGACAAAAACACCTGTGGCGGAACAGGTGTTTTCAATGGTGACATCGGCACTATACTCTCCATGGATTTCGAGGAAGAAACGATGGATATTGATTTCGACGGCCGCCTCATTCAATATCCTTTCGAACTGTTAGAGGACATTGAACACGCCTATGCCGTTACGGTGCACAAAAGCCAAGGCAGTGAATATCCCGTGGTCATCCTGCCCGTCACCGACGATTTTCCGTTTCTCACCACAAGAAATCTTTTGTATACCGCCGTCACACGGGCGCAAAAGATGGTCATTTTGGTGGGAAAGCGGCAGGCCGTTCAAAACATGGTCGACAATAACCGCCATCATTTCCGTTACAGCGGTTTAACCTTCATCCTCACGCGGCTCTCTGTATGAAGAATTTTTTCGCACACCTTTTATCCCTGCTTTTTCCAAATAAGTGCCCTATCTGTCACACCGTTCTGCCCACAAAAGAATCCCTCTGTCATGGTTGCTATACCAAGATGACCCTTTTGGAAAACCCCATCCGTCATGAAGGCGAAGCGCTTCTCGATCTTTCCTACTCCCTCTACCCCTACCGCCACGCTTATACCAAAACCATTTTATTTTCCATGAAAGATCTCGGCTATAAAAACAGCGTTGTTTTCGCCGCAGAGCGTATGGCGCGCTTTATAAAAGAAGATGCTTATTTAAAAAATGCCACTGTCATCACCCACGCACCAAGACGACCGGGCGAGAAAATACGTCTCGGCTTTGACCAAGCAGAGCTTCTTGCAAAAGAACTTTCTATTCGCCTTGCCATCCCCCGCATCACGGCGCTTCGTCGCAAAGTCGGCGGCAAACGCCAGCGCGGCATGTCGGGAGAAGAACGGCTCAATAATGTCAAGGATCGTTTTGTTCCCGCATCTGATCTTGAGCTTTCGGGCAATATTGTTTTACTCATCGACGATGTTATTACCACGGGCGCTACGGTGCAAGAATGCGCCGCCGTCTTAAAACTTAAAATGGGTGCTCACAAGGTGTATGCCCTTTCTTTCACCTCCCCCGCCCTAAAAACCGAAGAAGAATAAACGGACGCAAGATGCGTCCGTTTTTGCATATTTTCAAAATCTGCCACATACCATGAAACAGCAAATCCGCGACGAATGAAAAGATGGAGGTTTCATGAAATGTACGATTCTGTTTATCTGCCCGAAGGTATTTTGATCTCTTCTCCCGAAAACAAAGACGCCCTCTCCACCCCTGTTTCTCTTGAAAAAGCCATGCTCAACGAAACCATTTTGGAAGCCCGCGTGAAACTCTGCGACAACGAACTGAACTTGGTGGTGGATATACCTCATTACTACGCCATCATCCCCCGCGAGGAGGTTGCCTGGACTGAAGACGGATTCCCCTGCCGCGACATCGCCATCATTACCCGCGTAGGCAAGGCAGTCTGCTTTGTCATCGACAACATCCTCCCGTCAGACGGTATCTCTCCCCCAAAACTGATTTTATCCCGCCGCCGCGCGCAGGTCAAATGCATCCGCCACTACTTAAACAAACTCCAAACCGGCGACATTCTCGATGCACGCGTCACGCATTTTGAACCTTTTGGATGTTTTTGCGATATTGGTTGCGGCATCGTTTCTCTTCTGTCCATCGATTGCATTTCAGTCTCCCGCATTTCCCATCCATCCGACCGCTTTTTCGTCGGCGAATTTATCAAAGTGGCGATCCGTTCACGGGACAACCCCATCGGTATCAGCGAAGGGCGCATTGCTCTTACCCACAAAGAACTGCTTGGCACATGGCATGAAAATGCCGAAAGATTCGAGATCGGCCAAACCGTAACAGGCATCGTCCGAAGCATTGAAAGTTACGGCATTTTTGTAGAGCTCGCTCCAAACCTCGCAGGACTTGCGGAATGGAAGCCGGGTGTCGAAGTAGGTCAAAGCGCTGCCGTCTATATCAAGAACATCATTCCCCGCAAAATGAAGATCAAACTGGTGCTCATCGACAGCCACGCCCGCGAAAATCCCCGTACAGGCAATACATATTTTCTCACCTCGGGCAATATTTCGAATTGGAAATACCCTCCCGAAGAATACGAGGGCAAAGCATCCGCTACATAAACACAAAAAAACGAACGGCTAAAACCGTTCGTTTTTCTTCTTTGATTTGACCCGCCGGGCCGTGAACCCGCGATAAGAAACCCTGCATCTCGCAAGGGCGGTACCCTCTCGTTCGCGTACTGCTCCCAACGTCCGCCCGCAGAATGCAGGCGGGAGGTCTGCAAATGCTTACCGAATATGGGTTCCATTTTCTTCGTGTAGGTTTTATACGCAGATTTCACGCACCAAGCAGGCAGACAAATGCAAGGTGTCTTATTTTTCTTCCTCGTCGTAACCGAAAACTTCTTCCAATTCGTTGTCAAAAGCATCTGCTACGCGATCAAACTCATCATCATCGTCGATGGTAACCAAAATTTCCTCACCGTCTTCGACTTGGAGCTTGAGGATAATATATTCATCCTCTTGGCTGTCAACAGGAACAAGTGCCAAATATTCGTTGTCATCCAGTTCCAAACTGCCGATCACTTCAAAATCGCTTTCAACCCCTTCTTCATCGGTCAAAGTTACGATTTCCACTTCTTCTTCGGGTTGCAGATTCTTTTCTTCTGCCATGTCAATCACTCCTCATATACCGCCCTTTTCGGTCGGCAATCATCTTTTGTTTCTACATTCATCATACAAGAAAAACACCGTTTCGTCAAGAGGAATTTTGCACAAACGAAAAGAATACCCCGTCGGATTTTCACTTGTAGTGTATGCGATCAAACAAAATTTATGCATCCGTAAATGTATAGCTTATCGACCCAAAATACGATCCATCGCAAGAGAGGTGTTAAAGATAATCTGATCGGTATAATGTGTGTACGCGGGAATCATTTCACCGCTTACCCAATCATCGTATCCAATCGAGGCTAGCGCCTTGGTCACAGCCGGCCAATCGACATCACCTGCAAGCAGGTCTACAAAACCGTGCAATCCGCCCGCGGCGCGGCGATAGTCTTTAAAGTGCACCTTTTTAATACGGCTGCCAAGAATGGAAATCCAATGTTCGGGGAAACCGTTATACACAACATTGCCGATGTCGAAATAAGAACCGACATATTTGCTTCCGACAGCATCGATAAAACCGCGCATTTCAAGGGGCGAAACCAAGAACTGATTCCATACGTTTTCAAGACCGATGTTCACTTTGTATCCTTCGGCAACCGAAGCAAGCGCACTGACCGATTCAAGCGCGCGATCATATGCTACATCGTAGGGAACCACTTCACTTTCGGGGATAAAACTGGGCTTAACGGCACCGGGGATAACCAAAATGGTGTCACAACCGAGAACAGATGCGGCATGAAGCTGTTTTTTCACGATTTCACAAGCATGATCTCTTTTGTTTTGATCCGCCGAGGTCATGGAATAATCCCAATACTGACCGCTGGCCAAGCTGTAAAGAGCCAAACCTTCATCGGCAGCCGCTTTTTTTACATCCAGCAAGTCCTTTTCGCTTGATTCCATAGAAACGGGGCCGCTGGCATCAAAAGAAAGTTCAATCCCTTCAAAACCTGCTGCTTTGGCAAGTTTGAAGATATCAGCCAAGGATTTAGAACCATCAAACGACCAAATATTAATACCTTTTTTCATGATTTTGTTTCCTCTCCCTCCACGCGCAAAACCGTCGCGGAGTCTATATTATTTTTTGTTTTAATCATATCGGGATCGCAAACGGTCACAACACGTTTCAAAGTTTTGTGGGCAACATCCTCGTAAACCCAAAGCACCGCTTCGGTATTTTTAGAAAGCGAAACTCCGCGGAAGGATAGTCGGTTGTACCCATAATTAAAGCGGTGCTCATCTTCAAAGTACATATCCTGCACCGTTTCTACTTTTTTGACGACTTTTTCTTGGAATTCATTTCCATTTTCATCTTTTTTCAGGACAAACGATACTTCATACCCTTCTGTCCCCTCGTCCACGTCCTCGTTCACGGGCGTTTTTAATTGCAGCGCGTAATAAAACACCTGCTCTCCTTCGGTGTAAGGGTGATGCTTGGTGTTGACACGCACGGTGCACTGCAACTGGGAAGCAGTGGCAAGATAGTCAACATTTTGTATCCAAATGCCACTCTCATCATCCACGCCGTCGGCAGGCTCGTATCGCCACACAACAAACTGGGATTTCTGACTGTCGTACAACTTGCCTGCGGCAGTATCAAGCAAAATGGTTTCAGAAAGTTCTGCTTCGCACGAAACAAACATTCTCACCATTAAAATGGCATACACCAAAATGACACAAACCGATAAAAAAATCTTCACAACCCTACCGATTATCGTCGGCCGATAATCATCGCGATCGCCGTCATTTAAATCCATGGCGCATCCTCCTTTTGTTTGCTTACTCTAACCACATCTATTGTAACCCAAAGAACGCCGTTTGTCAATTCATACGACAAAAAACGCCCTATATCTTCTCAAAACGTGCCTGTCCGTGGGTAACATCTGCGTCATGTTGACATTTTGGCGTTTTAACAGTATAATAATGGGTGAAAAGTTCTGTTTTTTCGATTCGACACACCAAAGCAAGGAGGCATTGATATGCACGCCCACTGCAAACGGTTCGTTTTCGCAACAGTTTTACTGCTCATTTCTTTTCTGCTTGGTTGCGGCGACACCGCGCTCCCGCCCGTTTCTCCCGACCAACCGTTGGACTTGGTCTGCCCCAATGTCGGCGTAGCCGCAGAAACTGCACCCGAAATTGCAGAAAATCTCACACCGTATTCCTTTGTTTGGATGTCCGACACCCAATTATACAGCCAAGGCAAACCAAAAAGTTACTTAAAAATAACCAATTGGATCGTCAACAATATTGAACGTTTGAATTTACAATATGTGTTTCACACCGGCGATGTGGTACACCGCAAAAACGAACCCGAGCAATGGATCAATGCCGACAACGCCATGAAAGTGCTGGACGGCATCATCCCGTACAGCGTACTCGCAGGCAATCACGATGTCGGTTGGAAAGGCGCGGAAACCGAGTATAAAAACTACTACTTAAAATACTTTAGCAAGGATCGATTTGAAAACAGCCAAAACCGCCGCGAATATTATAAAGACGGCATGGCAACCGCCGAATGGATCACGGTGGGAGAAACAAAGTTTCTCATCCTTGCTTTAGGGTATCATCTTCCCAACAACGGGCTTTACCAATGGGCCAATGACATCCTTGCCCAAAACCGCGACTGTATCGCCATTCTATCCACCCATGAATATCTTCATGTGGATGCTACCCATACCGATGCGGGTGAAAGGCTATTCAAAAATGTTGTAAAGAAAAACCCCAACGTGCACATGGTCTTATGCGGTCACAATCATTACTCCAACCGTGCCATCCAACCCATCGATGACGACGGCGACGGAACGATCGACCGCAATGTGATAGAAATGATTGCCGACTATCAAACGGTGGGCAACGGCGGCGACGGGTATATCCGCATCTTGACCATTCACGAAAGCACCCGCACCCTCGAAGTAACGACCTATTCGCCCGTTTTGGACGATTACGACTGCTATACTGATGCTCCCGATCAAGACACCTTTACCCTCTCCATCGCCGATTGGTTTGCACACCCCTAGAAGGTGTTAATACCGGCAAAGTCCCTAAAAGTGGCACGGAGATTTAGCACCGCATTACCACTACCATTATACATGAAGGTTTAATTTTTTCATTCATTTGGGGCTTGTTTTTAGCTTGCCCCTTTTTTGCCGCTTCGCTCGCTTTTCTTCCCCCGGTAAAACCCGGGGGTTATTTCCTCGTCTAAAGATACCAACAAATCCCATGCACGTTTTTCGCGCATGGGATTTGTTCAACCCTTACATCCTTGTCAGCATCCCCAAAAACGCATCCAAACATTCCTTTTGGTCGACGCCGTATTCCCACAGGGAAAAATAGCCGTCAAACCCAAAGGCAAGAAGCGCCGAGGTACACTCTTTAATTTCGGCATTTCCCAATTCGGGCAGGGTGGGCTCACCGCCGCCGTACAACCCGTCGTGAATTCTTAAAAATTTGACGTCGTGGCGGTATTTGTTTTTATAAAGCACCGTTAAAAAGGGGTTTTTATTTTCTTTCACACACTCGAGCGGATCAAAAACAATGCCCGTCCAATCGGTGCGGTATTTACCGTACCACTCGTAGGTAAAGAGGGGATATTTTGCCCGCGGCTCAAAGAGGACGGGAATGGAACACGCCTCGGCGTAAGATGCGATGGCTTTTATGTTTTCAAGCGTTTTTTCATCCGTATCGCTCAACACGCAAAGAGAGATCTTAATGTTTTCGATGCGCAAAAGCATGGCATTTCTGAAAATCTTTTTATACAGATCCAAGCGGTCATAGGTCACCGCAACCGTATAAAGCACGATGCGTTTACGGTTTAAAATCAAACAATTTCGCACCTCTTCGATTTCGGCAGGTGTCATCTCATAGAGAGGTTTTCCAACCACGCCGTCCTTGAGTTCGATATTGTCAATACCGAATTCGTTTTTCCCCAAATCCTTTTGACGAATACTGAATCGATACATCTTACTTCCCTGCCTTTCTTTTTCCGACACAATGCTCGCACGCGGGATTTTCACATAGAAAGAAGAAGGGATCCCTCTCATTTTCCGAAAGTCCCAGCGCAAACATACGCTTTACATCGATGCATTGCACCTTCGCAAGTCCCACACGCCCCTCCGCGAGCGCACCCTCGCGCCGCAAAATCGGCGTAAAGCGCAAAAAGTCGCGGTGTCCGGGCGGGAATTTCTTTATAAGCATTTTCTTGCCCTGATAATCGGGCACATAGGTTGGCATATCGACGGTACATTCCTCCAAGAAAGAGGCATCCGTCATATCCTCAATGGCATGCAGGGTGGTGTTTCGGTTCATATCGACACCAAACAGCACGATCTTGCCGTTCATATCCGCAAGCTTGCGATAGGGAGAGCCCTCGCCGCAGTTGGTCATGCAATTTTCGTGTCCCTCACACAGTTCTTTTGCTTTTTTACCGATGGCGGCAATCGAATGAACGGGGCGCAAACTACGCACCGCACCTGCTCTTTTCCGCAAGGTTTCGGAAATGAGCCCCACCGCCGAGGGGGATGTTTTGGCATCAAAGGGAGAATCGAACGAAAGGGTCGAAACCGCCAGCGTTCCGTTTTCCCCCAGCACTTCCAAAAAGGCATCAATCACCGCATCGGCGCCCCCCTCTACCACACCGGGTGCAGAGAGTGCCGAATGCATAAATACCACGTCGCCCGCCTCGATCCCTATGAGCGAAAGAGATACTTTGATCTGCTCTTTTGTCACACTTCTCATTTTAATATTCCTCCGTCAATTTACATTTTCCATCCTTCACGATGGCAATACCGCCGCCCTCATAAAAAGGATTTCCCGCAAGTACACGCGCTTTCATGGCACGCTCAAGACGGGTGTTTTCAGGCAAATCTTCGTATTTTTCAAAGGGTCGGTGAAAAACAAAGGAAAAAATGGCTTTCCCGAGCGATTTACACGGGACACGAACATAAGGCTTTTGGAAAGAAAGAAGATTGGAGGGTTCTTCCACCACCTCTTCCATCTGCGGCGACATCATCCAACTCTGACAGGTAAGCGCCTTGAAACGAAAATGCGGAAATGCCCGCGGAATGATTTCCAGCGCCCGTTTGTAGGCATCGCGGCAAACATCGGGATGCAAACTGCCCCGACGGGGAATGTGCACGGCAAGAATGGGCTCTCCCCCGCGCAAAGACACTTCCCATTCATCGCGGGAATAATATTCTTTTTCAAGAGAAAATCTGCCGTTTTCTTTGGCAGGGTATCCCCAAAAGCCCTCTTCCGTTTCTTCAAAATCGGCTTTGACCGCACCCTCTTCGTCCTCACGCCCCGCGCTACCGAGAACGTATCCATCGCGATAAATCGAGATGCCGTTTGCCAAAACCACCGTTTCCAAGCTTTCTTTTCTGGTCAAAGCCACATAGGGAAGGGAGTTTGGCTTCATCTGAAACCCAAGTCTGCCAATCTCCAGAATATCGTTGTCGAGATACCACTGACTCCAACCGGTAAAATATGTCGCATCAAAAAACGGACGATCGTAACTAATAGAATGAATATAGAGCGTGGTGTCCAAGGTGCGTCCTGTTGCAACAACCACATCACGCGGCACACCGCGGATCAAAAGTTCTTCAAGTCTTCTTTCCAGTACCCCGATATAGGGGAAAATGAAAACAGTATCCCACAAAAGATCGGGACCCGACACTTGAGGACACGGAATTTTATTTTCACTTCTCAACTGCTTAAAATACACCCTGTCACTGACAAGACGGTACATCAAATTGATATAGGCGCGAACATAAGGTGACTTGCGGGCAAGAGCGGCGCCGTCTTGAACCAAAGCAAAATGCTTTTCATCGAACAAATCATACTTCTTCTGCAATTGCTCCAAATGTTTCTTGCTCACCAAATGAAACGATGCCAAGCTTCCGTCCGCTTTCATATCTTCAAACCAAACAGGAAACACATCGGGATATATTTTCAGTTTCATTTTTCTTAAAAATGTCTTGAAATCCATCTTGTTCACCTCAAAAAAAGTGTATCATATCCCTCTGAAAAAGTCAATCAAAAAGCACATAAACACCCCCTCTTCGATCATATACTCTACCAAAACAAAAAGTCGGAAAGGAGGGCGGCTCTTGCAAAATGCATCTGTTTTCCCCCGTGGTCTTTCTGCAAAAGAAGCGGATATTTCCCGCCGCAAACACGGAAGCAATCAACTGCGCAAACGCAAAAGAACAGGCATGTTTCAAAAATTTTTATCGGCATTTTCCGACCCCATCATCCGCATTCTGCTGGGCGCTTTGGCTATCAATTTTTTATTTTTGTTTCGCTCCTTCGATATTCTTGAAACCCTCGGAATCGTCCTTTCCATCGTTTTGGCGGCAACCGTTTCGGCGTTGTCCGAACGAGGAAGCGAACGCGCATTCGATAAGTTGCAGGAAGAAATCTCTGCCATATTCTGCCGTGTGCGACGAGATGGCAAGGTTCTTTCCCTCCCGATTGGTGAAATTGTGGTAGGCGACGTCATTCTGCTTGAAGCGGGAGAACGCATCCCTGCCGACGGTTGTCTCTTGTCGGGAACCTTGCGCGTCGATCAATCGGCTTTAAACGGCGAAAGCCGCGAAAGCACAAAAATCCCTCGCCAATCACTCAACGTTCCCCTTTGGTCACCGCAAGACGAAACCCTCCTATTCCGCGGAAGCATGGTGGCCGAGGGGATCGGGGAAATGTGCGCATTACGGGTAGGCAACCGCACTCTCTACGGCCGCCTATCGGATGAAATACAAGCCGAAGACAGCGAAAGCCCCCTCAAAACCCGTCTCGGAAAATTGGCAAAACAAATGAGCCGCATTGGCTATTTTTTGGCAGTCCTCGTTGCCGTTGCCTATCTTTTCAACAGCATATGTATCAACAACGGTATGAACCCCGAAAAAATTCTGCAAAAAATATCCTCCCCAACCTTCATTGCGGGTGAACTCATCCACGCCATCACCCTTGCCGTCACCGTCATTGTCGTTGCCGTCCCCGAGGGCCTCCCCATGATGATCAGCGTGGTGCTGTCGGCCAACATTCGGCGCATGCAACGGGATCATGTTTTGGTGCGTAAGCCCGTCGGTATTGAAACCGCAGGCAGTTTAAACATACTCTTTACCGATAAAACAGGTACATTAACCGAGGGAAAACTCACCCTTGAAAGCATCATTTTATCGGATGGCAACAAATACACCCCCGCAAACTTACAAAATTCTCCCCTTTTCTCTCATATCCGCACCTCTATTTCTCTCAACAACGCCGCAGTCCTTTCAAACGGTCGCGCCATCGGAGGCAATGCCACAGACCGCGCGCTATTGACATCCCTTGGAAGCACGGGAGAAAAACCACGCAATTTCCTCCCCTTTGACAGCACAAAAAAATACTCTGCCGCCTCCGACGACCGCCACGGATACATCAAAGGAGCGCCCGAAATTCTTCTTCCCCGCATCAGCCGCGCTTATGATATGCAAGGCAACCGCGTTCCCCTAAAACTCGATATTCTCAAAGATGCCATGCGCACAGCCGCAGCAGGCGGCGGCCGCATTCTCGTTTTGGCCATGTCAGATACACCGAATGTATATGATCAAAACCTCATTTTTCTTTGCTTTGTCGTATTGAGAGATGCGCTTCGCCCCGATGCAAAAACCGCCGTCAAAAAGTTGCAAAGCGCGGGAGTGCAGGTGGTCATGATGACGGGCGACAACCGCGATACCGCAGTTTCCATTGCCAAAGAATGCGGTATTTTAAAAACCAGCGACGAGCTCGTGCTCACCTCCGACCAGCTCGCGGGGATGCAGGATGGCGAGCTGACCCGACTGCTCCCACGCCTACGGGTGATTTCCCGCGCCCTTCCCTCCGATAAAAGCCGCCTTTTGCGTCTTGCGGGACAAAACGGTCTTGTCACAGGTATGACGGGAGACGGTATCAACGACGGGCCTGCACTCAAAGCAGCCGATGTCGGTTTTGCCATGGGAAGCGGAACCGAAATCGCCAAAGAAGCAGGCGATATTGTCATTGTCGACGACAGTTTGTCTTCGATCGCCAAAGCCGTTAAATACGGCCGCACCATCTTCAAAAGCATCCGTAAATTCATCGTATTCCAACTGACCATGAATTTGTCGGCGGTAGGTGTTCTGATTCTCTGTCCGTTTATAGGCGTGGAAACTCCCGTCACCGTTTTACAAATGCTGTGGGTCAATATGATCATGGATACCTTGGGCAGTCTGGCCTTTGCGGGCGAAGCGCCGCTGGAGCGTTCCATGCAAGAGAAACCCAAAAAGAGGGACGAAAACATTTTAAACCGCTATATGATCGTACAGATCCTTTTCACAAGCAGCTTCACCATCGCCGTTTGCCTCTCTTTTTTCCTGCTCCCTTGGACAAGACAGCGTTTTTTTTACGGTTCCAATCCCATCTACTGTCTGACAGCCTTTTTTTCTCTTTTTATTTTCATGGGCATTTTCAACTGTTACAATGTCCGCACCTCCCGCCGCAATCTGCTTTCGGGGCTTGCAGACAACCGCTCCTTTTTATTCATCATGACGGGCATCACGATGGTACAAATCACTCTGCTCTACTTCGGCGGCTCTCTTTTCCGCACTACCCCCCTCCGCACCTCGGATTTTCTTCTCACATTGCTTTTTGCCGCCTCGGTGTTTCCGATATCATTTCTCATTAAAACGGTATTTTCGGCTAAATCAAGTAACAATCTGTACTAAACCAAAAGAAAAGGACAAAGAGCGTTTTTGATATAAACCCCAAAAGTTAGACACTTTTGGGGTTTATATCATTTTCGTTCTCTGTCCTTTTTCTTAATAAGCAGTGTATTGCCGCGGCGCTTTTCTTTTATGCTTCAAAAAACGCCTTCAAGAATGTATGCATTCCGCCTTCAAAACAGGCCTCTGCCAAAAATTCCGTTCCTTTTTGGTCTCCCCAACTATAATAAATAATGGTTCTTCCGAGGTATTCGCAAAGCTCCATATCACTGTTGTTGATATCCAATGCAGCCTCCACACGCGCACGATCGGCGGGCGTGAGGAAGGGACTGCCGATTTTCTTATCCTCAACCTCGTCGTACATTAACACGGGATTGATCGGACTGTATTCCCAGTTTTTCAAATCTTTCGAGCGCGCCACGCAATTTGCATAGCAACGGTTCGGGTATGCTTCCAAATAGCCGACGTAATAGTAGGGATCACCCTCAAAAGCATATATAGAAGGAGAACCCGCATATCGATCCTTTTGGAAAACGCAGTCACTCGATGTCAAAGTCCAGTTTGTCAAATCGGTAGATTGTAAGAAACGGAAAGTAAAAGCCCTGCCGCACTCTTCAAGCGGCGCATTGATCTCAATAAGCAACGTGTAAACATCACCCATTTTTGCAATGTTCATATTAAAGATTTTCCATCCGGGCAGATCCACTGTGGCATATTGCTCCCAATGAACAAGATCGCTCGAGCGATAAAACACCAGTCCATCGCTCCCCCATGTGGCGCGAGAGCCTGTCACAACGTACATCACATCGCCTTCGGCGTATGCAAATCCAAAAGTATGCCCATCTGCAAAGCAAGGTGTGTGGGTGTTGGTTCTGACATGTACAAACCGCAAACAAGGAAGATCATCCATGTTGCTCCAATCCGCCCGCGCATTTTCGGAAGTGAAGCTCTTTCTTCTTACCACTTCAAAACGATAAAGCTCGCCGCGGTAAACAAGCGGTGTGGTCTCTACAATGTTATTGCACCCAATGGTTCCCAGTTTTCGAATAATAGGTTTTTTGGGAAATACCGATTTATCCATTTCTATACCTTTCCGATTTTTTGATGAAGTTCTTTTTAACAATTCATTTATGATACGTTTTTCCTGCCGCGATGGAAAATGCGCGGTAAATCTGCTCGCTCAAAAGCACCCGCGCCAACTGATGCGGAAAGGTCATGCGGGAAAGCGAAAGCTTTTTATCACAGCTTTTCACCACCGTATCAGAAAGACCGTAGGATGAGCCGATGATAAAAGCCACCGAGGAAAACCCGCGGTGAGGCAACTCCTCCAAATAGCGCGAAAGGGAAACCGAACTCATTTCTTCCCCCTCGATATATAACGCAATGCGATGGCATCCGTGCAACTTATTTAAAATCTCAGTAATCTGCGCGCCCTCTCGTTCCAAAGCGGCGGCAATCTCACCCGCGCTCGGCTTGTCGGACAACGGCGCTTCCTTAACAGGATGGGAAATCACTTTGGAAAATGCCCCGATCCGTTTCTCGTATTCCTTTTGCGCTTGTTCAAAATAGGGGGCGGAAAAACCGCCGACAAAAATCAAATGCACCGGCATCATACGATCTGCACCGTTTCCTTTTCTTTCGCAACGCGAAGGCATATTTTATCAAGACAGGCGCCGCATTCCGCAAGCACACTCCGCACTGTTGACAGCGCCAGTTCCTCGTGGTTGTTTTCTTTGGACAGATGAAAAAGGGTCACGTCGGTCGCACCCGCCGCAGCAAGCGCTGAAACCAATCTACCGCAATCGGCATTAGACAAATGCCCTTTGTCGGATGCCACGCGTTGCTTTAATTGTGGAGGATAAGGGCCAACCCGCAAAAGCTCGGGGTCGTGATTGCTTTCCACGATCACCGTTTGGCACCCCGAAAGTCCACCCACGACCTCGTGGGTAATACAACCGATATCGGTAGCAATCCCCACAATATCTCCATTGGGACAAACAATCCGAAAACCCACACTCCCCACCGCATCGTGCGGAGTCGAAAAGGGAATAAAATACACCTCACCCAGATCGTACGCCTCGCCGCTTTCCACAGTGCGCACCGCCGCGGCAATGTTTTCGGGACGCGCCGATTCACTGTAAAGGGTAGTAGCCGTCGCAAGGGTGGTATAGATGGGAATAGAATGTTTTTTCAGCAACGTGTCCAAGCCGCCGGTATGATCGCTGTGATCATGAGTAATCAAAACGCCTTGCAGAGTGCAAACATCCTCGCCGATGGCTGCAATGGCAGCACGAATACGGGCGTACGAAATGCCGGCGTCCACCAAAAAGGCCGTTTCGCCGTACTTGATGTAAATACAATTTCCGGATGAACCGGAAGCGAGTGAATAAACCTGCAACATACAGACCTCAAAGTAAAAATGTTTGCAACATGATAAGACAATAGTCTCCGAGCAAAATCAAAATCAGCGGAAGGGTAATAATCAAAAGCATCTGCGCCCAAAACACACGCGTGTTTTCAGACAATGAAAATATTTTTAATCTCGGTTCTTCTCCGGGCTTGTCTTTAAGCGGCCCGATGCCGCCGTTAACCATCAAAAACAGCACGGCGCCCACCAAAACAATTCCACCGAAGGTATAGGAAATCCACATCCACTCCTGCCATATCCCCAAGGCGTACAAAAGAGCAGCAAGCAAAAACCAGCCTAAAAATAAACCAAAAACCTTTTTATTGCTCATCGGCTCCCGTGATTTCATCGTATGACACACACACCGCTGTCAGCTCTGACCGATAGACAGTGTGCCGCTCCTTCCCCAAACACCTTATCCATTTCTCGACTGTACCAATCGGCATATTCCATTGGAACAAACGCCTGAATGGTACCCGCAAAACCACCGCCGTGTAACCGCCATGCAGCCTTTTTATCCTCCAAAAGTTTTTCACTGAGGCAAAGGGCGAGGGTAATGCCCTGTTCTTTCACCGAAAGCGAGGTGAAGGCGTTTTGCAAATAAAGAGCCGAAGAACGGCCCGATGCAATCGCATGGTGCAAAAATGCATCGAGATCTCCCGCGCGCAAGGCGGCAACTTGTTTTTCCACCCGAACGTTTTCTCGCACAAAATGCAAAGCGCGTAAAACTGCACGGTCGCCGCAGGAAGAACGCAAAGATGAAATATTGGAAAGAATATCTTCTTCGCAAACACCACGCAGCGCTTCTTTTCCGAAATAAGCAGCCACAGATTTCATTTCAGAGGGAATGGCGGCATATTCTCCCGAAAGGGCCGCATGACTGCCGCCCGTATCGGTGATGACCAACTGATAACCCGCGCCGGTAAGATCGAAGGGCAATTTTTCCACAATCGGATTTTGTTTGTCTGCAAAATCAATGGTAACAAAGCCGCCCGAGATGCAGGCGACCTGATCCATCAAACCGCAAGGCTTCCCAAAATATTCATTTTCGGCAAACTGCGAAATTTTTGCAATCGTCACATCATCCACACGACCATCCAAATACAAATGATTGATGATTGTTCCGATCATATCTTCAAAGGCAGCCGAAGAAGAAAGTCCCGACCCCCTAAGCACGTCCGAAACGGTATAGGCATCAAATCCGCCGAATACATACCCTTCTTTGGCAAGCCCCGCAGCCACACCTGCTATAAGAGAAGAGGAAGTGTTTTTCTTGCCCGCATCGCTCGGCCCAACGACATCCTCGCCAAAGCCGCAGCTCAATACACGCATAATACCATCATCATTTTTGGCGGCAACCGCAACAATGTCCAAATCAATGGATGCGGCAATCACGCGGCCGAGATTGTGGTCGGTATGATTGCCCGAAATTTCACTTCTGCCGCAAACCGACAAAACAACCGCATCTCGCCCTTCGCCATACTTTTCTCCAAACGTCTCCACCGCCTCAGTGTAACGCGTAACGGCTTTAAAAAGTCCTTTTTCACCGTAAAGTTTTTTTAAATTTGCATCAAATGCGCCCGATTTCAATCCCGATAAAATCTGTTTAACCTGCATACTTCCTCCTACATATTCAAAAGAATCATTGCCGCAATACCACCGCCGACACCAAGATACCCGTAAAAACGGATACGGTCTCCAAACGCGATAACGCCGACAATCAAAGCCAAAATAGACGAACTGCCGCTGACGATCGGATATTGAATGGCCGCGGGAATATCCATGGCGGGCAATCTCAAATGAGCAATCAAATTCACTCCGAGCGAAAGGGCTAAGCAAATCGCGGGGGTTAAATTGCGTTTCAATTTAGGCGCATCCACCGCTTTTTGTCCGCCAAGCACAAAGAATGTCACGCCGCACAAAAACGCAGAAACCATAAAGGTCGACATGCCGTAATAAAAACTTTCGGTGCTACCCGTCGTATAAACCTGCAAACGGGAGCCGAAGTTGATGAAACTGTTGCTGATAAACATGGGTACAATCCACATCAGCCATTTCAAAGAAAATTTCTCACCCTTGTTGACCGTCTTCTTCGAGGTTGCAAGTGCCACCACCGACAGCGCTAAAACACTCAAGCCGATCATTTGGACGGCACGCAAGCTCTGCCCCTTCAAAAACACCGCGCTATATACCACGGGGAGCAGATTGGAAAAATTCAAAAGCGCCGCAGTCACGGCAAAAGGCCCAAGATAAAGAGCATTTAGATAACAAAATGCCGCAATAAAATAGCTGCCTCCGCCAATCAAGGAACACAGTACCGTCTCAACCGACAGTGTGTTACGCGATATCACTGCCAAAACAAAATAAAAGACAGCAATCAAAACAGAAGTGATACCGCAAAGTAAACACGGGGCACTCAAATGATCCAGTTTCCGCCGACATGCAAATTTATAACTAAGCGATGTCGAAAAAGAGGACAACACCGCAATCACAACATAGAAAACCGCAGTCAAAATCTTCACCTCACTGAGAAATTATATCCCATATCAAAACCAAAGTCAAGAAGTGACAAACTTTAAAAACAGAAAAGACGGCCCGATACAGCCGTCTTCCTTGTTCTGTATTCACATTGTTTAGCCAACAACATCTTCGCCATCGAATTTGTCGCCCGCATTGCAATCCTTGCAGATCCAAACGGGCATTCCGTTGGTACCGCGGTCGACACATTCTTTTTTGAATTCGTTGCAGTTGGCACATTGGCGTATATCGTTTTCATCACAATACTCATCAAAACAACCGGCGCAGTAAAGAATACCGTTGTAATCCTCGCCATCATCGGCATTCTGGCCGCAAATATCGCAAATGGTGGGCAACGCTCCATAGTAACAAGCTTCACAGAAAATGAGACCTTGATATTCCACCGCTTTTTCGGTTATCACGCCACAGTTGACACACTGCCCCGACGTATATTTAAGCCCTCCGTCTTGCTCTCCGCAGCCGCAGAGCAAAAGCGTGGATACAACCAAGAGGATTATCCATACCTTTTTCACAAAATCACCTACCTGATCAATTTTACCGCATGCTGCATGTTTGTAATTTCAGCTTCTTTGTATGTACCGCCGCGTTCGCCGTCCAGACACCAATCAATATCGTCCTCTGCCGTGATGTGCAATTTGGCCGCTTTGAACGTAATGGCCGTACCGCTGTCATAATCGGCCTTTTTCATATCTTTGAGCGCCTTTAAGAGTTTAAAGACATTTTTTGTCTTGCGAATCAAAACAACCTCAAAAAGCCCATCGTCCAATTTTACGTTTTCGGGATCGAATTTCAAAAGTCCTCCAACCGAAGTAGAATTGATGGCGCCGCCGAATAAAAATTCGCCTTCAACCACACGGTCCTCGCTCTCCACGCGCATCTTATAGGCGCGCAGATTTTTCAAACACTTAACGCCCTCCAGCATATAAGCAAAATGACCCAAAACGTTTTTAACCTTTTGGTTTGCATTGTAAGACGATTCGGAAAAAGCGCCGAAAGTCGCAATGTATGTAAAATACCGACCATTACACTCACCGATATCAATGGGCTTAGCCTCACCCGAACCGATCCGTTCCACCGCCTTGAGAATACAGGTGGGCAGGGAAAGTGTTCTGGCAAGATCGTTTGTCGATCCCGCAGGAATATAACCGAGGCACGGTTTTTTATCCTGCAAAGACAAAACGCCGTTGATGACCTCATTCAGACTACCGTCACCGCCGACAGCCACCACGGCATCATATTCTCTACCCGTTTTTTGAACGTACTCGGTGGCGTCGCCGCGTGCCTTGGTGACGTGAACCGTCGTTTCATATCCGTATTCAGCAAGCTGTGCAACCACCTCGACCAGTTTTTTGCGGATCTTCCGTTTTCCGGCGCAAGGATTGACAACCAGTAACAATCGTTTCATACAAAGCCTCCAAATCGCATATCACGGATGTATATTAACATATTTCGCCGCAAAAATCAAGTGATATTCGACCGCTTTCACCGCAGGTCAAAGCCAATCTGACCAAAATAAAGAAATCACGCCAAAATATGCAAAAACAAAACGACGGAAAGCCCGTCGTTTTGTTTTTTTGAAAAAATCTGTTTCCGTTATTATTTCACAGCATCCACGATAGCGGTGAAGTCGTCGCATTTGAGAGCGGCGCCGCCGATGAGACCGCCATCGATGTTGGGCATCGAAAGGAGAGCTTCGGCGTTGGCGGGTTTCATGGAACCGCCGTACTGTACCGTCAGATCGTCAGCCACTGCATCGCCAAACATTTCTTTCACTGCATTGCGGATAACGCCGCAGCCTTCGTCAGCCTGCTCATCGGTAGCGGTTTTGCCGGTACCGATGGCCCAAACAGGCTCGTAAGCGATGATCACTCTTTCCATAGCGGAAGCATCGAGACCTGCAAGTGCGGCTTTGGTTTGACGAACCAAAACATTCACGGTTTCGCCGTTTTCTCTTTCTTCCAGCGTTTCACCGACACAAAGGATAACGGTCAAACCGCCTGCAAGAGCAGCGGCAACGCGTTTTGCAACCGTTTCATCGGTTTCGCCGAAATACTGACGGCGTTCGCTGTGACCGATGATGACGTATTTGACACCGCATTCCTGCAGCATGGAAACCGAAATTTCGCCTGTAAATGCGCCTTTTTCTTCCCAGTGTACGTTTTGTGCGCCCAGACCGATGGTGGTGCCGCGGATCGCGTCGGCAGCAGCAAAGAGGTCAACAAAGGGAACGCAGATAACCACTTCTGTTTTGGTTTTACCGTTATTTTTTGCGGCAATGGCTGCGGCCAATTCGCGGGTAGCGGCAGGGCCGTTGTGCATTTTCCAGTTGCCGGCAATCACGTATTTTCTCATATTATTTACTCCTTTTCGTTCAAGCAAGCAATACCGGGCAGTTCCAGTCCTTCGAGAAATTCGAGAGATGCGCCGCCACCGGTAGAAATGTGGGTGATTTTGGAAGCAAAGCCGAGTTGTTCGCAGGCAGCTGCAGAGTCACCGCCGCCGACGATGCTGATGGCATCCGAATCGGCTAAAGCGCGGGCAACCGCGATGGTACCTTTAGCAAGCACAGGGTTTTCAAACACGCCCATAGGACCGTTCCAAACAACCGTTTTAGCTGCGCAGACAGCGTCGGCAAAGAGTTTGCAGGTAGCGGGACCAATGTCCAGACCCATCTTGTCGGCAGGAATCTTGTCGGCATCCACGATGTCAACAGCGATTTCAGCATCGATGGGGCTCGGGAAAGCGGAAGCAACGGCAGCATCAACGGGGAGAAGCAGGTTCACACCGTTGGCAGCGGCTTTGTCGATCATCTCTTTGCAGTATCCGACTTTTTCGGCATCAAAAAGGGATGTGCCGATTTCATAACCCTTGGCAGCCAAGAAGGTGTAGGCCATACCGCCGCCGATGATTAAAGTGTCGACTTTGGTCAAAAGGTTGGCAATTACGTTGAGCTTATCCGAGACTTTTGCGCCACCCAAAATGGCAACAAAAGGACGCTCGGGATCCGACAGAGCCTTGCCCATCACGCCGATTTCCTTTTGAATGAGGTAACCGCAAACAGCGGGGAGATAATCGGCAACACCGGCAGTTGAAGCGTGTGCGCGGTGGGCGGTGCCGAATGCATCGTTAACATAGATTTCAGCCATAGAAGCAAGTGCTTTGGCAAAATCGGGATCGTTCTTTTCTTCTTCTTTGTGGAAACGGACGTTTTCCAAAAGCATAACCTGACCATCCTTGAGGGCGGCCGCTTTGGCTTTGGCATCTTCACCGACTACATCCTTGGCAAGAATTACTTCCTTACCCAAAAGCTCACTGAGCTTGGCGGCAACGGGAGCCAAAGAGTATTCCATTTTGAATTCGCCCTTGGGTCTGCCCATGTGAGAGCAAAGAATGACCTTAGCATTGTTATCTGCGAGATAGCGGATGGTGGGCAGCGCTTCGACAATACGCTTGGGGTCGGTAATGACACCGTCTTTAAGGGGTACGTTGAAGTCGCATCTGACCAAAACGCGTTTGCCGGCAACGGCAATGTTTTCAATACTTTTCTTATTGAGCATGATACTTTTCCTTTCCCAAAAATATAATGTTTAGTTTACTGGCGGTATTTTACCACATTTTTTGCAATGAATCAATAGTTTGACCCATTTTTTAAAAGCAAACTTTTGAAAAAAGTACTTGCTTTTTTTTATTTGCTCTGTTATAATGAAAAATAATCCCTTAAAGTCGAAATTTAGATGGAGGCTCCGCCATGGTTTCCAAAGAAATTACCATAATGAACGCTGTGGGTTTGCATGCTCGACCCGCAACCTATTTTATTCAAAAGGCGAATACGTTTGAATCCTCCGTTTGGATTTCAAGCGGTTCAAGGCGCGCCAATGCAAAGAGTTTGCTGGGTGTTCTTTCGCTCGGCATCAGCAAAGGCAGCGTTTTAACCATCATTGCCGACGGTTCGGATGAACAGGAAGCCCTGACAGCACTTTGTGATTTGATCCTTACCGGCCTCAACGATTGAGTGCAATTTCATTTCCGCCGATGACCGCACGGTCACCGGCGATATTTTTTTCGGGAGGTTTTTGCTTTGTACGACGAAAAAAGACTCGCCGCGTTGGTTGACCGGGCTAAACAACAGCCCAAAGCCCCCGGCGTATATTTGATGAAAGACAAAACCGGCAAGGTTATTTATGTCGGCAAATCCAAGGCGCTCCACAACCGCCTCCTGCAATACTTCACCGCACTTGGCCGCCACAATGCAAAAACAGCCAGATTGGTGCAAAAAATCGCCACCTTCGACTGCATGTATACCCGCACCGAAATGGAAGCTCTCGTGCTTGAAAACGAGATGATCAAGCTTTATTCCCCGCATTTCAACATTCGCTTAAAAGATGACAAGGGGTATGCCTATTTAAAGGTCGACACCAAATCCCCTTTCCCGCGTCTGACCATGAGCCGCAATCGCACGGCAGGTGACACCTCCCGCTATTTCGGCCCTTTCGCCTCAACCAAAACCGTCTACGCGCTGATCCATACCGTCAGCAAAATCTTTCAACTTCCCACCTGCCGACTCGAATTTCCCTGCGCCGTAGGAAAACACCGCCCCTGCCTTCATTATCACATGAACCGATGTGTCGGCGTCTGTCGCGGCGTTGTATCGGCAGAAAGCTATCGTGAACAGATCAAAAATGCCCTTTTGTTTTTACAGGAAGGTTACCGTGGGGTGGCAAAAAAACTCACCGCCGACATGAATGCCGCCGCGGAAGCCCTCGAATTTGAAGAGGCTGCTCGTCTGCGGGATACCCTCAAAGCACTGGAAAAATTGGGAGAACGCCAAGAAATTGTAACAGGAAAAACCGACGCCACAGACGTTTTCGGCTATGCAAGCGATGATACACTGACTGTTTTGTCGGTGCTCATCCTGCGCGACGGCCGCGTAGCGGACAGCACTTGCTTTTATTTCGGTGCCGACGAGATCCTTGATGCCGATGCGTTTTCTTCTTTCCTTCTGTCGTTTTATGCTCTGCGGCAACCGCCGCGCGTGATCCTTCTGCCAAACGAACTGGTTTCCGAAGATCTATCCGCACAAGAAAATTGGCTCAGCGAAAAAGCAGGGCGGAAAGTTATGATAAAGTCAGCCGAGCGGGGCGAACCCAAACGGCTTTTAGCGCTTGCCGATGAAAATGCACACCAAGCAAAATCCGTCCGCAGCGCCCGCGATCAAAAAAGCGACGAAATCGGCATAGAACTCGCCTCCCTCCTTTCTTTGGAAGTGGTTCCCGAGCGCATCGAATCTTACGACATTTCAAGCAGCGGCGCCGACCACTGGAGAGGGGGTATGATTGTTTTGGAGAACGGTGCTTTTTCTAAAAAGCACTACCGCTCCTTCAAAATTCGCACCGACGAAAAATCGGATGTTGCCGCCATGGAAGAAGTCTTATTCCGCAGATTTTCTCACAAAGACGACCCGTCTTTCCCTCCGCTTCCCGATTTAATTCTGCTCGACGGCGGACTGCCGCAATTAACCGCCGCGCGCCGCGCCATGGAAAAGGCAGAAATTCAGATCCCCTGCTTTGGAATGGTCAAAGACGAACACCACAAAACGCGCACCCTTCTCTCGACCGACGGAGAGATCGCCATTGCGGGTAAGCAACGAATTTTTACTTTTATTTACCGCATCCAAGAGGAAGTTCACCGCTTCGCCCTCAGTCAAATGAACCGCGCGCGAAGAGCCGGACAGGTAGATTCATCCCTCGAAAAAATACCGGGCATCGGCAAAGTAAAAGCCAAAAAACTTTTAAGCTTTTTCCGCACCCTGCGCGCCATTCGCGAGGCAGACGAAGCGACACTCGCAAGCGTAAAGGGCATATCGAAAAATGATGCGAAAAATATTGCGGATGCCTTTCGCGACAAGGTATAAAAAACACTCCGTTCTCATATATTGAATCAACCCGATTCTATATATGGAGGAACGGAGTATGCCAGACAACCGCTTTTCTCTCTGCCGCATCGAGGATTTAAGTGAAAAAGAGGTCATCGCTGTGGAAGATTGCCGCATTCTCGGGTGCGTCGAGGATGTGGAATTCGATTTGTGTACCGGTAAAATTCTCGCTTTGCTTGTTCCCGCCGAGCGCTCTTTTTTAGGCCTCGGCCGCCCTACTTGCCACTATAAAATCCCTTGGAATCAAATTGAAAAAATCGGAGACGATGTGATCCTTGTTTGCCACGTTTCTCCCCCATTGGAAAAAAAGCGGAATTTTTGTAAAAAACTACCGCCCAAGCAATAGTTCACTCCGCTAGTTTTTGCATAACACCGCGAAAAATGTTTCATTTTTATGCGGATATTTGCATTTTATTTATCTTTTTTTATTTTTTTGCAATTTCCTATTGCATTTCTTGCAATATTGTGTTATTATAAAAACACAAAGCTCGATGTTTACAGTCGCCTTGCAAACCTCGAGCCTCTTGGATGGTTTCGAGTCGATCACACGGTTGCTATATCGCTTAGGCACCTGTGTCTGTGGAACAAAATCATCATTTTATCCTTTCTTGCCAAAACGCCCGACTTCGGTCGGGTGTTTTGGTTTTTTCATTCTGCAAAAAAACGAAGATAGTCGTCCTGCCGTTCCCGAGAGCGCACAGACTCGCAGGTTTGTCCCGAAGGCAAAAACGGAAGAGACATCAAGCCATAACGAAAAGCATCGGGCGCGTGGGTCAGCTCATGGGGATGCAAAGCCACATCCTCTGTTCTTTTTTCGTCAAACGAAAGGGCAGGCAAAGTGCGAATCAAATGAACGGCAGATGAAAAAATCCGAACAAACGGCTCTCCGTTTCGCTCTTTTTTCAAAAATTCACGCACCCGTCGCCAACCGTCAATACGGCGGTTGTCGGCGGGGCGAAGCCCTCGCACGCCTGCCGCGCGCAGAAGATCAAATCCGCTTTTCCCCGAATCCTGACGCCGTCCCGCCAAATCGGGCGAAGCGGCAATATACCGAACATCCTCTTCTCTGCTCATGGCAGCAATTTTTTCCCCCGCCTCCGAAAGCAACAAATTCGGCTTGTACAGTTCGCGATAAACACACAGAGCGCTCTTGTCGGGCGGATAAGCAAACCACAGACAAGCCGTCATGTCCAGCCCATAGTCAAGAGCAGCGAAACGAATCCAATCGTCAGGCAAAACAAAAGGCGTCACCACATGACGCTCGCGTGAAAATTCGGGAAAACACTGTCCTTCAAAAACGTCCCAATTCCCTTCCAGCATAGCAGCCCGTCTGAGAGGAGGCAGACTTTCCAAATTTTTGATGTAAGAGGGGTTGTTTTCCATCATAAACAGATTGTCGTAAACGGTCGACGGAATAAAACAGTAATCTTCGGGATCCTCTCCCTCACGGTAATTGCGATCGATAAATAAACGCTTGACCCAATTATGACCGACACCGCCGGGATTGCATGTAAAATACATGCGTGGCACAAAGCCATCCTTTACGTTACCCGAAAGACGGCAACATTCGGTCAACGCATGGTACTGCAGTTCGGTAAATTGCGTAGCTTCTTCCATGGCAACCACTTCATAAGATTGCCCTTGATATTGCAAAATATCCCCCTCGTTTTGACAATATCCCAGCTTGATACGGCTGCCGTTTGAAAACGCAAATTCTTTTGTACTCTCGGTATATTTTGCCATCCCTCTCAAAAGGCGGCGAAGGGGCAAAATGTGGTTTTCCCGCAACTCGGGAAAGGTACGGCGCAACAGCAAAATTTGTATACCGGGATGGGCAAGTGAAAGCAGCACCATCTTATTGCGCATGGCAAAGCTTTTCCCGCCGCCACGCGCTCCGCCGTAAGCAATCCGCCGACAATCGGCGCGAAAAAATGCCTCCTGCGGCGGATAAGGGCGCAGAGAAGCAAGGTATTTTTCAATTTTCACTTTTTTCTCCTTTTTTCAAAAAACCTCTTGACAAAGACTTTTCGTTGTGATATATTGTTGCCACAACAGACAGGGGTGCCTCGGAACACATGTTTCATGGCTGAGATGGCTTACGCCGAACCCTTCAAACCTGATACGGATCATACCGGCGTAGGGAGTCACATCATATCGCTTCTTTTGATGTCTTTATTTCCGCACGGTTTGTCCGTGTGGAAATTTTATTTTTAAGGAGTGATATCCCATGCAAAATTCCCGTTTACGCACCTTAACAGAGAGTGCGATTATGATCGCACTCGCCACCGGACTCAGCCTTATCAAGATCATCGATTTCCCATGGGGAGGATCGGTGACTCTGGTGAGTATGCTACCCATTTGCTTTTTGGCTGTTCGCCACGGCATCGGATGGGGCTTCGGATCGGCATTTGTCTATGCCGTCCTGCAAATGTTTTTAAGCCTGGGCGAGGTCATGAGCTGGGGACTTACCGCCGCCGTTTTAATCGCCACTCTTTTGCTCGATTACATTTTGCCCTATACACTGCTCGGCTTTTCGGCGCTTTTCCGTTTTCGCGGCAGACTCGGCATTGTCGCGGGTGTGGGGCTTTCCATGTTTCTGCGACTCGTCTGCCACGTCATTTCAGGCTGGGTACTTTTCGGCTCTTGGGCTTGGGACGGTTGGTCGCCCTTTACCTATTCGCTCGTTTACAACGGCGCTTATATGTTACCCGAAGCCGTTTTCACCTCCGTTGTGCTGGTTTTACTTGCCACACTTCCCCAAAGCAAAAAACTGATTTTCCCCTCCCGATAAATCAAACACCCCAAGGACCAACATCAACGGTGGTGTTCTCCGAAACAGGTTCCGAATCGCGCCATCGCTCAAAATTCACTGCCAAAAACAGCTTGCTTCCTGCATGGCTTTCCTTGAAAAACAGTTGTTGTTCGGCATATTCTTCGATTTTCAACAAAGCGCGGCGAATTAGCGCTCCGGGCTTGCCCTCTACCGCCAAAAGTGCCTCTCTGGACTCAAGTCCCAGCGCATAGGCCAAACCGGTAACGGTGTACGGCTTGGTCACCGTCAAAAGCATTTTCCCCTCCCCATCGGTCAAGACGTTCCCGTTTTTATCCAGCCTTGGCCCTTCGCACCCCGAAAAATAACCGTCGATTTCCCGTCTCCACATTTCTAATGTTTTCTCTTTGTTCCGTTTCATCCTACCGCTCCTTTTTGAAAAAGAGTATCATATCTTACCCCTGACACACCACGACAAAAGCGTGCAAGACCACCTCGGTTTTGCACGCTTTTCTTCGTCAAAAAATGTCGATAATACAGGAAAAAGCCTTGACAGTTACATATAGTATATGTTATAATAATCGCCGTAACCAAACATATTCAAAAGGTTTTTTGTGACTGGCGGAAGTGGGTGTACCACGGGGAGCGAAAAACGCGCCAATGCCGACCGCCTGGGCAATCCTGTAAAGTGGTATAGGGTTGTCTTTTTCTGTTTTTAGGAGGAAAATATAATGAAAAAAGTTGCCATCATCATGGGAAGCGACAGTGATCTTCCCGTCGTAGAAAAAGCCATCGACGTTCTGCGGGAATATGCCGTGCCCTTCGAGGTGCACGTCTTCTCCGCTCACCGCACACCCGAACAAGCGCGCGCTTTTGCGCAAGGCGCTCGTGAAAACGGATTCGGTGCTGTCATCGCTGCCGCAGGAAAGGCAGCGCACCTTGCGGGTGCTCTAGCCGCCAACACCACCCTGCCCGTCATCGGCATTCCGGTAAAATCCAGTTGTTTGGATGGCCTCGATGCCCTCCTTTCCACCGTGCAAATGCCCGCAGGCATTCCGGTTGCTACCGTCGCAATCGACGGCGCTGCCAATGCTGCCCTGCTTGCGATCCAAATCCTTGCCGTAGCAGATGCCGACCTTGCCGAGAAACTCTTTGCCGCCCGTCGCAAAGCGGAGGAGAAAGTGCTCGCCGCCGACCGCGCCGTTGCGGATAAATTTAACCACTGAAAAATAATTCAAAGCATTTATTGGGGGAATAAAAACATGAGTTCATTACATGAAGAGTGCGGTGTGTTCGGTGCATGGAGTCCCACCGTGGCATCCGTTGCACGCCAAACCTATTACGGATTGTACGCCCTGCAGCATCGCGGACAAGAAAGCTGCGGCATCGTCGTCAGCGGTGACGGCAGATTCCACTCCTTTGTGGATGCCGGCACGGTTGAAGACGTCTTTACCAAGCCCGTCATGGAAATGCTGGGCGATGGCAACATGGCAATCGGCCACGTCCGTTACGGAACCAAGGATGCGTCGGGCCGCTTGAATGCCCAGCCCATCGTTGTCAATCACGTCAAGGGCAAACTGGCAATCGCCAACAACGGCAGTCTCGTCAATTATTACGAGCTTCGCGAAGAAATGGAGATGCAAGGGAAAATCTTCCATTCCACCTCGGATGCCGAGCTCATTGCCCACGCCATCACCAAAGAACGTTTGAACACAGACACCCTCGAGCACGCCATCAGCCTTGCCATGAACAAGCTGGTCGGCTCCTATTCACTCGTCATTATGACCCCCTACAAACTCATCGCCGTCCGCGATCCCAAGGGATTCCATCCCCTTTGCTTTGGTAAGACCGAGGAAGGCGAAGTATTCGTCGCCTCCGAATCCTGTGCGCTCGACGCCGTCGGCGCCACCTTTGAACGCGATCTGCAGCCTGGCGAAATCCTGATCATCGACGAAAAAGGAATCCGCAGCAACACCGATCACTGCGGCACCCAGCCCTGCTCGGCTTGCGTTTTTGAATACATCTATTTTGCCCGTCCCGACTCAGTTATTGACGGCACCTCGGTGCACGAAGCCCGTCTGCGTGCAGGCTCCTTCCTCGCGCTCGACCATCCCGCCCAGGCAGATGTAGTTGTCGGCGTTCCCGATTCGGGTTTGGATGCCGCCATCGGCTTCTCCCGCCAATCGGGCATTCCGTACGGACTCGGCTTTATCAAAAATAAATACATTGGAAGAACCTTCATTGTTCCGGGTCAAAACGTCCGAGAGGACAAAGTGCGCATCAAGCTCAACCCCGTTTCTTCCACCGTCAAGGGCAAGCGTGTGGTTCTGGTCGATGATTCCATCGTCCGCGGCACCACCTCGGCGCGCATTGTCAAACTTTTAAGAGACGCAGGCGCCACCGAAGTGCACATGCGCGTTTCCTCCCCGCCCTTCTTGAACCCCTGTTATTACGGCACCGACATCGAATCGCGCGATGCGCTCATCGCCTGCCGTCATACGCTGGAAGAGATCCGCGAGATCATCGGTGTGGATAGTCTGGGCTTCTTGAGCTTAGAGGGGGCGCACAAAATTGCCACCGCCAACCCCGGTATTTCCTTCTGCACCGCCTGCTTTGACGGAAAATACCCCACCGTAGAATTTGACGAATCGGCCAAGATCCGATTCATGAAAAAAATCGAAGAAAGGGAATAAATCTTATGAAAAGTTTCAGCGAAAGCTACAAAGCCGCAGGTGTTGACATCACAGCAGGCTACGAAGCGGTCAAACAAATGAAAACCCACATTGCAAAAACCATGATCCCCGGAGTTGTCTCGGATATCGGCGGCTTTGGCGGTCTGTTCTCGCCCGATCTCACAGGCATGAAAAACCCGATCCTTGTCAGCGGAACCGACGGCGTCGGCACCAAACTGAAGCTGGCATTCCAGCTCGGTATTTATAACACTGTCGGCATCGACTGCGTTGCCATGTGTGTCAATGATGTCATCTGCTGCGGTGCAAAACCCTTGTTTTTCTTGGACTATATTGCCGTTGGTAAAAACGTCCCCTCCCGTGTCGCCGCGGTGGTAGAAGGCGTTGCGGAAGGTTGTGTCCAAGCGGGTTGCGCCCTCATCGGCGGCGAAACAGCCGAAATGCCCGGTTTCTATCCCGAAGACGAGCTTGATCTTGCGGGTTTTGCAGTCGGTATCGTCGACAGAGATCGCATCTTTGATGCCTCAACCATCCAAGAAGGTGATGTCATTCTGGCTCTCCCCTCCTCGGGTGTCCATTCCAATGGTTTCTCGCTTGTCCGCAAGATCATTGCCGACAGCAAAGCCGATATTTTTTCCGCATTCCCCGAAAGCGGCAAATCTCTCGGCGAAACCCTTTTAACTCCCACCCGCATTTATGTTTCTTCCCTCCTTGCTTTGGCCAAGGAAGTGAATGTCAAAGCCGTTTCCCACATTACGGGCGGCGGTTTTTATGAAAACATTCCCCGCGCACTGCCCGAAGCATTCGCAGCCAAAATCGAAAAGAGCACCCTGCGTATCCCCCCCATCTTTGAATGGCTGCAAAAAAATGGCAACATCGATGCCCGCGATATGTTTAACACCTTCAACATGGGCGTCGGCATGAGCGTTGTCATTGCCAAGGAAGATGCCGAGAAGGCCCTTTCTCTGGTGAAAGACGGCTACATCATGGGCGAAGTTGTCAAAAGCGACGAAGGCGTTATCTTATGCTGAAGACCCGCATCGCCGTGCTGGTGTCGGGCGGCGGCACCAATCTGCAGGCGCTCATTGATGCCGCACAAGCGGGTAAAATCCCCGCGGGTGAGATCGCTTTGGTCTTGTCCGACAAACCCGATGCCTATGCATTGACCCGTGCCCAAAAGGCGGGCATTGCCACAGCGGTCGTCGAAAAGAATAAGACCGTCCCGCAGGAGGTTTTTGAAGCAGGTATCCTAAAGTCCCTTGAAGAGCATCACATTGACATGATTGTTCTCGCTGGATTTCTGCGAATCCTCACCGCCGACTTCACCTCCCGCTACCCGAACCGCATCCTCAACATTCACCCCTCTCTTATCCCCTCCTTTTGCGGCGAGGGATATTATGGGCTCCGCGTTCATCAGGCAGCCCTTGACAGAGGTGTCAAACTGACGGGTGCCACCGTTCATTACGTCAACGAAATTACCGACGGCGGAGAGATCATCCTCCAAAAAGCGGTCAAAGTGCAAAAAGGGGACACCCCCGAAATTCTGCAGCGCCGCGTGATGGAGCAGGCAGAATGGAAACTCCTGCCCCGCGCCGTCGACATTGTATCAAAACGAATTGCAAAGGAGAAAAGCCATGTCTGATTTCATTTCCCTCCTCAAAGAAAACCGCTATCCGGGTCGCGGCATCGCCATCGGTAAGACCGCCGACGGTACTCGCGCCGCCATCGTATACTTTATTATGGGCAGAAGCGCCAATAGCCGCAACCGCATCTTTTGCGAAGAAAACAGCGACGTGATCATCCATCCCTTCGATCCCTCCAAGGTCGAAGATCCCAGTTTGATCGTCTATGCCCCCATCCGCACTCTCGACAATCACCTGATCGTGACCAATGGTGACCAAACCGACACGATATACGAAGGTATCAAAAGCGGAAAAACCTTTGAGCAAGCATTGCAAAGCAGATGCTTTGAACCCGATGCCCCCAACTACACCCCTCGCATCAGCGGTATGCTCGATTTTAACGACGGCGATTTCTCTTATCAAATGAGCATCCTTAAATGTGCCGACGGATGCGGCGAAGCCTGCGACCGTTTCACCTTTGCTTTCACCGCGCTTGGCGGCAGAGGTCATTTTATCCACACCTATCAGCATGACGGCAATCCCCTGCCCACCTTTGCAGGCGAACCGAAATGCATCTCCATTCCCGACGATATCGACGAATTTGCAAGCAACATTTGGAACGCATTGGATAGCGAAAACAAAATCTCGCTCTATGTGCGCACGGTCGATTTGGCAACGGGCGAAGTGAAAAATAAACTTTTTAATCGAAATGTGTGAGGATCATTATGAAAGAATTTGCATTGAAATACGGTTGTAACCCCAACCAGACCCCTGCCCGCATCTTCATGGCAGACGGCAGTGAACTTCCCATCGAAATTCTCTCGGGACGTCCCGGATACATCAACTTTCTCGATGCTTTCAATTCCTACCAATTGGTCAGTGAACTGAAAGCCGCGCTCGGTCTTCCCGCCGCCACTTCTTTTAAGCACGTCAGCCCCACCTCGGCGGCCGTCGGCATCCCCTTGGACGAAAAACTTAAAAAAGCCTGCTTCGTTGACGACATCGAAGGACTTAACGACTCCCCCCTCGCCTGTGCATACGCCCGCGCCCGCGGCACCGACCGTATGTCCTCCTTTGGCGATTGGATCGCACTCAGCGACGTTTGCGATGCAACCACCGCGACCGTGATCAAACGCGAAGTGTCCGATGGTATCATCGCTCCGGGTTACACCGACGAAGCGCTTGAAATTTTAAAAACAAAACGCAAAGGCAACTATAACATCATCAAGATCGACCCTGCCTACAAACCCGAAACCATCGAAAGAAAACAGGTTTACGGCATCACCTTCGAACAGGGCCGCAACGAAAGTGTCATTACCCCCGCGCTTTTCGGCGAGATTGTTACCCAAAACAAAGATCTTTCCAATGAAGCGCTCCGCGATCTGACGGTTGCTCTCATCACATTGAAATATACCCAGTCCAACTCGGTCTGCTTTGCCAAAGACGGTCAAGCCATCGGTGTGGGCGCAGGACAGCAGTCCCGCATCCATTGCACCCGTTTGGCAGGCAACAAAGCCGATTTGTGGCACCTCCGTCAGCATGAAAAGGTATTAAATCTTCCCTTCCTGCCCACCGTTGGCAGACCCGAGCGTGACAATGCCATTGATGCCTATCTTTCGGACGATGCCGAAGAACTCATTGCCGATTGGCAGTCCTTCTTCTCTGAAAAGCCCGAGCTGTTTACCCGCGAAGAACAAAAAGCATATCTTGCTTCCATCGACGGCGTTTCCTTGGGCAGCGATGCTTTCTTCCCCTTTGGCGACAACATTGATCGCGCCAAAAAAAGCGGCGTTCGCTATGTAGCCCAACCGGGTGGCTCTGTACGCGATGACCATGTTATTTCTTCCTGCGACCGTTACGGTATGGTCATGGCCTTTACCGGTATTCGTTTATTCCATCATTGAGGAGAAAAAACATATGAATATACTCGTTGTCGGCGGCGGCGGCCGAGAGCACGCCATCATCAAAAAACTGCGTGAAAACCAGTCGATCAAAACCATTTATGCCCTTCCGGGCAACGGTGGCATTGCCGTCGATGCCGTCTGTGTGCCCATTGGCGCAAAAGACATTGATGCCATTGTAAAATTTGCTACCGAAAACGCCATTGATTTTGCCGTTGTGGCACCTGATGATCCTTTGGCGCTCGGTTGTGTCGACCACTTGGAAGAAAAGGGCATCCCCTGCTTCGGCCCCAACCAAAAAGCTGCCGAAATTGAAAGCAGTAAAATTTTCGCCAAAAACCTCATGAAGAAATACGGCATTCCCACCGCATCCTTTGCCGTCTTTGAAAATCTTGAGGATGCCCTCACCTACATCGATACCGCCCCCATTCCCTTGGTTGTCAAAGCCGACGGTTTGGCGCTTGGTAAAGGTGTCGTAATTGCATCCACCCGCGACGAAGCCAAAGCGGCCGTCAAATCCATGATGACCGATAAAATTTTCGGCGAAAGCGGCAGCCGTGTCGTACTCGAAGAGTTTTTGACAGGTCCCGAAGTATCGGTTCTCTCTTTCACCGACGGTAAAACCGTCGTTCCCATGGTTTCTTCCATGGATCACAAGCGCGCGCTTGATTTCGATGCCGGCATGAATACGGGTGGCATGGGTACCGTTGCCCCCAACCCGTTCTATACACCCGAAATTGCTTCCCTTTGCATGGAAACTATTTTCCGTCCGACCATTGATGCCATGAACGCCGAAGGCAGACCTTTCAAAGGCTGTCTGTATTTCGGTTTGATGCTCACCAAAGACGGTCCCAAGGTCATTGAATACAACTGCCGTTTCGGCGATCCCGAAACGCAGGTCGTTCTCCCTCTGATGGAAAGCGATCTTCTGACCGTCATGCAAGCTGTCTCGTCTGGCAAATTAAGCGAAACCGAAGTAAAATTTGCCAACCGTCACGCATGCTGTGTCATCATGGCTTCCAAGGGTTATCCCGGTAAATACGAAAAAGACCTCCCGCTTACCATTCCCGCCGATGTTGCACCTTCGGTCTATGTAGCAGGTGCAAAAAGCGAAAATGGCAAGTTGCTTTCCTCGGGCGGCCGTGTGCTCGGTGTGACCGCAGTGGCAGACTCCCTCGCAGGCGCCGTCGATGCCGCCTATGAAAAAGTTGAAAAAATCACCTTTGAGGGCGGATTTTTCCGTCGCGACATCGGTCAAAGAGCTCTTCGCGGTGATAGTCGCGTTTCCCGCCTCTATGTAGAGAAAAAAGCAGGCTTGGATCATGAAGCCCGCGCGCTCCTTTCCGACCTGCGCGCACTCCCCGGCCTTGAAACTTTAACGGGTATGCGTATCCTCAACCGTTACGATGTGGAAAACATTTCAGAAGATCAATTTATCCGTTCGATCGATACCGTTTTTTCCGAACCGCAACTTGACATCGTATATCCCGTCCTCCCCGCCGCCGATCATATCTTTGCCGTGGAATACCTCCCCGGTCAATTTGATCAGCGCGCCGATTCGGCCTCCCAGTGCATCCAATTGCAGTCCATGCAGGACCGCCCCACCGTGCGTTCTGCCAAAGTATATCTGCCTCAAGGCAACCTGACCGATGCACAGATTGAAACCATTAAAAAATACATTATCAACCCCGTTGAAAGCCGTGAAGCCGCTCTGCCGCTTCCCAAAACGCTGACCATGCAACTGGACATTCCGACCGAAGTTGCTGTTTTGGATGGTTTTTTGGATCTCGATACCGAAGGTCTTGAAAAATTTCTTTCCGACTACCAACTCGCCATGGATTTGGAAGACCTCACTTTCTGCCAAAACTATTTTAAAACAGAAAATCGCTGCCCCACGCTAACCGAAATCCGCATGATCGACACATACTGGTCAGATCACTGCCGCCACACCACCTTCCTTACCACGGTAGACGAGGTCATTTTCGAAGACGAAACCTTAAAAGCGGCATATCAAGCATATCTTGACACCCGCAAAGAACTCGGCAGAACCAAACCGATCAATTTCATGGACATCGCTACCTTGGCAGGAAAATATCTTAAATCCCAAGGAAAACTCGATCGGTTGGATGAGTCCGAAGAGATCAACGCTTGCACCGTCAAAATGAAAGTTACAATCGACGGCAAAGAAGAAGACTGGTTGCTTCTCTTCAAAAATGAAACCCACAACCACCCCACCGAAATCGAGCCCTTCGGCGGCGCCGCCACCTGTATCGGCGGTGCTATCCGCGATCCTCTTTCGGGACGTGCCTATGTATACGCCGCCATGCGTGTCACAGGCGCGGCAGATCCCTTGACCCCGCCCGAAAAAACGCTCCCCGGCAAGCTGCCCCAGAAAAAAATCGTAACCACGGCCGCCGCAGGCTATTCGTCCTACGGCAACCAGATCGGTCTTGCAACCGGTCAAGTCGATGAAATTTACCATCCGGGTTATGCTGCCAAGCGTATGGAAATCGGTGCCGTGATCGGTGCTGTGCCCGCTAAAAATGTTTGCCGTCTCTCTCCCGAGGCGGGTGACGTTGTCATCCTCATCGGTGGAAGAACAGGCAGAGACGGTTGCGGCGGTGCCACAGGCTCCTCGAAATCGCACACCGCATCCTCTCTCGAAAGCTGCGGCGCAGAAGTACAAAAGGGTAACGCTCCCGAGGAACGCAAACTCCAACGTTTGTTCCGCAACGGCGCTGCCTCCAAAATGATCAAGCGTTGCAACGACTTCGGCGCAGGCGGGGTTTCTGTTGCCATCGGAGAATTGGCCGATGGATTGGAAATCAACCTCAATGCTGTTCCCAAAAAATACGAAGGCCTCGATGGAACCGAGCTTGCCATCAGTGAATCGCAGGAAAGAATGGCCGTTTTGGTCGCTCCCACCGACAAAGAGGCTATCATCCGTTTCGCAAACGAAGAAAACCTCGAAGCCACCCATGTAGCAACCGTCACCGCATCTCCCAGGCTGGTTATGCATTGGAACGGAAAAACCATCGTCGATATTTCCCGCGAATTCTTAAATTCCAACGGTGCGGAAAAACATATCACCGTTACTCCCGCAAAACCCGAATCCTTCGAAAAGGAAATCCCCGCAAACTTTGCCGATGGCATGAAAGCACTTGTCACCGACCTCAATGTTTGTTCCAAGCGCGGTCTTTCCGAACGGTTCGACTCCACCATCGGCGCAGGGACGGTATTGATGCCCTTCGGCGGAAAATACCAACAAACCCCCTCGCAAGCCATGGTACACAAAATTTCGCTTGAACACGGCCAAACCGATAATTGCTCCTTTATGGCCTATGGTTACAATCCCTTCATTGCCGAAAAATCCCCCTATCACGGCGCCTACCTCGCCGTTGTGGAATCTTTGTCTAAAATCATAGCCGCAGGCGGCAATCGCGAGGATATGTACCTCACCTTCCAAGAGTACTTTGAAAAGCCCAAAAAAGACGGCAAGCGCTGGGGCAAGCCCTTGGCTGCTTTGCTGGGTGGTTTCATGGCGCAAAAAGACTTTTCCGTAGCCGCCATCGGTGGAAAAGACTCCATGTCGGGCACCTTCGAAACCCTCGACGTCCCGCCCACTCTTGTTTCTTTCGCCGTTTCTCTCGGCGATGCCAAGAAGGTTGTTTCGGGTGAATTCAAAGAAGCCAACCACCCCGTTTATCTGCTCAAACCCACCTATACAGCCGATGGTCTGCCCGAAGTTGCCTCCTTGGAGAAAAACTTCGCCACTGTTTCGGCGGCCATTCGCGGAGGAAAAGCAAAAGCGGTATGGTCAGTCGGTTTCGGCGGTGTAGCCGAAGGTCTTTACAAAATGGCCATCGGTAACCGCATCGGCGTGTCGGTTTCCGACTCGTTAATCCTTGCCGATCTCTTCTCTTATGCATACGGTTCGTTTATCATCGAAACAGATGGCAGCGAGATCGACGGTGCTGCCCTCATCGGCAAAACCACCGACAGCTTTGCTGTAAACTACAAACAAGAAACCCTTTCTCTTGCCGATCTTCAAGCCATGTATGAAGAGAAATTGGAACGCATCTTCCCCTGCAACATTGCCCAGAAGCAAGACAACATCACCGCTTATCACTTTGATGCCACCGAAAGAAAAGGTCCCGCCGTTCAATTCGCGCGGCCGAGGGTACTCATCCCCGTCTTCCCCGGCACAAACTGTGAGTACGACACTGCCCGCGCTATGGAGCGCGCAGGTGCTGAAGCGAAAATCTTTGTTCTGCGCAACCTTACCGCCGCACAAGTAGCCGAATCGGCTGAAGCCTTCGCAAAAGAGATTGAAAAGAGTCAAATTGTTTTCATTCCGGGTGGCTTCTCAGGCGGCGATGAACCCGACGGTTCGGGTAAATTCATCACGGCGTTCTTCCGCGCCCCCCGTGTCACCGATGCGGTACACAATTTGCTTAAAAAGCGCGATGGCTTGATGGCAGGTATCTGCAACGGATTCCAGGCTCTTATTAAACTGGGTCTTGTTCCCTTCGGTGAGATCACAACACCCGATCAAAACACCCCCACCCTGACCTATAACACCATCGGCAGACACCAATCCCGTATCGTATACACCCGCATCGCCTCTAACCTTTCTCCTTGGCTGATGCACACCAAACCGGGCGAGGTGTATGCCGTCCCGATTTCTCACGGCGAAGGCCGCTTCCTCTGTGATGAAAACTGGGTTGCCAACCTCGCTGCAAACGGACAGATTGCCACCCAGTATGTTGATCTGGCAGGCAATCCCACCGCAGAGATCTCCTTCAACCCGAACAACGCCGTTTCGGCCATCGAGGGTATCACCTCTCCCGACGGCAGAGTGTTCGGTAAAATGGGTCACGCCGAACGATTCGATTCCGATCTCTACCGTAACGTCCCCGGCAACTTTGATCTTGGAATGTTCTCTTCGGCAGTTAAATACTTTAAAGACTAATCATCTTTAAAATAATGAATACCGAGAAAAACCCACGTGGTCTTTCTCGGTATTTTTTCATCTGATGCAATTTAAAAAAGAAGGTCTTGGAAAACCAAAACCTTCTCATTTTATTATTTCGGATTGCCTAAAACACGCAATCACTCTTTATAAGATACCGCGGTATCAAACAAATCTTCCACGTCTGTCGACGGCGCCTTGCAACACAAGGAAACCACAACTGCGGCAATCATGCCCGCAATAAAACCGGGGATAATTTCGTAGATGCCGGTAGAGGAAAGAAAAGCCAACCAACCGATATCCACAACCGCGCCCACAACGATACCTGCAACAGCACCGCCAAAGGTAAAGCGTTTCCAGAACAGCGAGAGGATAATCGCGGGACCGAATGCGGCGCCAAACACGCCCCATGCATTTTCAACAAGACCCATGATCGTACCGCTGTTCGGATTGGCAGCAATCAAAACCGCAACCACTGCGATGGCCAACACGACAAAACGTCCTGCCCAGAGCATTTCCTTGTCGCTTGCCTTGTCCTTACGGATAACAGGCTTGTAAACGTCACTGGCAAAAGCGCTGGCACTTGCAAGCAATTGGGAGTCTGCGGTGCTCATAGCTGCCGCAAGGATGGCAGAAAGCAAAACGCCGCTGACGACCGCAGGGAAAATACTGCGAACCATCTGAATAAACACCGTAGAGCTATCGGCAATTTCGCCCATGAAAAGATGACCGACAATACCCGATGCTACCGAGAACACCAAAATAAGAACCGTCCAAGAAATACCGATCTTCGCGCTTTTTTTCAGATCCTTGTCGGAACGCAGAGACATAAAACGAACAATAATATGAGGCATACCGAAATATCCGAGACCCCAACCCAAGCCGGAGAGAACATCCTTCCAGTTGGTAAACAAATTCCAATAATTTTCAGGCAAAACATCCATGGTAGAAGCACCCTCACCGCCTTGGATCAAAGCCAAAGCAAAGATCGGAGCAATCAACAGAGCAGCCAGCATCAACATGCCTTGGAAGAAGTCAGTCCAACAAACGGCGCTGAAACCGCCAAGGAAAGTATAACCAATAATAATGACAGCCGCTAAGTACATAGCCACCGTCGGATCCATACCGATAACGATGTTAAACAACGTGCCGCAAGCTTTAATGGAGGAAGCTGCGTAAACGGTATAGGCGACCAAGAAAATCACGGCGCAGATGATCTGCAACGCTCTGCTTTTGGACAGGAAACGATTTGTCAAATACTGAGGAATGGTGATAGAGTCACCCGATACAATGGTAAACCGACGAAGTCTCGGTGCAACAAACAACCAACTGATCGCATAACCCGCGCCTAAACCGATTGCAATCCATGCCTGACCGATGCCTGCGGCATAGATCGAAGCGGGCAAGCCCATCAAAACCCATGCGCTCATATCGGATGCTCCGGCAGAAAGCGCGGAAACCCAAGGCCCCATTTGACGACCGCCAAGGAAGTAGGTCTTTTCGCCGCCGCCTTTGGATTTCAAGAAGAAGAACACGCCTATACCCAACATAAATGCCAGGTAGATGATAAATACAATGATCTCTATGTCCATAAAATAAACCTCCAAGAAAGCAGTTGCTTTCCTTCGCTAAAGTGATAAGTTATTATACAGGTTTTTTTCGACTCTGTCAACCTTTATTGAAAAAACCGTATTTTTCTCACGAATGCGGATTCTCTCCCGCCTTTGTTTCGCAATAGAGACAGCGATAAACCTTGTTATCAACATCACTTAACACAAAAATGTGCGGCAATTCCTGCTCGGTTGAAGTAATACACCGCGGGTTTTTACACCGAATGACATCTTTAATCCTTTCAGGCAGCGCTAAATGCTCCCTTTTTACGAGCTTACCCTCGCGAATGATATTAACGGTGATGCCGGGATCGATATAGCCGAGCACATCAAAATTCAATTCGATAACCTCATCGATTTTGATAATATCTTTTTTGCCCATTTTTACACTGTCGGCGTTCTGGATCATGGCAACCGTACACTTTCGCTCCGAAAGCCCGAGGACATGATAGATCTCCAAGCCTTTGCCGGCGGTAATATGATCGAGAACAATACCGTCTTTGATTTGACCGATAATCATTTGTCTACCCCCAACAATGCAAGAATTAAAGCCATACGGACAAACTTACCGTTTAAAACCTGTTTAAAATAACAAGCGCGCGGATCGTCGTCAATCGAAACCGAAATTTCGTTCACACGGGGCAACGGATGCATAATGCACATATCCTTCTTTGCGCCCACCAACTTCTCGGGAGTCAGTATGTAGGCATCCTTCAATCGAATGTAGTCTGCCTCGTTGAAAAAGCGCTCTCTTTGCACCCTCGTCATGTAAAGTATGTCAAGTTCAGGCATGACCGAAAGCAGATCTCGCGATTCTCTGTAAATTACATTCGAATTTGAAAGGGCATTGTCTTTTACATATTCGGGTACACGAAGTTCTTCGGGGGAAATCAATTCAAAAGACACGCCCGGATATCTTGATAACGCCGCGATCAGCGAATGAACCGTACGGCCAAACTTCAAGTCTCCGCACAAACCGACCTTCAGATGATCAAAACGTCCTTTTTCGCGGCGGATGGTCAAAAGATCGGCAAGCGTTTGGGTGGGATGGTTATGCCCGCCATCACCCGCGTTGATAACAGGAACCGTCGCTTTTTGAGAAGCTACCAACGGCGCCCCCTCTTTCGGATGGCGCATAGCAATAATATCAGCATAGCAGCTCACCGTCTTGACGGTATCAGAAACGCTCTCTCCCTTGGAAGCCGAGCTGTTTTGCGCCGCCGAAAAACCGATCACCTGTCCGCCCAGTTCGTACATCGCCGCTTCAAAACTGAGTCGCGTACGGGTAGAAGGCTCAAAAAACAAGGTGGCTAATTTTTTGTAGCGGCAGCTTTCGCGGTAAGCATCGGGATTTTTGATAATATCCTCCGCCTTGTTCAAAAGGGCATCGATTTCTTCCACCGAAAGCTCCATAATATCAATCAAACTTCGCATGCTTTTTCCCTTTCCGTGTGCACAAATTATGCTTTGGCACCGTTGACCGCCAAATAGTTTTTAATTCTCTCTACATTTTCGCGGTTCTTTTCGTCCTCTTCCAAATATTCGATAATGTCATATACATCAACGACCGAATAAACGGGGAATCCAAATTCCTCTTCTACCTCAGCCATCGCCGATTTTTCACCTTTGCCTTTTTCTTTGCGATCCACCATAACAAAAACAGCAGATACTTTTACATCTTTCAGGCCCGACAAAATAGCCATGCTTTCACGAATGGCAGTTCCCGCCGTAATAACATCTTCAACAATGACAATCTCATCACCGGCTTGGGGTTTGTAACCGACGAAAACACCGCCCTCGCCATGATCTTTTTCCTCTTTTCGATTGAAGAAAAAGGGGACATCCAAATCATTCTTCGCCAAAGCCACCGAAACAGACACCGCAATCGGAATACCCTTATAAGCAGGGCCATATAAAACCGTTTTTCTGTTGCCTACCTTTTCAAAATAGGCCTTGGCATAAAATTCTCCCAAGCGGCATATCTGCTCACCTGTCTTAATGTCGCCTGCATTGATAAAATAAGGGATTTTTCTGCCCGATTTGGCGGTAAAATCTCCAAATTTCAGAACACCCGCGCCCTCTAAAAATTGAATAAACTCTCTTTTGTATCCTTCCATGGTACCTTCTCCTTATTATCCGACAAATTCAGCCATGCATCTTTCATAAGCAGCGACAGGATCGGCGGCAGCCGTGATCGGTCTGCCCACAACAATATAATCGCTGCCTATTTTTTTGGCTTCGGCAGGTGTCATCACGCGTTTTTGGTCACCAACATCTCCATCGGCAAAACGCACACCCGGCGTCACCGTCAAAAACCCGTTTCCACACACTTCGTGCACCTTGCCGGCCTCCAGCGGAGAACATACTACGCCATCCAGACCCGCAAGTTTTGCATTGTGGGCGTAGTGCATAACCACTTGATCGATAGGAGCCTGAATCAAAAGATCTTTTTCCATGCGCTCCTGATCGGTGCTCGTCAACTGGGTGACAGCAATCAGCAAGGGACGGCTACCATCGGGACGGGTCAGCCCCTCCAAAGCGGCTTCCATCATGGAAATGGTACCGCCGGCATGCAGATTTGTCATATCTACATCAAGACGGGACAAAACGGCCATCGATTTTTTGACCGTGTTGGGAATGTCATGCAGCTTCAGATCCAAAAAAATCTTATGCCCTCTTTTTTTAATCTCCCGAACAATTTCGGGCCCTTCGGCGTAAAAAAGCTCCATGCCGATCTTGACAAACGGTTTTCTGTCGGTAAACAAGTCTAAAAAATTAAAAACTTCTTCTCTGCCCGCAAAATCGCAGGCAACAATGACATCCTTACCCATTGTGCGCACCTCCGATGATTTCGGTTAATTGATTGATTTTATAATTTTCCATCACGCGAGGCAAATCGTCGATGATATTTTTGCAGGCAAACGGATCGACCAAATTGGCGCTGCCCACCTGCACGGCCGTTGCACCCGCAAGCATCATTTCAATGACGTCCTCGGCAGTCGTCACACCGCCCATACCCACAACGGGAATGGAAACAGCTTTATATACCTGATAGACCATACGAAGCGCAACGGGAAAAACGGCACTGCCCGACAAGCCGCCCGTCGTATTGGCAAGCAGGGGCTTACGTTTTCTCAGATCGATGCGCATGCCAAGCAATGTATTGATCAAGCTGATGCCATCCGCCCCGCCCGCCTCACAGGCGCGTGCAATCTCGGTAATATCGGTAACGTTCGGGGAAAGCTTTATAATCAGCGGCTTATTGGTTACTTCTCGCACTGCCGCAGTGACCTCATGGGCACTTTTCGCCGATGTACCGAAACTCATACCGCCGCCATGTACATTGGGACAACTGATATTGACCTCAATCCAACCGATCTGATCTTGCTGATCAAACAAGCGGCAACAATCCACATACTCTTCAATCGCAAAACCGCTGACGTTGGCCATCACAGGCTTGTGAAAGATTTTTTTCATTTCCGGCAATTCATGTGCAATGACATGCTCCACGCCGGGATTTTGCAATCCGACAGCATTGAGCATACCCGCAGAACACTCGGCAATGCGCGGCGTAGGATTTCCAAACCGCGCCTTGACCGTCGTTCCCTTGAATGAAAAAGTTCCAAGACAGTTAATGTCATACCACGCAGCAAATTCCTGTCCGTAGCCAAAAGTACCGCTGGCGGGAATGATGGGATTGGAAAGCTCGATCCCGCATAAATTGACAGAGGTATTTACCATATAATTTCCTCCTTTTGCAGTACGGGGCCGTCACGACAAATACGCTTATTTCCATATTTGGTTTTGCAGGAACATCCCATACAGGCGCCGAAGCCGCAGGCCATTCGTTCTTCAAAACTAAACTGACCGTCCGTCACACTCGCTTGATAAACAGCTCGCAGCATAGGCTCGGGACCGCAGGTGTATACATACGAATACGCACACGGCAAAGCATCGGTCACAAATCCCTTCACTCCGACACTGCCATCCTCAGTGGCTACCACCACGTCTACACCAAGTTTTTTAAATTCCTCGGCATAAAAAACATCTTCAAATGTACGGAATCCCAAAACAGCGGTCACATGTTTGCCCTCAGCAATAAGCGCCTTTGCCAGCCCATACAAGGGAGGCACACCCACGCCGCCGCCGATCAAAAGAGGATCAGCGCCGCTTTCGGCTGTTGAAAATCCGTTACCAAGTCCCGTCAGCACATCCAAGTGGGTACCTTCGGGCAAAGAAGCGAGAACGGACGTTCCTTTGCCAACCGTTTTATAAATGAGCACCAAGCCGTTCTCGGTCTTTTCACACACCGAGATAGGACGGCGAAGATAAAAACCGTCCAACCGAATATTGACAAACTGACCGGGGACGGTGATGTCACTTACATCCCCCGCCAGTTCCATTCGGTAGGTATCGCGGGCTATTTTTTTCTGCCCACGAATTTCAAATACACATTTTTTCATGATTTCCTCACGCGTCAATGGTAGAAATGGTCAGTGTCATTTCCTCCAATACATCCAAAAGAACCCGAACGGTATCAAGAGCAGTGAAAGTAGTGACGTTGTTTTCAACCGCACATTTGCGGATCTCAAAACCGTCGGCCATCTGATTGACAGACCCGATCTCACGGGTATTGATAACATAGGCAATATGACCTTGGCGAATCGAATCGGGAATATCCTGACTTCCCTCGGAAATCTTTTTCTTAACTCTGGTACGGATGCCGTTGGCGCGCAAAAACTGTGCTGTGCCCGCCGTAGCTTCAATATTAAAGCCCAGATTGTAGAAGCGGCGAATGAGCGGCAACGCCTCTTCCTTGTCCTTGTCGGCAATGGTAGCCAAAATGGTGCCGTAATTTTGCACCTGCATTCCCGATGCCTGAAGCGCCTTGTACAATGCGCGGGTCAATTTGTCATCATAACCGATGGCTTCACCCGTCGATTTCATTTCAGGCGAAAGATAAGCATCCAATCCACGAATCTTGGCAAACGAGAAGACGGGCACTTTGACGTACCAGCGGGATTTTTCGGAAGGATAAATATCGAAGACACCCTGTTCCTTGAGCGATTTCCCCAAAATTACATTGGTGGCAATATCGGCAAGGCTGTAACCGGTCGCCTTGGATAAGAACGGCACGGTGCGGGACGAACGGGGATTCACTTCGATGATAAAGACGCGTTCCTGATCATCAACGATGTACTGAATGTTATAAAGTCCAACGATACCCAAACCCAAACCCAATCGTTTGGCATAATCTAAAATGATACCCTTAACCTTTTTGGAAACACTGAACGTGGGATACACACTGATACTGTCTCCGCTGTGAATACCGGTACGTTCCACCAATTCCATAATGCCGGGAACAAATACATTTTGGCCATCGCAAATAGCATCGACCTCAACTTCTTTACCTTGGATGTAATGGTCAACCAAGACAGGTTTGTCTTCGTCGATTTCAACGGCGGTCTTCAGATAATGGCGAAGCTGTTCTTCATTGTCAACGATCTGCATGGCGCGACCGCCCAACACAAAGCTGGGACGCACCAAAACGGGGTATCCGATCTGCGCGGCAACCTCAACGCCCTTTTCAATGGTGGTAACGGCGTGACCCTCGGGCTGCGGAATGTTCAGGGAGGTCAGAATCTTTTCAAACGCATCGCGATTTTCAGCTCTTTCAATGGCGTGCACGTCGGTGCCGATGATGTTGATGCCGCGGCGGTAGAGAGGATCGGCAAGGTTGATAGCCGTCTGTCCGCCAAGAGAAGCAATGGCATCGTTTGCGCCCTCGAAGTGCATCACGTTCATAACGTCTTCGGTGGTCAGCGGTTCAAAATACAGTTTATCGGCAGTGGTATAGTCAGTCGAAACGGTTTCGGGATTGTTGTTGATAATAATGGCTTCATACCCTGCTTTTTTGATGGTCTGCACTGCGTGCACGGTAGAATAGTCGAATTCAACACCCTGTCCGATGCGGATAGGACCGGCGCCGAGCACCACGGTTTTTTCGCGATTTGTGACAATCGAGCGGTTTTCTCCCTGATAGCTGGAGTAGAAATACGGAATATAAGCGCCCGTGTGACAGGTATCCACCATTTTGTAAACGGGGAACAGATTGCCGTCAACACGCATTTTCCAGATATCCGTTTCCTTTACGCCCCACAGTTTTGCAATAAACTGATCGGAAAAGCCTTTGCGTTTCGCTTCTTGCAGCAATGCGCTGTTTCCTTTATCGGCGGCCAATACCCCCTCGAATGCAACAATGCCTTGGATGCATTCCAAGAAATACGGGGTAATCATCGTGACCCTTTGAACGGTTTCAAAAGGTGTTCCCAAGCGGAAAAGCTGTGCTACGGCATAAAGGGTGTCGTCGCGGAATTCACTCAAATAAGCAAGAATCTCTTCGGCCGGCATATCATCAAACTTGTGCATATGTAAATGACATACACCAATCTCTAAAGAACGGACCGCCTTGAGCAAACATTCTTCCAATGTCGAACCGATGGCCATGACCTCACCCGTGGCTTTCATTTGGGTGCCAAGCACATTGGTGGCAGTCGCAAACTTATCAAAGGGGAATCGCGGAAGCTTTGCCACCACATAGTCGAGCGACGGCTCGAAAGCGGCGGTGGTATTGGCAATGGTAATCTCGTCCAAAGTCATACCAACAGCAATCTTGGCGGTCACGCGGGCAATGGGATAACCGCTTGCCTTAGATGCCAATGCTGAGGAACGGGAAACACGGGGATTGACCTCGATCAAGTAATACTCGGAGGTTTGGGGATGGAGAGCAAACTGCACATTGCAGCCGCCTTCTATTTTCAGTGTACGAATCAATTTAAGCGCGCTGTCACGCAGCATATTCAAGTCATGATCGTTGAGTGTCAGGATGGGAGCTACCACCACCGAGTCGCCCGTATGTACACCCACGGGATCAATGTTTTCCATGCCGCAAATGGTGATGACCTTGTCAGCGCCGTCACGCATGACTTCAAACTCAATTTCTTTATAACCCTTGACACTCTTTTCAATCAGAACCTGATGCACGGGAGAAAGTTTGAATGCATTTTCGCCGATGAACACCAATTCTTCGGGGTTGTTGGCAAAACCACCGCCCGTGCCGCCGAGCGTAAAAGCGGGACGGAGAACAACGGGATAACCGATTCTCTCGGCCGCTGCCAAAGCCTCTTCCACAGAATACGTAATTTCGGAAGGAATGACAGGCTCGCCGATGCTTTGGCAAAGTTCTTTAAACATTTCTCTGTCTTCGGCACGCTCAATGCTCTCGCTCGTCGTACCAAGCAATTCCACGTTACACTCCCGCAAAATGCCCTTCTTCTCCAGTTGCATGGCAAGATTCAAGCCGGTCTGCCCGCCGATACCGGGAATGATGGCGTCGGGACGCTCGTAACGCAAAATTCTTGCTACAAATTCCAGCGTCAACGGCTCCATATACACCTTATCGGCAATGGTTGTGTCGGTCATGATCGTAGCGGGATTGGAGTTCACCAAAACCACTTCATAACCCTCTTCGCGAAGCGCAAGACAAGCCTGCGTACCTGCATAGTCAAATTCGGCCGCCTGTCCGATTACAATGGGACCCGAACCGATGATCATAATTTTTTTAATATCCGTTCTTTTTGCCATGAGATTCTACCTCCAACATTATTTGCGCGGCAACGAGCCGTCATCATACACGATTTTTCCACCACAAACCGTCAAAACACATTTCCCAGCCAATTCCCATCCGTCAAACGGGGTGCTTTTGCCTTTGGAAAAAAGCTTCTCAGGTTCAATCTTGGTTCTGCAACAGGGATTAAACACCGTAAAATCAGCCTCTTGACCAAACGCCAACGGATGTCCGATCCCAAACCTTTCTTTTGGCTTTGTCGTAAAAAGCGCTACCAGCGCTTCCTCGCTGATTACTCCCTCTTTCACCAAATAGGTATATAAAAGCGGGAATGCAAATTCAATTCCCGTGATACCGAATGCGCTGTCACGCAGACCCTTCGCCTTTTCTTCGGCAGAATGAGGCGCATGATCGGTAGCAATCATGTCCACCGTACCATCCAATATCCCTTCGATCAAAGCCAACCTGTCTTCCGCGCTTCGAAGCGGTGGATTCATTTTAAACCGCCCGTCTTCACAAAGCGCGCTGTCATCCAACAACAAATAATGCGGCGCCGTTTCGCAGGTGACATTTAACTTCTCCTGCTTTGCCGCTCGTATCAAAGCAACGGTTTCTTTGGTAGACACATGACACACATGGTATGCGCAACCTGTTTCTCGCACCAATTCCAAATCACGTTCCACCTGCTTCCACTCGGAAGCCGAAGAAATGCCTTTATACCCGTGTGTGCGAGCAAAAGCGCCGTCATGGATACAACCACCGTTTACCAGCGCCATATCCTCACAATGCGCAGCAATGATACGCCCCAACTTCTTGGCCTTGATCATCGCCTCCCGCATCAGCGCGGGCGTTTGAATCCCGCTGCCATCATCCGAAAAGGCCGCCACCGACAAAGCCATGGAATCCATGTCAGATAACATTGCGCCTTCTCTTCTTTTTGTGATGGTTCCATAGGGAAACACACGGATACAAGCTTGATCACGAATCAAATCGAGTTGAACCTGTAAGTTTTCCATGCAATCGGGCGGCGGTGTCAGATTGGGCATGGAGCACACAGCGGTATATCCCCCCGCCGCGGCGGCATACGTTCCGCTCTCAACCGTCTCCTTATAAGAAAAACCCGGCTCCCGCAGATGCACATGCACATCTACGAAGCCGGGATAAATACACATATTGTCACAATCAAATAAAAGTTCAGCGGCAGAAGAAACAGTTTCAACCAACTTCCCGCCGTTAACAGAAAATCCATTATGAAAGGAGTCTGCACCGCCAATAACACGGGTGTTTTTAAAGGTGTACTGCATAAAAACTCCTTTCCGAATAAACAAAGAACCCTGCATAGCAAGGTTATTTCGACACAAAAAAACAGATACGGCGCACCGCATCACTTTATAAACAACCTTGCCGGCATCTCTGTACCGCACTTAAAGATTTATTTTCGTGTTATTATAACATACCCCACACCGTCTGTCAAGAGGTGATCGACAAAAACCCACCTCTTGACACAAATAAAACAACAAATATTCTCTCTTCCTAACGACGCCATAAACCTGCAAACCAATCCAGCAATTTAAATCGCAACGTGTATCCCGAGGCCGTCGCCGCCGTATCCGCCTGCCCCACCGAAAGCCCCTCTTCTACCATAACCGTCGGGGTCACGGAAGCGCGCAGACAAATGCGGGGAAAAAGTACGCACCACCAATTTTTCCCCTCCCCCCGTCCAAGGGAAATGCGCAAAGAAAGATATTCTCCCGCAGGCAAACTAAACCCATCATAATCCCGTTTTTCGTAGTATTCCTCAACCAAGACCGCCGATGCTCCGTAATCAAAACCATTTTCCTTGAGCACCGCATCGGCCGCCTTGCATAAACCATCCAGGTTTTCACCAATAATCTCAGCCGCCATTTCACGATTCTCGCATCCTGCAAGTAATTTTTCCCCGATTTCCAAAAGACGATCACGCACAGCAAGCTTCACCTGCTGCGCCTGCGGACTGTCATCGTCTGCCAAAATATGCACGCGAATCACTCCCTGATAGAGGGTTGCCGCCTCCCGCATGGGTGAAAGAACGAGAATCAACGCCAGACACAACAAAGACACAGTAATATGTTTCATATAAAAAACTTCCTTTCTCAATCTACACCGAGTATAGACAGAGAAAGGAAGAAATAATCATCTGATTATATAAATGTTGCAAAATGCGCCGTCACCCCAAGTTCACGCAAAGAATACACGGCAGCCCTGGAAGCGGCTTCATTTTCATATAAACCGAAAACAGAGGGACCAGACCCGCTCATCATGACGCCAACCGCACCTGTTTCCATCATTTTTTCTTTCAAAACGGCAATTTCGGGTTTTTCACCCAATGACACAAGCTCTAAATCGTTAAACATCGCCTTTGCCACCGCTTGTATATCTCCGCTTTTTAACGCCTCTTTCATCCCGTCGGATGAACGAATCTCCTGCGGAGGAAGTGTATCAAAACGCTGATAAATATACGGCGTGGAAAGTCCCTTGGCATTTTTGGCAACCACAACCGCCATCCCGCGCGCAGCGCTTTCCAACGGCGTCAGCACCTCACCTATCCCCTCGCAAAGACAAACCCCGCCATGGAGACAAAAGGGCACATCAGCGCCGAGCTTTAAAGCCAGTTGCGGCAGTTGATCGCCGTACACATGGAACACCGACTCAAGTCCCGCCAAAACAGCCGCGGCATCAGCACTTCCGCCACCCAAACCGGCTGCAACGGGAATCCGCTTATTCATCTGCATATCCACTCGATAGACCAGGGAGGCCGTTTCCAAATAAAGACGCGCCGCTTTTACGCAAAGATTGCGTTCATCGGTCGGCAAATACGGCAAATTGGTTTTAAGATAAACCCCGTCTCCGTCGCTGATCTGAAGCTGCAAGCTATCATGCAGAGAGACCCGTTGCATCACCGACGAAAGGGTATGATAACCATCCTCCCGTTTTCCGGTCACCGCCAATGTCAAATTGATCTTGGCATAAGCAGAAAGGCGCAGGGTTTGATTCATACCGTCACATCCTTACAAAAACGAAACAAAGCTCCGCTTGATCTTCACCGCTTGCACGGGACAAAGTTCCTGACAACAATAACAGCGTATGCAATTTTGCATATTGATCTTCGCCTGCTTTTTCCCCCGTTTATTTCTGACCACCTCGATGGTCTTTTGGGGACAGTCTTGCGCACACTCGCCGCAACCGATGCATTTTTTAGGATCAATGGCAGGGCGCGGTTGCAAAAACTTACGGAGAGGGCCGGGCATGTTCCGCAAAATGTTAAACTTTTTCGTGTCAGGCATAACAAAATCACAAAGCGAAAGATCTGCCGCATCATCCCCGATCATCTCAAGCTGCTGTTGATCGTCAAACATCCCGCTTGAGCGAGCAGCACAAAAAATCGGAAGCTCGTCTATATCCATTCCCAGCAAAGACGCACCAACACGATCGACCGCAAAGGCATCTGTACCGCCAAGAATTGCACCGAGATGGCGGGGCGTTCCCCCCGTAGGCCCATTTCCTTCCATAACAGTGACAGCATCCAAAATATGAAAACTTGGCCTTATCACCCGATTGATGTCGCAGACAAATTTTGAAAAAACATTCACATCGGGAAAACGGGCATGCATCTCGGCCTTTTTGATACCGGGAATAACCCCATACAAGTTTTTGGCGCAACCGGTCATTCCCGTCAGCGAATGACTTTTCAGTTTCGTGACATTGAATAGCACCTTCGCTTCGGCGATCGTGGTAAGCACCTCCACATTTTTACTCGCCTCACCGTCGGGAATAGAGCAAAGTGTCGCCGAAGTATTCAGACAAATTTTGACACCGTAGCGATTTGCCACATCCTTCAGCCCCGTCACTTTATACACGCTTTCCAATATATGCGGTGTGTTAAGTCCGCCGGGACATTCCGCGAAAGTAATGTCGTCGGTACGCTTCTTTAAAATCCGCACCAACCCCTCCAATACGGCAGGATGGGTGGTTGCGGCATCTTCAGGCTTACGCTTGGAAACCAAATTCGGCTTAATAACCACCGCTGCGCCCGCAGGCACCATGTTTTCAATGCCGCCGAACGGCAAAAACATCTTTTCCAAAAGCGATGTGATGCGATCGACCTCATAATCCTCGCAACGGTATAATGCCACTTTCATTTTTTCGATTTTCCTCCGGAACCGATCTTATGCTCTTCCATGTTCCAAATGCGCACAATGTTGGAGCGGTGAAAAACCAAAATCATAACCATGGCAAAAATCGAAAAAGCAAGCGCAATCACATCGGGCGGCAAGCCCAGGCAGGATTTGGAATAGAAATTCAAAACGAGAGGATAAAAACAAGCGGCGGTAATGCTGGCCAGGGACACCATTCGCCCCACCAGCAAAACAACGGCAAAAATCACTATAAGAAAGATAAAGACAGCGGGATTGGTGCACAACACGGTAGCCGCCGCGACCAATACGCCCTTACCGCCCTTAAAGCGGAAATAAATCGGGAAAACGTGGCCGAGAATGCAGAAAAGACCCGCAACATATCCACCCGAATTGCCAAGCACCACCATGCCGATCAGAACCGAGATGATCGCCTTCAACAAATCACCGATCAACGTCAAAACACCGGCTCGTTTGCCAAACACGCGAAACATATTCGTCATACCTGCATTTTTGCTTCCCTCGGTACGGATGTCCTTTCCGTAAATACCACGGGAGATGACCACCGCCGTGTTGATGCTGCCCACCAGATAGGGAAGCAGTACACAAAGCAAAAAGACCAAAGCGCCCGTCAAAAAAGACAACTTTACATCTGCCAGCAAATTGTACCCGCCAAACGCTTCCAAGGCTGTACGGGGAGATGAACCGATGGCTTTTAACACACTCAAAAATGTTTCCATATAAATACCTCCTGCCGTTTCGCGGCCGTAAAAGCTTCCTCATCAATCGTCTTTTTCGGTATCGCCCTTTTCGCGAATGATCAGCTTGATGGGCGTTCCTTTAAATCCGAATGCCTCGCGCAAGCAGTTTTCAATATAGCGACGATAAGAAAAATGAAACAGTTCGGCATTGTTGCAAAAAATAACAAATGTAGGCGGTTGCACACCGATCTGGGTCATATAATAAATTTTCAACCGTCTGCCCTTGTCCGAGGGCGGCTGCACACGGGTCGTTGCATCGTTGAGCAAATCGTTGAGCATACCGGTGGTAACACGAAGGGATGCCTGTGCGTTCACCTCGTTGATCATATCATAAAGGCGATCCACCCGTTGCCCACTTTTGGCAGAAAGGGTCAAAATAGGCGCGTATGTCATGTAGGAGAGTGAGGTGTAAACATCTTTGGACACTTGAGAAAACGACGTTTTCTCCTTGTCGATCAGATCCCATTTATTGATACAAATAATACTTGCCTTTCCCGCCTCGTGTGCAAGACCGGCAACTCGCTCGTCTTGTTGCGTCACCATTTCCTGCGCATCGATCATGATAAGGCAGACATTGGCGCGTTCCACCGCCATGCGTGCGCGAAGCACCGCATACCGCTCAATGGCATCTTCCACTTTGGAAGCGCGACGAATTCCCGCCGTATCGATCAAGGTATAGTTGCCGTGTTCATTGCGCAACGGGGTGTCAATAGCATCACGGGTTGTCCCCGCCACCGAAGAAACAATCACACGTTCTTCGCCGAGCATACGGTTGACCAGACTACTTTTTCCGGCATTCGGTTTGCCGATGACAGCCACGGAAATCCCGTCTTCTTCCTCGCCTTCGGTCACCGTTCCTTTTATAGCATCTACCACACGGTCCAAAATATCACCGGAACCCGTGCCATGAAGAGAGGAAAGGGGGATGGGATCGTCAAATCCAAGTTCATAAAACTCATAAAATTCAGGAGGCGGCGCGCCGACGCCGTCCACCTTGTTGACAGCCAACACCACAGGCTTTTTAGATCGCTTCAGCATAGCAGCGATCTCGCGGTCGGCAGCCGTCACACCGCTTTGCAATTCGGTCATAAAAACAATAGCGGCGGCAGAATCGATGGCAAGCTGAACCTGTGTCAAAATGTGCCGCAGAATCACGGTATTGGCTTTGGGTTCAACACCACCTGTATCCACAAGAAGCATATTTACCCCATTCCAAGTGATATCAAACATAATACGGTCGCGGGTAACGCCGGGCGTGTCCTCCACAATGGAAATACGCTTACCGACAAGCTTGTTAAAAAACGTGCTTTTTCCGACATTGGGCCGCCCCACGATAGCAACAGTAGGTTTTGGCATAATTAAAATCCTTTCAATCCTGTGTCAATGCCGACACAAAAGAAAATCCGTCATTTTCCAAAGGAATCACCGAAACACCGAGTTGTTTTGACAATTCTTCCGGCGTGGTGTCATCCAAAAACTTATCCCGCTCAAACCGCAGAGAAACGGCGGGAATATACAAAGTGTCTCCCAAATCTTTCCCCTTGAGTGCCAAAAGATAATCGCTTCCGGTCAAAAGACCGGCCACCGTTACCGACTCGCCGAAAAACAAATTCTTTACGGGATACACCCTACAGTTCACAGTATAACATTTTTTTTGCACCTTTGCAACCATGGCGCACATAAAATCATACGCCGCCTCACCGGTCGCAATCGAAACATTGCGTTTTCCGCACAGCGCGGCATCCGCCAGCGCCTCTTCCACCTCCGCGGCAAACAAAGCGAGAAGTCCCACCCCGTTATCCAGCTGTGGAAATTCCTCGTAATACTCACTTTCCTGCGGAATGGGCACTTTGCCGCGCGTATAGAATTCATCGGCCGCCCAAACCATGCGGGAAGAAAAGCGCAAAAGATTCTTTTCCTGCACAGCAGCAATCTGGTCGATCACCCCGCGACACTCTTCTGCCGAAAAAAGAGACAGGGGATATAAGCCCTCCCGATGGGCGGTCAGTCCCGCAGGCACCACGGCAATGCTTTTCGGAGGTGTCGGCAAAGCCAACAAATCGTCCAATGTGCGCGCAAGATTTTCGCCGTCGTTCAATCCTTTGCACAAAACAATTTGGCAATGAACCTCGATGCCATGGGAGGTTAAAAAGTCTACCCGCTCAAGCACATCGCCTGCATGGCGATTGCCAAGCATACGACAACGCAGTTCGGGGTTGGTGGTATGTACCGAAACCCGAATGGGGCTAATATGCATCTGTACCATCCGCTCAAGTTCCGCACGACGGCAATTTGTGAGCGTCACATAGCTTCCGTGCAAGAACGACAGACGGGTATCATCATCCTTAAAGTATATACTTTCCCGCATACCCTTAGGATTCTGGTCAATAAAACAAAAAACGCAGGCGTTGGAACACCGTCTTTTTTCATCCATTAAAAACGAGTCAAAAAGAAGTCCGATGTCGCTGTACTCCTCTTTTTTCAAAACCTTCTCATAGACCGTTTCCCCGCGCTTTAGGGTAAGACGGACGTTTTTTTCGGTCATATAAAATTGGTAATCGAGCAAATCACAAATATCTTTCCCGTTGATCGCTACCAAAATGTCGCCCGAGCGAATATCGGCTTTTTGCGCAGGAGAACGAGGTTCGATGCCGGTAATTACAACCATGTATACCTCCGGATAAAAAAAGATGCCTCTAAAGGCAGAAAAAACAAAACGAAAAACTGGCCGGAGATGAAATCCCCGGCCGCAGCCATCTTACCGGCTTCCTTATTTAGAAACCTTGACAACTTCTTTCCCGTCGTAAGAACCGCATTTAGAGCAGACTCTGTGGGAAAGATTATACTCGCCGCACTTCGGGCATTTTGCCATAGCGGGCGCTTCCAGTTTCCAAGTGCTGGATCTTCTCTTGTTCTTTCTGGCCGACGAAACTTTACTCTTGGGTACTGCCATTTTGACACCTCCTCGATATCACACTACAATGTAATCAATCACTATTTGATGAATCTTCCGTTTGGCAGGAGCATGCCTCTCGGTTAAGATTCTTTCCGCAACGCGGACATAATCCTTTGCAATCTTCTCGACATAAATGCCGATAAGGCAAATGCAACAATAAATGAATACGCGCCAGTTCCTCTAAATCGATTTTACCGGCAATCGGGATGATATATTCCTCGTTTTCGCCATTTTCCAATCGCTCGGCCACGGGTGCGTGGATCTCAAGCGAGCACGAAAGAGGCACATCGTCCAAGCAACGGCAGCAAGTCGCCGTAAACGGAACAAAAAGCTTGGCATCAAAGGTAATATATCCGGCGCGATTGATGAGTTCTCCCTGCATGATTGCGGGCTCACTCACCGTACAATCCGCATCCTCCAAATCAATCGGAAATTTCCGCTCGAAGGAAAAGGTGCGCATTTCTCCCGCCAACAAGGCGGAAATGTCCAGTAATGCGGGCTGATCAGCCGCGCGATTTCTCGGTAGCATACAATGTCCTTTCCACTACGGGACTATATGCCGCCCCCTCGGAACACATATTCGCGAAAAGGCGCATGGAACATTATATATGATTCCATCCCGCTTGTCAACAACATTTTCTTATTTTTCTTCACTTTTTATGAAAACCTGTATTCCACACACTGAAAAGCGCCTTGCAAGACCCTTTTCTGCACAACAGCACGCCGTCAGCCGTTTATATCAATTTGCAGGCCGCCCTCTTTGACCGAAACCAAAACCGTTTCCACAGGCTTTTTAGAAGCAATGATCTGCTCGGCAAGCGGATCTTCCACATCGGTCTGGATAAAGCGGCGTAAATTGCGCGCGCCGTATTTTTCCGAATAAGATTTTTCGGCAATCAGCATCGGCACTTCCTTTTCCCAACGAAGCATCATGCCTTTTTCGGACAGAGAACTTGCCAGCTCGCCCAGTTGAATGAGGGCAATTCTTTCAAACGCTTCCTTGGAAAGGCGGTGGAAAGTAATGATCTGATCGACGCGGTTGATAAACTCGGGGCGCAAAAATTCCGACAATGCTTTTTTGGTCTTGTCATCATCCATAGTGGAAGCAGATGCGGTAAAGCCGCTGGTCGAAGAGACTGCCGATCCTGCATTGGTGGTCATGACAATCACCGTGTTCTCGAAATTCACTTCCCGACCGCTCGCATCGGTGATGCGTCCGTCATCCAAAATACGCAAAAGTATATTCATCACATCGGGATGCGCTTTTTCAATCTCATCAAAAAGCACGACCGAATAGGGTTTTCGACGGATTTTCTCGGTCAACTGTCCCGCCTCGTCATACCCAACATATCCGGGAGGGGCGCCGATAATACGCGAAACCGCATGTTTCTCCATAAATTCCGACATATCCAAGCGAATCAAGGATTCGGGCGAGTGAAACAGCTCTTCTGCCAAACGGCGTACCAATTCGGTTTTTCCAACACCCGTCGGACCGGCAAAAATAAAGGAAACGGGTTTGCGCTTGGATGCCACACCCGCGCGGGAACGTTTAATGGCGCGGCAAATGGCGGAAAGCGCCTCATCCTGCCCGACAATCGCGCCCTTTAAATTCTGCTCAAGCTGTGAAATGCGTTCAAAATCACTTTCTTTTACACTGCCCGCCGAAACGCCCGTCCATATTTCAATGACTTCGGCCATATCTTCTACCGTCAAACAAATATCATCACGCTGACGAGATAAGCCTTCGAACTCTCCCAACTGCTTGGACTCCCTCACGCGAATATCCGCCAAACGGCGATAGGTGTCTTCGTTGGGATCGGTAACATTTTCAAGTGCCTCGCGTTCGGATTTCAACTCTTGCAAAGAAGCCACCAATCCATCAATGCGTTGAATCAAAGGATGATTCAACACCACACGCGCACACGCTTCGTCCAACAAATCAATGGCCTTGTCGGGCAAAAAGCGGTCTGTAATATATCTTTCGGATAAAACGGCAGCGGATTTTAAAATCGCATCGGGAATTTGAATGCCGTGATGCTTTTCGTAATATCCCTTGATGCCCTTGAGCATTTCCACCGTATCTTCCACCGTAGGTTCTTTGACAATGATGGGTTGAAAACGCCGTTCAAGCGCGGCATCCTTTTCAATATACTTTCTGTATTCGGACAAGGTCGTGGCGCCGATAACCTGAATCTCACCGCGAGACAACGCGGGCTTTAAGATATTGGCGGCGTTCATACCGCCCTCGGCATCGCCCGCACCGACAATGGTATGAATCTCATCGATCATCAAAATGATGTTCCCCTGTTTTTTGATCTCCTCGATCAAACCGCGAATACGGTTTTCAAACTGTCCGCGAAACTGTGTTCCCGCAACAAGAGCCGTCATGTCCAGCACAAAAACTTCTTTATTCTGCAATTTTTGCGGAATGGCTTTGTCTGCGATTTTTTGCGCCAGCAATTCAGCGATGGCGGTTTTTCCGACACCGGGCTCACCAATCAAACAAGGATTGTTTTTTCCTCTGCGGCAAAGAATCTGTTCAAGCCGCGCCAACTCTTGGTCACGACCAACCACGCGATCAAGCTTTCCCTCGCGAGCGCGCGCAGTCAAATCGATACAAAAACCGCTCAAATATTTGCGTTCTTTTTTTGCCTTTGCATCTTCTTTTGCAGTGCTTTTCTTATCGTGATCCACGTTTTCTTTGCCTTCAACGGGTGTCGGAACCCCTTGATTCATCGGAATGATCTTACGAATATCCAAAGCGGGCGCTTTCGTCCCTTCTTCATCCTCGCCGCCCATTTCTTGCATCAGGCCGCTCAGATCCACTTCGCCGTCTTCTCCTACCATTTGCTCAAATTGCTCTTCCATGGAAGTCAATTCTTCCTCGTTGATGCCCATTTTTTTTGCAATCTCACCAAGGGGATTCAAACCAAGCGTTTTCGCGCAGGAAAGACAAAGTCCCTGCGTTTTCATTTCGTTGTTTTCCAATTTGTTAATATATACGACAGCGGGCCGTTTGTGGCACATCTCGCAAAGTTGCAATTTCATACAGACAGTCCTTTCATGGGGTGTTTTCTTTTTTGTTTGTCAATCCCTTGATGTCATCCTTAGAGGCAATGCCATACATGGTGATGGAAAAAAGCATCAAAGCCAAAACAAGCAGGCAAAGGGTGGTCAAAACGATTTGATTGGGGGATTCATCCACCATTGCCCAAATAAACACACCGTATGTAACGGCAGTCGCCAACTTGCCGTACCAATTTGCTTTTACATATATTTTTTTGCGTCGGAACAATAAAGATGCCACCGTGACCATGATCGCATCCTTAAGACCGAGGCACACCGCGAGCCACCAAGGTAAAATCTCGGCAAACGCAAGACACACAAGAACAGCCAGTTGCATACTTTTATCGGCAAGCGGATCCAAAAGCTTGCCTTTTTCGGATGTCCAATTATATTTGCGCGCCAAATATCCGTCCAAGACATCGGTCACGCCGGCAAGGAAAAATACACTTGCCGCAAAAATCAGCCTTTCTCCGATCAAAAACGCCCAGACAAAAACGGGAATCAAAATCATGCGAAAGATTGTCAAATAGTTGGGTATATATCTTTTTTGAAACTTCAACATAAATTTATTCGGCTTGTATTCAAACCGATTCCTTTCAATTTTTCACATCACAGCAACGACTGCAAAGGGTTAAGATCGGCAAAGAAACGATACAAAAGCGTGTTATCCGCCGAGAAATTGTTGTAAAAAACGCTATCGCTTCCAAAAGCGTAGGGGACCACATGTTCAATCAAAAGCGCTGCAACCCACAGGAAAACAATGGCAACCAAAAATCCGAGCAATGCACCCAAAAGCGCATTGGCAGTGTGAAGCAACGGAAGACGGAAAATGGGATCGATCAATCTCGAAAGCAGTTTAACCAAAACAAATGCAACAATATACACAATCAGGAAAGCAAGCACACAGGAAACCGCCCGCGCGGCACTCGCCGTCAAATAATCCGCCAACTCCTCGGTGATCAATGCATCGGTTTTATTTTCGGCAGCCATTTGCACATACTGCTCTTCCAGATCTCCCTTACCGATGCCAAAGCGGTCAATCAAAGAAGAAAACCCTTCCGGCATATTTTCAAAAAGGGATGAAAAACTATCTCCCATAGCCGCAAGCTGTTCGGCCAGCTTTGATTCCACCGAAGAAGAAAGCCAGTCAGCGATAAACAAATCGTTGAAAAACGAACCGATCGGCGCGGCCAACACAACCGCCAAAACCAAACTGATCAAAGAACCGGCAAAGTGCAGCAAAGATTTTACAAAGCCCCGTTTCCATCCCAGCACCACGCTGAAAACCAACACGGCAACGACTAAAATATCTAAAATAGCACTCATATAAAACCCCTTTCTACTCAAGCAGCATAAAGCAAACGGTATGATCGCTTACAAAACCGAGGGTGTCCCCACCCATCGGCAACACCTCTCTGAACGAACGAGATACTGCAAACGATTCTGTTTTTTGTTCTGTTGGATGGAGGATATACAAAGTCTCGTAGGTTAATACATACACCGCATCGCCATCGGAAACAATGTCAAAAATTTGAGAATCCATGTCGATCGCATAAAGGGTATCGCCACGCGGGGACACGATCTTAATGGCGTATGTACTGCCAACCATACTCTTTTTCTGCGCTACTACCGAAAACTTCTCACTCAAATAATAGGCCGACAAATCCGTCGCTGTGAAAGTGTTTTCCGAAAGCACCTCTCCCTTGGCCGAAAGGGTCATGAGCGATGTATCTGTCAGTACGGAAAATCCCTTCTCGCTTTCTTTGGTAAAAGCGATCTCCATGACAAGCACTTCGGGCAAAGAAATCGTGGAAAGAGGCTTTTCGGATTTGGTTGATAAGGTAATAATCTCAGCCGAAAAATCACCCTCTGCCGCTTTACATGCGGCAACAGCAAGCATATTATCATCATATGGACAAAGAGCTACATCCATAACCAATTTGTCGGGAGAACGCCACTTAAAAACACATTGAAACGAAGGGTTGTAAACATAAACCGCAGCATGGTATCCCTGTTCGGAGGTTGCCACAGCGAAGCTTCCGCTTTCATTCAAAGAGACCGCAAAGATGGGATAGTCCAACTGTAATGTGAAAATGTTGGAAAAAGCGTTGTAAACCTTAAGTGTCTTGCCACCTAAATCGTACACCAAAAACACATCGTCGGCTACCAAAAGTTCGGGAGAAGAGAAAGAAAACGTATCTTTATACTGTAACTTCCCGCGTGTGTCATAAAGCGCGGCGCCGTTTTTCTGCACCACCGCAATGTCACCGCGGAAACGATCGCATCTCACGCCGGAATCGGCATTGAAAGCAATCGGAGCTCTGTTAGCACCGTACACAATCTCGGAGCCTGAAAGGTTTTTCACAAGATAGCGAAAGGTGTCCACCGTCTCATCCGAGTCAAATAGAAGAATACCGCCAATCAATAAAAGCATAAAAATCGCGAGCGTAATGAATTTGCAAAGACGAAAACCCATCGCACTGCGTTCAGTCGGCGTAACAGACGCCGCAGTTTTCTTCTCTGCTGTTTCCCCTTTCTTTTCCGCTCCGAACCAACGCATGACGTTCTCCTTCTACTTTTTTATAACATTCAATTCGTTTTTATGCCCACAAATTCAACTTAACTATTCATTTTCCCCATAATTTACGCTATACAGATACAATCCACAGGCCGGCGCAGTGAATCCCGCAAGGGTACGATCACGTCCGGAAAGAATCGAGGAAACGGAATCTTTTATGCGGCCAAGTCTGCGATCGATCAAAGTGCCGACCATGATGCGCACCTGATTGTACAAAAAGCCATCGGCCGTCACTTCAAAACACACCAGCGCATCCCCTGCCTCAAAAACCCGTGCATCACTCACCGTGCGCACCGTATCGGTCACCGAAGATCCGACGGCCATAAAAGAAGCAAAATCGTGTTCTCCGATATATTCACGGGCATCCTCATTCATTGTGCCCACATCCAAGGGTTTAGAAACCCAAAATGCACGATTTTCGGCAAACGGTGAAAAACAGGCGGCGCTGCGGATGTAATAACGATAGGTTTTGCCCACAGCGCTGTATCGGGCATGAAAATCTGCCGAAACCTCCCGCGCAGCGCTCACCCGCACCGAAACAGGAAGATGGAAATTCAAAGCCGCCGGCAGTTTTTTTACATCAAAAGGGGTCGGTAACTGCGCATGACATACATACGCCAAAGCGTGCACACCCGCATCGGTGCGACTGCACCCCGTTACGGCAACCGATTGTCCAAACAGAGAAAAAAACGCCTCACAAACCGTTTGCTGCACACTCTTACCGTTTTTTTGTACCTGCCATCCGCAAAAATGACTGCCGTCAAAAATCAGTGTCAACGCAACCTTCATATGCGAATCTCCGTCGGCAAATAATTACAACCGATCAAAACCGCACCAAAACACAAGAACAAAAATGCGGCCACAAAATCACTTGCACGAAAACGAAGCCGATGCAGACGCGTCCGTCCTTTGCCACCGACATAACAACGGCACTCCATAGCCACAGCCAAGTCGTTAGAACGGCGAAAAGCCGACACGAGCAAAGGAATCAGAATTGGCAAAAGCGCTTTGGCGCGGCGGAAAATAGACCCTGATTCAAAATCCGCCCCGCGTGCCTTTTGGGCATTCATAATCTTCACGGTATCTTCGATCAATGTAGGAATAAACCGAAGCGCAAGTGACATCATCATGGCAAAATCATAAACGGGAACATGCAAATAATTGAGCGGCGAAAGAAGTCTCTCCAACCCGTCGGTCAATGCGCGCGGCGTCGTAGTATAAGTCAACAACAGCGAACTTCCAAGCACCAAACAGAGTACGCGCACAATCATAAAAGCGGCGGTGTAAATGCCTTTTTTATATATTTTGAACACCCAAAAAGACACAAGCGGTTCGACCGATGCATCCTTGGTCAAAAACAAATTGATGAGCGCCGTAAAAACAAGAATAAAGATGATCGGCTTTACACCCTTTAACAACGCCCGCAACGGAATACCGCTGCAAGCGACCAAGAGCAGAGTAGCCAACAACATAAAGGCAAAAGCAAACACCGTTTTTGCAAAGAAAAGGATCACGATATAAAAGACCGCAAGAAGCAATTTCATGCGCGGATCCAAGGTGTGCAAAACCGACTGTCCGGGAAAGTACTGACCAAGGGTCATGTCTTTCAGCATAATTCTCGCCTCCTGTCAACTAAATATTTGACAGCGGCATCCACCGTATATTGCGCGGTGTCCACCGTGACGCCGTTTTGTCCGAGGGCAAGCAATATTCTTGTCACCTGCGGCAAACGCAGTCCGGCGCTGCTGATCATCTCGGCTCTGCGGAACACCTCGTCCACACTGCCGCAAACCAACAAGGATGAATCCTTCAAAACAATCAATTCATCCGAATAACGCGCCATATCTTCCATACTGTGAGAAATGAGAATCACGGTCTTCCCTTGACTCTTTTGATACGCGCGTATTTTCCCCAAAATTTCTTCCCGTCCTCTGGGATCAAGACCCGCCGCCGGCTCATCCAACACCAAAACATCGGGATTCATGGCAAGAACACCGGCAATGGCGACTCTGCGCTGTTGCCCGCCCGACAGTTCAAAGGGTGACTTTTCCAAAACATCCTCGCTCAAACCGACAAAAGCGGCCGAAGAACGCACAAGTGTATCCAGTTCGGCATCTTTTTTTCCCATGTTACGGGGACCGTAGGCAATATCTTTGTAAACCGTTTCTTCAAAAAGCTGATGCTCGGGATACTGGAATACCATCCCCACGCGGTGTCGGATGCGACTGATTTTTTTCGGTTCGGCCCAAATATCCTCACCATCCAGAAGTATTCTGCCCGATGTCGGACGAAGCAATCCGTTTAAAAGCTGTGCAAAGGTGGATTTGCCTGATCCTGTATGCCCGATCAAACCGGTGAGCTTTCCGTCACTTACAGTCACGCTGACATCCCGAAGCGCCTCTTTTTCCAACGGCGTATTCGGGTTGTATGCGTATGAAACGTGTTCTAATGTGATGGTGCTCATAGCCTATACTTCCTCGTGTAATTTCAATGAGATAAAATGGGTATCAACAATTCTGCGGCTTCTTCCTCGGTCAGAACCGTTTTTCCTGCCAATTCAGGATATGCACCGCTTTTTGCCAGCGCATCGATCAACTCGGTTGCCTGCGGAACAGCAAGTCCCATTGCAGCCAAGGCATCATGATGGGAAAAAACCTCCGAAGGTGATCCATCCAAGCGGACTTTTCCGTCATGCATCACGATGACGCGATCGGCAAGCGCAGCTTCTTCCATAAAATGTGTAATCAAAACAATGGTTTTATTTTCCTCGCGGTTCAATCGGCAAATAGTCTCCATGATTTCTTCGCGTCCCCGCGGGTCAAGCATCGCAGTGGACTCATCCAAAATGATACATTCGGGCCCCATGGCAAGGATGCCCGCGATGGCCACGCGTTGCTTTTGTCCCCCCGATAGCTGATGGGGAGCATGGCGGGCATATTCGGTCATTCCGACAACCGCCAATGCCCTGTCAACTCTTTGACGGATCTCATCCGAGGGCACACCGAGGTTTTCGGGCGCAAACGCCACATCTTCCTCCACCACCGTAGCCACCAACTGGTTGTCGGGATTTTGAAAAACCATTCCGACCTGACGGCGAATATCGGTGAGCATATTTTCATCGGTGGTATCCATTCCATTGACCAACACCACGCCGGACAAAGGAGTTAAAATACCGTTAAACAGTTTAGCAAGGGTGGATTTTCCCGAACCGTTTTGTCCCAAAATGGCTACAAACGAACCCCGTTCAATGGCCAAAGAAACATCTTCAACCGCACGGCGTGCCTCGGGATCCTCCTGCTCATAGGTAAAAACCGCGTTCTTTGTTTCTAAAATAACATCCATCAGGTACACTCCCATCGTGCCGCAGCACCACAGCCCAACACCCTACCGGTCTGTTTGGCGCGCAACCCCAATTCTTCGGCGGAAATACGACCGCCAAGAAGCGCGGTGTGATTGCCCAGCAAATACCCCATGGCCGACGGCGCAAGCCCCGTTGTGTAGGAATTTAACAAGAAAAAGAGAGGGCGATCGGATAACAAACGAATACATTTGCCCACCAACTCATCCACGCAGTTTTCCAGTTTCCAAAGTTCCCCGCCGGGACCGCGTCCATAGGAGGGGGGATCCATAACAATGGCATCATATCGATTGCCGCGGCGCAATTCACGCTCGACAAATTTCATACAGTCATCGACAATGTAGCGAATGGGTGCATCCGAAAGCCCCGACAATGCGGCGTTTTCTCGCGCGGCCGCCACCATTCCCTTGGAAGCATCCACATGGCAAACCGATGCTCCCGCCTTCGCGGCGGCAACAGTCGCACCGCCCGTATAGGCAAAAAGATTCAAAACCGATACTTTTCTGCCGGCGGTCGCAATTTTCCCCTGCATCCAATCCCAGTTGACCGCCTGCTCGGGAAATATGCCGGTATGCTTAAACCCCATGGGTTTAACCTTCAAAGTCAAATCACGATAACCGATCGTCCAGCTTTCGGGCAAACGATTCTCGCTCCATTTTCCACCACCCGAAGCAGAACGGGTATAAGTCGCATCCGCCCGCTCCCACGCGGGATGCTGACGGGTACAACTCCAAATCACCTGCGGATCGGGACGGATCAGCACATAATCGCCCCATTTTTCAAGGCGCGTACCGTCCGAGGTATCCAGCAAAGCATAGTCTGTCCAATTTTCTGCAATCCACATAAATCATGAATCTCCTAATGTGATCTGCCCATCGTCATTGAAAGGCAAATGCAAATGGTCATACGCCAACTTCGTCACACAGCGTCCGCGCGGTGTCCGCTGTAAAAAACCGATCTGCATCAAATACGGCTCGCAAACATCCTCGATGGTCACCGTTTCTTCTCCGACAGTCGCCGCAAGGGTCTCAAGCCCGACGGGACCTCCGCCGAAATATTGAATGATAGCCGTCAACATTCGGCGGTCAAGACTGTCCAGTCCCAGCCCGTCGATCTCCAGCTTTTCCAAAGCCCACGAAGCAATCTCGCGGTTGATGACACCGCTTCCCTTTACCTGCGCAAAGTCGCGGACGCGTTTAAGCAGGCGGTTGGCAACACGGGGCGTTCCTCTTGAACGGGATGCAAGCTCCACCGCACCGTCAGGCGTAATGGCGATGCCCAGAATGCCGGCAGACCGCGTCACGATGGCGGCAAGCTCCTCGGGAGAATAAAGCTCCAGGCGAAGAATAACGCCGAAGCGATCGCGTAAAGGTGTGGTCAACTGACCCGCACGGGTCGTCGCGCCGATCAGGGTAAACTTTTCAAGCGGAATACGAATATTTCTCGCCGAAGGACCGCTTCCCATGATAATATCCAGCGCATAATCCTCCATGGCAGGATACAGTATTTCCTCTACCGCGCGGTTTAATCGGTGAATTTCATCGATGAACAGCACGTCGCCGCGTTGGAGATTGGATAAAAGGGCGGCAAGATCTCCCTGCTTATCAATCGCAGGACCCGAAGTGATTCGAAGATTGACACCCATTTCAGCGGCAATGATGGAGGCAAGCGTGGTTTTACCAAGCCCCGGAGGGCCGTACAGCAAAACGTGGTCAATCGCTTCACCGCGCATTTTTGCCGCTTCAATAAAAATACGCAGATTTTCCTTGGCTTTTTCCTGACCGATATATTCATCCAGAGTGGTGGGGCGCAGGGATGCCTCGGCATCCGCCTCCCCGTCATACGTGCTGACCTCGGTGGAAACCAAACGGTTTTCAAAATCGCTGTCATCGCCCGAACCGAAATACTGCATGGTTTACCTCCTACCCATTTGTTTGAGCGCCAGCTTGATCAGCGCCTCCACAGAAAGACCTTCCTTGGAAGGAAGTGCCGCCAATGCTGCCATCGCATCGGCTTTGGTATAGCCGAGCACCACCAGTGCCGAAACCGCTTCGTCGATCTTGCTGTCGGCAACAGGCGCGGCGGCAGCAAACAATTCCTTGACCTCGGCGGGTGTGACACTGTCCTTTCCCACCTTGTCCTTGAGCTCCAGAATGATCTTTTGCGCCGTTTTCATCCCGACACCGGGAGAGGTCGCGATAGATTTGGCATCCCCGCCCACGATACAAAGAGCAAGTTGCTCGGGCGTGAGCGTGGAAAGCACCGCGATCGCCGCACGGGGACCCACCCCCGACACACCGATGAGCAGCTTAAAAAACTGCTGTTCCTCGGGTGAATAAAACCCGAAAAGCTCCAGCGCATCCTCGCGTACGTTCAAATAAGTATATAGCCGAACCGTATCCCCTTTTTCGGCGGCAATTTTGCCTATCGTGCGGTCGCTGACAAACAGTTGAAAGCCGACGCCGCCGCAGTTTAGAACGGCAATCCCGCCCGATGCAAACTCTTTTTTTCCTTCGATAAAATAAAACATTTTTTATATACCGCCCGTCTTTTTACTGTCCTTTAACGTGTTATAATACGGCTTGAGCTTGGAAAAGCCGGCATACCCGTGGCAAACGGCAATGGCAAGCGCATCCGACGCATCGTCCGGCTTGACCACACTCGGAAGCCCCAAAACCACACGGGTCATTTCCATGACTTGATGCTTTTCGGCGCGTCCGTACCCCACGAGCGCCTGCTTGACCTGCAACGGTGTATATTCGGCAACGGGAACGTTTTGACGGGCGGCGGCAAGTAAAATCACCCCGCGCGCCTGACAGACGTTGACCGCTGTGGTATGGTTGGAATTGAAAAAAAGCTCTTCAATCGCCAGCGCATCGGGTGCATGCTCAGAAATCAGCGCCGTAACCTGTGCATATATACGCTCTAACCGCTCCTCAATGGGCATACCCGCAGGCGTGGTGATCGCCCCGCTGACAATATGACGAAAACGGTTGTTGTCAAACGTAACCACCCCGTAACCGACGATGGCATATCCGGGGTCAATTCCCAAGATTTTCATATAATACCCTTTTTGCGCAATCCCTGCCAAATGGCATCCGATACCCTATCAAACGCATCGTCACCGCTGACCACGACCGTTTCTCCGCGGAAATTGGGGTTTTTCATCATTTCAAAATATTTCTCCCGCACGCGCGTCTGCATCTGCAGGGTTTCATATTTTTCCTTGTCGCCTCGTCCGTCAATTCGGTTCATGGCAAGGGTGGGATCAATATCGATAAACACCGTGCAGTCGGGGGGCATGACGTCCAAAACGTGCGCATTGAGCTGCCAGATCCAATCGGAGGAAACCTCCGCCCCGTTGTAAGCCAGAGAAGAAAGGACGTAACGGTCGGTTAAAACGGTTACACCGCTTTCCACCTTTTTCAAAATACCGTTATAACGGTTATAGACATGATCGACACGGTCGGCGGCAAACATGGCGGCAATGGTATGCGCATCGGCATCCACCCGCCCCGTCATACACTGATGCACGGTTGCACCCGCAGGACCGTCGGTCGGCTCCCGCGTTTCATAACAGGTGTGTCCCTCGGCGCGCAGCTTTTTGGCAAGGGCGTGAATATGCGTGCTTTTACCGCTGCCGTCCAGCCCTTCAAACACGATAAACAAACCTCTTTTTTTATCCTTTTTCATCATTTCCATTCTTTCCTGTCACGAGAATATTGTTATAATACCCCTGTATATCATTATTCAGTCTATTATATCATACGCACACCCTGATTGCAAGAGAAAGAAAGCAAAAAATGACAAAAGACAGCGCATATCTGTGCGCGGAACAAAAGATGGTCCGATCACGGCATTATACCGTCAAGCCCGCGTAAATATACCCCGAAAAGCGCCCCCGCCCTTGCCAACGAAAAGGAAACCGCCAAAGCGGTTCCCGTAAAGCTTTTTTCAGTCTGATATTCCGATCTCTATATCTCCCGTATCGGTGGTGATCTCACATCTGCCGCCCGTGACGGATTTGGGAACCTCCACGTCTCCCGTATCGGTTTCGATGACAAACACCTTCTCACTCAAAAGAGTACCCTCCACGTCACCGGTGTCGGTTTTCAAAAAAATCTCCCCGCCGTCACATCCGTCAAGTTCAATGTCGCCCGTGCTTCTCTCAACGGTAAACTTTTCCGCGGCAACCACGTTTTTCAGGGTAAGATCACCCGTGCTTCCGTCCGAGAAAAGATTTTTACAGACAACGTCGGTTATTTTCGTTTTACCGGTCGTCGCCTTGATCTTTACGTTCCCTGCACAGTTTAAGCCCGAAACCGTCACCTTCCCCGTAGAAACCGAAAGGTCAAGCTCGCCTGCGGATATATTTTCAACCTGAATCTTCCCCGTGCTCGTCTTGATTCGGATGTCACCGGAAGCCGAAGCGCGACATGTTACGTTCCCCGTGTTTTCCAAAACGTCCATACTCTCAAAGTGAAAGTCTTTCGGTATTTCAATGTCTCCCGTATGGGATTTGACCGAGAGCTTGCCATATTCTTCCCGCGGCAGATATACCGTTATTTTCGGCGTTTCGAAATTTACACCGATATATTCATACCATTTTCTCGTGTCTTCCGCTTCGATGACAAGCGTACCGTCCTTGACGGAAACCGCATGCTTCACATTTTCAGCTTCATAGCAGACAACCGAAGCTTTTCCATTCTCGGAGGGTGCGAACAAAACATCACCGGTGATTGTTTCCACCGATATATTTTGAAAATCCCCCTCCGGCACATGCTCGTTCGTCTCATACCGAGCGGTTGATAGCTTTGTAAAATCCCAATTCAGCACTGTCATCACTCCCACAAATAATATACTGCCCGTCAAAACCAGAAAAGCCGCTGTGATCAGCCATATTTTAGCAGCCCTACGCATTGTGCGCCCCTCCTTTTACAAAGAGTTTCTTCGTCAAAAGCCATAGCTTTCGGGTACACAAAAGAACACCCTCGGTCAGCGCCTTACAGCCGAAAAACATAAAGATCGAAAGACCCGCGCAAAAAATGCCCCCGGCGATCATGGCAACGCCTGTAAGACGGTAGCCGCAGGCATCAATGACAACACCGATACCTCCGAGCAGTCCCGCAAAAACGCAGGATACACACGCAATAAACACTGCCCACAGAGAAATGATGACCGCCCACACCGAAGCATAAACGGCAAGCAGGACCGCAAGCACGGCAATTCCAAGCGAAAGCCATATCGGAGAGCCGAGCACCAAAAGCACGATCTCCCATATTTTCCACTCTTTCTTGCGCACATTTTTTTCTTTTTCCGTTTTCGTAAGCGGCGCTTCCTGTAGGATACGCAAAACGAGCTCATCCACCCCTCCGACCTGCGCCACCGCCTCCTCTTCGGGAATTCCTTCTTCCATGCGGTCGTCGATCATCTCGGTATAAAAGGTCAAATATCCTTCTGTATCCTTAGGCGGCATACCGGACAAACCCGCTCTGAGCCGCACAAGAAATTCATGTTTATTCACAAGTCTCATCCCCCCTCATCACAAATCGGTAAATGGATAAAATCTCCTTCCACTCGTCCTTAAATTCTTCCAACCGCCGCAAGCCCAATGCGGTGATATGATAATACTTTCGCAGTCTGCCGTCATGCTCCTTGGTTTTCACCGTCAGCATATCGGCGCTTTCCAACCGCTTCAGGATGGTATATAAGGTCGATTCGGACAGCTCTATATACGGCTTCATATCCTTGATGATCTTATAACCGTACGAATCTTCATTTTTAATGGCGGCCAAAACGCACACGTCCAAAAGTCCCCGTTTCAACTGAATATCCACGATATACCTCCCTTCATGTAATACATCGTATCACGAAGTATCGTTCATGTCAATAGGTTTTCATAAAAAACGAAATAACACGAACAAAAGACCTCTCCGAAATCGGAAAGGTCTTTGTACTGTTGACCGAAATTTCACAAAGCAATACCGTCTTCGCCACGGCTTTCATCCGCATCAACAGCGAATCTTTTATAATAGGTATTTGCCATCCAGGTAGCCGTAAGCGCATTTTCAAAGGTAGGCCCAAAATCATATCCTTGCATGGAATCCTTGTCGGCTTCAAGATTTTTTGCCAGCGCCCGAAGCTCTGCAAGATATTCCTTTCTACCTATCGCCGCAAGGCAGATCAGGTACAAAAAGCGGGTCATGCGCACGCCGAAATCAAGACGCCGCATATCCTTTTCAAGCAAGCAACGCACCGCCTCCTCCTTGCAGGAAAGCAGAATTTCTTCCAGCTCCGCCTTGGCTTCCGTAAGCCCCTCAAGCGCTTCCTGCAAGCTCGGACCCGCCTGGGGATCATCCGTCCGTGTATCCAACCGCATGTGCTTTGTGGGGAAAAGCAATTCCTCGGTCACCTGCGCATTTTGGGCAAGCGTTGCAAAAATGCTGACTCTTTTTTGACCAAAATACTGATAATGCTTATACAGCTTGCAGTTTGCAACCGCTTTTTCTATTTTTTCGTAAAGCGCCTGCATTTTTTCCGCCGCATCCCCGTACCGCGCGGAAAAATATCGGCTTATGATCCCGTTTGCATCGGCGTCCTTATTCCATATCAGCTTTGCGTGGAGATAGTTGTTGACGGCAATAAAGCCCCAATCTCGTGCCGTCATGTGCATGTAATGGAAATGCCTCGTCCCGAGCGCGTGGTACAAAGGAATCTCATTTTTAATGCGGGTGGTAAGAACGAACGGCATGGCTGCAAAAGTTGATACGTTGTAGTATTCTCCGATCACAAGCTCTCCCTTATAGGTTTTTCTCTCCGTCCAGGGCAGAAGCTCGGAATATAAGGTAGCGTTGGCTTCCTGACAGATCGGATCGTCAATATCGTGGAGATAGCATCTTTGTATGGGATAGAAAACGACCGAGCAGGTGTTGTAATCAAAATCCTCGGGCAGATCGAAATCGGGCACCTCCAGCGTCTCGAGATACGCGGGACAAATGATGAGAATATCTCTGTTGATCCTTTTTTCTTTTCTTGCCGCCTTGATATATTGATCCAGCTTATAGGCAAGCATCAGTATCCGTCTTGAATAGTTTCCGATCGCTTTACACGCCTCGCACTCACACCAGGTACCGTTGTCGATGGGCCAAAGATTGAATTGATCGGCGTATTTCCATATTCCGTCCGCCAAAGCATCCACAAGCTGTGTGCACAACTCGTGCATGGCATCCTCATTGCCCGTGCACAAATTATCTCCCGACGCACCGCCCTTTTCCTTGAAGCGCTCGGGAAACCTTCTCATTCTTCGCACGCCGTCCACCAGCGCATACCATTCGGGATGGGCGTCGCTGTAGGTAAAGATCCCGCCCTCACCGCTCGGCGCGCGGCACAGCGCGCTTACGGGATACGGATCCGCGGGCTTTCCCTCGCCGCCGTATATCGCGTGGCAATAGGGATACTCCTGGTGGGGCTGCATAAACATGTACGATATTTTATGCCCGCCCTCCACCGAATCGATCCCCAGTTTCTTTTGGGTATGGTAACGCTGTCCGTCACACTTAAAAGTAACGCTGTTAAACTTATTGCGGGAGACCCATTCCAAAAATTGCATATCGCCGTATATAAAGGCAGACATGGCTCCGCGGGATACAAAAGAGGGCTCTTCGGTTATATCAAAGCTGCATTCACCATTCGGTGCAGTAAATTGCGGCTCGCCGGGCTCTGTAAAATGAACGCCCATTCTTTCAAGATAAGAATACGCCGCATACAGCGTACCCACCCTGTCGGCACCCGACAAGACCACGATATTTTGGTTTTCAAGACAAAAGCCGAGCATGCGATACCCATTTTTCTTCACACCGTCCCCGCAGCCAAGCGTCACTCCGAGCTTTTCCTCCAACGCCTTGACACCGCGGTTTTCCCCGCCGCCTCCGAGGAAAACGACCCTATCGGCATCGATCACCTTATCGCAGTCGGATAAAACGGTCACGTCCCCGGGCAAAAATCTTTCAAGTTCCAACGCCGCCCAAGCCGTCGTGCATGTCGTTTGATCCCGATATTCCCCCTCATTCCACCAGTCTATCTCATTTTCGGCATGCGCCGCGGTATTTATATCGGCAAAGCGCCCCTTGGATGCTATTACGACATATTTCATACCCTCACAACTCCTTTTCCATCGGAACGTGTGTTCTCGTTATTTGAAAGCCCGCCTTTTCATACACTCTGTCGGCCGCGCTGCCCTTGGCAGTAGATTGCATCCAGGCATTGTGAAGCCCACGTTTTTTCATTTTACTCCCCCATAGCTCCGTTCGTGTTATATTCCCGTCGATATTCCATCGGTGTCTTATTGTACTTATTTCGAAAGCTTCTGGAAAAGTGTGCAGAACTTTCAAATCCCGATTCTATCGCAATCTCGGTGATGGGAATATCACAGGAGGCAAGCATATTTGCGGCATAGGTCAACCGCAGCTCTCTTAAATATTGCCCAAACGGCACACCCATGGAATTTCTGAAAATGGTATTGAAATAGTTTTCGGTATATCCCATATACTCGGCGGCATCCTTCACGGCAATGCTCTCGGTAAAATGGGAATAGATATATCCGAGCGCTCTGTTGAGAAAAGCGGATTGGGGGATGCTTTTGTTTTCGGCATACTCGCGCAGACCGATGATGAGAAGCTGCTCGATCATCGTTTGCATATACACGCTGTTCCCCGTTTTGTTTTTTCCGCTTTTATATTCCTCGACCAGTCTTTCAAAAATACCCCTTGCGGTTTCAAACGCCTTTTCGGAAAGTTTGGGCGCAAGGGGAAAACGGTTGATCGCGCAAATGCCCGAAAGTCTTTTGTCAAGCAGCTCATACGGAAACTTCACACCGTAATAATCGTAGCTTTCACCCGGTCTCAAGGTGTTTTTGTGAAAATCCGCCGGCGACAGAATAAACATCCGACCGGGAGAAAACGGAATCTCATTCCCATTGAGCGTCTGTACTCCCTCGCCGCGTATGATCAGCGTGATCAAAAAATGATAATGACCGTGAAGCGAGGAGGACTCCCGGCTATTCGCCTCGTAAGCGTCACACACCTCGTTTTGCAGCTTCCATCTGATCGGAACAGACATTTGACCCCTCCTCTCAACACATTTTAACACGTCCGCCCGTTTTTTCATAGACTTTTTCAAAAAATCGTAGAAAAGATCAATTATCTCCACCGAATGTTAAGTAAAGCTTTTCGTTTGTTGGTAATATAGGTTATACTCAAAACAAAAAAGGAGATCGATATGAAAAATCCGTTTCAATACTTCAAAGCAAAGCCGAAGGAATTTTTTAATCTTATCCCGCAAACGGGCGTGACCCACCTTTTCGTCACCGAGGATCCCCAGCATAATGCCGTATGGGATATGGCGATTTCCCCCGAGGGCAGAGTTTTCTTTTCCGCGTGCGGCGAAAGCTACCAGCCGCTTTATGCAAGACTTTACGAATACGACCACAAAAATAAAAAGATGATCCGCCGCATGAAACTGGAGGAAGAGATCGTTTTGAATAAAAACGCCCTCAGAACCAGCAAATTTCACACGGCTATGTCATTCGTAGGCGACGGAAAGATTCTTTCGGCAACACACACGACCTCCCCCGCCCCCGCTCATGCCACCTGGATGCCTTACGAGCACGCCGAGCATCCGTACGAAGGATATCAGGGCTCCAATCTCGTGCTTTACGATTACAACACGGGCAAAACACGCGGACTTGGCATCCTTTCTCCCCACGACACCGTCTACGGTGCTACCTTTGACCCCAAAAACGGCGACTATTTCGCAATCACCTGGATGCGCGGCACGGGTTACGTCTATAATCTTCACACCGGCGAATCAAGATGTCTCGGGCAAGTATCCGATTCCCATACCAGCAGAACCTTTTTGCTGTCCGACGGTCATATATACGGCTCTACCTATTCGGGCGCAATGTTCAGATACAACACCGACATTCGCGACTTGGAATTTCTCGGTGTCAACGCACCGGGGCTCATTCGCCACGCCTGCGAGCACGACGGCAAGCTGTACTTCACAACAGGTCCCTGTTCTGTGGCAGGCAGAGGACAGATCCTCTATTCGTACGACTTAAAAACCCGAGAAATCAACACTGTCGGAAGACCCGTTCCCGAGGCAGAAGCGATTGACGATAACCCGTCCGTTTTTTACAACGCTTACGGCATGGCTTTTGACAGCAAAGGCGTTTTGTGGTACGGCTGTATGTCGTTTGTCCCCGAGCACAGATACGTCGGCGCAAGACTTTACAGATGGGATTTTCTGCATGGCGAAGAACCTTTCGACTGCGGCTTTATCGGCAGTCCCGAGCGCACCCTGAGCATCACGGCTGAAATGCGGATACACAACGACGTTCTCTATGTATCCGACGGAAACCATACGGGATACTGCGACACGCCCTGCGGCATTTTGGCAATCGACCTTGACGAGTTTGTACCCGCTCTCAAAACAGAAAAGCGTCTTTTATCCCACGACTTCGTCAATTACATTCCCTATCAATACGAGGCACGCATGTGGTATCCGAAATCGGATTTTGAAGACTGCATGGAAAAATACAACGCCTATTACGAAAACTCCATCCGCTATTTTGCAAAATTCCTTTCAGACAATTCGCCCCGCCCGAAATTTTCTCACGGTTCGGGTGTAAGCGTCTGGGAAACAGTGGGATTTGCCAACACCGAAATCAAATCGATCGAGTGGAGATCAAACACCTGTCTCGAATTTGTTTGCGGCAATAAAACCCACCATCTTGTAAAAGCCGAGCTTGATGAAAATTCCGATGCGCACGTGCTTTCGGTCTCTCCCGTCGAAAAAAGAGCGTACAGCGCCCTCAAGGCAGAGGTGAAAGCAGACCGTCTTCCCTCCGTTCCCGGAAGACGCTATCTTGCCGAGGCGGAAGCGTCGGTCGCATTAAGCGACGGCTCGGTCATGGTCGGTACGCGTGACACCGTGCTTGCAAAAATCAAGAACGGAAAGATCTTCTCTTTCGGTCAGGTTATTTCAGCAGGCGGAATTCATTCGCTTGACCTTGCGCCCGACGGCACGGTATGGGGTGTCGCAGGTCACAAGGAAGGCTGCGGCACACTGTTCCGATACACCGAAGATTGCGGCGTTGAGCTTCTCGGCATCGTTCCCGAAGCGTTTGCCGAAAACGGCAGAAATGTCGCGATATACCGTCCGACCACCGTCGCGGTAAGCCCCGACGGAAAGCATCTTGCCATAGGCGGTGCAGACGAAATCAGCGGCGTGGTCATTTTTAGAATATAACCTTTCAATAAGAGCTGTCGAGCTTTGCGCGGCAGCTCTTTTTATTTTTCCCCCCGCCCGTTTTTATAAAAATCACCATTCCCGTTACACCCTCTTGATTTATGTTGCCTTTTGATATATAATAGAGACACGGATATTCTCGGGAGGCAACACATGGAAAAACAAGTCAATACAAGTCAATACAAAGTGCGCGCCCGCTTGCTGAGGGCGGTTTCTTTGTTGTGCGCCCTGCTTTTCCTGCTTTCCCTTCCGTCCATCCCCGTTTATGCCGAGGAGGACGACACCCTCCCCGTCAAAATAGCCGCACCTGCCGCCGCCGTTATCGACGTTACCACGGGTGATTTCCTTTACTTAAAGGACCCCGACACCCGCTATCAGCCGGCAAGCATGACCAAAATACTTGCCGCCTTGGTCGCCATTGAAAACTGCTCCGACCTGAATGCCACCGTCACCTTTTCCCGCAACGCCGTCTGGGGCTTTGACCGCAAAAATTCCATCCATCTTTATTTTGACGTCGGTGAACAGATCGCCTTCAAGGACGTGCTTTGTGCCGTGCTCTTAAAATCCGCCAACGAGGCAACCATGGCAATGGCGGAGTTTACGGTAGATAAGGCAGAGCCCAAAAACACCTATTCGGGCGAGGAAAAGGTTGCGCGTTTCGTGGAAATGATGAACGAGTGCGCGCGTGAGCTTGGCGCGGTAAACTCGCATTTTACCAATCCCCACGGCTTGCAGGACGACGCGCAATATACCACGGCGCGCGATCTTTCGCTCATTTTAAGCTACGCCATGAAAAACGACACCTTTGCCGCCATTTCCAAAATGCGCACCCACTCCATCCCCCCCACGAACAAGCGGGGTCAGACCTGCAACTTTACAAACGGCAACGATCTTGTTCGCAAGGGTGCGGGTAAAAACTATACGGCACTGGGCGGACACCAAGGAAAAGCAACCGAAAAATCGGGTGTAAACCTCATCACCTACGCGCAAAATCAAGACGGCGCCAATGTCGTAGCCGTCGTATTAAAGGGTAAAAACGAGGAAAACGCCTATAACGATACCACGCTTTTGCTCGATCATTATCTCGTCACCTGCACCCGCATGTATATCGACGTTTCTCCCGCATTCGCAGGAAAATTGCAAATAGAGATCGCAGACAAAAGCGGAATTTCCACCGTCCGCACCGCCACGGTGGAATTCACCCCCATCGCCCACATCATGCCGCGCGACGTCACCTTACATAAGCTGACGCATACGGTGCAAACGGTTACGGGACTTACCTTCCCCGTGGAAGAGGGCACGCAGATCGGAAGCGTCACCTGGTACTACAAAGGAAAGCGGATCGCAGAAACCGCCGTTTTCACAGCCGCCCCCCTCACCGCCGAGGATATTGAAGAGCCGGAGTCCATCAAGCCCGACACCTCCCTTTCGGACGTAGAGGAAAGCAACTTTTTGTCGGTTCTGTGGGGGATTTTCAAATGGGTACTTATCATTCTGCTGATCGCAGCACTCATCGTCGTCCTCGGCGGCGGTATGTTTATTTTCTTGCAAAAACGAAAAGCGCGCAAGGCACGTGACGCTGCTTTTTGGGAAAGGCATAAGGATAAAAAATGAACCTGAAAAAGTTAAACCGCGGATGTATTCTTTTACTCGCCCTCGTCATCGGCATCGTTATTTATCTGATCGTTTTTAACGCAGGACAAAACGCGACCCGCCGTCAACTGATCGACCTTTACGGTCGGTATCTGGAGGCGGAAAAGCCCTTTTTGCTGCTCGACGAAACCGACGATGCCGTTTGGACGAAAAACTGCACCGACGCCCTCTCACCCTTTCTCTCACAGAATACCGAGGCGGTGAAAAACGTGCAAAAGGATCTTTCGGAAAACCGCAAATATCTGAGATCGGCAGAAAACGGATCGTCCTTTACTTCGTTTGAAAAGGTGATAAGCGACCGTCCGCCCACCGTAACCACAGAGGGCGACTACGCCTGTTTGGCGATCGCAATAGAAATAAACTACGTTCAAAACGACTACACCTCCAAGGAGGTCACCACCAAATACGTTCTCTTTTGCAAGGAAAACGGCGAATGGAAGATCACCGTTCCCGACGGCACCTCTCCCGCCACCCTTTACGGCAGCGGCAGCTTTTACAACGACTTCTATTACTATGGCACCTCCTACGCAACCGATGCTTTGATAAAGGAGGTCGGTTATGATGCGTGAGGCATCCTTGGTCATTTCTCACCTCAATAAATCCTTCGGCAAGCGCCACATCATCAAGGATCTTTCGTTAGAAGCACGCGGCGGCGAGATCTTCGGCTTTTTAGGGCCCAACGGCGCGGGAAAGACCACCACCATCAAAATGGTTATGGGCTTTTTATTTGCCGACAGCGGCGACATCTTCATCAACGGCATCAACACCAAGACCGATTACGAAGCTGCCATGGCATCCATCGGCGGTATCGTCGAAAACCCCGAAATGTATAAAAACCTCAGCGGCAGAACCAACCTCGAAATGTACGCCCGCCTCCACGGCACGCTTGACAAAAAGCGTATCGACGAGGTGGTGGATTTCGTCGGCATGGCCGCCCGCATAAACGACAAGGTCAAAACCTATTCACTCGGCATGAAGCAGCGTATCGGCGTCGCACAGGCACTCATACACAACCCGGGTGTTCTCATTTTGGACGAACCGACCAACGGACTCGATCCCGCGGGCATCAAAGAGCTTCGCGACATCCTTTCCTACCTTGCGCACGAACGCGGAACCGCCGTCATCGTTTCCTCCCACCAGTTAGCCGAAATGGCGCTCATGTGCGACCGCGTCGGTGTCATTGAAAACGGTACCCTCCTCGGCGTCGAACCCATCGACACCCTTCTCCTCAAGGTCAAGGGAGAATCGGTCGTGGTAGTGCATACCGACGGTATCCGCGCCAAAGAAATCCTCGGCGAGCTCCATGCTCCCCGCATCCGCACCGCCACCGAAACCGTATTGCGCCTCGCTGCCGAGCGGGAAGAGATCCCCGCGCTGATCAACCTGCTTTGCAGCGGCGGCGCCTCTATCTTTGGCGTAAGCGAAGAAAAGCTGACCCTCGAGGACGCTTATCTTGCTCTGACAAAAGGGGGTGGCTCCATTGCGTAGATTCTTCGCCCTCCTGCAAAACGAGCTGATTAAAATATCCAAACGCAAGCTCCTGACCGTTATGCCCATCGTTCTCGCCTGTCTTCTTCTCGGCATGGCTTCCATCGTCAAGCTTGCAACCTCCTCCGACTACGATTACGGCTGGACGTATTCCGAAGAAGAGGTCGATGAACTGATCAAGGAATATAAAAACCACGCCCTCTCCAACCAAACCGCTGTACAACAGGCGATCGAAAGGTGGAAAAATGCCGTTGAAGGATCTCCCGATCCCGAAGACCCCAACTACGAAGGAGTGGACAGCAACGCTCTTCTCGACGATGTCCGCAATTATACAGAGGAATGGAAATACGCCCTCACCGAGCTTTACACCTACAGGACCATGAAGGAAACGGGGCATTATCGGGTGGACGACTATTTCCACGATGCAGTTACCCTCCGCGCACTTCTTCAGGCAACAAACGACGTCCTTACACACACCCTTTTCACCTCTCACCCCGTACTGCAATCGGCAATCGAAAACCTCTACGCCGATATGTTCCTCCGCATCCAAACTGAGCTTCCCGCCCTGAACACCCTGATGAAAAGCGGTTCTTATGCCGATTATATCGCATGGAACAAGACATATCTCAATAACCAAGCCGACATCGACGATTTGGAGGAGCAGCTGCAGCTTTTAGACTACCGCCTGAAGCTCGATCCCGAGGGCATCCATCACTACGACTACGTCCTTGACAGCATCTTCGAGCTTTTGAAAGACAAAAAAGCGGCGCTCAAGGACGGCTTGGTCACCGACATACAGTCCATCCGTTACGGACAAAAACTGACCGACGAAGAAAAGGAACAGCTTGAAAACGACGTTGCAATTCTCTATTACGCCCTCGAAAACGGTCTTATTGACCTTAGCGGCGATGAAACGGGCATCGACGTTCTCCATTCGGTCGGCATGCTGTTGGTCGCCATCACCGTGGTCATTCTCGCCGCCTCCTCCATTGCCCAGGAGCTTGCCACCGGTTCGATCAAATCCCTCATCATCGCCCCCTGCAAGCGCTGGAAGATCTTTTTTGCCAAGCTATCCTCCCTCGTCATCATCGGCGCAGGCGGCGTGCTTGCCGTGTGGCTTCTCTCCTTCATTATCAACGCTATGTTCTTCGGTCTCGGAGATACCGCACCGTACATTTTCGCCGCAGGCGGTCATGTTTACACCATCCCCTATCCTCTCTTCTCCCTTTTTGTACTGCTGATCGATTACGTGGAGATCCTCACCTACACCCTGTTTGCCCTCATGCTCTCCGCCGTCACCCGCAGCACCGCCATTTCCACCGGTCTCTCCATCGGTATTTACGGCATCAGCGGTCTTTTGTCCACCATTATCAATCTTTTCAGCTCGGCAGAGGTGCAAAAATTCATCCCCTTTAACCACTTTGACCTGTCCGACAGAATTTTCTCCTCACGCTCTCTGCTTGTCGGAGGAGACGGTTTGAGCGATATTTTGGGCAGCGGTTTGCCGGGGGCCGACATCTCCGTCACCTTCTCCCTTGTTTATTTCGCGCTTTTGCTTACGTCTCTTGCCTGGATCGCCTACGACTCCTTTACCCGACGCGACATTTAATGGCTCAAACAAAAAAAGAACAGATTTTCATTGAAAATCTGTTCTTTTTGTTTTGATTCTATTTCCCGCCAACGATGCGCTTCGCTTCCTCGTAGCATTTCTTGCAATAGGCAATATACTCCTCAAGCTGCTTGACTGCATCCTCGCTCCAGAACTGTTCTTCCAGATGGAACGAGCCATCGTATCCCTGCTCCAACAAAGCCACGAACAACGGGGTCAAATCTTTGTTGAAACCTTTACCGAGGGGGGCATCGGAAATGTAATTTCCATCCGGCGTTTCATAGCAATGCTTCTGATAAAAAGACATCGCATTTTCTTTGTTACCACCGAAAGCGTAGGGCAATTCTACCTCGTTTAACCGTTTAAAGGAATAGTAATCCTTGATATGTGCGTGAACAATCTTTCCCGCAAACGCCTTGATAACATCGATCGCAGGCTCGTTGACGAAAAGGCTGTTACCGAAATCGGCAACCACTTTGTAATCCCGATCCAACGCCTCGAAGAAACGCTTGAGCCGTTCAACACCGTTGACCACGATACCTTGAGGCTCGTACACACATTGCACACCGAGGGATGCGGCATAGTCAAACACTTCACGGCAAACGTAAACGACCGTCGGTAAAACGTCATCAAACGTAACATCGGTTTTAGGATCCACAATGCGAACAAGGGTGTGATGCAAAAATTTACAATCGGTAATCCGGCAAATATCTGCATAAAATTTGAGTTCCTCGATTTTCTTCTCGGGATGGATCCAAACGTCGATACCACAGGAAAGACAGCGCAACTTAACCCCGCGCGCATCGGCATACGCCTTGATCTCTCTTGCGCGTGCAAATGCGTCCTCCTTGGTGGGGAATTTCGAAAACATACTGCTGATCAGCTCTACCGAATAAAACCCAAGCTCAGCAGCCGAATCAATCGCTTCTTCCACAGATTTTATATAAGGAGGAAATAAAAAATGTCCAAGCTTCATACAAACACCTCGTTTGTGTTTTTTCCTTATTTTGCTTCAACGATACGCTTTGCCTCCTTGTAGCAACGGTTATAAAAGGCAATACAAGCATTTAATTCCTCGCGGGGATCCTCGCTCCAAAACGCATGCTCCAAATGGAAAACACCGTCGTATCCCTGCTCCAGAAGCAAAACAAACAAAGCGACGAAATCATTGACACCCTCGCCTGCAGGCACGGCAAAAACGTACTGTCCGTCGAGCGTTTCATGGCAACAATTCCGGTAAAAAGCCGCCGCTCTTTCCTTCGAGTTACCGAAGGCATAGGGCAAAGCGATCTCGTTAAGCCGCCCCGCAAAGCCGCAATCCTTCAAATGCACGTGCGCGATCCTTCCGCGAAACGCCTTGATAAGCTCGGCGGGCGATTCATTCACAAAAAGGGTATTGCCAAGATCGGCAACCAACAAAGCCTCCCGATCCAGCGCGTCGAAAAAGCGAAGCAAATTTTTTGCGCCGTTCATAACGTATGCCTGCGGCTCATAGACGCATTGCACGCCGACGGATGCCGCATAATCAAAAACCTCACGGCAGGCGGGAATGATCCTCGGGAGCGCCTCATCCAAGGGCATCCGTTTATTTATGTCAAGACAATCGACCACGGTGTGATGTAAAAGCTTGCAATCGGTAATGCGGCAAATATCTGCGTAAAGCTTCAGCTGATCGATTTTCTCTCTTGCATCCCACGTAAAATCGGCACCGCAGGAAAAGCAGCGCAAAGCGACACCGCGCGCATCAGCATACGCCTTTATTTCTCCCGCGCGGGCAAAAGCATCCTCCTTGCTTGAAAAATGCTTAAACATACCGTACGACAGTTCCAAGGAACCCAAGCCCTGCTCGACCGACAGATCGATGGCATCCTCAACGCTTTTGCAAAACGGCGGAAGATTAAAACACCCAAGCTTCATAGAAAACACCTCGTTTGTGTTTTTTCATTATTTTGCTTCAACGATGCGTTTTGCTTCTTCGTAGCAACGCTTGCAATAGGCAATATATTCGTCAAGCTGTTCATGCGCATCCTCGCTCCAGAACTGCTCTTCCAAATGGAATACACCGTCGTAGCCCTGCTCTAAGAGCGCGGCAAACAGAGCGGTAAAGTCATTGACGCCCTCGCCCAGCGGTGCATCCGCAATGTAACTGCCATCGGGCGTTTCGTAGCAATATTTGCGGTAAAACAGCTCGGCTTTTTCCTTGGAACCCCCAAACGCATAGGGCAATTTAACCTCGTTGAGCCGGTTGAAAGAATAATAGTCTTTGATATGCACGTGTGCGATCTTGCCCGCAAATGCCTTGATAATATCCATGGCAGGCGTGTTAACGAAAAGACTGTTACCCAGATCGGCAACCATCTTGGCATCGCGATCCAACGCTTTCACAAAACGAACGAGCGGCTCAACACCGTTGATGACCATGCCTTGCGGCTCATACACACACTGCACGCCAAGGGATGCGGCATAGTCGTAAACCTCGCGGCAAACGGGAACCAACTGCTCAATGGCTTCTTCGTAGGGCATCCGATCATTCACATCTACCCCGCAAACCAAAGTGTGATGCAGGAATTTACAGTCGGTAATTTTGCAAATATCCGCCAAAAACTTGAGCTCTTCGATTTTTTGCTCGGGGTTTTGCAAAACGTTGAGGCAGTAGGATAGACAACGCAGCTTGATACCGCGTGCATCAGCATATTCCTTGATCTCTCTTGCGCGGGCAAATGCGTCCTCCTTGGTGGGGAATTTCGAAAACATACCACGGGTCAGCTCTACCGAATAAAACCCAAGCTTAGCAGCCGAATCAATCGCTTCTTCCGGAGATTTTATATAAGGCGGGAATGCAAAATGTCCGAGTTTCATAATAAAATACACCTCAAATCGCTGTTTTTTTATTATACCATATCACAAAAGATCAATGCAATACACAATTGACACCGCGTCGATTTTTTCAAAGGAAAAAGCGCTTATGTACCTCCTCCTGCCATCTGCGGCTTCGATTCAAAAACAAACAAAAAGCCGCCGTCAAAACGCATGCCGCAAAGGGAATCCAGCTCCAGATGGGAACACAGACTGCACCGCTAAACCCAAGAATCAGCATCTCAACACCCACCGTGTAAACGGCAATCAAAATAAGTGCGTAAGCAATCATACGGAGAAGTGGCTTGAAATACGAAAAGCGGGAGAGGAAAACAAGCAGGGAAACCGCACCGCCCGCGGCAATGGTAAGCGGTAAGCCCAGGATCAAAAACCATCGCCAATCACCGGGAGTAAAAAACACCGTAACCATCAACAAAAACACCGCGACCGCAACCGTATCCACGCAAATATACGCAAGCGGACATTTTTTTGCAACAAGCGGGGGGAACAAGAAAAAGAGAAAAATGAGCGCCATACCGCCGATGGCAAATATGCTCCACTGCGATCCGTTATACACCAAAATGTTCAGAAGAAGGCAGATCGCAGCGGGAACGAGCAATATAAAGGAAATGACCGCCGCAAAAAAACGCTTGCCGTCACCGCCGATCCGCTCCATCTCGGTGGAATAGCGGGATTTTTGTTCGCTGGGCGGCTCCTTGGGATTGAACATTTCGACGTTGCAGAGAGGACAAACCGTTTCGGGCGGCGTCAGCTTGACACCGCAATTTACACAATATGCCATCGTTTCACCGCGCTTTCTTCAGTTGATTGCTTTCCACCGTCACGGGAACGCCAAGCTCCACGAGCGAGGTGAAAAAGTTTCTTTCCGTTTCGCTTTCCTTTAAGGTACGGGTAAAATGGATACGAAGCTCATCGCCGTGGGTCAGACAGGAGGCGACCACGGGATTTTTTTGGAGCGGTCCAAGCACGAAATCCATATGCACCACCGCCTCCGCCATGGGTGAGGGCAGGTTGGCAAAGCCGAGATTCGAAAGGCACGAGCTGGTCTGCTTGTCCCCAACGAAATAATACGCGGCTTTCATCAAAATGTTTTTGAGGGCAAGAGGACAAATGCGAAGCAGCAAATTATGCTCCATCGCGACGTTGGAGGCGATTTTTGCCCGCAATTTATTTTTGTCCACCTCCAGCAGCATAAACCCGTGCACCGCACGGCAGATCTCCTCAAGAGAATACTCTCCGTATTTTGCCTGAATGCCGGGGTTGACGTAGGAGGCAAAATTGCGCTTGGTTTTGATGGGAAAGATCTTCCGCAAATTGACCGGAACGCAGATCTTGACCGGACGAAACCGCTTTTGCGGACGAAGGCGCGCCTGCTGTTTTTGAATGGATTGAATCAGCAGGGCGGTCAAAAACTCCGTGACCGTTACTCCATATTCTTTTGAAAGGGTTAAAACGCGACTTGCCGACACCGTTCCTGTTGTAATATGCACAAAACCGCTTTCTTCGGCAGTACCGCGGATATGATATGCATATCTTTCCACCGACGAACGGGTGGGACCGTTATGGAAATCGGCAAAACCGTCGGCAAATTCTTCGGCACGCGGCTCGTCGTCGCAATTTAATATTTCTTCATCTCGCGGAATGACAAGTCCTTCCCGCAAAGTTAAATATTCCGCAACCAATGTCTTAAAGAAGCAAAGACCACCGCCGCCATCGGTCAGCGAATGGAAAATTTCCACAGCAATATGCTTGTCAAAATAGCGCACACGGAACAAAAATCGTTTGTTGTCCGAAAATTTCATCCGCACACACGGATTGGCCACATCGCTTTGAAGATCGGGAACACCGTCCATGTGCTCAAAATAAAACCAAAACAGCCCTCGGCGAATACGCAACGCCATCCAAGGAAAACGACGCACGGTTCGCTCCACCGCCTCCTTTAAACAGACGGGGTCTACCTCGCGGTGAAAATCGGCTGTAAAGCGAAACAAAGCCGTCCACCCGCGTTTTTTTGCGGCCGGATAAATTTTAGCGGCATTATCTAATTTTAACCAAGAAAACTTTTTATTTTCCATCTCCAACCTCCGCCCCATATTGTAACACAACTTTCCATCCATTGCAAGTACCCATCCCCTCGCCCCACTTGACAGAAAAACAAAAAAGTTATACCATACATATAGATTTTTGAAAAAGGAGTCATATTATGCGACTGGATAACAGAAACAATGACGCTCTCCGTCAAATCGAGATCACCTGCAACTTCACCGAAACAAACGGAGGCTCGGTGTTAATTCGTTGCGGCAAAACCCGTGTCCTTTGCACCGCGCTGCTCGAACAATCCACCATGCCGTTTTTGGCAGGAACCGGCCGCGGCTGGTTGACCGCCGAATACGCCATGTTGCCTTCTTCCACAGGTCAACGTAAAAAAAGAGAAACCTCCCATCCCGACGGACGTTCTACCGAGATCAAACGTCTCATCGGCCGCAGTCTCCGCCACGCCATTGACGACACCTTGCTTGGTGAGCGTACAATTTGGATCGACTGTGATGTTTTGCAGGCAGACGGCGGCACCCGCACCGCCTCCATTACAGGCAGTTATATAGCGCTGGTTTTGGGTGTCCGCAAATGGATGGCAGAAGGTCTTTTGACCGAAAACCCCTTGGTACACCAGGTAGCCGCCGTTTCGGTCGGCATCGTTGACAATCAGCCCCTGCTTGACCTTTGCTACCGCGAAGACTCCGCGGCGCAGGTAGATATGAACATCGTCATGGACGAACAAGGCTCTTTCATTGAATTGCAAGGAACAGGCGAAGGCAGAGCTTTCACCGAAAAAGAACTTCAATCTCTCATCCATCTTGGGAAAACGGGCGTAAATGCTTTAATGGAACTCCAAAACAAAGCACTCAAAGAGGCAGAAGCCTCCCTCTGATACAACCATGTAACAAACCGCAAAAATATGCTTAAAACGAGGTGATACGGATGAAGATTGTTTTAGCTGCCCAAAACGGCTCATGGGGACACACCAATCTCGCCATCCGCTGTTTGCGCCCTCGGTTAGAACAGACAGGATTTACTGTCATACTGAAAGAATACACCCTGCGCGACAGAATGACACATATTTTAGAGGATTTGGTCGGTGAACAAGCCGACATCTATGGATTTTCCTGCTATATTTGGAACATAGAGTCCATCCTCTCTCTCTCCAACTCTCTTCACAAGATCCTGCCACACGCGAAAATCGTGTTAGGCGGCCCCGAGGTTTCCTTTGATACCGCGCGATTCGAAACACTCGATCACATCGACGCCATTATTTGCGGCGAAGGGGAAGAAGCATTTAAAGACCTTTGCTTAAAAATCCAAAGCGGCAAAGGCTTCCCCCGCATCATCCATGCCAACGAAGCCAAAGAAATGCCGCGCGATGGCATTTTATACCGTGCGGGTGAAAAAACGGGCGATATTTTATATTACGAATCCTCCCGAGGCTGCCCCTACCGTTGCGCGTATTGCCTATCATCCGCAAACGGTCATTTGAAATTCAAAACGGTAGATGAAACCCTCTCCGATCTTTTGGAATTTGAAAAGTGCGCCATCGACTGCAAAGTCATTAAGTTTGTCGACAGAACCTTCAACGCCGACATTCACCGTGCCAACCAAATTTGGGAAGGACTTTTATCCGACACCTTTACAAAACGCTATCATTTTGAAATATGCGCCTCTCTGTTAAATGAAGAAAGTTTTGCCATTCTTTCCCGTTTTCCGAAAGGCAAAATCCAACTGGAGATCGGACTCCAAAGCACCCATCTGCCCACACTGGCCGCCGCAGCGCGGCACATTTCCCCCGATGCTGTTATAAACGCCGTAAAAAGAATTTTTGATTTCGGAAACATCCACGTTCATCTCGACCTAATTGCAGGACTCCCATACGAAAGTTATGAGCGTTTTTCCCAATCTTTTGATGATGCCTACGGTTGTTGCCATATGTTGCAACTCGGCTTTTTGAAATTGTTGCACGGCACTCCCATGCGTGAAATGGCAGATGAATACGGATATAAGTTTCTTTCTGCCCCTCCGTACACCGTTTTGGAAAACCCTTGGATTTCCTATGCGCAATTACAAAAACTTTCTCATATTGCCGAACTGCTCGAGCGATATTTTGAAAGCGGCCGCTTTATACACACCCTTTGGTACCTCACCCCCGTTATGGACTCCCCTTTCCGTTTTTGGGAAGGTCTGTGGAATGAGATTCACGCTTTGGATAAAAGACATTTACAACAAATATCCCAGCTTGATGCTTTCCGCTATCTTCTCCATTATGCACTTAAATACTATCCCGTCAATGAGGCTTCCCTCAAAGAAGCGCTCTGCGCCGACTTCATGCAAGGAGAAAATAAAAATCCCCCCGCATTTTTACGACAATAAAATAAATTTTTGCAACACCAAAACATCAAAAAGCTGTGCGGAAATTTCCGCACAGCTTTTTTCTTGTCTTTTAGGGTTTGCCACTAATTGGTTGTTTTGAATTAGGTTTGTGTTCTGTCAAATTAACCAACGATACCCGAACGCTCGATACCTTGGATGAGGTAACGCTGTGCAAACGAGTAGATCAGAATGAGCGGCAGAATGATCAACAAACCACAGGTGTTGGTGACAGCCGACTTATAGAGGTTATATGCCGAGAAGGACTGGTCAATACCCAGAGATTTGGGCACACTGATAATGTTCGGCAAAAGCCATGTAACATTCTCATTGAAGAACAAATTGGTGTAGAAAGTATCCGTCCACTGCCATGCAAAGGCAAAGAGGAAAATCGTCACCATCATCGGTACCGAGAGGGGCAGAATGATGCGGATATAGGTCTTGAACACGCCCGAACCGTCAACATATGCAGCTTCTTCCAATTCATCGGGTACGCCCTTGAAGAACTGACGCATCATAAAAATGTACAAACCGTTCTTAAAGGCAATGCCACCGAAGGAAAGGATGGCAAGCGGCCAATAGGTATCCAACAGGTTGACAAAACCGTCCTGCATCAACTGCGGCAAACCGCTCAAAGCTTCGCTGGTAACAATACCATATTCATTGGCGACCGAGTTCTGTGCGATAGAACTGGAGATACCCAAAACATTCATGATGTCGAAGTATCTGAACTTCATAAACATGGACAACTGCAAGGTATCATGCGGTACGATCATGGTAAAAACAACGCAGAGGAACAAAATCGAGTTGCCGCGGAATTTGAATTTAGCAAAACCGTAACCAACGAACGCACAAACCATCATCTGAATGACGGCACAAAACGTCGAAAGGGTTAAAGTGTTGATAAAAGCTTCAAAATAGCGGTTTTCATCGATGATTGCACTGTACTGTTCCAGTGTGGGGTACTTGGAGATCAATTTGACCGTAACGTCGGTAAAGTCCTGAGAACTCATGAACGAACCAGCGATTTTGGTGATAAAGGGATACAAAATAATGTAAGATACACCGATCAAAAAGACCAAGCGGAAGATAATAAGAACAACATGCGTAAAGAAATTGAAAGAAAGGAGGCGCATTTTCAAGCGTTGCGCATTGGACAAACGGTCTTGAAAATCAATTTTCTGCATTTTTCCCTTCAGGGTCTTTTCCTGATCGGACATACTGTCATTGCGATTCATACTGTCTCCTCCCTCCTCAATCTTTTCTCTGGTAGAATACGTATGCGGATATCAGAGCGGAAACGGCCGCAATAATCAGGATGACAATGAGGAAGTACATCCACGACATAGCGGTGGCGATTTCACGAGAATGGTTCTTGGTATCCTCGTAAACCGTACCGATAAACGTCATAACTTGGTTGCTCTGCGAGGTAAAGGAGTCGATAACCGTATAAATGGTGTTAACCAGAATCATCGGGCTGATCATCGGGAAAGTAATCTTCCAGAAGGTTTCCCATGCCGTTGCACCTTCCACGGTACAAGACTCGTAAATCGCAGGAGAGATAGACTGCAAACCCGCAAGGAATATCAGCATCTGTACACCGGAACGGTTAACAATGTTGTAAATGTTGTTAACAATCTCAACAACGTATTCAACAAGTTCCGTACCTACCGCCATATTGGCAAACAGTGATTGCACGTCGACAACCGAAATAATTTCAGCCGCCGAACTGGATGCCCCGGTATCAATGGTGGATTCCATGGATTCCATCATAGCGTTGGATACGTCGATCTGCTCGATGATACCGGTGGAAAGAATAACCGGAATGAAGAAGATTGCACGGAAAACCGCACGACCAACCATCTTCTGGTTCAATACTACCGCCATGAACAAAGAGAAGATAACGATTGCAGGAATGTCAATGACCAACTGCTTGATACCCGAGGTAAGGGTTTGAACGAAATCGGGGTTAACAAACAGCGCTTCGCTGTAGTTATCAAATCCGACAAAGTCCAGATCGAAACCACCCGAGTTTCTCGTTACGATGTAACTGAAACTATACTGGATAGATTCAACAACGATCGGAACATAGACAAGGAGGAAAACGATCAAAAAGGGAGCAACGAAGACATAGCCCGCTCTCGCCTTGCGGCGATCGAGCGACTTCGGCTTGCTTTTTTTGGTTTTTGAGACCGCAACGGTTTTGGAAACTGTGTTTTTTACTTCAGCATTCATTTCGTTTAGCACCTCGCAATCTCATTAAGATTTTACAGCGAAATCGTAAGCGGCAACCTTGATGCCATCTACTTCGACTTCGGAATCTGTATAGTTGATAATGAAGACAACATCATTATCGTAAGTCACGCGCACCAACTTAGACTGACCGTCAACAAATTCATGCTTTACAATGGTTGCTGTTTTTACAAGCTTGAGCGCACTGTTCAAATGCTTGTAAACACCCTCAACCGTATTCAGCTTGCTGGCGTCGCCTTCTTCGGTCAAACCATCGGTTACACGTCCCATCCAGGTGTTGTAGTCCACCGAGTAATAGGAACTGAACTGTGAGTTTTTGAGTTCTGCCGTATTCTCATAAGAAAGCACAAAGTAAATATCCGCGCCGTTCTCAATGGTTTTCAGCAGATTGTAACGATAATCACCCGCAAGGTTGATTGCTTCACCTGCAAAATTGATATACCCATGAAGCACCATGCCTATGAAAGGAATCGACTCGTTAGTTTTTGTGTTGTTGCTGCTGTCAAGCGAGAGATCCAAAATGTGATTGGCATATCCGAGTGTGTAGGAGTTGCCTTTTTCCACCATAACACTGAGTCCGTTTTCTTTCACAGTCTTCAAGAAACGAACAACAGCTTCTTTGGAATCTTCGCGGTTCAAGGGAGCATCTTCATTGTGATCCGAGTTGAGGATTGCACCGATGGTACCGACGCTGATGGAGGTAAGATTCATTTCCTTATAGTCTTCAACAATGTTCAGGAAATATCCTTCTATAACATTGGAGGAAATGAGGATTGGTCCACGGTTGTGATAGGTCTGTGCTGCGGGATCATATGTTTTCAGAAGAGCCGTTCTTCCGTCAATCGACTGAGCGGCATCATCAGAAGAGAAACCATCAAAGGATCCTTGTTCGAGCACATAGGAGAAGTTCATGTCGGGATATACTTCGATGCCATTGCTTGCAGCGTACTGTTGCAATGCAGCAAGTCCATCTTCACCGCCCACCTCGGATTCTACATCCAATTTTGCGGGAACCGTACTGACCATACCGCCGTTCATCCAGCCTTTATAACGAAGCACCATATTGGAAATGCCGAGTTTCTTAAACTCTTGCAACATGGTTTGCGCCTGTTCAAAGGTGGTCAAAGAGGTCTTGACATCAACAGGAACACCAAACACACGTTTGGAAATGTCCATTGCACCGAAAGTCTCGATGTAAAGAACAGCATCTTGGCTCTCGCTGGTCAATTTCTTCAAAACACCGGTTGCAATCAGATATTCGCGATAAGCGACAGCCATGCCAACGTAGTTTGCTTGATCACCGCTGAGCATTTTATACACAAAGGTGAAGTTGCCTTTGTATGCGCGTTTGGTAGAAGCGGTTTCGGTAGAAGCCGATCCCGAAACGGACATACCCGACAAAGGATAGGTATCTGTCTGGGCGGGGAATACCTGCGCATAAGCCGTGCAGTATGTATGGCTCTTACCGGCCGAAGTTGACCACAACTTGGAAAGGGCCTCGCCCTCGGTGATCACAGCGATAAAGGCAGCAGAACTGTTGTTGGTCTGAGATTGCTCTTCAACCTTGGTAATGCCAATGAATTCTTCGGGCACACCCCAAGCAAAATCGGTGTTTTGAAGCGGCTTATCGGCCTCTTCCTCGCCGTTTGCTGCAGAGACTTCCTCTTTATCGGCATTTTCTTCCTCGGGTTTTGCAATCTTCACAGGAAGAGTTTCAACCCAATAACGAGAAGAAATACCGAAAGAATATGCTTTTCCGGCAGTTGCGTCATAGATCATGAATACATTGTCGCTGACCTTTACGCCATCAACCGATTTGAAGGTGGCTGTTTTGTCGGCTTCGGTGTCAAATGTTTCATCGATAGAGGCGACAAATGCAAACGCGGCATTGAATACCAAAATGCGTTTGCCGAGACCATCGTGAACAAAGTAGTATCCACCGGAAGCAGCCACACCCTTTACAGAACCGATTGTATCGGTTACGTCGGCAAGTGTATTGTCAAAGGACTTGGAAAGGCTGCCGACATACTTGAAAGACTTGTCAAAAACAACAATTTCCTCTTCGTCGTTCAAGAAAAGATTCGTGGCTGTTTCATAGAAAGCTGTGGGATTTTTCAGATATTTGATCTGGGTCTGGGTTTGTACAGTGGAATCGGTGCTTTCATCATCCGATGTTGCATTGTCGGCATTATCACCTTCGGCCGTTTCACTACCCGCACCGGAAACAACGGTTTTCACTTCATAACTGTGAAGATCAGCAACCGCCACATAGCTGACAGCGCCGGATTGTTCGTTGGTCACGGCTTTGAGAAGCAAAATGCGTCCGTCGCCGCAGTTTACTGCATAATCAAAATCAAGCGAGGGATGATCACACTTGACCACCTCGGTCAAAGCGGTATCGAATTTGTAGTAAACATTCTCATTGGTGGTTGTTTGCGCAACACCAAATACGGGGAATCTCCAATCGTACTGGATCTTAGTATCGATTTTGTAAAACACATTGTCAATACCAAAGAGAGAGGAGGAAATTTTGTTGCCGTTGATCGAAGTGGCTTCGAAACGGACAAGCGTACCCGAACCGTCGGGAATTAAGGTGTATCCATCCTGAGAATTGTTGATCTCGTAAATGCCTTCGGAAGTATAGCTCTCGAATGCACTTGTGCCGCCGCCGCAACCCATATAGGGAAGAACGGTGATGTTGTCCAAGAAGTAAACCTCGGTGTCATAGCGAATAGCATTCGCGGGAAGACGTACACGCAAACCGCCTTCTTCTACATAATATTCCAAAGAAATTTTGAAAACAGGGGGAGATTCATCCACCGACTCTTCAAATTTGGTCTCCTCATGGTCACGGAGCATATCATCCAAAGAGTAGTCGGTATACATGCGCAGATAGGTTTCGATTTGAGTCAAATCGTTATCAACGGCATCGCCCGCCAAAACATACAAAGATGCTTCGGTGTTTCCCGTCAAAAAGGGGAAATCCTGTTGCCAGTTCGCCCACTGCACTTGGCTGGTCGACTTCTCATAAGAATACTCGGTATAGAAACTGGTAATCTTATTGAGCGCTTTTTTCATTTCGCGATCGTCGGTATCTTGGAATTTACTGAGAATCAGCTCTTCAAAACGCGACTTTTCGATCCAACGGGGAACGATTTTACGCTTTGAAGTTTGGCCGATGGTATACTCGACGCGAATACCGCCACGAATCGCTTTGACAGAAATCTGACCAAGCAACGCCGCATGGGTATAACTGTTCATGACTGTCTGTTCAGCAGTCGTGATTTTTGTATATGTGACCTTCAACTGAGAAAGAAGGTCTTCTTTTTGAGATTTGGTTGCCGTGGAAAATGCCACATCGTAGGGGTTTGTAAACAGCACATCCCCCGTCTTGCAATCTTTTAACGCAACTTCACCCGAGAAAGAATCGCCGTACAAACGGTAAGACTCTGTCTCATAGAAAAGCGTCATGGTTGCAAGCTTTTCTTCGGCACTTCCATATTTCTGGACCATATAATCAATGGTGGCTTCTTCTTCCTCTCCAACCTCTTCGGCAAAAGCAGAAAAGAGGGAGGTGGGAAGGAGCAAACTGAATACCATTGAAACAGCCAGCAGGCAAGCCAACAGCTTTTTACATTTCATTTGCATACTCTCCAATTCCATTTAGCGTTACATTCGTATAGCCAATTCCACGACCAAGTTGTACACAAAAGAGAAGACCTTTGCCAACAACCCGGTGAACAGAATGCAGATAAACATGATCAGCGCAATACCGAGCAGAGTGCCCAGCGATGTCAAAATGTTTTTAGACATCGAATAATCGTGTGTCACCATCGCGCCAAAGAAAATCAAAAATCCGCACCAAATATAACCCAACGAGTAAAGCAGGGAAACGATGGCACTTTCGTCCAAGGTAAGGACGTTGGTGATCATAGTCGTCGGGATGATAAACAAGGGAAGAGGCATCAACGCATAGCCGGTTGCGATTACGATATCGCGGAAACTGCCTTCGCCATCAAACAAAGTGGTCAAACACCAGTTCGCAACTGCCCACAGCAAGAAGGGCACGAGAACAGCCAAAACCGTTCCGATGATGCTGGCGCCTTTGTTTTCGGGATCGAAAATGTACGCGTTACCAATGGATTTGTAGACCATCGCAATCAGTGTCAAACCGATGATGGTGAAAGCACCGCAAAGATTACCGCGTTTTTCGTGCTTCAAATCCCAAAATCCGTCAAACGGATGCATCATAACATGGAATGCATAGAAGGTTGCTTCTTTCCAGGTGCGGTGTTCCTTGGAAACCTGTCCTGCCAAGTTAACCTTCGCGGCATACTTAAACAGTTTGGAAAGAAGAACGAAAAATACAATCAGTACGATCGGCACTAAAATGATATAAGATTCAAGCCAAACTTTTCGTACATTGCGGAAAGCTTCGGAATAATCATCGATCGCATGTGCGAACTTGTACTGTTCCATAGCTTCTTCATACTTACCTGCACGGTACAAGCTGTCGCCGATACCAACGTATGCCTGGTCAAAGTTTGAGTTGCTTTGCAAAATTTTGCGCCAATAAGTAACTGCTTCGCTGTAATTACGGTCACGCTGGTTTTGAAGAGCTGCCGCGATCAAATCGCCATACTCTGTGCGCTTATAAACCGTAAAGGCTTCAACCGTTTTGTCATAAACCAACAAATCGGTTTGATTGTAGACCATGGTAATGATGGTATCAATACCACCGAGCAATGCAGCCTGCGTTTTATCACCGAAAACATACAGCAAATTGCCTTGCTCATCATAAGTATAAATTTTACCTCTGAGTTGGTCAGCTATACTCCAAGTACCATTCTGTCCGAGCGCAACATCCACGATGGTGGAGGCTTCGACGATAGCATCTCCTTCAACATCGGTGAACAAAACATTGACTTCACCGTGCGGCGCGAAGAAGCCGGTTCTCAGCATAACGTCCTCGCCCTCGGGATTGAGTTTTTTTACAGGAGCATAGGTGCTGGACTTGTCCTCAATCGACGATTGTTGATCCAGTTTGTCGATCGTAGAGGTGGTTACATATACGAAACCGCTGTCGTCAATCGAAATGTTGTTGTACTCGGTCGGTACATAACTGACCGAACGACGACGCTGTTCGGCTGTTTGGAAGTTACGCCAGAAAATATCCCACAAACTGGGAGCGGTCTTCTGTGCACCCAAGAAACCGTTGAATTTACCATCGGAGTTCATCGAAATAACACCGTAGTGGGTTGTCGAAGAAATAACGTAAATACGGCCGGCATTATCAACAACCAGAGCAACCGGTTTGTAAACGTGACCTTCGGGGAAAACATCGCTTTCGGGTTCGTCTACAATACGACGGAATGTGTACTCACCAAGCTCATTGGGATAACGACTGAAAATGGCGATACGGTTATTATCGGTATCGGCAACAAAAATTTCCGTTTCATTGACGAAAATACCGGAAGGGGTATCGAGATTATCAGGAACACCTTGATCGTTTACGAAGGCATAAATCACTCCGGCGAGCGAATAGTCGGGGTTGAGAATAACAATACGGTCATTCCCCGAATCGGCAAGGTAAAGCATGCCTTCATCGTCTACCACCATATCCTTCACGTTGTTTAAGGGTGTTTCAAGATTCATCACCGTCGAATTGACGATCTCATAAGGAACATAGGCATGGGGAGAATCGACCATATTACCATCAATATCATAGGTATAGGTCGCATAGGGAACTGCGGCACCAACAGCCGGCGCAATCACAACCGCCAAAAGAAGAACACAGCTGAGGGCAATCCAAAATCGCTTCATTATGTATTCCTCCTTCTTTAGTCTTTCATACCGGATGTGGACATGGTTTCGATAACATTACTTTGCGAAATAACGAAAACGGCAATCGGGACGATCATCATAATAACCATCGCCGCACCCGAAACGCCTGCACGCGAAATACTACCGGTTACAAGCTGGTTAATCGCATAGTTGAATGTTTTAAGTTGTTCACTGTAAATATAGGTCGAAGTTCCGCTATTCCACAAATCTTTGAATGCAAAAATGATCAAGGTCAACCAAGCGGGCTTAACCATCGGCATAGCAATGGTCCAGAGGATGCGCATTTCTGATGCACCATCCAAGCGAGCAGATTCCAAAACGGTGTCGGGAACACTGGTTTCCATGAACTGCTTCATCAGGTAAAGACCCATTGTGGTACAGAATGCGGGAACGATGATGGCAAGATATGTATCCATCCAACCCAAAGCAGAGATAATAATGAAGTTGGTCAACGCGGTAACCGTGGAATGGAACATCAAAGAGTAAACTATGATGTTGAACAAGAAGACGCGTCCGGGGAACTTGATCTTCGCCAAAGCATAAGCAGCAAGCGAAGAAAGCATAACGTTTCCGAATGTACCCACGATTGAAATAAACGCAGTATTAAAAATGTAACGGGAAAAAGGAACCCACGAGGTGCCCATCAAACGGAACAACTGCGTAAAGTTACGGAACGTGGGGTTGCGCACGAAAAAGCGCGGGGGGAACATCCAAAGTTCATCCAAGGGTTTAAGAGACTGACAAATAGTGTAAACCATCGGAAGGAACATGAATGCACCGAAAATAAACAAGATTGTATTGATGCCGATATCACCGCCGAGGGAGCGGTTCATAGCATGGTTAGATTTTCTGATTCGCAACTTTGCCATATTATTTACCCACCTTCGCCAGTAGTTTTCGAACAATCACGTTCGCGCCGATCATCATAAAGAACAAGATGGTGGCAATTGCGGAAGCGTAACCCATCTCAAAACGTTCACCGCCGTAGTCTTCAAGATGGTGCATGATCGTATGTGCGCAGTAATCGGGGCTGGGGAAACCAACCATAGCTGTGATAACCGCACCGAAACCGAACGATCCGGTAATAGCCAAAATAGCACCGAACATCATCTGCGGTTTCATGTAGGGGAGGGTAACATACCAAAGTTCCTGCCAACGGTTTTTAACACCGTCCACGGCAGCAGCTTCATACAAACTTCTGTCAACCGTCTGGAAACCTGCAATAAAGGACAAGAAGGATGTACCCAAACTGGTCCACAATGCAACAGCAATAACGATCGGCATGATGTAACTGGTATCGGTCAAGAATTGGATCGGGTTGGTGATCATGTTTAACTTCAACAAAATACTGTTGATGTAACCATATTGGTCACCCGAGAACAAAACGGTCCAAATCATGTAAACGTTACCCGAAATACTCGGCGCATAGAAAATCAATGTAACAACCGCACGAACCTTCGGGGTCAATTCGTTGATAAACCATGCAAACATCAAAGACATCAAATAGGACACAGGTCCGGTAATCGATGCAAAAACCAGCGTATTCTTTACGGCAAGAATGAAAATATCATCCTCCAAAAGAAGACGGACATAGTTTTTCAGACCGATATATACCGGCCATTCCAACATATTAAACGTAGTGAAACTCAAAATCATGGACAAAGCAACGGGAATTACGGTGAAAGTAAAGAAAAGCAGGAAGAAGGGGCCTACCATCAAATAGGCAACCCAGTTTTTCTTCATTTCACTCCATGTATATTGAGCTTTGTTCATTCTTTTCTTTGCTACCGGTTTTTTTGCAACAGCAGCTGCTTTTTCCGACATAAGAAATCCTCTCCTCAACGGTTATTCCGGGTGTTTTCCCGGCACTCAAGCGACATTTTGCTATTTTTCCCCGCCCACTCTTACGAGCGGGGAAAAATAGTCCGAAATTCTGTTATTCCGTATCTTGCGATTGATTGGCGTCCTCTTCAACATCCGACTCTTTATCAGAAGGAAGCCCGGTTCCGCCATTTTTATAATCCTCTACGTCCTGCTTGACGTTATACGGCAGATATTCAAGATCCTCAATGTCAGCAAACATTTCCATCGTCGGCAAATCAAATTCTTCGCGTTTTCTGGAAAGTTCATTGTTGATTGCATCGATATAGCTTAATAATGCATCGGTCGGAACCTCATTATCATTATAAGCAGCCAAGAATGCAAAGTTGGTATAACGTGCCAAAATATATCCACCGGGAAGTTCGGGGGTAGCAGCAAGATGGTTGAACTGCTCGCGGAGACTGTTATAGTCGGCGGCAGGCCACGGCTGACGGCCCAAAGCTTCAAGGTTTGCTGTATCGTGACGGCCCGAAGCGCCGAGCAATGCAAGCAATTCATTACCGTAACGTGCCTGCGCATCGGTATCGGTCCACCACTTCATAAATGTCCAAGCAGCTTCGACTCTATCATGATCGGCAGCGCCCTTCATCATCATAACGCCTGTAACCGACGATTGAATATCGCGGTTCAGTTCGCCTGTTTCTTCGTTTTTGGTACCGGGAACCAAAGTGAATTCCCAAAGTCCGCGAATTTCAGGAGCGAAAATGGTCAACTGACCGTAAGCGCTGTAAGATGTCAAAGCAAGGGGCATTTCACCGGTCTTGAAACGGTTTGCAAAGTTGAAGGTAACAGGGAAACCGTACATGGTAAACATTTCGCACATCCGCTTCCAGCTTGCCAAAGCAACGTTGCTGTCAAGGTTAATGCGCATACCGGATGTCAAGTGAATGTCATCAGCGGTAAAGCCATTGTCTTCCAATGCTTTTACAACCTCATCACTCAACTTCACTTCACCTTTGTACAATTCCTCGTCCTGCTGATACATAAACAAGGTGTAACTGTGTGCAAAGCCCATATCCAAATAGTTATTTTCGAACACGGGGATAATGTCATACAAATCTTCCCATGTTTCGGGAACCTCTAGGTTGAGTTCGGCAAATACGTCTCTGCGGTAGAAAATCATGTTGAACAACTGGGTTTCAGGCAGAGCGTAAGTTTCATTGTACAAGGAAAGGGGCACCATGGCTGTTGCATGGAAACGATCACAAACCTCGTCAAATTCCGACAACTTTGTAACTGGGAGAACTGCGCTTCGAATGGCATAGTTGATGATGGTACCCGAAGCAATGCTCAAAGCAACATCGGGGCCGATACCTGCCAAAGTCGAAGGCAACAAAGCGCCCGCTGCAACCAATTCCAGATTAACAGCAATTTGGTTCTGGGTGGTGAAATCATCTTGAATCATGCTGCGGATGATTTGCGCCTGATCACGTCCGGTAGAAATCCAAACAGTGATATTTTCGTACTGTTCGCCACCTTCAAGTTCTTTTGCACCCAAATCGTTGTAGTTGGTAAAGAAGCTTGCGATAAAGGACTTGATTTCATGGACAAAGCTATCAAAGAATCCGCCCTCAGCTACGGGAAGCTCGTTGCCTACGGGAACAAATTCAATATAGTCAATTTCCAAAGGCTGGTTGGAGGTATCCGAAATCCATGTACCCAAAGTGGAGTTATAGTCTTTCAAAGTCGAGAAGTTGGCCGCAATAACGTCCTCATTCTTATACATACGTTCGAGCAAGTACTGTACTTTACTCAAAGTAACCGAGTGAGAACCGGCAGCACCGGTGATTTGTTCCAACTTATCGTACACAGCCTGCAATGTGTCGGCCTGCTTCTTCATGTTGATCAACACATCGGGAAGCTGAGATGCAAATTTGTAGTCGCGGTATTCATCGGGATCGGGACCGGTCAACATCAATATCTTCATATAGATCTTGTTAACTTCGGCCACAACATTGTCAACGGTACGGAGAATTTCTGCCATATCACCAAGCACAACACGCAATTCAACGGTGTGTTTGCCTGCTGTCATGTAGAACATGAAATCGGTGGTACCATCGTTTAAGGGATCCGTGCGGAAAGAATCGCTGTAATTAAAACGCAAGGAAGATGCTTCGGCAAAGGGTACTTCACCGTCTATGCGAAGTTCACGAGAAGTGTAAACACCCTCATAAATGTTTTGCTTGGAACGGGGAACAATGCTATACCAACCATCCTTGGGAATGTCAACCTCCCATTGGATCCAGTCACCGACGCTAACCCACTTTTCACCGCCGATGGTATTGAGCATCTGCAAAGAGGAGTCTTGAGGATCGGTAGCAGAAGAAGAACGATCGCTCAAAGCGTAAAGGATTTGACCGGAAGTCGCGATAGGCTTCTCAGCGTCGATGCGGATATTCTCAACGCCTTGCAGTCTGTCTTTGACACTCACCTGGTAAGTTTTTTCAATTTCCTTCAAATATTCTTTGTAGGAAGCGGGAGTCTCAACATATTCAATGACCAACGAACCGATAACAACAGGCTCGGTCACTTCTTGGAAAGTGATGGTGTGCTCACCTTCGGTCAGGTAGAACTTAAAGGGATCCAAGTAATAACCCGTAGAGTCAATGGCCACGGTGGTCATCCACTCGGGTGTTTCGTATTTGGTGGGACGGAGTTCGTTGCCGTATTTATCGGTATCAAATCCACGGCTGTCCTCGGTGTTATAGATGTAGTCATCCTGCCATTTGGCTTGCATAGCGACATAGCGGGATTCTTTGAACGGATAAGAACCGTCAATCAGAATGGCACGTTCGATCGTGGAAGACTTACCGATTTCTTCGCCGTAAGCCACACTGTAACCTTGGGTATCGATAACCTGTTCGCCCTTGTCGTTGAGATAAATATCTTTGCCGTCTTTTGTTTTCGAAACGGCCAAACGGGGGGTAGCTACGGTTTTGCCATCGGCAGAGATGAGCTTCTGGTTGCCAAAATCGTCGACAACGGCATTGCCGTCTTTATCGATGTAGGGTTTGAAACCGGTAACATCCTGCGTCGAACCGGACTTACCGTCTGTTTCATATATAATATTGCCCTTGCTGTCCTCGACGGGAAGAACGTAGGGAGTGAGTCTTTCAACCTCATGGAAAAGAATGCTGTTGCCTTGGCTGTCGTTTTTGCCGGTTACGGGACGGTAACCCGTTGTATCAGCAGTTTCGTTGCCGTCAACATCCAAATATACTTTCTTGCCGTCAGCATCGATCTTATGTACGAGCGAGGGAACCGCTACAACATTGACCTGTTTTTTCAGCTTCTTAAAACCATATTCATCCACGGCGGTTTGGTTGCCTACTTTGTATTCGGCAAAACCGGTGGTGTCGGCAATACGCTCGCCGCTATCGGCATAGCGATAAATATAAGCGCCGGCGCTATCGGTTTGATGCACGGGTTTGGCAGTCAATTTAGCACCCGCGGCATTCACCAAGACAGGCACGCCAAAAAGCGTCTCGCCGGAATCACTGTATCCCGAGAGATCGGTAACCTGTTTGCCGCTCTTATTTAAATAAATGATGTTGCCATTGCCATCACGCGCAGCGGTCAAAGAAGCCACAGCATAAATGTCTTCTTTGACCGTCAAAATGGTATAGTCGGCATAATCGAAGTGAACGGTTTGCAAAACATCGTCGATCTTATAAGGAATATAGGAAGAAACATCGTCAATGACGGCGCCGGTTTCCTTATTTTTATAAATAACGTTTCCGCTTGCATCCTTTTCTTCGATCACAAAAGGCGTCAAGAACAATTCGGAATCACGGTAATAAATTTTGTTGCCGAGCGCATCGACCAAAACATACGAGTTTCCGTCTTTAACATAGCGACCTTCGATGTAAAGGCCATTGGCAGCCGTCTTATACTTGGTGTGGATTGGATAGTACTGAATAACGACATTGTAATATCCGGCATTTTTAATGGAGAACTTCCAGGTAACTTTGCCGCTGTCGGGCACAAGCAAACCGGTATCACCATCCACCGTATATTGCTCAATTTTTGCAGTTGTATCGGAGGGAAGATAGTTTTCGCCCTCCAAGCGCACCGAATCGGTCCCGGGTTTTACACCGAGAGCATCATATTTCGCCAGATAGTCAGCATACATAGTAGCTGCCATCAAGTCTTTCATTTCCTGAAGGCGCTGCTGTGCAATAGATGACTCCTCATCGGACTCCGCCAGCGCAATCATACCCACAGACGTTATGACCGTTACCAAAGCCAATAACGCCGAAAGCAAGCGCCGCAGAAAAGTGTGTTTCATGCCAATCCTCCTAAGAATCAACTGTTCGCCCATTCTTTTGCGGGCCACAGTCAAAACATATGTATAAATAAGTACTTTTGCCGCAAAGGGCGGCTAAAACGCCCATTGTCAAGCATATTATATACTACCACAAGCCCCGCTTTCTTGTCAAGACCGAGAATGATATGTTTTTTCGGGGATTTTTGCTTTTTCCCGCAACCGACCGCCTCTTTTGCCGCATTCCCCCTCGTGCAGATAGGCAAAATACAATTTTCGTTATTTTGCACAATTACATTATGAATTGTTAATCTTCAAAAATTCACAATCCGTTAAAATTTTAAAAAACCATGATAATATAGCCTATTTTTACATCATCAATGGTGGATGTTTTTTCAATCATTACATATTATTGCATATTTTATATTTTTATTTTTATGATATGAAACTTTATAATTTCTTCCAAAAACGCCCTTTTTTCACCCTCATTTCCTCCCCATACACAAAACAAGAATTGTGCAATTAGCACAATTCTTGTTTTGTTTTTTCTACAAATTGAACAATCTTTGTTCGTCGGCGTTCGACAATGGTCTTTTCAGCGACAAACACCGCCGAATAATACCGCTTCACCATCGTAAAACACCGCCGATTGTCCGGGACAAACCAATGTCGGCTCGGCAGTTTCCACAAATGCGCCGTCTTTTTGGATATTCACCCTGCATTCCACAGGCTTTGCGCGATAACGTGTACGCACATGGCAAATCAATTCACCCGTTTGAGGCGCCATCGAAAGAAACATGGGAGAATCAATATCAAAAGCTGTTCTCAACGGCGACTCGGTTGCAAGCACGATATCCCCGCTTACAGGATCAATCGATTGCACAAAACAACGCTCTCCCATGGCAACGCCCAAACCGCGCCGTTGACCCACGGTATACCGCACAATTCCTTTGTGCCGCCCGATTTCTCGCCCTTTGACATCCACAAATCGTCCCGTTTTCCAAACCGATTCGGCGGGAAAATCAGCGTTTTGCTCTAAAAATGCGACGTAATCGTCATTGGGAATAAAGCAGATCTCCTGACTTTCTTTCTTTTTGGCGCAAACATAGCCTTCTTTTTCGGCAAAGGCCTTTAAATCCTTTTTCATGTATCCGCCAAGCGGCAGAAGCAGTCGCGAAAGCTGTTCTTGAGACAACTGCCAGAGAAAATAACTCTGATCCTTACCCTTATCCACTCCCTCGCAAATGCCAAAACGACCGTTATCACAGGTAACGCGAGCATAATGTCCCGTAGCAATACGGGGAATACCGTATTTTTCCGCCGCGCGATAAAGCACCTCAATTTTTACAGTGCGGTTGCACCGCGCGCAGGGATTGGGGGTTTTTCCGGCTTTGTAATTCTCAATAAAATCGGAAATCACACAATCGTGAAAGCGACCAATGTGCTCTTCTTCCACCAAAGAAATACCAAGCTGTGCCGCCACATCTCGCGCGCCCGATGGATCAGCCTCCGGGAAAAACGAGAAAAACGCTCCTGTCACTTCATATCCGGCTTCCTGCAACAAATGTGCCGCAACAGCGCTATCAACGCCGCCGGATAAACCAAGCAATACCTTTTCTGCCATCAGTCGTGTTTGCCGCAACTGTCACAACAGCCGCTGCAACCGATCTCAAAATCAATCGGACGCCCGATTTTGTTATAATAATCGGCAATCGCCTGCTTGACCGCCTCTTCGGCAAGAACAGAACAGTGGATCTTTGCAGGGGGGAGGCCGCCCAATTCATCCACCACCATTTTATTGGTGACCTGCAATGCTTCGGCAATGCTTTTACCCTTGATCATCTCGGTCGAGACCGACGAAGTAGCAATAGCGGCGCAGCAGCCGAATGTCTGAAACTTGATATCGGTGATGACATCGTTATCAATTTTCAAATAAATGCGCATAATATCACCGCATTTGGCGTTTCCGACCTCACCGACAGCATCGGCATTCTCCATAACGCCGACGTTGCGGGGGTTGGTAAAATGATCCATAACCTTTTCTGTATACATAGTTTTATACTTCCTTTCCAATCCTTACATGCGGTTATAAAGGGGTGACATGGCGCGCAACTTTGCCAAAACCTGCGATACAGCATCGGCAATATACGCCACATCCTCCGCGGTGTTGTCCACATCTAATGTCAAACGCAAAGAACCATGGGCAATTTCGTGGGGCAGACCAATGGCCAGCAAAACGTGCGACGGATCAAGCGATGCCGTGGAACACGCTGAACCGGTCGAAGCGCAAATCCCCATAATATCCAGCCACGCAATCAATGACTCGCCCTCTACAAATTCGCAGGAAATGTTAAGGTTGCCGGGCAATCTGTCAACAGGGTGTCCATTGAGTTTTGTGTGGGGGAGTGCAAGAAGCTTTTCGGCCAAGCTGTCACGCAAAGCACGAACCTCTTCTCTTTTTTTTCTGCCTTCTTCACTGCACATTTCTTCCAGCGCCTTGGCAAGACCGACTGCAGCCGCCACATTTTCCGTGCCCGAACGCTTCCTTTTTTCCTGTCCGCCGCCACTGATCAAAGGGGCAATGCGGGTACCCTTCTTAATATACAAGGCACCAATGCCCTTTGGTCCATGGAGCTTGTGTCCCGAAAGCGACAAAAGGTCCACTCCCAACGCATGTACGTCTATATCTACATGTCCGACAGCCTGCACGGCATCGGTGAAAAAGAGCGATCCGTTTTGGTGAGCAATCTCACAAAGCTCCCGAATAGGTTGGATGGTACCAATCTCATTGTTTGCAAACATGACAGCGGTTAAAACCGTTCCGTCCACCAACGCATTCTTCAATTCCGCGGGAGAAACCTTTCCATCGGCATCCACCGACAGCTTCGTTACTCTCTTCCCGTGCTTTTCCAAGTCTTCCACGGTGCGTAAAACAGCAGGATGCTCAATAACGGTGGTAATAATATGATCGCCTTTTTTGGCGTACGCCTCTGCAATACCGCGAATCGCCCAGTTATCGGCCTCGCTGCCGCCTGAAGTGAAATATATTTCCTCGGGATCCGCGCCCAAACACTTTGCAATCAAGGCTCGCGCGCCCTCAAGCGCAGCTTTGGCTTCTCTTCCCAAAGAATAGAGCCCTGAAGACGGATTTCCGTATACATTCGTCATATACGGCATCATGGCGGCCAGCACCGACTCAGACATTTTGGTTGTTGCGGCATTATCCGCATACACAAATCTTTTTTCCATTTATACCTCTACCTAATTTCAGCACACGAAATAATCATCGTGTTTCCTTATTTTTTCGATATCACCCTATATAATAGCACATTTTATAAAAAAAGCAAGTCCAATCACCCAAAAGAAAACATTTTCCCTTGGTTGATTCCAAATAAATTCCGTGGTACAATTTTAAAAAACACATCTTTGTAAGATTTTGGTTTTATTTTTCGTCTATTAAGGTGAAAGCTTTCATTGCCATATAAGGAGGCGTTAGGATGGATGACCACAAAATCATAGAGCTGTATTGGAACCGCGACGAAACGGCTATTCGCGTATCCGATGAAAAATACGGCCATTACTGCCGCACCATCGCCCAAAATATTCTTGACTCGGCGGAAGACAGCGCAGAATGTGTCAATGATACCTGGCACAACGCTTGGAAAGCCATTCCACCCCAAAAACCCGAAAAACTTCGTCACTTTTTTGGCTGTATCACCCGCCGTCTCGCCATTGACCGCTATGGCTACAACCACGCACAAAAGCGCAATGCGCATGTTGAAGCAGTGATGGACGAATATGCAGAATGTATCCCAAGCGGCAGCGCTCCTATTGAAGACGAGGTTGTCCTGAAGGATCTCATCAACACCTTTTTGGCAAGCCTTAACAAACAAACCCGCATCATCTTTTTGCGCCGCTACTGGTATGCCTGTTCGGTAGGAGAAATCGCTTCGTCCATGCAGCTGACCGAATCATATGTCAGCGTCATCCTGCACCGCACACGCATCGGATTCAAAGAATTTCTTGAGAAAGAAGGTTTATCTGTATGAAAAACAAGTGGTTTAACACCTTAAATCTTGTCGATGAAAAATATGTCAGCGAGGCCGCTCCCGTTGATAAAACCAAACAAAAAAAGCGCAAACGCATGGCGCTTTCCGCCATCGCCGCCTGTGCCTGCCTTGCATTTATTCTCTGCACCGCTTGGCTTTTTACCCCCTACAACAACACACCGCCCGACGTTTCCCGCTATGCCAACAGCGCGTATTACGGCGTTATACAAAAATTAAATATTTTAACCTGGGAAAAACCCAAATATAACAACCGCTTTGAAAAATTGGCGACAGAACTTTCCGCGGGCATTTCGTATATTACAGACACAAAAACCGAAGGCAGCGACGGTATTATCTACGCGCCCGAAGCCGATGATAACGATATGCTCAACGGTGGTGCCGCAGGCGGAAACTTCCCTACCGATCCCGACCCCGAAAACAGCGAATCCTACCAAGAGACCACCGACAATCAGGTCGAGGGCGTGATCGAAGCCGACCGTATCAAACGAAGCGACAAATATATCTACTATCTCGATAAATTCACCCTCCGTATCTTCTCTATCGCCGGCATGGACTCGGCTGAGCTTGGACATTTCAACCTTTCGGGCAACCAAAACAATTATACCGAAAAATGGGCATTTTATCTATCCCAAGACTGCAAAACCGCCACCGTTGTCACTCAATATTATTCAAATGACAAACAGGTTTTGGTCAGCATCGTCGCTTTAGACGTCACCGACCCTACAAACATCCGCGAAAAAAACCGCTTTGAGATCACGGGTAACTATATCTCCTCTCGTGTCACCGAAGGAAAACTCCTTTTACTCACCGAATTTGTTTTTGAAAAGCAAACCATTGATTTCGATGACGAAACCACCTTTTTACCTCAAATCAACACGGGAAACGGCTTTGAAAGCATCCCATCCGACGGCATCACCCTCCCCGAAACCGTTCTCAGTACCCGCTATACCGTGGTCATCAAGCTGGATGAAAACACCCTGAAACCCGAGGGAAGCGCCGCCTACCTTTCCTATTCCGAGGACGTTTACGTTTCCAAGGATCATTTGTTCCTGACCCACGTTTTTTCCGATGTCAAGGAGGACGGTGACACAAAAATCCGCAACGCCATGACCGAGGTCTCCTGCCTTGCTTACAGGGGCGATCAATTTGAAAAAAAGGGCTCGGCAACCGTCCGCGGCTACGTCAAAGACCAATGGAGCATGGATGAATACGAAAACATTCTCCGCGTTGTCACCACCACCAACGCCACACAGATTTATGAATCCTCCTACTACGGCAACGGGTCGGTTTCCGCCGACATCCTCATCACCGCCACAGGCAATTCCAATGCAAGTCTTTACTGCATCGATCTAAAAACCTTTGCTGTGGTTGCGAAAGTCGAAGATTTTGCTCCCCCGCGCGAAGAAGTACAATCGGTTCGTTTTGACAAAAACACCGCATATATATGCACCTCTATTGAAATGTCCGACCCCGTTTTCTTCTTTGATCTTTCGGATCTTGAAAACATCACCTACAAAGACACGGGCACCATCGAAGGCTTCTCCACCTCGCTTGTAAACTTTGCCGACGGTTACCTCCTCGGCATCGGACAAAGCAACTGGAGCACCTTTAAAGCCGAAATCTATACCGAAACCGAAAACGGCGTGGAAGGCTTCTGCCAATACACCTACAACGGCGCAAGCTATTCAACCGACTACAAATCCTACTATATCGACCGCGAAAACCGTCTGCTCGGTCTCGGCGTCACCGATTATAACCACCATGAAAGCGAGCGGTATATTCTATTGCATTTCGATGGATACAATCTGGTAGAATGGCTCAATGTCTCCCTGCAGGGCGACAACCAAAACAAACGCGGCGTTTATATCGACGGATATATGTATCTGTTCGGCGAAAACGACTTTCAAGTGCTCATACTTCTCCCAAAACTTAAAAACAAATAAATAACTAAGAAAGCAATCGTTTTGCTCCTGTTAAATTTTCACACACAAAACAAAACAAAAACCTCTTTTGTCCATGGACAAAAGAGGTTTTTTTGGTGACCCATCGGAGAGTCGAACTCCGGACACCATGATTAAAAGTCATGTGCTCTACCTTCTGAGCTAATGAGTCATGCGTTTTTGCGCTCGACTATCGTATCACATTCTTTTGGATTTGTCAAGAAGATTCTGCATATTTTTTTCATCTATTTAAAAAATCTTTTTTTCTTCCTCAAAAATCGCAAGATTTTCCCGCAAAAGCCCCTCTCCCCGCCATCCAAAAGCACGAGTTTTGAGCTTATCTTTCGCAACCAAATCATCCAAAATATCCAAGGTCAGTTTTTCAATGCGATTTTTTCTGAAAAAATCAAGCGGTGTTTCACTTACTCTTTGATTCATGGGGCAAACCTCTTGACAAATATCACAGCCCCAGATCAGCTTTCCCTTCAAAAGCATGGCGTTCTCGCGTTCATCCCGTTTCTTTTTTTGAGTTAAACCCGAAAGACAGCCGTCAAAAGAACCGCCAACGCACCCTGCGGGACATGCCTTTTTACATTTTTCACACCCCAAACAATTTTTATGCTCCACCGCAACAGAAACCGCAACGGGTGACAAATGCACAAAAGCGCCGATAAAAACGAATGAACCGTATTTTTCGTTGATCACTAAACCGTTCTTTCCCAGCACCCCCAGCCCGCCATCGAGTGCCATTTTTCTGTCATCCAACGGCGAATTGTCGCAAAAACCCAAAATTTCTCCCTGTATTTGGTTTTGTGCCCTCGCAAAAAGTTGTGAAAAATACATGTGATAATCTTCCGAGACGGCATAAAGCGAAATATTTCTTTTTCCACCCTCTTCGGCAATAAAATAAGGCAACAAAAACACCGTCACGCCAAAAACTTCCCTACCTGCGGACTCTCTTTGCCATTTATTCGAGTTTTTTATATACGCTTCACACCACGGCAGGGTAGCAAAATATTCAATTTTCTCGCGATCAAAAAATTTCTTCATGCCCACACTCCTCACCGCATCTGTTACAAAAAGTATAGCAGAAGCGCAAGCATTTTGCAATCCCTTGCGAAAACCGTTTTTTTATGGTATAATCGTGCCGTACAAATGAAACAATAAAATAATACAAATATATAACGCACTATGAAAGAAACAAAAAATACCGAAAAAACACCGAGTAAAAAGAAAATCACCCCATGTCCGTACGCAAAAAAACTGTATCCGAACAAGCAAAAACGTGCGCTTGCGGCTGTATCCGTTTTGGAACAGTGCTATCCCGATCCCGCCTGCGCGCTTCAATATGACGGCGACCCGTTCCGCTTGCTCGTCATGGCGGTTCTGTCTGCCCAATGTACCGACAAAAGGGTCAATCTCGTCGCGCCTGCCCTTTTCGCCGCCTTCCCCGATGCAAAAACCATGGCTGCAGCAACACCGAGCGAGATCGAACCCTTTATAAAAAGCTGCGGTTTATATAAAACCAAAGCCAAAAACCTGCAGAGCGCCGCCGTAATTTTAGACAAAGAGTATCAAGGCAAAGTCCCCGCCGATCGCGATGCTCTGCTGGCATTACCCGGCATCGGCAGAAAAGTCGCCAACCTCCTTTTGGGAGATCTTTTCTCCATCCCCGGCATCGTGGCCGACACCCACTGCATTCGCATTTCCAACCGTCTTTTTCTGTGCGACTCCACCGACCCCTACCGCGTCGAACGACAACTCGACGCCTTGATCCCCCCCGAAAAGCAAAGTGATTTTTGCCACCGCTTGGTGCAGTTCGGACGAGACACTTGTTGTGCTCCCACCCCTCGGTGTGCGCTTTGTCCCCTCAAAGAACTTTACGACAAAACCCAATCCTTCACTCCGAAAGAGGAAAAATTATGAAAAAACTGGTCATTTTCGACGGAAACAGTCTTATGAACCGCGCTTTTTACGGCGTTCGTCCCCTTACCACAAAGGACGGACTTTACACCAACGCCGTTTTCGGATATATCAACATCCTGAAAAAGCACCTCGATGCTATTAACCCCGATTTTGCCGCCGTTGCCTTTGATTTAAAAGCCCCCACCTTCCGCCACAAAATGTTTTCGGACTACAAAGGCACCCGCAAAGGAATGCCGCCCGAATTGCAAATGCAAGTTCCCTTTGTACGGGAAGTCACCGTCCTCCTCGGACTTCACTGTTTGACAAAAGAAGGTTTTGAGGCGGACGACATTTTGGGCACCGTTGCAAAAACCGCCGAGGAAAATGACCTTTTTTCCTATATTGTCACAGGTGACCGCGACAGTTTGCAGCTTGTTTCGGCAACAACCTCCGTCATCATCGCATCTATGCAGGGCGACGTGGAAAATACTCCCGCCACCGTCATGGAAAAATACGGCGTTTCACCCCGCCAACTCATTGAAGTCAAAGCGCTCGCAGGCGACACCTCAGACAACATCCCCGGAGTTGCAGGCATTGGCGAAAAAACCGCTTGTAAACTGATTTTCGAAAACCAAACCATAGAAAACCTCTATGCGTCACTTGATAACACAACCTATACGGCCAACATGAAAGAAAAATTGACCGCAGGCAAAGAAAATGCTTTTCTCAGCAGAAAATTGGCCGAAATTTGCACAGACGTTCCCGACATTCCCACCGCAACCGACTTGGGCCGCCAAGAAATCGATAAGGACGGCTTGCGTGCTCTTTTTATCAAATTGGAATTTTCCCGTCTTTTCTCCCGTTTCGGCTTGGAAGAAGTAGAAAAAACACCAATTATCAGCGCCCCAAACGAAACAGAAAACGCCCCCCCAAAAACAGACGGCCAACTCTCTTTGGATTTTGAAGACCAACCCACCGTCTCACTGCTCCCTCTCGGAACCATGGATGCAAGCACTTTTCGCCCCTGCGGTGATGAACCTTGTTTTTTCTACGAGCAAAACAACGCCTGTTTTGTTCGGATAAAAGACGAAAGTTACCAATTAACAGGCGATATTGCCCCTTGGCTGAAAGAATCGAAAAATCTCGTCGTTTTAAACGCCAAAGAGTATTATCGTTTCGCCCGCAACTCCCTCGGCTTCTTCCCCCCTGAAAACCAAGTTATTTTCGATGCTTTTCTGGCCGCTTATCTCATCAATCCTGCCGATCACGCCGCAGATATTTCCCGTTTATCCATGCGCTACCTTTCCCGCATGCTCACCCCGACCGAACAAGAGGATCCCGCCACCATCCTTTCCCTTTTAAGCGCCCTCTATCCCATCCTTTCCGAGCAACTGAAGGCAATCGGTGCCGAAAAACTGTATTTCGATGTCGATCTTCCCCTCGCTCGCACCTTGGCAAAGATGGAGCATGTCGGTTTCAAGGTATCCAAAGAAGGACTTTTGGATTACGGCAAAATGCTTCGGGAACAAATGGCCGTTTCCGAACAAGAAATTTATAATCTCGCAGGATACACCTTCAATATCAACTCTCCCAAACAACTTGGCACCCTGCTCTTTGAAAAAATGGGGCTCCCCTTCGCAAAAAAGAATTCCCGCGGTTTTTCTACCGATGCCGAAACCCTCGAAAAACTGCGTCCCCACGCCCCCATCGTTGAGCATATACTGCAATACCGCCAACTTTCCAAACTCTATTCGACCTATATCGAAGGATTGGTGGCTAAAATCTCACCGACCGACGGCAGAATTCACTCAACCTTCAACCAAACGCTGACCCAAACAGGCCGCCTTTCTTCCAACGAACCGAACCTGCAAAACATACCCGTCCGCACCGATTTGGGCCGCGAATTAAGACGTTTTTTTATCGCCGAAAACCAAAATTATACCCTCGTGGATGCCGACTATTCTCAAATCGAACTGCGCATCCTTGCGCATGTTGCCGCCGACGCTGCCATGCAAGCCGCCTTTTCCTCGGGGCAAGACATTCATACCACCACTGCCGCGCAAATTTTCCACATTCCTGCGGAAAACGTCACCCCACAAATGCGCAAATACGCAAAAGCTGTCAATTTCGGTATTGTATACGGCATCAGCAGTTTTTCGCTCGCCACCGACATCGGCACCACCCGCGCCGAAGCCGCCGCCTATATCGAGCGTTATTTTGACACCTATCCCGAAGTGCGCCGTTACCTGAAAGAAATCGTGGAAAAAGCCGCCCAAGACGGCTATGTATCCACTCTTTTTGGCCGCCGTCGTTACATTCCCGAACTCTCGGCATCCAACAAAAACACGCGCGCCTTCGGTGAACGTGTAGCGATGAATACTCCGATTCAAGGCACGGCCGCCGACATTATTAAGCTGGCTATGGTCAATGTTGACCGCCGTCTTGAAAAAGAAAACAGAAAGACACGGCTGATTTTACAAGTACACGACGAACTCATCCTGGAAGCCCCGCGTGAAGAAGCCGAAGAAATGGTAAAGCTTTTGCGCGAAGAAATGGAGAACGCCGTTTCTTTATCGGTGACACTCTTGGCCGATGTTCACATCGGAGATTCATGGTTTGATGCAAAATAATGCAACATCTGCATAAAAAACACGTCAGTGGGAAACACTTTCCACTGACGTATTTTTTTGTGAGGTGCATTTATGACCGACAAAGCGGAAGAAACCCTAAAAAAAGAACAAAGCGATAAAGTGCAAATGGAAAAAATCCTCAAAACGGGCGGCGTTACCACGCGCAACGAAGATTTTTCTGTTTATTTTCTCACCATTGCAGGACAAATCGAGGGACACACCTCGCTGCCCGCCGAAGCAAAAACCACCAAATACGAGCAAACCATACCATTGCTTGCCGCCTTGGAAGAAAGCCGTGAAATTGACGGCGTTTTGCTCCTCATCAACACCGTAGGCGGCGATGTAGAAGCAGGGCTTGCCATGGCAGAACTGATCGCCTCCATGGAAAAACCAACCGTATCCCTCGTGCTCGGCGGCGGACATTCCATCGGCATCCCTTTGGCCGTTGCCGCCAAAACCTCGTTTATCGTCCCATCTGCCACCATGATGGTGCATCCCGTCCGTATCAATGGTCTGGTTCTCGGCATAGAGCAATCCTTCCACGCCATCCAAAGAATGCAAAACCGCATCACCGACTTCATCACCGAGCATTCAGCTATTGGGCGAGACGCCTTTTTACAACTTCTGAAATGCACCGATGAAATCGCCGACGACACCGGCACCCTCATCGACGGCAAAACCGCCGTGACATGCGGATTGATCGACCGTCTGGGCGGTCTTTCGCCCGCTTTGGCCGAATTACGCCGCCTTGCAGGAAAATAATACAAAATCGGACTTCCGATTCTGACACTTTTCTTTTTTTCCCTCCTGTAAACTAACAAGACACAAGGAGGTAGAGACGCATGACCATCACGGACTTTAAAAAGAAACGAAAAGAAAAAGAATTGCCGCCCTATCATTTTGCTTTGGTTCATCCCGCCTGCATTTATCCCAATCCCCATGCCCCGCGCAAAAGCACCCATAAAGAGACTGCCGATGACTTAACAGACAGCATACGACAAAACGGCATCCTCACGCCTCTCATCGCCCGCATTCTACACGATGACGGCTGGACAGTCGACCGCTACGAGCTCATTGACGGCCAGCGGCGGCTGACAGCGGCCAAAGCCCTGTCACTCCCCGCCGTCCCCTTAATCATCTGGGATGACATCGAGCGAAAGAGAGCTTACGAGATGTCTTTGATCTTGCACACGCAACACAAACATCTCAATATATTCGAAATGGCCGATGCCTTGGAACTATATATCAGACGAGAAGGATACACCTGCGAAAAAGCCGCCGAAGCTTTATCCATATCGGTATCCGAACTTTCCCTCAAACTCTCCATTCTCGACTTATCAGCCGTGGAAAGAGCCATCATTTGTGAAAATGGATTGACCGAACGCCATGCCCGCGCACTTTTGCGCGTCAAGCAGCCCACATACCGCCTATTTGCCCTCAACACCGTAATTGAACGGGGATTGAACGTGACCGAAACCGAAAACTTTTTGGACACATTTCTCGCCGCCCCCGAAAAACACCTGCTTTCGGAAGTTTTTTCTTCGGAAGACCAAACCACCTGCGAAAAATCCTTTTCGCCCACCCGCAAAGCTGTTTTTCGAGACGCACGGCTTTTTATCAACACACTTGACCGCGCCGTAGCCACAGGACAGGCATCCGGCATCCCCCTAAAAGCCCAAAAAAACCAAAACGATGAGGGTGTGGAATACACCATACATATCGGCAAAATGTAATACACAAAAACATCCGACCGGACGGTCGGATGTTTTTAACTTGAATTTATCGAACCCTTCTGCATTCCAAATAGTAGCGCTTGTCATTGGCGTGCCCCATGGAAAAAGTTTTGCGCGGCAAAGAGCCGTCTTTTTCCACGGCGGGGAACAGTGCATCCTTTTGCATTCCCTCAAAAAGAAATCCTATCGTATTCTCTTGACGGCAAAGCTGTGCCACCACTTCTTCTCCGTGAATATAATCCACCGTGATTTGCGGATTTTTCGCTAAATACTCATCTAAAAAGTTCTGCAATGTGCCAACCGGCAATTCGGATGTGGGTTTGAGATATATAACCTCTTGACCCTCGCGCGTCAAGCAGACAAACCGATGCCCGTTGGATTTTTCGGGTTCTCCGCATGTTTTTTTCAATTCGGCCATTAGCGTAGCCGCGTCAGCATGAAACACCACGCGGTAAATCGGCTCAAACACAATAGCGTCATCCTGCAAATTCACCGTTTCCACCAAAGCATACCGCGAAAGCGGCGTGGGATTGGCTTCATAACAACTCTTTGCGGCGGCAAGCGAATGATTTCCGTCTCCTACCGCAAACAGCATTTTCCCTTCTCGGTTCAATGCGCTCAGCGCTTTCCCAACGGCCTCTTGCGCTTCTTTATCCATATAATACCCCGTAATATGACCGCCGTCCATCATCAGATCAAAGTCATACGCCACCTCAAACCGACCTTTCATCCTCTCAAGCGGCTCTATTACCGTTTTTTGCACATCATCTATCATCAAAAGTGCATGGGGCGATTCCAGCAATGCATTTTTTCGAATTTGCACACGGGGCGGAATACGCTCCAAAACGGTTTTTTCGGTCGCGCGAATGGCCGTTTGGCTTGAGGAACGATAATCATAATCCTCCAGATCGACCACGCCGACAACACCGCGACGTATACAACCGTTGCTGATTTGACGCTCCACATAAATCATCGCATTTTCTTTTCGCGCCAACACATCATCTCTCAAATATCTTTCCATTTCGCAATTGATGTCCTCGATTCTGTCGGAAACATTTTCGGATAAATATATTTCAGGCAATGTAATGCGCAACGCAGACGGATTTTCTCCTACTTTTCTTTCGACCGCATTCCAATATTCGGGTTGAGAAGTAAACTGATCGCAAGCAACCACTGCCCAATGTTCAAAATCCCCCTTCGGCAAATAAAGATCGGCGGGCATAAGCGGATACCGTTTCATCCTGACACCTCGTTTCATAGTTTCTGTTAGTCTATTATAGCACATTTTCACCGATTGCGCAACCGCAATTCTCATTTTATGCAAAAAAAATCCAAAATTCTTCGGCGCAAATTGTTTCACGTGAAACATTCAGAGTTTCCCGTTGCAAAATGTTTCACGTGAAACATCGTTCATTTGAAGTTGACCGCCGAAAACGGTTGACATTCACAAAAGAAGCGTATATAATGGATATACTAATGAATCGGTGGATAAAATATGACAGAAATCATTGCATTCGCAAATCAAAAAGGCGGGGTAGGAAAAACCACCTCAGCCGTTAATATGGCCGCCTCTTTGGCTTATTTGGGCAAAAAGGTCTTGCTTGTCGACATGGACCCGCAAGGCAATGCCACCACAGGAGTCGGCGTGAACAAACGCGTCCTTTCCGCCTCCTCTTACGAGTTGTTGACCAATCAATGTCAACCCGAAGAGGCGCTCGTCTCAACCGCGTTCGATCGGTTATACCTCATCCCCTCCACCCTGGCGCTCGCGGGTGCCGATTTGGATCTATCCGAGGTCGACCGCCGAACCTATCGTTTGCAAGATGCTTTAAAAAAACTCGAATCCCACCATTTTGATTATATCGTCATCGATTGCCCCCCCTCTTTGGGTCTTTTAAACCTCAACGCACTGACCGCCGCCACCGGCGTGATCATCCCCATGCAATGCGAATATCTCGCTCTCGAGGGGCTTTCGCAACTGACCTACACCATTAAACAAGTGCAGTCCAAGTACAACCCGGCTCTCGCCGTCCGCGGTGTCATTCTAACCATGTACGACGGCCGCCTCGTTCTTTCTGTTCAAGTGGCCGAAGAAATTCGCCGCCACTTTCCGGGTTTGACCTTCCGCACCACCATTCCCCGCAATGTGCGGCTCAGTGAAGCACCCAGCCACGGAAAACCCGCGCTCTATTATGACCGTTATGCCAAAGGCACCTTGGCTTATCTGGAGGTTGCCAAAGAATTTTTAAAAAGGCCCAACAAATAGGAGGACCCACCATGAAAAAAAACGGACTCGGAAGAGGCTTGGATGCTCTGTTTGATGACAACGCCTTCACTCCCGAAACCACCAATGAAACCAAGGTTGTTACACTGCCGCTTTCCTCGGTTGTTCCCGATGAAAACCAGCACAGAAAAACCTTTTCAACCGATTCTCTAACCGAATTGGCCGAATCCATTCGACAGCATGGCATTTTGCAACCCATTTTAGTCACCCCGCTTGCAAACGGAAAATATAAGATCATAGCGGGCGAACGACGCTTCCGCGCCGCCTCTATCGCCGCATTGACCGAAGTTCCCGTGTTGATTCGGGATGTTTCGGCGCAAAACGCCGCCGAAATGGCCTTGATCGAGAACTTGCAGCGCGAGGACCTCAACCCAATGGAAGAAGCAGGCGGTTACGATGCTCTCATCCGCACATACGGACTGACCCAAGAGGAAGCAGCCAAACGGCTTGGAAAATCTCGTGTCGCCATTGCCAATACCCTGCGGCTTCTGTCCCTCCCCGCCGCGGCGCAATCCATGGTGCGAAATAAAACTGTTTCGGCAGGACATGCCCGCGCACTGCTTGCTTTAAAGGATGAAGCTCTCATCCACCGCATTTTGGGCGAAATTGTAGAAAAAAACCTCTCAGTGCGCGAAACCGAAGGGTTGGTTAAACGACTGCTTGAAGGGAAAACGGGTGCAAATGCCAAATCTCCTGTCGATAAAACCGTTTCCCGCTCCTACTTCGATGCGCTCGAACGCAAGGTTTCTTCCCGTATGGGACGTGCTGTTGCCATTCAATCCAAGCCTAAAGGAAACGGCACCATTCGCTTGTCATTTGAAAACAGCGATGATTTGGAAAAACTTTTAATTCTCTTGTGCAGCGAAGACATTTTAATAGATAGTATATAATAGTATATAATAGAAAGACGGTGTGTATACATGCTCGACATCAAAAGAATCAAGGACAATCCCACATTTGTAAAAGAAAGACTTTCCACCCGCAACAAAGATTATTCGGCCGAAATTGACCGTCTGCTTTCCCTTGACGAAGAAAGACGTGCGCTTATTCGTGATACCGAAAGCAAAAAAGCCTCGCAAAACGCCATTTCCAAGCAAATTCCCGCTCGCAAGAAGAATGGCGAAGATGTCTCCGCTCTTTTTGCTGATATGAAAGCAATTTCCGAAACCATAAAGGCAGATACCGATAAAATCGCCGCCCTCGATGAAGAAATCGAAGCTATTCTGCTTGGCATTCCCAATTTGCCCAACGAATCGTTGCCCATCGGCCCCGATGACAGCGCCAATGTGGAAATTCGCCGTTGGGGCGAACCCACCAAATTCGATTTCGAACCCAAAGCCCATTGGGAACTGGGTCAATCACTTGGCATGCTGGAGCCCAACCGTGCCGCAAAGGTCACGGGCACCCGCTTCCACTTCACCGTCGGCTTCGGTGCAAAGTTGGAACGCGCCCTTATGAACTTTTTCTTAGACACCCATACAGACTCGGGTTACACCGAAATTCTCCCTCCCTTCATGGTCAACCGCGCTTCCATGAAAGGCACGGGGCAACTTCCCAAATTCGAAGAAGATGCTTTCAAAGTAGATAACACCGACTTTTTCTTGATTCCCACCGCTGAAGTCCCTGTCACCAACTATCACCGCAAGGAAATCCTCGACGGTGCCGATCTTCCCATTTGCTACTGTGCCTATTCGGCCTGTTTCCGCGCAGAAGCCGGCTCAGCAGGACGTGACACCAGAGGTTTAATTCGTCAACACCAATTTAACAAAGTCGAACTGGTCAAATTTGCCGATCCCGATCATTCTTACGAAGAATTGGAAACCTTGACGACAGATGCCGCCCGTGTTTTGGAGCTTTTGGGGCTTCCCTATCGCGTTTCCATGCTTTGCACCGGTGACATCGGCTTCTCTTCGGCAAAAACCTACGATTTGGAAGTTTGGATGCCCTCTTACAACCGCTATGTCGAGATTTCATCCTGCTCCAACTTCGAAGACTACCAAGCACGTCGTGCCGACATCAAATTTAAAAACGCCCAAACCGACAAAGCCCGTTTGGTACACACTCTCAACGGTTCAGGCGTTGCCATCGGCCGCGCCCTTGCCGCCATCATGGAAAACTACCAAACCGCCGACGGCGATATCATCATTCCCGAAGCGCTTCGTCCCTATCTCCACGGCAGAAAATCGGTTCTCGGCAAGTAATGGACATGGATTATAAACTCCTGCTTTGGTGTATCTATGGCGGCATACTGATCGCCGCCCTCTACATCGGCTATCAAAAAAGCGTTGTTGGTCGACTTGTTCGCGCGCTTATTGAAAAAGGCTGCGACTCTCCCGAAAATGCGCTGACTTTGGAACAACTGGGTTTGGAAAAACACGCCCGCATCCGCGCCGCTTTGAAACCCAAATCAACCCTTTCTCACATGATTTCGGCCGTTTTTCCAAGCACCTTCGATGATACCAAAAACACCTTTGATTTTTCGGCTACCCGTTTTTATCTTTCAGACGAAAAGAAAGAAAAAGCCGCGCGTTACTGCAGCGAAGGTTCATTTTTGCTCACCCTTCTCTTTGCTGTGCTCGGCGGTTTGATCATCGTACTGCTCGGCTATATTCTCGTCCCCTATCTTTCTACTCTGTTCACAGAATTATTATCTTGAAAGTGGTGAAACCATGAACGACGCTTCTCATCGCACAACCAAAAAGAAATCCAACACCTCCTTTTATCTCAAAATCTTCTTAATTGCATTGGCCGCCGTCATTCTTACCTTCCTCTTTATCTACTACGGTCTTGGCTATCAGGTATTACGTGTACGATCAGGCAACAGCGAAATCACCTTTTTCGGAAAAGTATCCGATGGACAGGCGGTAAAAGGCACCTTATACTATGAAAACGATGTCAAAGCAACGTTAAACGCCGAAGAAAAAACCATTGAGTATGCCAACGGCGATATTTATGTCGGCGATATCGTGAACCTCATGCGCCATGGCCAAGGAAAAATGACCTATATCGCCAGCGGCGATGTTTACGAAGGCTCCTTTATCAACAATGAAATTTCAGGAAGCGGAAAATACAAATACAGCAACGGCGACACCTACGAAGGACAGTTGGTTGCAGGAAAACGTGAAGGCGTCGGCCGTTACACATGGTCAGACGGCGATGTCTATGAAGGCGGTTTCTCGGGCAACAAAAAGCACGGAAAAGGAAAATACACCTGGAAAAACGGCTCTTTCTATGAAGGCTTGTACGTCGATGACAAAAAAAGCGACGAAAACGGTTATTTTGAATGGGAAAACGGCGATACCTATCGCGGTAGTTTCGTTCAAGATGTCCGCGAAGGATACGGCACCTACACATGGCAAGCCACGGGTGACACATATGTAGGCGAATTTAAAAACAATAAGCTTAACGGCCAAGGCACCTACACATGGAAGGATGGACGCGCTCCCTACACGGGCACATTTGCCGACGGTGTCATCGTAATCGAAACCGAAGATGAATCGACCGATGACGACTCAAACGAAGAAAACTAACCTACCGAATAACAAAAAACTGCACATCCGTGATGTGCAGTTTTTTTATAGCGGTAATATTTCTTTAAAAAACCGTTCCATATTGCCGTGCGCAAACTTTTCGATCCACTCTTCAGAAAAGCCCTTTTCATGTAAAGCGCAAAGCAAATTCTTAATGTCTCCGCAATTTTTTATGCCTACGGGCAAACAACCGTCGGTGCCGTCAAAATCACTGCCCAAACCAATGTGGTTTTCACCGCCCAACGACAAGAAGTGTGAAATATGATCAATCACCGTATCCACATTCGCATTTTCTCCTAAAAATGCAGGGTACAAGTTAATACCAACAACACCGCCGCCTCGAATCAGCGCGACAAACATCTCATCGGTCAGATTTCGAGGATGGGAACACAAAGTCCGCGCATTGGAATGGGAAGCCAAAACAGGACGAGTCGTTAAGGACAGCACATCCCAAAATCCTTGATCGGAAATGTGAGAAACATCCACCGCCATCCCCAATCGGTTCATTTCCGCAACAACCTCACGCCCGAAAGCAGTCAACCCACCGTTATTTCGTGGTTTTGTCGCCGTGTCGCTTATCTCATTCGGTCCATTCCAAGTAAGCGTCATGGCGCGCACGCCATCATCAAACAACTTATATAACCGCGTGATATCCCCTCGCAACACCTCGCCCCCCTCCACAGAGAGCATTTTTTTGCGGGAAGCGGTCGTTTCAACATCTGCGCGCGACAAAACCGGTCTAAACATTCCCGTTTTTTCACTGTAACGCTTATAAAGCAGTTCATACCGCGCGATCGGATCGGTCGTTTCTCCATCCACCCAAATGGCAAATATCTGCGTCCAAGCAAAAAAACCTTCCATACCCGAAAGATTTACTTCGGTTTGCCCGCCATACAAATCCAAACCGTCTCCCAGCAAATCCAGTGTATCGCAATGAGCATCAAAAATCGGAAAATACATACACTTTTTTCTCCTTTAAAGACCTTTTTTCTCTTTTTCGGCACGCCCGCCCTTCAAATAAGCGCTGGGCGTCATATTGCAATGCCGAACAAAAGCGCGATTAAAAGTGCGCAGACTGTCAAAACCAACCTCCGAAGCAATTTCGGTCACACTCCTGCTGCTCGCGGCATCCATGCGGCGACAAGCTTCCGAAACACGCAAGGAGTTTACATAACCTCTCAAAGAGATGTGAAGTTTCCCGCTCATAAGGTGAGAAATGTAATATTTGCTCACATGAAGTTGGCGAGAGAGCAAATCCAAGGACAGAGGTTCTTTGTAATGGTGATTACAGTAGGACAAAATCCGCTTCAGGGACGACATATCGGGCGGATCGCATTTTTCAAGCTCCATTTTCGGCAAAACTTTCGCCAAAAACGCCGAAAGACACCCTTGCAGAAACTCGGTTTCATACTGATCGCCACCTTCGAATGCTTCAAACAGCATATCGAGTAAAAACAATTCCTTTTCTCCCAGCGCTCCCCGCAGAATAGGACAAACAGGCATACGTTGCATAAACACCTGCATAAACATGGCGGTGTATTGGGGCGCAAAAATAAAAATATCCGCCTCGTTCTCGGCAATATCATTATATGCGTGAACTTGATTGGGGAATGCAATGCTTACATCTCCCGCCTCGAGCAAATAACACTTTGCATCGATCACAACCTCAACCTGCCCGGAGCGCACGCAGACCATTTCGACCTGATCATGCAAGTGGGTAATGCAACGCAGATGTGTTTGCCGTTTTTGGCATATAAAAGGAAACTGCCTGAATTCATAGTATGGATACATAATTTTCTCCATTTGTGCAAAATTTGTCTCGAATATAGCCATCTTTGTCTTGAATTATAGCATAAAATGTCTTAACATACAAGTAGAAATTTAAAATTAGGAGGTTTGTATATGTCGTTTCCCGTTGCGTTACAACTGTATTCGGTACGCGATGCCATGAAAGCCGACTTTTTCGGCACTCTCAAAAAGGTTAAGGATATGGGTTATGACGGGGTTGAATTTGCCGGTTTAATGGGCAACGATCCCCACAAAATCAAATCTGCACTGGACGAGATCGGACTTGTTCCCGTAGCGGCCCACATCGCCATGGGTGAATTTGATACTGATTTAGACCGCTGTTTGGAAGAAATGATGATCATCGGCGCAAAATATGTCGTTGTTCCCTCGGTTCCTCAAGAATATCGCCCCGACCTCGGCGGAGATTTCACCAAAGCCTTCGATAAATTCCTCACTATCGGCAAAGCCGCTAAAGCAAAAGGCTTGACCCTGCTGTATCACAACCATGATTTTGAGTTTATCAAAATCGAAAATAAATACGCCTTGGATCTGCTGTATGAAACACTGCCCGCAGATCTTCTGCAAACCGAATTGGACACCTGCTGGGTCAATGTCGGCGGAGAAAACCCCGCCGCATACATCCAAAAATACGCCAACCGTTCTCCCGTTGTGCACATTAAAGATTTTGTCGGTGAAAAAAGCGACAATATGTATGAGCTGATCGGCGAAAAAACCACCGCTCTTCCCCGCAAAGCCATACAAAACTTTGCTTTCCGTTCAGTCGGTGAGGGAAAACAAGACATTCCCGCCATTTTGGATGCCTGCCGTACCGCAGGCGCATCTTGGTTGATCGTTGAACAGGACCAACCCACCGAAGGCATCGACCCGCTGACTTGTGCTCAAATGAGCATCACATATTTAAAAAATATTCAAAAATAACATAGGAGGACCTAAACCATGACCAAAGAAAACGATCAATTGAATCAGTTCCAGGAACGCGCAGCCGAAACCGTAATCGACAGCAACAAAAAAATCCGCATCGCCTTTATCGGCTGTGGCTGGATTGCTACCTCCCACATCAATGCACTGAAAACAATGAACGATGTCGAAATCGTCGCTGCCGCTGATCTTGTTCCCGGCAAAGCCCAAGCATTCATGGAAAAACATGGTGTCGAAGGCGTAAAATACTACGGCGCACACACCGAAATGCTGGCCGACAAGTCTCTCAATCTCGATGCTGTTACCATTTGCACCTACAATGCGACCCATGCCGTTTGCACCATCGACAGCTTGAACGCAGGTCTGCATGTTCTTTGCGAAAAACCCATGTGTGTCACACTGGATGAAGCCGTTGCCATGAGAAAAGCCGAAAAGGAAAGCGGTAAAATCCTTTCCATCGGTTTCCAACCCCGCTTCGATGAAAACATGAAAATGATCAAAAAAATCGTTCAATCGGGCGAACTGGGCAAAATTTACTACGTTCAAACCGGTGGCGGCCGCCGCCATGGCATTCCCACCCCCTACGGTACCTCCTTTATCGAAAAAGATACCGGCGTCGTCGGTGCTTTGGGTGATATCGGTTGCTATTCTCTCGATATGGTTCTCAACGCCCTTGGCTATCCCAAGCCGTTGACCGTTTCGGGCTATACCTCCGATTTCTTCGGAACCGATCCCTCTTATTATAAGCAGCATCCCGAATATGCCGATGTTTTCGGCGTAGATGACTTTGCCGCCGCATTCGTCCGTTTGGAAGGCGACATCATCCTCGACTTCCGCATCTCCTGGGCCATGCACATGGACACCCCCGGTGACACCATCATCCTCGGTACCAAGGGTGGTCTTCGCATCCCCTCCACCGAATGCTGGAACGGCACCGTCAACAAACCCATGACCATTTACCACGATCTTTGCGGCGAACAGGTTACCACCACCGTGCCGATTCTGCCTCCTCAACCCAGCTTGTTCGCACTGAAGATCCGCGCTTTTCTGGATGCCTGCAAGAACGGCACCCCCTCTCCCATCTCTTCGGACGAAATCATCATCAACCAAGCCATCATCGATGGTATCAACCGTTCTGCAAAGCTCAAAAAAGAAATCGAGATCGAAATCCCCGGTCTTTGATCAAAACAATCATTTGGCGTGCCGCGCGCGTGCGGCACGCCAATTTTTTCAAATCAAAAAGGAGCAGAAATCTGCTCCTTTTTTCAACTTATATAACTTTTAAGCGGTTTCAATTCCCTTGGCATCCTGCAAATTCAGGGTGCGGACGGCTTCCTCGCGCATCTTGTACTTCATGATCTTGCCTGCGGCATTCATGGGGAAAGAGGTGACGAAGGAAACATATCTGGGCGTTTTATGCTTTGCCATGTGAGACATCACATATTCCCGAATTTCCTCATCGGTAGAGGTTTCGCCCTCTTTGAGAATGACACAAGCCATGATTTCCTCGCCGTACTGACGGTCGGGAACACCAATAACCTGTACATCGGACACCTTCGGATGGGTATAAATGAAATCTTCGATTTCTTTCGGGTAAATGTTCTCACCGCCGCGAATGATCATATCCTTAATACGTCCGGTGATTTTATAGTTTCCATCGGGCAATTTGCGGGCAAGGTCACCGGTATGCAACCAACCGTCCTTATCGATGGCTGCAGCGGTAGCGGCGGGCATCTTATAATACCCCTTCATAATGTTATATCCCTTGGCAACAAATTCACCGTCCACGTTATCAGGTACTTCCTCGCCCGTTTCGGGATCCACGATCTTGCAATCGACACCAAAAATGGCGCTGCCGACCGTATTCACACGGGTCTCGATCGAATCGGTGGTTTTGCTCATGGTAGTGGCAGGCGATGCTTCGGTCTGTCCGTATGTAATACAGATTTCCTTCATGTTCATCTTGTCAACAACCTCTTGCATGACCTTGATGGGACAGGGACTTCCCGCCATGATACCGGTGCGCATGTGGCTAAAATCGGTTTTTTCAAAATCGGGATGTCCAAGCATGGCAATAAACATCGTCGGAACACCGTGGAATGCAGTGATTTTCTCTTGGTTGATACAGGCAAGCCCCTTCGACGGAGAGAAGGCGGGAATGGGATACATGGAAACACCGTGTGTCATGGAAGCGGTCATGGCCAACACCATGCCAAAGCAATGGAACATAGGCACTTGAATCATCATGCGGTCGGCAGTCGACAGATCCATACAGTCGCCAATGGCCTTACCGTTATTGACAACGTTGTAGTGTGTCAACATAACGCCTTTGGGGAACCCGGTCGTGCCGGAAGTATACTGCATATTGCAAACATCGTTTTTGTTCAGCATGGCAGAACGACGATAAACAGCTTCCACAGGCGTTTTTTCGGAAAATGCCATGGCTTCCTGCCAAGTCAAACAACCCTTGCGATCCGAATCCACCGTAATAATATTACGCAAGAAAGGCAAACGACGAATGTGCAGAGGTTTTCCTTTTTCCGATGTCTGCAATTCGGGACACAATTCGTTCATAATAGCAATATAATCCGAATCTTTATATCCGTCGATCATAACAAGCGTATGGGTATCCGATTGACGAAGCAAATATTCCGCCTCGTGAATTTTGTATGCCGTATTAACCGTAACCAAAACCGCGCCGATTTTCACGGTTGCCCAAAACGTAATAAACCATTGGGGTACATTGGTTGCCCAAATCGCTACATGATCGCCCTGCTTTACACCCAGCGAAATCAAAGCGCGCGCAAAAGTATCCACTTCATCGCGGAATTCAGAATAGGTGCGGGTATAGTCCATGGTGGTATATTTAAAAGCAATTTGATCGGGGAATTCTTCTACCATGCGATCCAACAACTGCGGGAAAGTCAGGTCAATTAAACGCTCTTTCGGCCAGACATATTTACCGGCATGCCTCAAATCGTCCTGCAATCTTCCCGATTCATCGTTTTGCACACCGTATTTTTGCATGAAATGAGCAAAATGGGGAAATACTACGCCGGCATCGGTCAAATCAGGCATCCACCGCTTGACCCACTCCAACGTAACATAGCCCTCGAAATTGATAGAGCGCAGAGCAAGCATCATGGCCTCAAGAGGAAGATCCCCCTCACCCAGCATGCGATATACGATCTGTCCATCCTGCATCACAGAATCTTTAACGTGAACATGCTTGATGAACGCGCCGAGATTTTGCACGGTTTTTTCCGCAGACTCGCCGAAAAAGCGGTAAGGATGGTGCAAATCCCAAAGAGCACCGACCGCATCACTCTGCGTCTCTTCCAAAAGCGCCGCCAAGCGAGCAGTATCGGCATATACACCGTTTGTCTCCATAAGCAATGTTACACCGGCCTCTTCTGCAATCGAGGCAAGACGGGTCAACTGACGAAGAACGACCGCATCATCCACTTCGGCCATAGGTGCCGCAGAAGCATCTCCCAAAACACGCACATAAGGAGCGCCAAGCATTGCGGCTGTTTGAATGTAAGCTGTCAACGCTTCGATGTGTGTCTCGTCATCCTCGCCGTCAGACAAACTGCAACCCGAGGAAAGACAAGGGATAGACAACTTATGCGCCTTCAGATCATGCATAATCTGTTCGCGCGGCGTATTGTTAAATAAATCATTGCCCAATCCGCGGATCTCAATGCCATCCATGCCGAGATCCCTCGCCATGGTGAAAACTTCCTTCCACGAATAATTGGGACTGCCTAAGGTTGAAAATGCAATTTTCATACTAAACTCCTTCTCCGAGACAAAAAAATCTCGGAAATCTAAATTTCCGAGAGACGAAATAACATATGTATTCCGCGGTACCACTCTACTTGGCAAAAAATGCCCGCTCCATGGTGTCAAAAACACCCTCTTCTTATAACGGAAAGAACCCCGTCCGCTCCTACTAACGGTTCAGAGCGACGGCTCAAGGGCGAGAACGCAAATCCCTTCCGTACCGCTTCACACCAAACAGCGGCTCTCTGTAACGGACAAAATAGGCGTTTTCCCTATCACAGCCTTTGTACGAGCATAATAGCAGAATTATCTCTTTTTGTCAAGTGCTTTTTCATTTTTTTCTTTTCGGCATAAAAAACACCGCCGTCGGAGAACAAATGTCCCGACAGCGGCAAACATTTTTATTTAAACACGGGAAGGTCTCGGCGCTCTTTTCAAGGTATCGATCATCCAACCGATATCGGCCGCCGATTCTGCTTGCGGCTCAATGCTCTGCAAATAAGCAAACATCTCTTGCAAAGCATTTTCTGCCCCGTCGGCATCGTCTTTTTCACAAGCAATGACAAAATCAGCAAATCGAATGACATGACCGACATGGAGCAAAAGATAAAGAAAAGAATCTTTTTGCGATGCACTTGCGCTGTCATACGCCGCAAAAATGCATTTTTGCGCGGCCATAGCCAACGCTTTTGCATGCGCGGCGCGATCGGCGCGGGAGGGTGCTTCGGGCGCTACGGCCTCCTGCGGGAGAAAAGCGTCCGAAACGGCGGCAAGGTATGTCTTGACCCATTCGCCGTACTGACCAAAGGCCGCATGATAATAAGAGTCACAAACATCTTCGAAAGAGCGCGTTGCATCCCAAAGCCCCGCCGCCATGGCATACATCGGCAGACAAGTGGGAAATGCCACGCGTTGCATCTGGCAAGAAACCATGCCGTTTAAGCCGAGTTTTGGCAAACTACACATATCGGCATGCAAAATTTTGGCAGAAAACGTGTATCCGGGATCATAAACATGGTTCCACATCAAATGATAATCAAAATCAAAACTGTCGCCACTGAAATTTTCTTTCCATTTGTTCAAACGCGCAACATTTTCGCCCACCGCCTTAGGTGCCACCACCTTGTTGCGAACATAAGGCGAAAGCTCATAACGTTCGTTTTGGTCAAAATCGGCATACGGTTTAAGATAACTGCGGCTAATGGGCGCAAACATCAAAACAAAGCGGTCGGGATTTTTTATTTTTTCAACCTGCGGTTCCCACAAAAGATCGGTGTAAACCAAGAAAACAACGCGGGTATCCACTGCGGCTTCCACCATTTTTGCATCCAACTCATTCAGCATCAAAACATACCAATCGGCAGGTGTTTTTTTTGCACACGCATCGCATTCGCAATGAGCATTCCAACTGTCTGCCAACCAGAAATGCAAGTGCGTCACCTCGGGATGCTTTTCACAGTACCCTACGATAGCATCCAACATAATACCGCGCGCCTTGGGATTGGAATAGCAAATGTTGGTATTTAAGGCAATCCCTTCAAACAATTCTCTTTTGCCGTTCACCTCGGCCATGTATGTTTTATATTCGTCGGAAATTTCTCCCTCATACTTGACCCAATCGGTACCCGGAACGCCAAACGGCTCACAAGTCCAGCCATGCCCCGCGGCGTGATACTGCAAAGAGCGTTTATTTGCCTCATAGACAACCGAAGCGTTGAGCGCATCTATCTCATCCCTCGAAAGAGGCGTAGCAGCGTAAAGAGGATTGCCGCGATGGGAATACCAGCGGTCATAAAAGCAAAACGGGGTGAAAAATTGGGTGAAATATGTATTCATACCGACGCGGGGCAACCATGTCAGCATGTTTTTCACATGAAGATAGGAAGCCGCGCCCTCAATACAAACACCGCGATGACGGCTGGTGGGGACGTAGGAAAGAGATACGGTATGTTTTTCGGCAAGCTTTGCGGGAATCACATCTCCGTCGTCTCCGGGGCGAACCCAATCAAAACCAAGCGCGTGCAAATAACGGTAAACAGCAATCAGCACGGCTCGATTGTTTGTACCCGTAATGATGCCGCAAAAATCTTTCACCTGCACCGAAATACCGTCATCCGACACCGAATCAGCAACGCAGGGCAACGAAAAGGCTTGGTCGCGTCCAATCCATAACACGTTTTTTTCTTCCGCCCTATAGGCATCACGAGACAAGACGGCAATGTCCAGATGGCGGTCGACCCGCAAAAGAAAAGCAACCAATTCGTCCACGGCGTAGACCACGGTAGGATGGTTACCGATACGCGCTATTTTGATCAATGTCAACACCCCTTATTTTTTGTATGCCAAGTATATCAATATTTTTTTACCCTGTCAAGTGCCGCATAACCTTGAAAATCTTGTGAACAAAAGGTGAAACCCTTGACACGGATTTCACGCAAGTATATAATCAAATATATAATGTAGAACTACAAACTCTCATCACTTTAAAGGAGTAGCCATGCTGAGATTAAGAAACATTCAAAAAGACTACATCGCAGGCGACACCATCGTTCACGCGCTCAAAAATATCAACATCGATTTTCGCAAAAGCGAATTCGTTGCCATCTTAGGCCCCTCGGGTTGCGGAAAAACGACACTGCTCAACATCATCGGCGGTCTTGACCGCTATACCACAGGAGACCTGTCAATCAACGGCACATCCACCAAAGAATACAAAGACGGCGATTGGGACGTTTACCGCAATCGTTCCATCGGCTTTGTCTTTCAAAACTATAATCTGATCCCCCATCAAACCGTCGTTGCCAATGTAGAACTCGCCATGACACTGTCAGGCGTTTCCAAAAAAGAGCGCCGCCGTCGCGCCATAGAAGCATTGGAAAAGGTCGGTTTGTCCGACCAAGCCTACAAAAAGCCCAACCAAATGTCGGGCGGCCAAATGCAGCGCGTAGCCATCGCCCGCGCCTTGGTGAACAACCCCGATATTTTATTGGCAGATGAACCGACAGGTGCGCTGGATACTCAAACCAGTGTGCAGGTCATGGAGATTTTAAGAGAAATCGCCAAAGAAAAACTCATTATCATGGTCACTCACAACGCAGAGCTAGCCGATACTTATGCCACCCGAACCGTCAGAGTGCTTGACGGCGAAGTGGTTGCCGATACCAATCCCGTCACCGAAGAACCGGCGGTAGCAGAAAGAAAAAAAGAGGAAAAAAAGAAAACAAAAAAAACCTCCATGTCTCTTTTCACCGCCATCTCTCTTTCTGTCAACAACCTGATGACCAAAAAAGCCCGTACCTTCTTAACCTCCTTCGCAGGAAGCATCGGCATCATCGGCATCGCGCTCATTTTAGCCCTTTCCAACGGCATTCAGGCCTACATTGATGAGGTGCAGGAAAACACACTGTCCTCCTACCCCATCACCATTTTAAGAGAAGAAGCCAATGTTTCGGACATGATCAGCGCGCTGACGGGAAATCATGATGCAAGCGAAAGACACGAAAACGATGCCGTTTATGCAAAAACGGTGCTGTACGATCTTTTTAACACCATGATCAATGTTGAAAAGACCCAGAACAATCTCAAAGAATTTAAAGAATATTTGGAAAGCGAAAACAATCCCATCCGTGAAAACACCACCTCCATCTTATATACCTACGATATGGAAATGAATATATATGCCACCGATACCAACGGCAAATACGTCAAATCCGATTATGAAGCTTTGATGGAACAAACGGTGGCAGGTATGACGGGCGGTAGCAGTTTCCAGATGCCCATGATGGAAAATATGACCATGATGAACGGCAGCTTTAATATTTGGCAACAACTCCTGCCGGGCGAAAACGGCGAGGCCGTTCACCCTCTCCTCAAAGAACAGTTTGATCTGGTGGGCGAGGGAAGCCGTTGGCCCGAAAAAGAAGACGAAATCATTTTAGTTCTGGATAAATACAACGAAATCACCGACATCACACAGTATGCGCTAGGTCTCATGTCAGCCGATACCATTATAGAAAACACAATGGCCCTGATGCAACACCAAGAACTGAAACTGGAGACCACCCGCTGGGAATACAGCGACATTCTCGGCCGCACCTTTAAACTCGTTCTTTCCACCGATTTATACAGCGACGCCGACGGCGATGGTATTTGGGACGACCTCCGCAACAATGACGCGGCTCTCGACCTGATCGTTTCAAACGGCAAAACGCTCAAGATCGTCGGCATCGTCCGTCCGAGCGAAAATGTAACCTCCACCGCGCTCAAAGGCGGCGTGTTGGCATACACACAGGCTTTGACCAACACCGTCATTGAAGGGGTGGCAAACAGTGAGATCTATCACCAGCAATCCGACCCCGCCAATAAAAACTTCGATATTTTCACAGGACTTCCTTTCACCGAAGAACAAAAAGAACCCGCCACGGGAGAAGCCCTTTTGACCGAAGCCAATCAGTTTTTCGCTTCCTTGAACCTACAGGAAAAGGTCGCGCTTTACCGCAACATCCTCTGCAAACCCATCAACGAAGAGTTGGATGCCCAAGTCTCGCAAATGATGTCAGCATATCCCGACCGCGCCACGCTGGAAAAGGTTATTTTAGAGCAACTTTCCAAAGAAGCAGGCATGAACTCCGACAAAATCAAAGAGTATCTGACCGAATATTCCGATGAAGCGTTGCGTGAAATGGTCGCTTCCTCCATCCGCAATATGCTTCTTACCCAATATGAAACAGCAGGCCAAGCCACCCTTGATAAAATCGTCTCTCAACCCAATGCCACGGAACTGGCAATGTTAAAGGCCCAATACCAAGCCAAACTCACCGATCGCAATGCAAAAATCGCATTCATCGCCGCCTATTGGTCCTCTTCTATTTCTATGAATCCCCAAGCAGCCGCGCAGTATTTGGCAACGCAAAAGGACTCTGAAATCGATCGACTTGCCGATGAAACCGTCACAGCCATGGCCACTGCGGATTATGCCGCATTCGCCGCCTTGCAAAAGGATGCAGAAAAAGACCAGAAGATCGCCGATGCGTTCGACCTGTATTTCTCTTCTTTGGATGAAGAGGCAATCGTCAAGGTCTACCAAAACCACAAACCCGCTACCGTTTCATCCTCGAGTTTGGCAGAAAACCTGAAAAAACTGGGCGCCGCCGACACCTCCTCTCCCGCCTCTATCGCGCTGTATACCAACACCTTTGCCGCCAAAGATGCCATCGCAGAAGGCATCGCCGCATATAACGCCGAGGCAGACGAAGACGACCGCATCACCTACACCGATTATGTGGCGATTATCATGTCCTCTATCACCACCATCATCAATGCTATTTCTTATGTTCTGATTGCTTTTGTAGCCATCTCCTTGATTGTATCCTCCATCATGATCGGCATTATCACCTATGTGTCAGTGCTGGAAAGAACCAAAGAGATCGGTATCCTTCGGGCCATCGGTGCTTCCAAGCGTGACATCAGCCGCGTCTTCAATGCCGAAACTCTGCTGATCGGCTTCGGCGCAGGTGCCTTTGGTGTCCTTGCCACCGTACTCCTCTGCATCCCCATTAACATGATCATCCGCCATTACACCGAGATCTCCTCCTTGGGCGCCGCCCTGCCGTTCATGGGCGGATTGCTCCTCATGATCATCAGCATGGCACTGACCCTCGTGGCAGGTCTGATCCCCTCCCGCATCGCAGCCAAAAAAGACCCCGTGGTCGCCCTCCGCTCCGAATAAAATATACAAAATTCCCTCTGCCGATTTTTTTCAGCAGAGGGAATTTTTTGTAAACGCAGCGTTATGAATATGGATACACTCAAAATTTCTATCCTTGCTGTGCTTCGGGATGATTTTTGCGATAATGCTCAAAGAAACGATCCATGCAATACGCAGCCGCGCCACCGATAACAACAAAGGCAAAATCAAGCAAAAAGTGTCCAAAATCATCAAACTTGTGCGGCACGATCGGCAAAGCCGAAGCAACCACCGCGCCCACAATGATATGGTTGATCACAGCATACTGTTTTCTGAACAAAAAATCCACAGCCCGAGAAAGAGTAAGCACCAAAACGGCAACACCTGCAAAAAGGGGCAGCACCACCGAAAGATCGAAGGATGAAAGTCCATCCATCATGGGCTGATACAAACCGAAGAACAACAATGTGGAAGAAGAACTGGTGCCGGGCACAATCACACTGATCCCCCAAATAACGCCCGCAAAGACAAACCATCCGATATTCGGCGTGACCTGGATGGCAGCGCCAAGCTGCAAATAAAGCAAAAAACCAAAAAGCAGAACAAAGGAGATGGCCATGGAAACATACGCCGACGTACCTCTTCCTTCTTTACCCGCATCCCGCCAAAGAGCAGGAAGCATACCGAATATCAAGCCAACAAACACACAAGTGGATAATTCCGCATTGGCCTCCATAAAAACACTGACCAACCGCGCAAGCCCGAAAAATCCCACGAAAACACCAATGCCCACAGGAATCAAAACAGAATAATATTTTCGGATATTGCGAATCGGGTTGGAAAGGGTAGCCATGATTGGGCGGTAAAGACCGAAAATAACACACAAAAGCCCCCCGCTCACACCGGGAAGAATCCCCCCCAGTCCGATCAGAATGCCCTGCAGCAGTTTGGTAATAAAAGAAAAGGGCGTGAATCGAAACTTCTTTTTATTCAAATCCGTTTGTTGCATGATAAACCTCTTTTGGCCGCCGCTTGTGCGGTTTTATAACATAAAAATTACTGTCTTATCTCTCGCGGCATCTTATACCCGATGCCGGCATGGTTGAAAATACAGTCCGTCTTGAGCTTTTTTCGCAGAGAAGTCATGTGGACTCTCAAAGCGGGCATAGCCACCCCGCATTCGCGGCATAAATGTTCATAGGTCAAATATTGTCCCGCATGGGAAGCCAATAAAAAGACCAATCTATATTCAGTCGGAGTCAATCCTATCGGATCGCCATCCAAAAAAACACAACGGGCAGAAAAATCGATCCGAAGCGCGCCAAGGCGAAAAACCCCCTCTTTTTGAAGGCGGGACAGGCCCCGCAAAAGGGATAGAAATCGCGCCTGCAGCAAAACAGGCTCGCGAGAAAAACGAATATAAGCATCCGCGCCCGCTTCCAGAACCGCAAGCTCGGTGTCCTCTTGGCCCTCCCTTTGGAAAGCAACCAGCCACGCATCGGTTCTTTTTCGCGCCCACCGAATATCCTCAAGCGCATCGGCAGCCGAAACGACCACATCCGATGTTGCTCCGTGAAAAGAAGCCTCCGACTCCACCCACTCGATGCGGCAGGGGATATCTTGAAGGAGCACCTCTAAGTTCAAAGCAGATTCCCGCATGTTCGAAAGAAGCCAAATATAGGAAGATCCTGCCATGAAACCCCTCCTTTTATGACACAGAACAAATCGTCATTTTATTGTATCACATTTTTTTTGCGATTTCAAGGAAAACAAAAAAAGAATCAAACCCGCAAAAATCAAAAAACAGCCGATCGAAAACTTTGACAATCTACATATTCTATGGTATTCTGTAAAGGGAGGAGAATATGCTATGAAACGATTTTGTTCCTATATGCTTATATTAACATGGATTTTTTTAACATCCTGCGGCGCGCAGCCGCAAATGCCCGCCGATGGCATTCAACCCGATCCGCCCCCCCTCTCGGAGGAATCTCTGCCAAGTGCGCCCTCCACCGACGAAGCGCCTGACGAATCCACCAAAGCTCCGACAGAAACTCCCGCCGAGCCCATCCCGCCGATTCTGACAGACCGCCAAAAACGTCTGCAAAAACTCGTAGATTTGGGCATACCCACCCCAGAAGAGGAGTTTCGCGGTCTTTGGGTCGCCGCCACCGACATCAACGCCGTTTTAAAAAATAAAAATGTCGAAGAAGCCAAGCTTGCGCTCGACTCTCTTATGGATGACTGCATCCGCTTTCGTTTGAACACCGTGATTTTCCATGTGCGTGTCAATAGCGATGCATATTACCTATCTGAAATTTTTCCCTATGCAAACGGCGTTAAATCCCTCTTAAAAAGCGGCTTTGACATCCTTGGCTACGCGGTAGAAGCCGCCCATGCGCGCGGACTCGACATTCAAGCCTGGGCCAATCCCTACCAAGTCGGCTCCGACCGTTCCCATGCCAAGTGCGACGATTATTTCAAGTATGGCAGTTATTACTATTATATCCCGACCTCCCCCGCCGTACAAGATCTCATCGTATCGGGTATGCGTGAGATCATCGATCGTTACGATGTGGATGGTCTGCAATATGACGATTATTTTTACACAGGCGGCACCGTTCCCGAGGATGAACCCGCCTATTTTGAAGCCGCCGACTATTTGGAATATACCCTTAGCGGCGGTACCCTGTCAGTGGCCGATTGGCGACGAGAGGCGGTCAATCTTCTGATAAAAAGAACCTACGAAACGGCACACAGCCGCCAAGAGTGCGTTTTTGGTATCAGCCCCGCCTACAACATACAAAAAAATTACCGGGAAAAGTACGCCGATATTTTGCTGTGGATGAAAGACGAGGGCTACATCGATTACATCATGCCGCAAATCTATTTCGGATTTGAAAACTCCACCGCCCCCTTCGCAGAGACCACCGAACAGTGGGTTTGCTACGAACGCCTTCCCTCGGTTAAACTGTATGTCGGTCTGGCCATTTATAAAACAGGTATGAAAAAGGATGACCACGCAGGCGAGGGCAAAAACGAATGGTATGAAAACAACGACATTATGGCACGCGAAGTGCTTTGCGCCCGCGAAAAAAATGCCGACGGTTACTGTTTCTTCCGGCATGCCTACTTCACCCCCGACACAGTGCGCGACAGCGGATACAGCAAAGATGTTGCCGCCGCCGAAATCGACGCGCTTCTAAAAGTGCTCGCCTAAACAAAAATCCCCGACGATGTCGGGGATTTTCCGTCTTTATAAAGCAATCGGCTCGGCTACGGCGTTACAAGCACCGTCGTTCGTTTCAATTTTATACTTTTCCTCGTATTGCTTTTCTGTCGATTCCATCGTGTCGTACGCTTCGTTGTCCATCATTTCACGCGCCGTCACCTTCCACGCGGCTTCTCCCGTACCTACATAATACAAAATATGATATCCGTAGGTTTCAGTCTTCACCATTCCGACATCCCCCGCCGCATGGGGCAAAAAACACCAGTCTGTTACCGCCTGCATAGATTCTCCCAAAGAATACTTGGTTAAATCGGCAAGCAATCCGCCGCTTGTATCTGCATCGTCCTCTGAATATCTGGCAACCAATTCGATAAACTTTGCTTCAGCCATGCCGTTTTTACATGCGGCAAAAACATCGTCCGCAACCTTTTTGGCGTCATCGTCGGTGTCGTGCTGTAAAAGATCCACTAAAATCTGCCGCACGGTTACTGCAGGATATTCTTCCCTTTTCGGATCGCTTATCAACATGTAAACAGTGCATTCCACACCGTTATCCAGCACCGTAGTATCGCCCGCTTTATTCCCCTTCTCAAACAAGAAAGCGTCCGCCTCATCCCCTTTTTCGTAGGAATAAGCCGTCACATTCGTCTTGGCAATCACCGCTTCGATCTCTTGTGCGGTCGGCTGCGTTTCCTCGGGATAAAGCTTGGAAACATTGTTTTTCAACCACGCATCAAATTCCGCCGCATCCTTAGATGCACCCAATTCGGTCGCCATCTCCTTCAATTCTTTGAAAGAAAGGCGATCGGAAGCTAGTGTAAAATATTTATAATCGACCCGATCAATCAAATGGCGGTTTTCGGCATAATATGCATCCAATTCGGCATCGGTATATACATGCGCCGTATCCAGCGATTGGCAGTGCTTATCAGATAAATACTCCAACTCGATTGCACGCCGCACGTCCTTTTCTTTCACACCGCGGCCCCAACGGGAGGGGATATAATCGTCAACCGAAACCCTTTGTTTTTTAGCCTCGGCAGCGATTTCTTCTATTTTTCGATCGATTTCACCTTGATCCTCCGCGGTCAATTCCATCCCCGCATCAGCTGCCCCTTCGGCGAATTGCAAGATTTTGCTCACCCTCGCGACAGTCTTTTTCATAAAGAAATCAAACCAACTCTCATTCCCCGAAAACATTTGTTCCTTGAGAGGAATCCCCACGTCAATGCGATCATAGACCGACACTTCCGCCTTGTCATTTTCCGTCAGATCACGATAAGTTTCATAAAAATAATACGAAAGCATGGCCGCATCCACTTCATACCGCTCGGAAGACAAGGCGGTACGGTTGCGCAAAATCAATCCCGTGTCACGAACCACTCCGACCGATAAGGTAATAACGCCCGCAAGCATGGCAAGAGCAACCAAACCAACCCCCGACCACACCGCCGCTTTTTTCCAAATTGCAGCGAGTCTTTTTCGACGCATTTTTTGTTTTTTGAGTTCCTTTTGTTGCTTTTCAAAAGGTGTCAGCCCTTTTTTTCTTTTGCCCATGGCAACCCGTCCTTTCGAATACATTTTTACAAAACCAGACAAAACTAAAACCGATTGGGTGAAAAATCAAAAAAAATCGGCATTTTATCTTCAAACAGTTGCTTTCCGTTGTTAAATGAGTATAATTATATCTGTATATTATATTGTACCACAAAAAACACAATCGACGCAAGAGAGGCGGCACGTTTTGAAAAAAATATTTTCACTTTGCTTTATCGTTTGTATCCTTCTGCTTTCTTTTACAGCCTGCAAAAACGAAGAGGCTGCCTACATCGGATGCTTTAAGACCTCCGAGTGGTCGGGAGACTTGTTATACAGCTTCACCTTTTCGGAAGACCACAGCGGCGCATACAAAGAATACTTCATCGTCGGAGAAAAAGAATTCGAGCAAAACACCCTTTCCTTCACCTGGCGCGTCAAAGACGGACAATTACTCCTCACCTTTGAAGACGGCAAAGAAGAAAATTGGTATCACTCTCTGAAAGACGATACCTTGGTTATCGCTGTTAACGGCATCACAAAAACCTTCTATCGTACCGATGCAAACGGACAGATCGATTTCACCGTAGAACCCATTGAATAAAGGAATTATCATGAATTTACTGGAAGTTGACATTGCCGATTTATGTACCATCTTGGGAAGCGACCCCGAGCAAGGTCTGAGCGAAGAACAGGCGGAAAAAAACCGCCGCGAATTTGGCGCCAATCGGCTTTTTGAAAGCGCGATCCGTTCCCCCGCCGAATTCATTTCAGGCATTTTCGGCGACATGATGGCCCTGCTCTTCGTCACCCTCTCTTTAATTGCGGTGATGTTGCGGCAGGACTATACCGCTCTGCTCTGTTTATTTCTAACCGTTGGCGGTTATTTTATTTTCCAATCAGTCGCCTATCTCATCACCCGTCGTATCTACCACCGAATCGACCGCGACCGCGCCATGGTCTGCCACGTAAAAAGAGATGGAAAAATCCTCACCATTGACGCCGAACAACTGGTTCCGGGAGACATATTGCTGTTACAGCAAGGGGATATTCTTCCGTGTGATGCCCTTGTTATGTCGCAATCCACGTTGCGCGTTTTAGAAACCAACGTAACGGGAACACGAGTGGCCATGATTAAAAAGGCCCAGAGTGAAATTGTAGGCGAAAAGGACACAAAGCGTCCCTATTTTGAATGTATGCTTTTCGCAGGCACCATCGTCACGGCGGGACAAGCAACCGCATTTGTCTGCAACACGGGTAAAAACGTCTTTGACTATCGCAACGAAAATGTGCGCAAATCCAACAAGCAATACATGCCGCAGATCCACTTAACCTCCATGTTTTTCGCCAAACAAATCTCACTTGTTTGGATCTTGATTTGCTTTTTCATCTTCGTTGTAGGTGTGGTTCTCAAGCAGGACATCTTTTCCATGTTTTATTTGGCATCCGCCCTCGTCATAGCGGCAGTACCCGAAAGCGTGTCCACCCTCAGTGAATTGGCCATCGCCATGCAAATCGATCGCTTGTATAAAAAAAGATGCATCCTAAAAAACCCCGCCGCCATCGACCGCATGTGTGATGTCAATTGTATCATTATCAACAGCGGAAAATATTTGTTGCTCGATCATATCGTCCCCGACACCTATACGGTAGACGAGTGGATATACAACTTCAAAGAAGACCCCGAAAAAGCCCGCGATTTATTCACCGTCTGCATGATGACCGCTCCTCCCGATGCTCCCAACGGTCAAAACAGCATTTTATACAACGGAAAAAGCATCGAACCGCCCCTTGCAGAAGCGGCGGCTTCCTTGCAGATCACCCGCAAAAGCGTTTTAAAATCCGCATTCATCGTCTACCGACATTTTGATACCACTACGGGTATATCAGGTGCCGTCGTTCTTAAAAACGAGCGTTACCACATTCTTTCCCGCGGACCGATCAACGCCATTCTTGCTCGTTGCACCCACCGCGAGATAGACGGAAAAACCGTCTATATGAACGAAACCGACCGTCTGCGTCTCCGCGATTTGGGTAAAACCATTGCCGACTCCAGTGATCTGGTTATCGCCGTCGCCACCCGCGAAGAATCCTCCCTGCCCGAAGGCGGCGTTGCCAAAGATTATACAGGTCTTGTGTTCCGTGGCTTTATCGGATTATATACACCCATTCGAGTCGAAGCGGCAAAAGCGGTCAATCTGTGCGCCAAAGCCGACATCGATGTCCTTTTGATTACCGATGAATACCCCGAAACCGCTTTCGGTCTCGCCAAAAGCGTTTCTATCGTCCAAGAGGAAGACCACCAACGCGCCGTAAGCCAACGTGATTATGTCCACATGGACAGAGGTCTTTTCGTTTCGGATCTTCACCGCTATAAAGTGTTTTCCCGCTTGAACAGCGAACAAAAACAAGAAATCATCCGTTATCACAAAGACGATGGCGACATCGTAGCCGCTGTAACACAGGGACTTGACGACGCTTTCCCGCAAATGGAATCGGATATCTCCTTTGTTCAAAGCAGCGAACCGTCGGCCGCCGTCCGTTATACCGCCGATGTTTTAATGCGCACCCGCAGCTTCGAGGTCATCCCCGAATGTATCCGTTGTGCCCGCAACATTTATCATAACATCCGCCACATGCTGCAATACATTTTCATGTTGCAGTTTGCCCTGATTGCCGTTAGCTTAATTTCCATATTAACCGAAGGCAAAACCGTCATTTCTCCCGCTCTGCTGATGATATTCGGCGTGGTCATCTGTCTGCCGACAGCCTGTTCCCTCATTATGGAAAACGATCCTCGCCAAGCACTGAAACGCCCACCCGGCTATGAAGCGTTGAATCTCAATCCCATCAATCTCTTTTTCATCCCCTTTGTTTGCGGTGCCGCCATCGGCATCGTCACCCTGCTCGCCTACCGCTTTGCGCTCATGATGGGCCAAGATGCAAGCGGACAACTTTCAGCCGCAGTCATCACCTTATGCTTAGCAGGATTTTTGCTTGTTTTCTCCATGCGACAAGATAACAATATGTTTTTGCATTTCGCTTTTTTCCACACAGCTCTCGGCGTCTCCTTTTTAATCACCTTTGCCACTGTATTGCTGATCGTATACCTGCCGCCCATGCATACCCTGCTCGGCACGGCGCCACTGCCCTTTTCAGTCTTTATGGCATCCCTCGGACTGTCCTTGCTCCCAATGTTTATCAGCGAAATCTTAAAATTTTTTGCCAATCGCATTGATTTATCCCGCAAAAATGCGGTATAATAGTCCACAGTAAGAAGAACATGTCGAAAAATTTGCCATGTCACTTAAATTTATTATCTTAGGAGGATATTTATCATGAAAAAAATTACCAAAGAAACCATCATCGGAGATTTGCTGGATCTGGATCGCGGCTGTGCTCAATTTTTCCTTGAAATCGGTATGCATTGTCTGGGTTGCCCCGCTTCCCGCGGCGAAACCATCGAGCAAGCATGTGCAGTTCACGGCACCGATGCCGACGAATTGGTAGAAAAACTCAACGATTATTTTGAAAACAACTGAGAATGAAGCTTTCTAAACGTCTGTCCGCCCTTGCCCGCTTTATAGAAACGGGCATGCGGGTGGCGGATATCGGGACTGACCACGGCTACCTCCCCGCATATCTACTCGCCGAAGGTATCAGTCCGAGAGTATATTGTTGCGATGTTCACCCTTTGCCCTTAGAACGCGCCGCACACACCTTTGAAAGCGCCGCGCTCCGTAAGGGCGTTTCTTTTCACTGCGCCAACGGTTTACAAGGATTGCATACGGGGGACGCCGATGTCATCGTCATCGCAGGCATGGGCGGAGATTTGATTGCCGAAATATTGGAAAACGGTTTTTCAGACGGCAAAAAATACGAAGACCTCCTCTTTTTATTGCAACCCATGTCCAAAGCAGAAAAACTGCGTGAATATCTTGCTAAAGCAGGCTTTGACCGCATAAAAGAAGAACTTGTTGAGGAAGATAAAAAAATCTTTCTCATTATGGCCTGCACCTTTGACGGGAAAACAAAATTTTGCAGTGCGGAAGACATTTATTTCGGCCATGATCATTTAAATGATCCCTCCGATACCGCCGCCCAACATCTTGCACAGTGCTGTGCGCGCTTGGAAACGGCGGCCGCGGGAAAAATCAAGGGCGGCCAAGACGCCTCGCATGAAAAATCTCTTCTCAATCTCTGCAAAACATACCAAAAACCGTAAAACCAAACCTTACAAAAGATAAAATATGGGAACTGTATTAAGTTTGATTGCAAAATTAAATGACAACGTTATTTGGGGTCTGCCCATGATCATCCTCATGATCGGTACGGGCATATTCTTGACGTTTCTGACCAAAGGTGTTATCTTCACCAAATTCAGGATCGTCATGCGATATACAACCAAAACCCTCTTCCAAGGTTGATAAATCCACCTTGGAAGAGGGTGCCATTACACCATTCCAAGCCGTCTGTACCGCTTTAGCCGCCACCGTGGGCACAGGAAACATCGTCGGTGTCGCCTTGGCTATTTCCACAGGTGGACCGGGCGCTGTGTTTTGGTTGTGGATTTCCGCTTTGGTCGGCATGGTAATAAAATACTGCGAAGTTACACTGTCCCACGCCTATCGCACCACCAACGAAAATGGTGAGATTGTCGGCGGCCCGATGTATTACATATCCAAGGGATTGGGTAAAAAGTGGTTGGCCATTCTGTTTGCCCTCTTCGGCAGCTTTGCTTCTTTGGGTATCGGCGCCTCCGTACAAGCGAATGCTTTGGCAGGCGGCGTGAATTCCACCTTTGAAATTCCTACCTGGGCCATCGGCGTTGTCGTAGCCGCTTTGGGTGGCCTGATTTTCATCGGCGGCATCAAACGCATCGCCACCGTCACCGAGTTTTTGGTACCCTTTATGTCTATCCTTTATACAGCAGGCGCGTTGATTGTCTTGGCGGTTAACATCCAAGAAATCCCCGAGGCGTTCGCCCTCATTTTGAAAAACACCTTTACCGGCACTGCCGCCACAGGCGGCTTTTTGGGCGCAACGGTTATGTACGCCTGCCGTGTCGGCATGGCGCGCGGTGTATTCACCCACGAGGCGGGCATGGGATCCGCTCCCATTGCACACGCATCTGCTTCCGCGACCACCCCGCACGCCAAGGGTTGTGGGGCGCTTTTGAGGTGTTCTTTGACTCCATCGTCATGTGCACCATTACCGCCCTTGTTATTCTAACCTCGGGTCTTTGGTGTGATTCCGATTTTGTAAGTGATACCCGCGCCATGAGCTCATACGCTTTTGAAAACGCCTTTACAGGCGGTGAGTATATCGTCTCGATCGGCTTGTGCTTGTTTGCTTTTGCAACCATCGTTGCCTGGTACTATTATGGTGAAAAATGCATCGAATATCTTTCCAAAGGCAACAAGATTGTAAAATTGATTTATCAAATCATCTACACCCTGATGATCTATTGGGGTTGTGTGGCAAGCTTAGATGCCGTTTGGGAATTTTCAGATTTATTCAATGGCTTGATGGCCCTTCCCAACCTGATTGCGCTGATCGCGCTTTCGCCCGTCATTAAGCGTTTGAGCCGCAACTTCTTTCAAACCCCCGATGTCATCCGCCCCCAAAACACCGATTACAGCCATCTGCTTCAAATAAAAGATAAAAAATAATCCCCCAAAAATCAATTCACCGACAAAAAAGGATGTGTAGCAATACACATCCTTTTGGTTTATACACAGGCATTTTTATTCGTCTTGTTCTTATAAATAAAACGGAAAAACAGTGAATTTAAATTTGCCGTCAATCTTTTCAGCCTCATACACATAGGTCTCGTTATGATCGCAAACGCCATCCATGTCTTCATCCCGAAATACAATCATGGTGTAAACACGCTTGGTGTTCGTTTCCTCGGTTAAATGAAGCTCTTCGTCTAAAACGGTAATGTCGGCGCCGCGCGCCATATCGGGCGCATATAAAAACCCATCCCGTTCAACAAACACCGATTCTGTGATCAAACGGCAAATATCATCCGAAAAACAAGAAGACAGTTCACTTTGGAGTTTGTCGGGCGTATCAAAGAGAGCGTCTGTTACCTTAGAATACGGAATACCCTCCACGTCAATCGTGTCTTCGACATCCAGTTGCAGGGTGCTTGTCCCAAATTCTATCCAACTGTACATCCTGAAAGCGCGATTATAAAAGGCAAGATGCGCCTCGTCCGCCAATTCACCATAAGGCCCGAAAGGAGAGATAGAATCCTGCGCATCCTTATCTGTGTTGCCGCCGTTTCCCGCATTCGTGCTTTGTTCGGGAATCCGATCAACATCGGGATTAAAATCACTGGGCGGTACAAGTTCATTGCTTGGAGCATCCACACGCGCTTTCAGCAACGAACAACCGCCAAGCATAACTAAAAACACAAAAACAAAAAGAAATATCGTTAACTTCTTTAAAACATTTTTCATACGATCACCTTTAAAACGGGAAGCAAAAAACGAGACTGCCCGAACGGACAACCTCGTTGTTCGACTTTTTTACGCATCCAGCCCGTTGAGCTTCTTGGTAAACTGACTCTTTTTTCTGGCAGCAGCGTTTTTGTGCATGTGTCCGTCTGCAGCGGCCTGATCAACCTTCTTGACAACCACTTTATAGGATTCCATAGCGGCTTCCTTGTTGCCTTCGGCGATGGCTTTGTCATATTTTTTGCAAGCGGTCTTCAAAGCAGAAATGCTCATCTGGTTCTGCAGAGCTTTCTTTTCAGAAACGATCACTCGCTTTTTGGCAGATTTAATATTCGGCAAGGGATTCACCTCCTTAACAGGATTGGGTTACATATCGTTACAGTTTGGTATTATACTATGACAAATTGCAAAATGCAAGGTTTTTTTGAAAAAAAACAAAATTATTTTTCAATAACAGCCTCATCGGGGAAATAGCGACCCAAAAATTCCTGTCCCACATGGTAGGCAACGCGTGCATCCTGAAGGGCGGAATCGGTCGAAGATTTAAGTTCAAACGAAAGATTGCCGTCAAAATGGTTGTTCGCCAACGCCTGCATCACTCGATCCCAGGGTACGTTTCCCGTAGCGGGTGGTGCATGCTTGTCGCTTTGCCCGTCATTATCGTGCAAATGCAAAAGTTTCAGATGCGGCCCGAGCATTTCAATCATTTTACAGGGCTCGATAGACGGAAATGCCTCTTCCTGCGTCAGATTCACATGTCCTATATCAAGACAGGCAACCGCCGCTTCATCTCCCAAAAAATCAATATACGCAAGCATTTCCTCAGGCGTTGAACAAACCGTAGGACAAATGCGGCCGCTTTTGTCGCGGTTAAACATATTCTCAACACCCAATTTAACACCGTTTTCCAATAAAAACGGTTTCAAATCTCGAAAAAGCGCTTGATTCAGTTTTGCAGCTTTTTTTGCGCCCTTTCCACGAACACACTCGCGTGGAATCGCAGGATGAATGACCAGATAAGGACAACCGAGAGAAGCTGTGGCAATAATATCCCGCACGAGAACAGAAAACATCTCTCTCTCGCTCGGCGCCGTCGATGTAAAGGGTGTGGGAATATGGGCGTGACATTGCCCTACCGAAATGCCGAGTTTATCGGCATGCGCCTTCAGATCCGAAAAATAACGACGAAAGGCCGTTTCGTCCATCCCCGTATACAGCAACCCATTCCGCGGAAATGCCTCCATTGTAAAATCCACGGCAGTATAGCCTATATCGCGAATTTTCTCCAGTCCCGCTTTATCACCATAGGCACTGATAATATACTGTGTACTAACGGAAAGTTTCATGCAGCCTCCAAAAAGTTTGGGTCATAGATAAAAAGGTACTATCATATAGTGTAAGCGAAAAGTATAGAGTGGATTACTCGCCCTCGCGAATAATCTGCTCTCTGCAAGCGGGACAAATATATCCCTTGCCAATCGCAACCAAATTCTCGGTTGCGCCGCAAAGAGCACAGCTGCAAGTGCTCTTGGTCATAACAATGGCATCCCCTTGCAATACAATGTCCAACAAATCATTTTCATGTAAGTTCAGCGCGCGGCGCATATCTTTGGGTAATACAACTCTGCCGAGAGGATCGATCTGCCGACTGTTCGCCAATGTTTTCATGTTTTTCTCCCTTTCATTCAAAACGACTCTGTCAAACTTCGCCCTCATTGTATCACGAAAATAAAACAAAGTCAATCAACTCCTCCGCAAAATTTACATTTTTTTACATTTTTTGTCTTATGAAAGGCAGGCAAACCTATGATCGGAAAAATATTCGGCGCTCTTGTGACACTTGCCTTTATTTGCGGCAGTGCAACAGGGCGAATGGAAGAAGTAGCCCAAGCAGTGGTCAACGGCGCCGGGCAGGCGGTGGAAATAACCCTCGGTCTGCTGGGTGTTTTGGTGTTGTGGAGCGGTATTTTAGGTGTTTTAGAGCGCGCAGGGTTGGTTCAACGCCTTTCTTTGCGATTATCTCCCCTTATTTTCCTTTTATTCCCCTCTGCCCGTACAACCCCCGCGGCGCGCGATGCCGTTGCCGCGAATATATCCGCCAATTTTTTAGGTCTCGGAAATGCCGCAACACCCTCGGGCATCGCCGCCATGAAAGCCCTTTCCCAAGGCGAAACATCCACGGCTGACAGTCGTTTATTTGCGTTGATGAACACTGTTCCCTTTCAACTTTTGCCTACCACTCTGTTCGCCCTCAGAAGCATGGCGGGGTCCCAAAAGCCTTATATCATACTCGTTCCCGTTTGGATCTGTTCTCTTGCGACAATTTCGTTTTGTGTGCTCTTCCATAAACTTCTTACCCTCCTTTCCAATCGCAAGAAAAAAGAACCATGAATACCATCGCCGCCTACGGCGTGCCCTCCGTACTGCTGATCGTCGGCCTCTTGCTGTTTTGTGATCGTCTTCCCTTGCTTGACGGTTTTTTCGATGGCGCAAAACGCGGTATTTCCACCGCTCGTTCCCTTTTTCCCACATTGGTGCTTCTCCTTTGCGGTATTTCTATGCTCCGCGCCTCGGGATTCTTGGACATATTGGCAAAAATTTTGGAAAAACCGCTTTCTTTCATCGGCGTTCCCGCCGAGCTTTTGCCCCTGCTGGTCATTCGCCCCCTCTCGGGAAGCGGCTCCACCGCACTCGCAAGTGAGTTGTTCTCTTCTTTATCACCCGATAGCCGCACAGGGCTCATTGCATCGTTGCTTTTAGGCTCGAGCGATACCGTTTTCTATACCCTTTCGGTCTATTTTGGAGGCGCAGGCATCCGCAAAACAGGCTGGACGATTCCCATTGCACTGCTTGTGCAACTGTTTTGCTTAGCCGCTTCCATCCTGCTCGTCTCTTGGTTTTGGGATTGACAAAAAAAGGAAAGGTGTGTACAATATCCATATAAAGCGAGGATCAAAAATATGAAAGAAGTCAATTTATATACCGATGGCGCCTGTTCTGGCAACCCGGGACCGGGCGGATGGGGAGCCATACTCCGCTTTGGCGATAAAGAAAAAGTCCTTTCAGGCGGCGAAAAGGAAACCACCAACAATCGCATGGAGCTTACCGCGGCCATCCGTGGTTTGGAAGCGCTGAAAGAACCGTGCGTTGTCAATCTATACAGCGACTCCAAATATTTGGTGGATGCCGTATTGCTCGGATGGCTGGATAAATGGCGCAAGAACAACTGGAAAAAATCCGATGGGAAGGCGGCCCTCAATGTCGATCTGTGGCAAGACTTAACACTCCTTCTCAATCGCCACCAAGTAAAATTCATTTGGATCAAAGGCCATGCAGGCCATCCTGAAAACGAACGGTGTGATTCTTTGGCCGTCTCCGAAATACAAAAGTACAAATAAAAACGCCGTCTTCTCGACGGCGTTAGACCTCGGCTTATTATTTTCTTTTGGCTAATGCAACAAGTATGGCTGTAATGCCGACTCCGACAACTCCGATGACCGCCCAAAGATAAAACGGCGGTCCTTCTTTTTGGGGTGCTTTATCGGAAGATCCGTTCGCATCCCCGTCACCATCCTCTGGATTTTGTTCGACCCCGTCATCCGAAGGATCGTTTCCGTTGTCGTCTTCATCGCCTTGCGATGAATCCTCATCACCCGAATCATCCAATGTAGGCTCTTTATGATCCCCGCTTGGCTTGTCGGTATCGCCGCCAAGGGTTTCATCGGCTGCGCTTTCGTGATCGGTGCTTTCATGATCGATATTTTCATCGCCCGCGCTTTCGTTGCCCGCATTTCCGTTTTCGGCGCTTCCGTTGCCAATGTTTTCATCGTCGGCGGTTCCACCGTTGCCGCCGGTTTCATTCCCGCCGGTTCCGACATTTTCATTTCCGCCGCCCGATTGCTGGGGCGCTTGGGTCACCGTTACTTCAAACTGAGTCGAATACCCTTGATAACGAACCGTAACCTCACGGGTACCGAGAATGGAAAAATCAAAAGTGTCGGCGGAAAATCCGCTCGTTACATCAGGTCCCGTACCGTTTGCCATCTGCAGTTTCAACACAAGACCTTTCAGATCAACGGCTGTATCTGCGGTGGTATAGGTCAATTTCTGCGGCAGCGTTTTCACCGTGATACCGACGTAGGGCGAATAAGCGGTCTGATGCATGGTCGGATAGGTAAAAATTTTGCTCTCCGTACCCGAAAAATCACCGATTGCGATATGACTTTCGGAAAATTTCTTTTGATAAAATCCGAGCGACGGCAGGGTCGATGAGCCACTTAAAAAGAAGTCGGTGCGAATACCCGATTCCTGGTCGTCCCAGGTCGCGTCCAAACCGTACCATCTGCCATCCTCCATCTGCACCAAATTCCACATATGCCGTTCAGCCGAGGAGGAAGAGGTCACACCGTATCCCGTAACAAGAATACACGGGATATCGGCCGCATCACACAAAAGTTTGATGGCTTTGGCGTAGCCCTCGCACACCGATTTGTGAGCCGACTCAAATACGCTGATAGCATCGTGAGCCTTGGCATCCGAAAAATTGCGGTCATAAGAGGTACTTTGGCAAACAAACGTATGAATGGAGCTTAGTTTTTCATACCGCGTGTTACCGCTCGCCTGAAAATCCGATACCGCTTGCTTGAGTTTATTGATATGCGTTCCCGTGTTTCCCTGATAAACGGTTTTAATGGCAACCTTCATCTTAACCGCGGTGGTTTTCATGACATACTGATTGTCGGGCGTTTTTTCCTCCCGCGCACTGATGCCGAAACTGCAAGACGGATCAGATGCGGATTCGCTGCTTAGATCCAAAAAGAAAATAGCGGGACAATCAGCAAGCAGAGCATCAAGCGCCGCCTGCAAATGCGGCATGATATCCTGCATCAGCGCATTGACGATGCGGTTCGCCTGCGATTCACTCGGTCTTGTGCTTTGCGGAAGCGAAACAAGCGGTGTTTTCAACGGTATTTGAATTTCGGCAGGTATATCGGTCTTATTGTAAAGGGCGGTTTTCAGCACGTTATATACGTTTTTTTCTTCACTGTCCAACTGATCATAAAAGAAAGAACTGTCCGCCGATGCGGCTTCTCCCACAAAAGCAGATTGCACCGAAACAAAAGCAAAAATCAGACAAAAAACAAGAACAGGCACAATCTTTTTCAAACCAAACACTCCTTTAATAAACCATAAAAATTAAAAAACCTACATTTTCGAACAGGGAGGTAACTGCATGCGTTTTCGAGACAAATTGGCAACATTTTTCTACGGGCGAAACGGGATGGACGGACTGAATCTGTTTCTGTTTGCTATCCTGTTTGTGCTCATGATCATCAATGCTTTCAAAACCTTTTGGACGGTATTTATACTGGAAAGCATCGTCCTCATTTACCTGTATTTCCGCTATTTTTCCCGCAATCTTGCGGCAAGAAGAAAGGAAAATGCGGCTTTTTTACGGGTTTTTCGGAAAATTTCAGGCTTTTTTAGGTTACAAAAGACCAAATTTCGGGACAGAAAGACCCATGTTTTTCGCCGTTGTCCCCACTGTCACGCCAATCTTCGCCTGCCCAAACAAAAGGGAAAACACACAGTGCGCTGTCCCCGTTGCACCCAAGAATTCAAAACCAAAGTATGACGTTTAATCTTTATCGTGTGAAAGGATAAAGTCCACAACGGGCGTCGGATCCTCCAAACCGTGCGGATGATGATCGCAGTCGGGCTTGCAGATACAAAGGAACGGAATGTCGGTGTTTTCAAAAGCGCGAATGAGCAGGTCGCAGTTTTCCTCGTGATACACGACCGTATCCACCCCACCGTACACAAGCGCGGTGGGGATCTTTTGCTTTATCAGCGTTTGTAAATGATCCAAAGGATGATCGCGGTAGGAAAGCATATCGGCAATGGTCGCTCCAAAAACACCCAAGATCTCACCTCGGAACACGCGCAGATGCACAGAGCCCTCCTCGCCGCCTCTGCCCAGTCCGAGCATACTCAAAAGCTCGACAACGGGTGCATCCAGATAAAGGACGGAAACCGTTTCGGGATAAAGCGCTGCAAATTTGATTGCGAAAAGACCGCCGCAGCTCATGCCGATAGGAACACATTTTCGCGCCAGACCGAACTGCGTATGCAAATAGTCAGCAAAGCGCTTTTTGCGCTCCAAATCCTCTCTTTGTCCCCAGCGGTTATCATTCTTTATATAGGCAAAATGATACCCTCTGTCAAGCAGCATAAAGGCAGTGGCGTTAAAAGCTTCGAAATATTCGGTCTTCAGCGCCCAACGGTTCGTTTTCACCTCGTCCTTGGGAAAAACAAGACATGCCTCATGCTCTTCAAAAACAAAATCCAGCTTGGTATAGCCGTTCCACTCGCTTTTTTGCATCGTTTCTTCCTCCGCCATCATTTTTCACTCCGATTATACCATAAAATGATCCTCTTTGCAATGCAATGGATAAAAAATCGGGATGCCTCTTTGATGTTAAGCCCTGTTTGTCTTGCCCGAGCGGGTCAACCTGTGTTTTATGTAAATTGCATAAATACGGGTAGGAATTTTGTGGAAGGATACGAAATTATTTTTACCCCCTTGTTTCCGTGTATATGTTATGTTATCATATATTCACAGGGAGAAAAGGAGTTCTCCCGAAACAAAACAACAGAATATTAAAAAGGAGGCAAAATCATGAAGAGTTTACGCAATCTCAACACAGCGCCCCCCGATGTTCTTCCTGAGGAAAGGAGAATTTGATATGTTTGATAAACCACGATTGATATCCAAAAGAAAAATCGTCAAACGATGCCTTTTGGGGTTGATTGCCGTGTATTTAATCTTTACTATGATTTTGGGCATACCTTTTGTTTATACGTTTAATAACGAAAAGTTTATTTTCTCGGGTTGGGTAGAAGCTCCCGGCACTCTTCCTCTCTTTCTTTCCCCAAACGGAAAGCTGGATGAGCCGGAGCGCTTTTTCTCCATTATCGCTCCGGTTTACTCCGAAGTCGATTTGACCGAGGACGGTTCGACAGAAAGTGATGGTTTGCACCATATCCTCGCCTGGAAGCAAACGTTATTGGGGCAGAATTTTACCCGTTCGCTGGGATACGATATTACTATCCATAACGGTACTGTCGGTTTTGGCGAATTTTATGCGCACAGCGTAACGCTGATTCCCGGCTACTATCCCGAGGGTAATTCCGGTCGTCCCAAACATATTTTTACCGACCACCTTCTCATCCATCAAAAGAGTTTTTCGGAAAACGAGTCCGACTCTTGGAAAACATCTGTTAATGCGTATATAACAGGTCCAACAAAGCCTCAGGTTTTATTGGAAAGCGGTGAGATTGTGGATTATGATCAAGCTGATATACCCTTTAGAGGCAAATATGTTCGTTCATATTCCTCTCCCTTTTTCCCTGTTTTGGATTTTGGCGAAGCATATTGGGGAATTCTTATTTTATTTTTGTTGCCGGTATGCTTTTCGTTGATTGCCGTTCTTATTCCCCTTGAAACACCGAAGTTTTCCCACAAAAAAATGGTGCGGCGAGGTCTGCTGATCAAAGGATTGGTAGTTTTGCTTACGCTTGTTTTTCTGCCAATGCCAGCAATATTTTACGGATATGCTCCCCCGACATACAACACCGACAGCATCTTTGATATTATCCGTTGGCTGACACCGATCATTTCCATCCCGGCGCTTGCGGTTTGGGTGGCATCGTTTAAGAATAAGAAATTTGCTCCCGTCGTAGCCGCCGCGATCATGGTTCTGTGCCTGTATCAACCCCTTGCAAACCTCATTTGCCTGTTTGCCACCGTCATTGCATGGGGATATTTTGCCCACGGTGTATGCCGATTCTTCGGACGCTTCAGAAAGGCAAAAGCCAAAGCGGTGTGAGTGATTTGCGTATAAATAACAACGGAATGAAGAAAAGGAGGATAGACCATGATGAAAAAAGCTTCTAAAATCACCGCCTGGATCTGGCGCGGCGCAGCACTCCTTTTGGCATTCTACCTTTTGGTTGCACTTGTTGCGGGAATTCCGTTTTTTAATACAAATGTTGGACTGCAATTTGAATATGAATATGACCATTTCCCTCCAAAAGTTTTATCTTTTCTTTCCGTGAATCAAGAGGTTGGATGGAATGTGTATACAGCATCATTGGGGGTTGATTTGGATCTTTTAAGCAGGCCGAAATATATGTGTGCCGCGTCACCAACAATAACCTCAAATGTTAGCCTCGGTAGTCACACCATACTTCACACCGACAATCTTGTTTTTAAAAAATATGACGATAAATCCATTTTATTAGAAGGCATAGCCCACACTCGGATTATAGGGCTGACAAATCCGCGATACATTACATCGGAAGGCGAATTAAAAACCATTGATTCAAAAGAACTCCCATTATTTACCCGTTCCTATTCCAGTCCGATGCTCCCCGTCATCGATACGGGCGCTGATATTTGGGGTATGCTCTTGCTTACCGCCCTCCCGATCCTTTTGTCTTTTGTATATAGCCGTTTTTGCCCGCAATTTACACTTTCGCAACAAAAGAGAGTTTTGTGTTTTGGTTGGCGGATGAAGCTTGTTTTTGCGATATGTTTGATGTCGGTTTTCTCGGCAACGGCTTTATTTTATGTGCCGCATGATAATATTCTGTGGGATTATCCATGGATTTTTGCCATTCTCCGTTGGCTGACACCGATCATTTCCATTCCGGCACTGTCGGTTTGGGCGGCATCCTTTAAGAATAAGAAATTTGCCCCCGTCGTTGCCGCCGCGATCATGGTGCTTTGCCTGTATCAGCCGCTCGCAAACCTCATTTGCCTGTTTGCCACCGTCATCGCCTGGGGATATTTTGCCCACGGCGTGTGCCGCTTTTTCGGACGCTTCAGAAAGGCAAAATCGGAAGCGGTGTGAGTGCATTGCGTATAAAAACAAAAACGACGGGATTCCGTCGTTTTGTTTTTTGTAACGCCTCATCCGTCCACTTCGTGTGCCACCTTCTCCCGCCGGAGAAGGCGAATTCGAAGGCGGGTACATCCATTATGACTTATTTTTACCCGAAGAATTTGCTATACTTTGCGGGCGATTCATGAATCGCCCCTACGAATCACGCAGGAATATGCGGGGTGCGTTGCCTCCATCTGAGAGGGTGCCTTTCCTTCATGCATCCATCTCCTTTTTTCGTTTCCTTTCGGGTCATCGGCAATCGCCTCTTTGCAGCCACGCGACTATCACGTGGTTTTCTTGATACAAAAAATCGGGATGCCGCTCAACACGGGTATCCCGATCTTATGTTTTTATTTACTTGCATGGATGCGCGGAAAGAGCTCCAGTGTGTTTTGATAGGTCACTTCCGCCAATTTTTCCACCGACTCCCCTTTGATTTCCGAAAGCACCTGCAAGGTCGCGTACATGAGATGGCTTTCGTTGATCTGTCCGCGGTAGGGTACGGGCGCGAGATAGGGCGCATCGGTCTCAATGAGCAGGCGGTCAAGAGGCACCGCCGCGGCGCTTACCCGCGGATTCACCGCGTTTTTGAAGGTCAGCGAACCGCCAAAGGCGATATACCAGCCCGCTTTCACAAGCTCTTTGATCATTTCCGCGCTGCCCGAATAGGCGTGAAACACCCCTTTGACAACACCCTTGTATCGACGCACGAACTCCATACAGTCGCCGTGTGCCTCCCGATCGTGCATCACGATGGGCATATTTGTCTCGGCGGCAAGACGCATCTGCATATCCAGCACCGCTTTTTGTTTTTCGCGGGGAGAAAAATCGTAGTGATAATCCAGACCTGCCTCACCGATGGCGATCACCTTTTCATGCTTAAGGGCAGAGCAAAGCCACTCGGGACAACCTTCTTCCACATCCTTCGTATCGTGGGGATGGATGCCTGCCGCGGCATAGACAAAGGGATATTTTTCGGCAAGGGCGATGGATACGAGGGTGGACTGCTCGCAGCAGGCGCAGTTGAGCACGCCGCAAACAGGCAAGGGAGAACGCTCACTCGGAAAGGGGAGGGATGCAAGGATCTCGTCGCGTATCCCATCGAATCTTTCGTCGTGATAATGGGCGTGGGTATCGAAAAGGGCGGTCATATTATCTTACCTTATCACCGTTTTTGGCATCGGGGGAAGCAAACATGACGCGCACGTCCTCCTCGCCCGAAGCAAGAATCATGCCGCAGCTTTCCACACCGCGCAGCTTGGCGGGCTTTAAGTTGGCCACGACGACAACCTTTTTGCCGATCAGATCCTCGGGCTTATACCACTTGGCAATGCCCGACACGATCTGTCTGACCTCCAAGCCGATGTCAACCTTCAGACAAAGCAGCTTATCGGATTTTTTCACGGGCTCACAGGAAAGCACCGTGCCCACCCGCAGATCAACGGCGGCAAAATCGTCGATGGTGATCTCGGGCGCTATGGGTGCGATTTGAGAAGCGGCCGCTTCGCGGGCTTTTGCCTCCATGTGCGCGGTGATGCGGTCGGTCATATCCTTTTCATCCAAACGGGCAAACAGAATTTCTCCGCTTTCCACCGTTTTGCCTGCTTCCAAAACATGAAACTGCAGGGTCTTGTCCCAATCGGCTTCAACACCCAGATAGGAAAGCACCTTTCCTGCCGCCGTGGGCATAAAGGGGGTCAACAGGGTTGCGCTGACCCGCAGGGCTTCGAGCAAATGATACAACACGGTGTTGAGGCGCACGTTCCCCTCTTCGGTCTTTGCCAAGATCCAAGGGGTCGTTTCGTCGATATACTTGTTGGCGGCAGAAAGAAGGGTAAATACCGCATCCACCGCTTCACCCGTTTTGAATTCATCCATCAGGGAGGCATACTGCTCGGCCGTTTTTTTGCAAAGAGCAGAGAGATTTTCGTCTACAGGTTCAAGCGCGGCAGGCGCGGGAATGACACCGCCGCGGTATTTATGGGTCATGGCAAGGGTGCGGCTGACAAGGTTGCCCCAAATATTCGCAAGCGAGGTGTTATATTTGGCGATGACGTTTTCGTAGGTGATGACACCGTCGTTGATATACGGCATTTCGGACAACAGGTAGAAGCGCACGGCATCGATGCCGAAGAAGGATACCAGCTCGTCGGCATAAATGGTGTTGCCCTTGGATTTGGACATTTTGTCCTGTCCCGCCAAAAACCAAGGATGCCCAAACACCTTTTTGGGAAGGGGCAGATCGAGCGCCATCAAAAAGATAGGCCAGTAAATCGTATGGAAACGCACGATATCCTTGCCGATGATGTGCACGTCGCAGGGCCAATACTTTTGGAAAAGCGTGTCGTCACTCTCTCCCGTCGGGTTGTACCCGAGTGCGGTGATATAGTTGGTCAGCGCATCCAGCCAAACGTAAATGACGTGCTTGGGGTCAAAGGAAACGGGAACACCCCAGGTAAAGGTGGTGCGGGAAACACACAGGTCGGTAAGCCCCGGCTTAAGAAAATTGTTGATCATTTCCTTTTTGCGCGCTTCGGGCATGATAAACTCGGGATTTTGCTCGATGTACTCTTCCAGCTGCTTTTGGTATTTGGTCATTTTGAAGAAATACGCTTCTTCTTTTGCCTTGCTTACCGGCGCGCCGCAATCGGGACAAACACCGTTTGTAATTTGGGAATCGGTATAGAAGGTTTCACAAGGCGTGCAGTACCAGCCCTCATATTCGCCTTTATAAATATCGCCCTTTTCATACAGACGGTCGAAAATGGCCGAAACCGCCTTTTCATGGTAATCGTCGGTGGTGCGGATGAATTGATCGTAGGACGCACCCATCAAATCCCATACTTCTTTGACCTCGGCGGCCACACGGTCAACGTATTCCTTGGGTGCAATACCCGCCTTTTCGGCGTATTCCTGGATTTTCACACCATGTTCATCGGTGCCGGTCAAAAAGAAAACGTCCTTGCCGCGCAGCCGCTGATAACGGGCAATGGCATCGGCAAAAACGACCTCGTAGGTGTTGCCGATATGGGGCTTGCGGGAAGTATAGGCAATCGCTGTAGTCAAATAATACTTCTCTTTCATGGTATATCCTTTCTGGCTTTGGGATTTATGCGCGGTAAACTACGTTGCCGCGGGAAACGGTGGAGACCAGATTATATTCACCGTCGAGAATGACAAGATCGGCGACCTTGCCCTTTTCAATAGAACCGACTCTGTCATACAGGCCGACGTTGCGGGCAGGATTGCGGGTGGCGCAGATCACGGCATCGGCAAGAGATGCGCCTGCAAATTCCACCAGATTCTTCACACCGCGCAACAGATTGAGGGTGCTGCCCGCGAGGGTACCGGGAGCAAACCAGGCGGTGCTGTTTTCCACCGTTACGTTTAAGTTGCCGAGCTGGTATTTCCCGTCGGGCATACCCGCGGCGCACATGGAGTCGGTGATCAAAATCAGCCGATCCACACCCTTGATACGATAGGTCATATTGACCACATCGGGATCGATATGGACGCCATCGCAGATCAGTTCTGCGTAAGCATCGGTACCGAGTGCAGTGCCGACCACACCGGGCTCGCGGTGGTGGAGGGGACGCATGGCATTATACAAATGGGTAAAGCAACCGACACCCGCAGACAACGCTTCGCGGCATTCGGCGCCCGTTGCATCCGAGTGACCGACGGTAAAACGAACGCCTCGCTTGACGTATGCACGGATATAGTCCATGGCACCCGACAGCTCGGGGGCAATGGTCATATACATTTTCATTTCTCCCATTTCCGCAAGCCACGCATCTGTTTCCGCTGAGGCGGGGGGCTTTAACAATTCGATGGGATGACAACCCGGACGCTTATCGGACAAATAAGGGCCCTCGATATGAATACCCGCAAAGTTAATGGGGTTTTCGGGCATTTTCGCCGCGGCGCTTACACGTGAAACGGCGGCGGTAATATTCTCAAAGGTATCGGTCATCAAGGTTGGGAAAAGGGTGGTAACACCGTTTTGGGCATAAAATTTTGCCATCTCCACCAGCTTTTCGGGACTGCTCGTCATGAAATCCTCTCCCGCCGCACCGTGTGAATGAATATCAACCAAGCCGGGAATCAGATAATTCCCTCCGACATCGACACACTCTTCACCCGCTTTGGCGCAAAGATTTGCACCGCAATCGGTGATCACTCCGTTTTCTATTCTGACAGCACCGCGGTAAAAGCGGCGCATATGAGTATCCAAAACACGCGCATTCAAAAATAACATAGTTCCATACCTCCTAAATTTCATATATATTCTAAGTATATGCAAACGTTATTTTGCACATTATACACCATTTCACCCCGTCTTTCAAGAACTTTTCTTCGGAAAATGTCAAAACTCTTTCTTAAATACATATTTTTTTCGTTTCGGCTTGAAATCGCGGGTGAAATTTGTTATACTGTAGAGTAGATTAACAAAATCAAGGAGTATAATATGGATATTAAACTGATCAACACTCCCGTTTATTTTGACAAAAACGGCACTCTCGTGCCGACCGATGCACCCGAAGCCGCCGCTTTGGTGCAAAAATACGGACAGACCGCCGCGGATAAGGCGGCAGACGGCAGTATTGCCGCAGGCATTTTGGCAGCCCACAACCAAGGCGACGCCGATGCCCTCCGCATCAAGTTCGACGCACTTGCTTCCCACGATATTACCTATGTCGGTATCATCCAAACGGCACGCGCCAGCGGATTGAAATCTTTTCCCATTCCTTACGTTCTGACCAACTGCCACAACTCGCTTTGCGCAGTGGGCGGAACGATCAACGAGGATGACCATTTGTTCGGCCTTTCGGCCGCCCAGAAATACGGCGGTATTTATGTACCCGCACACATTGCAGTCATTCACCAATATATGCGTGAATGCATGAGCCGCTGCGGCAGCATGATCCTCGGTTCAGACAGCCACACCCGCTACGGCGCCCTCGGCACCATGGCCGTCGGTGAAGGCGGTCCCGAATTGGTAAAACAGTTGTTAAACCGCACCTATGACATCCCCCGTCCCGACATTGTTTGCGTTCGTTTGAGCGGCAAACCTGCCCATGGCGTCGGCCCGCAGGACGTTGCGTTGGCCATTATTGGCGCTGTCTTTAAAAACGGTTTTGTCAAAAACAGTGTTATGGAATTTGTTGGCGAAGGTATTGCCAACCTTCCCATGGAATTCCGTATCGGCATCGATGTCATGACCACCGAAACCACCTGCCTGTCCTCCATCTGGGCAACCGACGATCAGACCAAGCGCTACTTTGACACGGTGGGCAGACCCGAGGATTTTGCATATCTTGCACCCGCGCCGCTTGCCCGCTACGACCGCGCCATCGATGTAGATCTTTCGAAGATCCGTCCAATGATCGCACTGCCTTTCCATCCCAGCAACGTATATCCCGTGGCCCAACTGAAAGAAAACGCCGCCGATATTTTGCGCGAAGCCGAAAAGGCGGTAGCCGAAGCGCTGGATAACAAGAATCTTTCTCTCGGATTGACCGATAAAATCGTGGACGGCCAAATCCGTGTCGATCAAGGCGTAATCGCCGGATGTGCCGGCGGCACCTACGACAACCTTGCCCTCACCGCCAATATTTTGCGTGGCGGCAGTGTCGGAAACGGCGCCTTTGCCCTTTCTCTTTACCCCGCCAGCCAACCCGTTTACATGGCACTCGCCGCAAGCGGCGCTGTCGGAGAACTGATGGCGGCAGGCGCAACCCTCCGCACCGCATTCTGCGGCCCCTGCTTCGGCGCAGGTGATGTACCCGCCAACGGATGTTTAAGCATCCGCCACTCTACCCGCAACTTCCCCAACCGCGAGGGAAGCAAGCCCGGCGCCGGACAGCTTTCTGCCGTGGCACTCATGGATGCTCGCTCCATCGCCGCAACAGCATTAAACGGCGGTATTCTCACCGGTGCAGACGAAATCGATTACAGCGATGAAATCCCCGCCTATGAATTTGACGGACGCGCCTATCAGAGCCGCATTTACAACGGTTTTGGCAAGGCCGACGACTCGCTTCCCCTGCGTTTCGGCCCCAACATTGCCGACTGGCCCGAAATGGGCGGCATGACCGAGGATATGCTCTTCAGGGTCGACTGCGCCATTCAAGACGAAGTTACAACCACCGATGAGTTGATCCCCTCGGGTGAAACCTCCTCCTACCGCTCCAATCCCGAAAAACTGGCCGAATTCACACTTTCCCGCAAAGATCCCGAATATGTTGCTCGCGCAAAAGAAATGGGCAGAATTGAATCCACTCGCAGAAAAGATGGAAAATTGCCCGATGAATTGAAGGACATTTATCCCATCGTCGCAACCATAAAACCCGACTTTTCTCCCCTCGAAACGGCCCACGGCAGTTTGGTTTTTGCCAAAAAACCCGGCGACGGCTCGGCCCGCGAACAGGCAGCTTCCTGCCAGCGCGTACTGGGAGGAAGAGCCAACCTTGCTTTGGCATACGCCACCAAGCGTTATCGCAGCAACCTCATCAACTGGGGTATGCTTCCCTTTATCACCGAAACCAATGACTTTTGCATCGGAGATTATCTCTTCGTTCCCGGCACCCGCGCCGCACTCGAATCAGACAGCGAAACACTCACCGGTTACCGCATCCGCGGCGGCGTGGTGACCCCGCTGAAGCTGTCGCTGGGAAATCTGACCCGCGATGAAAGAGACATTCTTCTTTCGGGCTGCTTGATCAACTACTACAATCGCTAACGAAAAAATCGGAGGTGACGCTTTGGAGCCACTGTCCTACTGTGCCGCGGTAAGAAGCTATCTGTGCCACCGCACCTTAGAAGAAAGCGGCTACAATCTGTCCAAAAAGAAAAAAGCGGTGCTGACAAACGTTGGCTGTCGCGCTTTTTTGGCTGGCGTTGCCGACTGCATAGGGCATTTCACCGCCGAGAAAACAACGCTCGTCTCCGACCATCTTGAGCTGATGGAGCTTTGCTCCTTTCTGTTGATTCGTTATCTGGATGCACAGGTTTCGGTCACGGCACGCGAAAAAGAAAAGAATGCCGATTATACGTTGACCTTACCCGCCGACTGTCCGATCGCCCTTTCGGACGAAACGGCAACCGAGGAGGGTCTGCCGTATTATTTGCGCGGCGTGTTTTTATCCAACGGCTACGTAGTTGACCCCGCGTCCGAGTATCATCTTGAAATCAAAACGAACCGCCTCGCCTTTTCGGAAAAGTTGCTTTCTCTTGCCACAAGCGCCGACATCAAATTCAAAACCTCCACCCGACGCGGAAACCATCTGCTTTATATCAGAGACAGCGAGGGGGTTGCCGATTTCCTCACCCTCATCGGCGCGGAAAAGTATGCGATGCAGTTGATGGACCAAAAGATTTTCAAGGAGATCAGCAATCATACCAATCGCATCAACAACTATGACCAGGCAAATCTGTCCCGCGTGATCGGAAGCGCCCAAACCGTAGTGGAAGCCATCCGCATCTTAAAGGAGGCGGGAAAACTTTCCGCCCTTCCCGATGAATTGTCAGAAGCCGCCGCTTTACGCGAAACATATCCCGACATGCCGCTGGGACAACTGTGCGCCCTCGCACATCCTCCTATTTCAAAATCGGGTATGCACCACCGTCTGAAAAAGCTCGTCGAGCTTGCAAAGGAGACCGACAAAAAATGAAAACAGGTTCATTTTATGCCCTTCTTTTCCGCATGGGTTATATTCAACGTTGGGGTTTGATGGATTGCGACCGCAAAGAGACTTTAGCCGAGCACACCATGCAGGTTGCAGTGCTTACCCACGCCTTGGCAGTCATCGGCGTCACTCGTTTCGGCCGCACCTATTCCCCCGAACGTCTTGCCGCCGCCGCGCTTTATCACGATATGTCGGAAATCTACACGGGCGATCTGCCCACTCCCGTGAAATACTATAATCCCGAAATCACCAAAGCATATAAAGAATTGGAAAGAACGGCCAACGAAAAATTACTCTCCATGCAGGATGAAAAAACAAGAGCCTACTTTACAGAACTTCTGAAATTGACCGACGAAGAAAATCGGATCTTAAAAACGGCCGACAAGCTGACCGCCTATTTGAAATGTCAAAAAGAACTGTCGTATAACAACCGCGACTTTGCCGCCGCCGCAAACGCCACAAAAAAAGCATTGGATGCGGACGATTTCCCCGAATTGCGGGTCTTTATGGACGAGTATTTCCCCGCGTTTTTGCAAAATCTTGATGAAATTGTATTATAAAGGAGTTATCTATGACTAAGCCCGCCCTTGTCATTTTCGATCTTGACGGAACATTGATGAATACTCTCGGCGACATCACAAAATGTGTCAACGAAACACTTGCCGCCTACGGCTACCCCACCCATCCGAGCGCACAACCTTTTATAAACAACGGCGCGCGCCGCTTGATTGCCGATGCTTTGCCCGAACATGCGCGAGATGACGAAACCGTTGATAAAGTCCTCTCCGATTACCGCAAAGCATATTCTGCCACCACCCATTCGCTGACATTCCCGTACGACGGGGTTGTGGATGTGTTGAAGGCTTTGAAAAAAGAGGGAATTAAAACCGCCCTTTTCTCCAATAAAGATACCCCCAACTGCCTTTTTTTGGTCAACCGCGATTTCCCCGAACTTCTCGATTGCGTCGTAGGCGTGGAAACGGGTATCCCTCCGAAACCCGATCTTTCTGGCATTGCCAAAATTTTCAAAGAAACCGGATGTAACGCCGAAAACACCATCTATGTCGGCGATTCCAATGTAGACGTACTCACTGCCAAAAATGCAAACCTCCCCATGTTCGGTGTTAGCTGGGGCTTTTCGGGCAACAAACCCTTTATCGGTCAAAGCCATGTTCACCAGGTAGATACGGCGGCCGAACTTCTTTCGTGCATTTTGCAAGGATGCAAATAAACATATGTAAAAATTTTTTAAGGAAGGTGTTTTAAATGCAATTACCGTTCAAAATCGACTTATCCGGAAAAGCCATCGCCATCACGGGCGGCGGCGGTGTTCTCTGCTCCGGCTTTGCCAAGGCTTTGGCTGCTTGCGGCGCAAAAATCGCCATCATGGATCTTCGTAAAGAAGCTGCTCAAGTGACTGCCGATGAAATCAATGCCAACGGCGGTGTCGCCATTGCTGTTGCCGCAAACGTGTTGGAAAAAGAAAGCCTTTTGGCTGCAAAAGCCGAAATCGACGCTGCTTTCGGCGGCATCGACATCCTCATCAATGGTGCCGGCGGCAACCATCCGAAGGGAAGCACCACGAAAGAATACTTCTTCCCCGAAGATAAAACCTCTGTTGCCAGCGATGTAATGACCTTCTTCGATCTGGATCCCGCAGGTGTGCAGTTTGTGTTCAACCTCAACTTCCTCGGCACTTTGCTTCCCACCCAAGTATTTGCCCGCGACATGATGGACAGACCCAATCCGCTCATCCTGAATGTCTCTTCCATGAATGCTTTCCGCCCCTTGACCAAGATCCCCGCATACTCGGCAGCAAAATCCGCTATTTCCAACTTCACCCAATGGCTCGCCGTTCACTTCTCCAAAGTGGGCATCCGCGTTAACGCCATCGCTCCCGGATTCTTTGTCACCGATCAAAACCGCGCGCTTCTCTTTGACAGCAAAGGAAAACCCACCGCCCGCACCGAAAAGATCTTGGCTCATACCCCCCTCGGACGTTTCGGCGAACAGGAAGATCTGATCGGTACCCTGCTGTGGCTGTGCGATGCTAACGCTTCCGGTTTCGTAACCGGTACCGTTATCCCCGTCGATGGCGGTTTTGCCGCTTATTCCGGCGTCTGATTGTCATTTTGTCTTTACGAAAACAGCGAAAGAGCTTTCTTTCGCTGTTTTCTTATTGTAATTTCGCAAAATTTGCAGTATAATAAGATGGAACATACTGAAAGGTAACGGGCAAACAATGGAAAAGGGATCATTTTCGCCGAAAACCAAGAAAATCATCAAAATTTGTCTGCTTGTTTTTTTACTGCTTTTTACCTTTGTTCTCTATTGGTTTGTCGGCCGCCCCATGATCGATTTTGTATCGCAACCAAATAAATTCCGTGATTTCATTGCCCAGTATGGTCTTTGGGGCCGAGCGGCCTTTGTCATCATGGTTATTTTTCAGGTAGTCATTGCCATCATTCCCGGCGAACCGTTTGAGCTTGGCGCAGGGTACGCCTTTGGTTTTCTGGAAGGCACCTTTTTAATGACCCTCGGCATCGTCCTTGGCAGCGCGATTATTTTCGCCCTCGTCAAACGTTTCGGTGTTGCGGTGCTTGAAATTTTCTTTTCGGCCGAAAAAATAAAAAGCATTGCTTTTTTAAAACAAACCAACCGATTATTTTTTATTGCTTTTTTTGTGTTTCTGATCCCGGCCACACCCAAAGATTTGCTTTCTTACGGTGTCGGATTAACAAAAATCGATTTTTGGAAATGGATGTTCCTCGCCGGTGTGGCGCGGCTTCCCTCTATTGTCACCTCGGTCTATTGCGGCAAAGCCATTCAAGAGGGCGAGTGGCTCAAGGCGGTCATTTGTTTTGGAACTACGGGTATTTTTTCGATCTTTTCTCTTTTGATCTATCGGCGCATCAGCGCAAAAAAAGAGCGTGCGCTGAATAAGAAACCCAACAAATAGACTTTCATCAGAAAGGAAGGTCATATATGCTCAAATTCATTTTCCCCGAAAACGGCACTTGTGTGCATAAATACGATGGCTCAGAACAAAACAGCGGCATCACGGTTGCCGTCAAGATGCAGAGCGACCAAGATGCTTTCATCACCATAAACAACCAAAACGCCCGCTATGAAAACGGTTTTTTCGTTGCCGATGTTTTCTTTGACGGCTATCGCAACACAATCCATGCAAAAAATGAAAAAACAGGAGAAGAAAAAAGCATTGTCGTATATTATCTGCCGAACGCTTCGGACAAATACCGCATTTCGGTGGACGATAACATTCTGTTTTTACAAGATCTGACCAAAAATCAAGAAAAGTACACCTCCATCTTTGACAACTCCTATTTGGCGATATACAAAAAGGCCCACGATACCTACGGCACCAAAGTGCATATCAATCTGTTTTATGCATACAACGAGGATGCCATGGCATATTTTAAGGAGCACAAGGAATATTTCGACCTTTCCATGATGACCGATCGGTACAAAACGGAATTTGAGCAAAATGCCGATTGGCTTCGATTTTCCATTCATAGCCATGCCGAATTTCCGCCGCGCCCCTACGCTTTTGCTTCCCGCGAAACCATCGATGCCGATATTCGCAAAATCCACCGCGAAATTCGGCGGTTTGCAGGCGATGCTTGTCTGTCCAACGTCTGTACCACCCATTTCGGCTCGGGCAACCGCGAAGTCGTGCGGGTGCTCCGTTCCCACGGCTACCGCGCACTGACGGGGTATTTTACCCTGGACGGCAAGGGCGATCCGCTGGTAGCATATTATTATACCCCCGAAGAAATCGCCCATGTGGAGCATCGCGATTTTTGGCGCGACGAGGAACAGGACGTCACTTTCGGCAGAATCGACACCGTGTTAAACACCCTCAACCCCGATAACCTTATTTCCACACTGGAGGCCATCAAGGCCGATAACGGCCGCCGCGGTTTCCTGTCCATGTTAATTCACGAACAGTATTTTTATACCGATTACCGCAACCATTTGCCTTACTTTGAAGATCTGATCATGAACGCCTGCCGCTTTGCCCATGAAAACGGCTATGCACCCTCGTTTATCGGTGAAGCCTGCTTGGAAGAATTTATAGGGAGAAAATTATGAACATACTGTTTCCGCGCGACGGCGATTGCTTGACCCAATACGACGGACAACCATGTGAAAACGGCGTAAAAGTCCGCGTGCGCGTCTTGTCCGACCGCCCCGTGACCATCAATCAAACGGCCACTGCCTTTTCAAACGGCGAATATTATGCCGACATTGTATTTGACTCGTTTTTGACCATGCTTTCGGTGTCCGACGGAGAAGAAACTGCCGTTTTACGGGTCTATTACCTTGCTGCCGCACAAAACACCGTTACGTTGACGGTGGAAGACAACTTGATGTTTTTGCAGGATCTGACCGAACATACCTCCACCTATTCATCGTTGTTTGACCAACCGTATTTGGCGATGTTTTACGAAGCGCATCAAAAATTCGGCACGAAGGTAACCCTTAATCTGTTTTACACCTTTGATAGTGAGGCGCTTTCGTATTTTGAAAATCCTCGCAAGCCCTTCGATCTATCCATGGTCACCGATGCCTATAAAAAAGAATTTGAAGATGCCTCGGATTGGCTCAAGCTTACTTTCCATGCCAACAGCGAATTTCCGGGGGATCCCTACTTAAACGCAACCTATGCCGAAACCGCCCGTGATATTCAAGCGGCACACCAACAAATCATCCGCTTTGCGGGCGAAAAATCGATTGCAAACAGTTGCAACGTGCACTTCGGTTCGGCAAGTCGCGAGGCGGTCCGCGCCTGCCGCAACTACGGTTACAAATGTTTGAGCGGATTTTTCACCTTAGATGAAGCGGGAAACCCGTTTGTTTCGCATTATTTGGATAAAGAGACCGTAGCAAGGTTTGACCATCGCGATATGTGGTACGACAAGACCGAGGATATGTTTTTTATCCGCACAGACCTTATTCTCAACGCAACCCCGTATGACAAGCTGATCCCCGCGCTCCAAGACGTTTTGGCAGACGCGGGCAGGCGGAGTAATTTGAATCTGTTGATGCACGAACAGTATTACCAAGCCGATTACTGCAGTTATCTTAAGGACTACAAAGCACTCATCTTTGACGCGCTCGCCTTTGCAGAGCAAAACGGCTATAAACCCGCATTACCCGACGAAATGATCGACGAAACGAGGCAAAAGAGAAAATCATGAAAATTTCCGTACTCGGTTGCGGCCGTTGGGGCAGTTTTATCGCATGGTACTGCCACCACATCGGACACGACACTACACTTTGGGGCAGACAAGGCTCCAAGCACTTAAAAGAACTGATAGAAACTCGAAAAAATGCATACGCCGAATTTTCTTCCGAAATTACGCTGACAGACGATCTTGCCGCCTCTTTGGAATCGCCCGTTTTAATCATTTCTGTTTCGGCCCAAGCCCTGCGCACCTTGTGCAAACAGTTAAACACCTTTGATCTTAACGGAAAAACCATTGTTCTGTGCATGAAAGGATTAGAGGAAAACACAGGCAAACGGCTGACACAGATCGTCGAGGAAACCATTGACAGCGATATTCGTACCGCTGTATGGGTCGGCCCCGGTCATGTGCAGGAATTTGTCGCAGGTGTTCCCAATTGCATGGTTATTGATTCTTCCGATAAAGAAACCAAGCAAATGGTGGTCGACCTGCTTTCGGGACATTTGATTCGTTTTTATTTCGGCGAAGATCTGATCGGCACCGAAATCGGCGCGGCGGCCAAAAATGTCATCGGTCTGGCGGCCGGTATGCTGGACGGTGTTCATCTTACTTCTCTAAAAGGCGCGCTCATGTCAAGAGGTACGCGTGAGATTGCGCGTCTCATTCAAAAAATGGGCGGCAACGAATTGACCGCCTACGGGTTGTGTCATCTCGGAGATTACGAAGCCACTCTTTTCAGCCCCCATTCCCACAACCGCATGTATGGCGAGGCGTTCGTGCAAAACCGCCCGTTTGACTCTCTCGCCGAGGGCGTTTCCACCACAAAAGCCCTTTGTCTGCTCGGGAAAGAATACGGTGTGGATCTACCCATCACCACCACCGTTTACCGTATTTTGTTTGAAAACGAAAAGCCGCTTGTCGCTTTAAACGCTTTGTTCAACCGTGATCTGAAATCAGAATTTTACCGATAAAAACCACATAAAAAACCTCCTGCCGCGGCAGGAGGTTTTCACTTATTCGATTTTAAGCCCCTAAATGTTCGATCAAGATTTTTGCTCCGATGGCAATTAAAATCACTCCGCCCGCCAGAGTAGCTTTGCGCTGATAGCGGGTGCCGAAGCGATTGCCGATCAAAACACCGAAGAAAGAAAGGAAGAAGGTGGTACCTGCAATGACGGAAGCGGCATACAAAATATTGACCTGCATAGGCGCGAAGAAAATACCCGTTGCCATGGCGTCGATGCTGGTCGCCACCGCGAGCACGAAAAGCCTCCGTATTTTAGGGCGGTCACAACAGCATTCACACGATTCCTCTTCTCCGCGGATGACATCCAGAAGCATTTTTCCACCAATGAAGAAAAGAAGCACGAAAGCGATCCAATGGTCGTACTTTTCGATCTGCTCCTCGAATTGCGAGGCAAGCAGCCAGCCGAATATCGGCATCAAGCCCTGAAATCCGCCAAAGAAAAGGGCAACGAGCGCGGCATACCGCCATTTTAGCTTTCGCATGGAAAGACCTTGGCAAAGAGCGGCGGCAAAGGCATCCATGGAAAGACCGATACCAATGCCGAAAATCGAAATAAAACCCATATCATTCTCCCTTTTACACAAAAAGACCCACGTGCGGCAGGACCGCACATGAGTCTTGTTCTTTAAGACAAGCCAGGTGGAAACCACCAGTCTGTTGACCTTGTCACATATTGCTATGCAAACTACTCCCTCACGAGCAAAGGGAGTATATCACAAGCGATACGTTTTGTCAAGGGAGATATTTTGCCGTTTAATAGGTGAATTTGCCGTCCCCGATAAATTCCCGCAAAAGCGAATCATGCGGCACAAGGGATGCGATCGCTCTGACCATATCGTGATAGCTCTGCTCGGCCTCGGCTACAAATGCCGCGCCGTCGGCCTTGATCCTGCGGTTGAGTGCCGCTATCTCGTAAAACATTTTCACCCCTCCTAAACGATTTTGAATACGTACCGTACCTATTATATCGCATTCTGCCCAAAATGCAAGCATTCCCGAGAGCGTGATAAACCATACGCGGACAGATTGTTTTTATGTAAATTGCACAAATGATAGCCGGGAATTTATGGCGGGAATTTATGGAAGGATACGAAATTATATTTACCCCCTTGTTTCCGTGTATATGTTATGTTATCATATATTCACAGGGAAAAAAGGAGTTCTCCCGAAACAAACAACAGAATATTAAAAAGGAGGCAAAATTATGAAAAATGCACGCAAACTCACCACGCAGTCATCCGGACAAGCTTTGTCAAAAAGCCGCAGAAAGCATCATGTTTTTGGTACAAGGGTCGTTTTGACCTTCCTCCTGTTGATTTCCTTGTGCCTCGGTACTGTGCCAATGTCTGTCTTTGCTACCGGGCTTTCTTCATCTCTTGGGGTCGCTTCTGCTTCGGAACCCACCATTCTGTATGAAAAAACCTTTTTACGCAGTGCGTATGAAAAGCATTTTTTATTAAGCAACGGCAAAAGCGTTGTATATAGCTATGACCAACCCGTGCACTACTTAAAGGACGGCGTTTGGACGGAGGTCGACAACACGCTCGTTTTTGAAAACGATTCTTACGTCAACCGTTCGGCGTCCTTCTCCGCTTCCTTTGCATCAAGTGCCGACAGTGACTCTCTTTTCTCGTTCACCATGGGCGATTACGGTCTTTCGCTTTCTCTCCCGGTGATGCAAACGGCTGTCAGCGCCGTCTCCCGCAATACCCTCTTGCAAGAGAGAAGCTTTGAGGGAAAAACTGCGGCGCAGGCAAACGAGATGGATATCACCCATTCGTCACTCAAGTATGAAAACCTGCTTTCGGGCATGGATATTGAGTACAGCTTGAGCGGCGGCGGTGTCAAGGAAGACATTTATTTGGATTCGGCTGCCGCGTGGCAGGACTTGACCTTCTCGCTGACCCTTACCGCATTGACTCCGCAGCTTCTTGCAGACGGTTCTGTCAGCTTAAAAAATGCCGCTGGACAAGAGGTGTTCACCATGGCCCCCCCGTATATGTACGATGCGGCAGGTGAGATCTCCCATGCGGTCACGTATAAATTGACCTCACGCAAAAACGGGTATAATCTGACCCTGGATGCCGACGAAAGATGGTTAAACGCTTCCAACCGCACCTATCCCGTCGTGGTAGATCCGAGCGTCAGCGTGTCGGGCAGCGGCAACGTGGTCGATACCATGATCCGCGAAGGCAAATCGACGGGGACGTACGGCTCCATGAAATATATGGTGGTCGGCTATTCCACCACCTCCTCCAACCGACGCAACCGCGGACTCATTAAAATGAGCACCCTCCCCACCATTCCGAGCGGCAACAGCGTCGTTTCCGCCACCCTGACCCTGCGTCAGCTTTCGGCGGCAAACGACAACTATTCGTGGTCAAACGACAATATCGCAAGCACCAACGTCGGACTTTCCAAGGTCACGTCATCCTGGTCAACCTCTACCTCGTGGTCAACCATGCCGACCTTTAACACGGCGTTTTTGGATGTAAGGCCTTTTAACGCTACGACCGAAAACGAAACAGCAACCTTTCACATTACCGAAGCGGTACAAGAGTGGTATGCCGGTCAGGCCAATCACGGTCTTATGGTCCGCGCCACCGACGATGCCAACTCCTCTCCCGCCAACGTCTATCTGTCTTTCTATACCACCGAGCACACCACCGCAGCAAACAAGCCGGTATTTGCTATCTACTATGCCTCGGCTACCGGAGACGAAACCGAACCGAACAATACCGCCGCTGCTGCTGATGTGTTGAGCTTTACATATCCCTCTCTTGCGGTGATGGGATCCTATACCGGATTGATTGCAGATAGCGAGGACGTGGATTTCGTTCGATTCACTATGAACGAAACGGTTACAGCAAACATCAAGCTCTTTGTTCCCGAGGAGGAAGAGTACACCGTATATGTGTACAATGATGCAGCCGGCTCCTATTTGATCAAATACGGAGACGAAGGTATCGGTGAAACGGTAAACATTCCTCTGGTCTTGTATAAAGGCACAACCTATTGCATTAAGATTTTTTCTTCCCACGGCAGTTATTCAGCTGAAGATTTTTATACACTCACGATCAACTATGCAACGGTAGTGGACAGCAACGCGGTTTATACCATTAAAAACGTCAACAGCGGGAAAGCGCTTTCCATTCCACGCACTACGTCTTCTACGGCTATCCAGCATACCTACGGCGGTGCGTATGAACAGAAATTTGTTTTGTCATACTCCGACGGCGGATATTTCATCAAAACGTTGAATATGTCCGACCGCCCCGGTAAAAGTTTAGAGTTGCCGAATGAAAGCGACGTTAACGGTACCGATTTGACCTTTGCGCAAGATGCGAATGCGCCCCGCCAAAAATTTTGTTTGATCGAGTTACCAAACGGCAATTTCCACATCATGCCAAGCCAAAGCAGCAATAAATATTTGGAAGTGACCTATTCTTCTTCGGCAAACGGGGCAGTCGTGCAGATCTACCAAGACAGCGGACAGTCCTGTTTGGAATGGGAAATCACCAAAGTAGATAATTCACAACCGACTAAAAGCACCATTTCGTTCTTCTCAATAGGCGATGATAATTTAGAAGAAACTGAAGAAAATGGCGGAAATATTAGTCCTTATTATTGGTTAATCAATAACACTTCTGAGTACGAAGTTTGGAATACACGTACCCGTTTTGACCCAGAAATTTCAAACGATGCCCTTTTGGCAGAAATGACGGAGTCAGATGTAGTGTACATAGAAACTCATGGAGATAAACCGGATAATTCACCAGTAGAGTCGTATTATTTTACTTATTATCACCCAAATGGTGAAAATCAAATTGTTTTGAATAGCGACATCGGCACCACCTTTACCAATACAGCTAACACCACTACTAACACGCCATTCAGAGGAAACACCAAATGGACGATTATGATGGCATGCAGTCAGTTAAACAGCGGCACGACAGCAAACTATTGGGCAAAAGCGTTGCTTGGAGATTACAACCGCATGCACGGCGTGCTCGGTTATTATGGTATAGCTCCGCAAAACTCTGGTGCAGCAAGAAGAATGGTGGATTTTTATGCTAATCAACGTGCTAGTTATAGTAATTCTATGTTAGAATCATGGCAATACGCAAACGAATCCTGCGGTTCCACATCAACTTGGGCGGTTGTAATGCATGAAACGTATTCTAACGATGCGGCTAATGTTGCAGACGAGAATATGTTCTCTGGTTTTGGTGCTGATTTGTCTGCTGGCTCTGCGGCTACAATATATCGGTACGCTTATGACGATGACGAAACACAGGTTCAATTTACAGCAAATCGCAGTTCCCAAGGTGCTCTTGCGGCTGTGCGCAACGTTGCTCTGACGTCAGAGCAAACAAATGCGGTAACTTGTATTTTGGGAACAAAAAACAACAGCCGCTTACAGATGGATGCTAACGGCAGAGTTATTTACCACGATGATTCTATCAACTATTCTTCGAGATCTGCTGCCTGCAATCTGACTGATGCGCAGATAATTACTCAGGCGGAAAATCAACTTTCAGCCCTTTCACTGTTGCCTGACGAAGATTATATTGTCTCGGTCAGCCGGACCAGCAGAGAGCGCTTCGATGCCGAGACCGAATCGTTTGTCGAAAAAGAAATCGTTGGTTATACCGTTTATTTTCGACACGCTTCAAACGGAAGGGCAATCGAAACAGAAGATGAAAATGAGGGTATATTGTTGCGCTTTACTGCCGACGGACTAAAGGATTTGGAGTATCATTGGGGTGAGCTTATTACCCAATAAACAAATCGCTCTTATCGCGGGGGGCGGCTTACGCCCCCCCATTATTCTTGATAAAAGGAGGATAGACTATGATGAAAAAAGCTTCTAAAATCACCGCATGGATCTGGCGCGGCGCAGCACTGCTTTTGGCAATTTATCTGCTCCTTGCTGCTGTTTTGGATATTCCGTTTTTCTCCACCTCGGTCGGCTTGGAGGTAGAATCAAAGCCTCGCATACCCCACCACGCCGTTGCACTTCATTATTTAGAGGATGGGGGAGATGGGCCGAGAGGTATCGAAACCTATCATAACGTGTTAGCGTTTGATCATACGATTAAATCTTGGGATTGTACCGGCGTGTTTGTCGGTTATAATATGGACTTTCAGTCACCGCTTGATACCACATCTATGTTTGCGGTTGCACAAAATATTCGGTTGCATTTTGTTGAAGCAACTTCTATTACTGGTCCGAAATGGTTATATATAAATTGCGACAACCTCACCATATCAAGTCATGACGGGAAGTACCTCTGGAATCGTCTGCAGGTTGTAGGACTAAAGCCCCCGCGTTTTGTGGATGAAAACGGCGTTGAGATGGAATACACTTCAGATTCAATGCACTATATCCGTTCTTTTTCGACGGCGTTTTTGCCGCAAATTGACACGGGTTCTTCGCCGATCGGTATGATCTTACTTGCTTGCATACCCGTTTTTATCGCTTTTGTTATCGGCTTTTTGCCCATCCTCTCGAAAATGCCGCCTGCTTCTCATAAAAAGATCTTGCGTTTCGGACTATGTGCAAAGCTACTGGTGGTTATTTTGGTATTTGCCGTCCTGGAATCCCCCGTTTTGCTCTTTTATTCTTCTCCGCGCGCTGTACCCAATGATCTTTATGCCCTTTGTACGTGGCTGACACCGATCATTTCCATTCCGGCGCTGTCGGTTTGGGTGGCATCCTTTAAGAACAAGAAATTTGCCCCCGTCGTTGCCGCCGCGATCATGGTGCTTTGCCTGTATCAACCGCTTGCCAATCTCATTTGCCTGTTTGCCACCGTCATCGCCTGGGGATATTTCGCCCACGGTGTATGTAACCTTTTCGGGCGTTTCAGAAAACCGAAACCCGAAGCGGTGTGAGTGAATTGCGTATAAATAACAACGGAATGAAGAAAAGGAGGATAGACTATGATGAAAAAAGCTTCTAAAATCACCGCCTGGATCTGGCGCGGGGCAGCACTCCTTTTGGCAGTATATTTTTTGGTTGCAGTTGTTGCGGGAATTCCGTTTTTTAATACAAATGTTGGGCTAAGTATCGAAGATAACAAGATAGAGAACGAAAAACAAAAATCGACATTCGTTTCTTTGGAGCATAACATCTTTTGGCAAACATACGCAACTACTTTAACCTTTGATTTATATGTTTCGCATACTCCGAAATATTGGTGCGCCGCATCACCGTCTGTTACTTTTGCTCCAGGTATTCATGCCGGTAACGAGGCCGAATTGCACACAGATTGTCTTGTTTTCAAAGCAACAGACAATCAAGATCGCCCTTACCAAATCTATCCCGCAATTATAGGGCTTAGAAATCCACGTATAGTTACAGATGACGGAGAGATAAAAATCATACCGTCTGAGGAGCTTCCTGATTTTATCCGTTCCTATTCCAGTCCGATGCTCCCCGTAATCGATACGGGCGCTGATATTTGGGGTATGCTCTTGCTTACCGCCATCCCGATTTTATTGTCTTTGGTGTATAGCCGTTTTTGTCCGCAGTTTACACGCTCGCAACAAAAGAGGGTTTTGCGTTTTGGTTGGCGTATGAAGCTTGTTTTTGCGATATGTTTGATGTCGGTTTTCTCGGCAACGGCTTTATTTTATGTGCCGCATGATAGTATTCTGTGGGATTATCCCTGGATTTTTGCCATTCTCCGTTGGCTGACACCGATCATTTCCATTCCGGCGCTGTCGGTTTGGGCGGCATCGTTTAAGAACAAGAAATTTGCCCCCGTCGTAGCCGCCGCGATCATGGTGCTTTGCCTGTATCAACCGCTTGCCAATCTCATTTGCCTGTTTGCCACCGTCATTGCATGGGGGTATTTCGCCCACGGTGTGTGCCGATTCTTCGGACGCTTCAGAAAAGCGAAAACGAAATAAAACGGTATATACCCGCAGGATGAAAAATAAGAAAGGGTCTGTTGCGACCGATAGGTTGCAACAGACCCTTTTTGTGTAAGAATTGCAGTAGGTTTATGATCATGGATCGGGGCATATTAAAACACAAAAGCAGGGCGTTGTGTTTTTGCACAACGCCCGAAAGAGAAGCTTTTTAGGCTTTGGCGGGTTCAAACATGGCTTTTGCCTGCTTGAGCCGACGGATAATATCGATATGCTGAGGACAGACTCGCTCGCAGGCGCCGCAGCCGATGCAGGCAGAGGCGGGCGCTTGGCTCAGTCCTTTGGTCACCCAATCAAAACGTCCTTTTGCCGCCCTCATATTTTTATATTGACTTTCAACATTCAGAGCGTTCAAAATCCCATATATCGCAATATTTTTGGGACACCCTTTCATACAATAACCGCAACCTGTACAAGGAATCGTGTCGGCAGAAAGGATAATCTCCTGCGCCATTTCCACGATTTTCCTTTCCTCGTCCGACAGGGGAGAAAAGCCTTTCATGGTGGCAAGGTTGTCCTCCATCTGCGCCATGTCGGACATACCGCTTAAAACGGTGATGATTCCTTCCAGCGAAGCGGCAAAGCGAATGGCCCACGAAGAAATCGATACAGCGGGATTAAATTCTTTAAACAACGCTTCAACGGCGGGCGGCGGAGAGGCAAGCATACCGCCCTTGACGGGTTCCATAATAATGATGGGTTTACCATGTTTACGGGCAACCTCATAACACAGACGGGATTCGACGGCGGGATTGTCCCAATCGCCGTAATTGATTTGCAGTTGGACAAATTCCATCTCGGGATGGGCGGTCAAAATTTCATCCAGAACCGCCGCCTTATCGTGGAACGAAAAACCGAGATGACGGATGAGTCCCGCTTTTTTCTTTTCTTGCAAAAAGTCCCATATACCGAAGTCATCGAAATAATGCGTACGTTTTTCGCCTAAATTATGAAGCAAATAATAGTCGAAATATCCCGCGCCCGTACGAGCAAGAGAAATATCGAACATGGCTTTGGCTTCCTCTGCGCTTTTTGCTCCCAGCCACGCAGGCAATTTGGTTGCCAAAATGAAGCTGTCACGGGGATAGCGATCCACCAAAGCTTCCTTTGCCGCCATTTCGGAGGCACCGTCGCCGTAGCCGTAGGCGGTGTCAAAATACACAAAGCCCGCCGACATGAAAGCATCCACCATAGCTTTTGTCTGTTCTATGTCGATGACGTCCCCTTTCATGGGCAGACGCATCAGGCCAAAGCCAAGTTTTGGCATTTCCTTTACTTGTTTTTGATCGATCATCGTTTTACTCCTTATCGGGATTTTGCGCCGAAAGTTTTCGTTCCAATTCTAAAATGCGCTGCTGCATTTTGCAAAGCTCCTGAGAAATAGGATCGGGGATATGCACCTGATCAAGCGATTGGGCGGGTGCTGCCGCCGCTTTCATCTGGCGAGTGCTTCGTCCCGGCACGCCGACAACCGTAGCGCCCGGCTCGACATCGCACAAAACCACGGCATTGGCACCCACGCGGGCATTATCTCCCACAGTACAAGGTCCGAGAATCTGGCTTCCCGCGCCGACCAGCACATTATTGCCGAGGGTGGGGTGGCGTTTCCCCGTGTCCTTACCCGTGCCACCGAGGGTAACACCATGATAAATGGTGCAATTATCGCCGATTTCAGCGGTCTCACCAATTACAACGCCCATGCCGTGGTCAATAAAAAGACCTTTACCGATCTTGGCGGCAGGGTGGATCTCAATACCTGTTTTATGCCGACAACGCTGGGAAATATACCGCGCCAAGCCAAACCACTTATGCTTTTGAAAAAAATGGGCAGTATGGTACATACGCAGGGCACGAAAACCGGGATACAAAAAATAAACTTGCAATACCCCTCTTGCCGCAGGATCGCGGGCGGCAATGGAGCGGGCATCGTCTAACATTCCTTTATAATACATGTTGTTTTTCCGCCTTTTCGCTTCGATTGCTTCAATTATAGCATACATGCATTTCTTGTCAATAGAGCGGGTTAATTTTGCTTGACACCGACGGGTTTATCCCGTATAATAGAGAGAGACAATATGTCGAAAGGAAGCGGCAGATGCCGTGAAAGAAAAAATGACTACTAAAGGAACCGTACCCGGAAGAAGACGTTTGAGAGAAGCCGTCTTTACCATGATTTTTCAGGCGGAATATCACGAGGAGTGTCTGCCTGAGGATTTGTTTGATTCGGTTTGGGAGGAGTTTTGCGGAAAAACACCTCTCTGTGCTCTCTATGAAGAAATTGCCGCAAGCACAGGAGAGGCAAAAAATGCCGCCGATGCTTATTTGCGCAATACTTTTTTGGGCGTATTGAACCACAAAGACGAAATCGATGAAAAAATCACCGCCGCCAGCGTGGGTTGGCGAAAGGAAAGAATGTCAAAGGTTGTTTTGGCCGTTTTGCGTCTTTCTGTTTATGAAATGCTTTTCGCCGAAGATGTGGCGGTCAGCATTGCCATCAACGAGGCGGTAGATCTGACCAAACGCTATGAGGATGCTCAAATGTCGGCATTTGTCAACGGCGTTTTGGGTAAGATCAGCCAAGGGCAAACAGAATCGATATGACAATGCGGGTTGATTTCGGTATCGATACCAGCAATTATACAACCTCAGTAGCGGCAATTGCCGAGGACGGACGCATGTTTCGTCTCGGTAAACTTTTGCCTGTGCGCGAGGGAGAACGGGGGCTTCGCCAAAGCGATGCCCTTTTCCACCATACGGCCGCTTTGCCGTCTCTTATGGAAGATTTGCAAAAACAACTCTTTCAAACCTACAAAAACTTTTGCGTCGCCTCGGTCGGTGTTTCCTCCCGTCCCCGCAATGTGGACGGGTCTTACATGCCTTGCTTTTTAGCAGGTGTCAACGCCGCCACCGCCCTATCGGTGGGAAGCGGTGCAAGACTGTATTCTTTTTCACACCAAGAAGGTCATATCGCCGCCGCTGTATATGGTTGCCCCGATTTTGTGCAGGAAACACCAAAGTTTTATGTTTTTCACATGTCAGGCGGTACCTGCGAGCTGCTTTTGGCAAAAAAAAGCGGTATCGGTTATCACTGCGACATCGTGGCCGCCACCAAGGATATTACCTGCGGTCAGTTGGTGGATCGGGTTGGCGTGTCTCTCGGGCTCTCTTTTCCGTGCGGAAAAGCGCTGGAAGAGTTAGCAAAACCCCTCCCCTTTGGAAAAATGCCGAAAATTGCGGGAGAAGGCGGTTTTGTTCACCTTTCCGGCTTTGAAAACAAGGCCGAGGATATGCGAAAACAAAATAAATCCCCCGCAGAAATTGCCGCTTTTGTCTACGATGTCATTCGCGCAACCACCCAAACCATGATAACGCAAAGCGGCGCCGCCGATACAAAGCTTCCCATCTTATATGCAGGCGGTGTCATGAGCAGTGGGCGGCTGAAAGAAGTCTTGTCGGGATATTTTACTGAGCCAGCCTTGGCCACTGACAATGCTTGCGGCATCGCACTTTTGGCAAAAACAGCGCGAGAGGGGGAAGCCTTATGAATGAAGACCGCATTTTACGGGTCGGAGAAGTCAATTTATATGTCAAAACCCTGCTGGACGGGGACCCCATCCTACGCGATGTGTTCGTTCGCGGTGAAATATCCAATTTTACCAACCATTATAAAACCGGTCACTTTTATTTCACCTTGAAAGATGAAGAAGGGGCGCTCAAAGCAGTCATGTTCAAATATGCTGCCGCAAAGCTCCAATTTCTCCCCGAAAACGGCATGAAAGTAATAGCACACGGTCGCATTTCCTCTTTTGTGCGAGACGGCGCCTATCAATTATACGTCGAGGACATGGAGCCTGACGGCATCGGCGCTTTGTATATTGCTTTTGAGCAACGCAAAGAGCAGTTGCAAAAAGAAGGCCTTTTTGATGAGGCATACAAAAAACCGCTTCCCGCCTTTCCGCACCGTGTCGGTATTATTACCTCCCCGACAGGCGCGGCGGTAAGAGATATTATCCATGTTGCCAATCGCCGTTGGCCGCTTGCCGAATTGGTGCTCTTTCCTGCCTTGGTGCAAGGTGAAGGCGCACCTGCACAGCTTTGCCGCGGTGTTCGTTATTTCAACGAAAGCTGTCCCGTCGACGTGATCATTCTCGGTCGTGGCGGTGGATCGCTTGAAGAACTTTGGGCATTCAATGATGAGGCTCTCGCCCGCGCCATCTTTCACTCGCGTATTCCCATTATTTCGGCCGTCGGACACGAAACGGATTTTTCCATCAGTGACTTTGTCAGTGATGTGCGCGCTCCCACTCCTTCGGCAGCAGCCGAGATCGCTCTGCCCGACATGGCAAAGGTCAAAGATTCTCTCGCCCGCACGGGTATGCGCATGACAGCGGGTCTGCAAGGCAAACTTCAAACATTGCGGGCACGCGTGGACGGTATTGCAAAAAAGCGTTGTCTCACCGCGGCGACCGTTCCGATCGATGATCGGCGCATGGCGGTAGCCCATTTGGAAACACGGCTCGAAAACTATATCGATCGTTTGATGGAAAAAAACCGCGCCGCTTTAGGTCTGCGCGCCGAAAATTTAAAAAATCTCAACCCGTTGGCTATCATTGCGCGGGGTTATTCGGCTGTATTTGATGCAAACGGGCAGGTCATCCGCAGTGTACGGCAAGTTAAACCCGGAGACATCGTATCATTCCGCACGGCTGACGGCAGTGTGAAAGCAGAAGTCAAGGAAACCGCCACACAAGATTTAGAGAGGAGTTAAAAAATGAACGAACAAAAACCTACATTTGAAGAAGCCCTCGCACGGTTGGATGAAATTGTGCGCGGTCTGGAAGAACAAAAAACGCCGCTTGATTCCTCGTTGGCACTCTTTGAAGAGGGTGTCGGTCTTGTCAAAATTTGCACGCAATTGCTTGACAACGCCGAACAAAAGGTGAAAATATTGACCCGTGATGAAAACGGGCAGGTAACCGAAGCGCCGTTCGTTGGTGAAAAATCATAATTTCACCCAAATACCCCTTGCCAAAACAAAGCATATATGCTATAATGCAGACAGAATATCGAGTTTGTTTTTTTCTTGTAGGGAAAAACTCGGTATCCGTTCTGCCTATACTAATATTTTGGAGGACAAGTTTATGAAAACCTTGAAAAGATCTCTTCACCTTCTCCTCGTCCTGGCGCTCACGCTGTCTATGGCTCTGATGAGTGTTTCCTGCGGCGGCGAAGAAGAACAGCCCAGCGATGATACAAACAAACCTGCAGATCCCACTGTCACAGGCATTGAAGCCATCATCAATGTAGCAGAACTTCCCGCCGGCTCCAAGGTCGAAAGCTACGCACACATGATCTCGGTCATGCAAGTGTATTCCGATTCGACCGCTGACAAGCCGCACAAAGAAGCCGTCACCGATTTCACCGTTGAAACCAAGGGCGTTATCACTGCCGGCGATAATAAAATCACCGTTAAGAGCGGTAGTTTTACCACCACTGTTTCTTACAAAGGCGTAGATGCCTCTGCCGCCGAACTTTTCGAGTTTGACGCAGCCACCGGTACCATCACCGGTTTCGTTCCTTTCAACAAAGTTGAACTGACCGACGAAGACGGCGATACCTACATGGGTTATCCCAGCGCCGAATATCCCACCACTCTTGTTATTCCTTCCGAAATCGGCGGTGTTAAAGTTGTCGCCATCGGCAACAAAGCGTTTTCTCCCGAAGACGAGATCACTGAGTTTACCAAAGTGCTTCTCCCCGACACCATCACCACCATCGACAGCCTTGCTTTTGCTTATGCCAGCAAAGTTGTGAAAGATGAGGATGCTCCCGATACCGGTTTTGATCGCTTCAAAGCCGCCGGCGGTTTGGATTCCATTGCAATTCCTTCCACCGTCACCGAACTTGGCGAAAAAGCATTCATGGAATGTGGCTCTTTGGTCAACATCGTATTGCCCGAAACCATTACCGCCATCCGCGACAGAACCTTCGACGCTTGCTATTCTTTAAAAACCTTTACGGTTCCCAAGAGCGTGAAAACTCTCGGCAACTATGCATTTAGAAAATGCTACAACCTCGTTTCCTTCACTTTGTCCGCCGGTATTGATACCATCGGCCGCGAAACCTTCCACTACTGCGAAGCTCTTGAAGAATTGGTCATCCCCGAAGGTGTTAAAACCATCGGCGAAGAAGCCTTCCTCGACTGCTCGAAGCTTATGAAGATCACCTTCCCCTCCACGCTTGAAGTTGTTGGTAAGGATGCCTTCAACCAAACCTGTAAGTGGAGATACAACCAACCCAAAAACAGCCCTGTTTACGCCGGAAACGTTTTGATCGGTTATAACTACGAAACCAAAGTGGTCAAAGACGAAAGAACCGGTTTGGATGTTGAAGTCGACATCATCCCCGAATCCCTTGTCATCGAAGCCAAAGAAGGCACCGTCGCCATTGGCGAATCTGCTTTCGTAGGCGCTGATCACATCACCGCCGTCACCCTGCCCTCTACCGTGAAATATATCGGTCAACGCGCTTTTGACGGTTGTTCCGGTCTCACCGCCATCGCGCTTCCCAAAGATGTCACCCTTGGTGCACTGGCTTTCCGCAACTGCTCCAAATTGGCTAACATCACCATTCCCGATGCTCTCGGCGAAATCGGAGAAAACGCACTCCAAAACACCGCTTGGCTCTCTGCTCAGCCTGCAGGTGTTGTTTACCTCGGCAACTATGCTTACGCATTCATTTCCGGTGAAGGCAACTCTACCGCCGACATCACTCTCCGCGACGGCACGACCTCTTTCGCAGATACCCTTTTCGCAGGTCAAAAAGGCTTGAACTCCGTTGTCATCCCCGACAGCATCAAGACCATTCCTGCCGGCGCATTCGCATCCTGCACCGCTCTTGTTTCCATCACCCTTGGCAACGGCGTTGAATCCATCGGTGACAGCGCATTCGCCAACTGCTCGGCTCTCAAGACCGTCAACTTCGGTACCGGCTTGAAGACCATTGGCACCAAAGCATTCTACAACCTTCCCCAATTGCTCACCACCAAATTGCCCGAAGGTTTGACCACCATCGGCTCTGAGGCATTCGGTGCTTGCATCCGTTTGGCAGACGTCACGATCCCCGCAAGCGTTACCGCTATCGGCGACAATGCTTACTTGGATTGCGTTACTTTGCAAGTGAAAGGTGTTACCGTTACCGCAGGTTCCTTCGCAGAAACCTACATGAAGGCAAACGGTTTCAAATGCAAAAACGCTTAATTACCCATAATATAAGGGCGGCATGCAATGCCGCCCTTACTTTATTTTCAAAAAGGAGTGGGCCGCATGTCACATACACAAAGCAAATCATGGCAACATGTTGTGGCGACTTTTTTGTGTGTTTTAATGTTTTTCCTGCTCATAAGTAGTAATCTATTCTATATGCTCAACTGCATTACAAGCGGGAATTTTCTTGAAAATGTTTTCAAAGCAAGTCCGCTCACCTCCATTTCTGCCACATATTTTGCCGAAGAAGACACCTTGCGAGAAGTCGGCTTGGATCAGAATGCCAGCGTGTCGGAATACATTCTCGCAGAATTTTTAAACGGTCAAAACAATACGGCCGTTGAAGTGGGCGGTGGAGACACCACCCTCGCGCCAACGCGCAAGGTGAGCGGAGAAGAGATTCGGGACATTCTCGACCGTACAACATTGGATGATTTTATGGAAGAAAGAATCGCCGATATGTTTACCTCGATGGCAACGGGAAAAACACCAAAAGGTATGACGGCCGACGAAGTAAACGATCTTCTGAAGGAAAATGAAGCTGTGATCATGGAATACACCGATGAACCCATTGGGGAAGGTGTTAAAAATGCTGTAAATGACTTTTTCGCAACCGACATAGGAAAAGCCCTTTCAGAACCAACTTCATTACAAACCGAAAACAATGGCACTCTGCAACAGCTCGATGAAATCACCAGATTCCTTCAACAATTCAACACACCAATATACTGGATCCTCCTATTGAGCGCTACACTGATCTTTGCCGTCATCACGGTTCTCATACACTCTAATCGCGCAAACGGCCTTATTTACGGCGGTATTTCGACTTTGGCGGGCGGTCTGATCATATTTTCTGTCAACTCTCTCCTTTCTTTCATACTGTCTGCATTAAGCATCGTCCCTGAGACACTACGCAGTGTTTCCGACGCCTTTATTAACGTGATGCAGCAAAGCGTTTTACCGTGTGCCATCGGAGAAATCGTACTCTCGGTTGTTATGATTGCAGTAGCAATTATATGGAAATCGCGGCGAAAACCAACGCAAAACACATAACATACAGCAAAAAGCGGCTTCGGGGAAAACATAGTTTTTCCCGAAGCCATATTGATTTAAAATGCGGAGACTTTTTTATTTTTTATTAAAAATATCCCATTAGAAACATAAAAAAAGCCTTGACAAGCGAAATTGATTGTGCTATAATTTCTCTGTTATCTGGGTGTGGCGCAGTTTGGTAGCGCGCTACCTTGGGGTGGTAGAGGCCGCTGGTTCAACTCCAGTCACTCAGACCAAAATCCCGAACGCAATAGCGTTCGGGATTTTTTTCGTCTTAACTGAATTAAAAAACAAAAAACCAAGAACTGCTTATAAAAAACGGTGTTGTCAAAAGACAACACCGTTTTTCTGTATCATATCAGAATAAGACTATCAAAAATTGGGAAACCAAAACAACTGCAATCAAAGCGATGGGATAGGTTGCCGCATACGCCGCCGCCACATCCTCGGTGCCTGCGGTTCCGATCAGTGTGCCGAGAGCGGGGGTGCTGGTCATACCTCCGGTCAGAGAGCCGAGGTTATTGAGAAGGCTGAGCTTGAGGACATATTTGGCAAACAAGAAACCAATCACCATGGGAAGAAGTGTCATAATGGCGCCGTAAACAAAATACATGGGGTCAAAGTTTGCAACAAATTCCGCGCCGCCCGATACGCCTGCGCCTAAAAGGAACAGAACTAAGCCGAGTTCGCGCAAAAATTTGAGCGTGGAGGCGGTAGGCATGATGCTGATTTTGCCAACACGGGAGAAATGACCGAAAACAAGGGCAACCAAGAGACATCCACCCGTAGAAGTTAAAGAAAAGCAAGTTCCCGAAAGGCCGTCGCCTGTAAGAGGAATCTTAATAGCACCAACGATTGTTCCAAGCAGAGCCGCAAGAGAAAAGACTGCAATGCCATAGGAATCAAGTTGGAAGAGGCCTTTAACTTCCTTCTTTTCGCTGCCAACATCCACAACCGCAAGTTTTGCTCTTTCTTCTGCCATATTCGCTCCCATGATTTTGGGAATAACCTGCACAAAGAGAACGACACCAAGCACGCCGAAGATATAGGCAATGCCATAGCCTACCGAAACAAGGCCGACATATTCCTCCGCAACCGTTGCTTTCGCAGCGGCAAAAGCAGGGGTGGAGGTAAGCGCACCCGAGAAAAGTCCTGAAATCATCGCGGTAAATCCCTCAGAGGTCTCTATGGAAGAACCATAACCAATCCCTTGTCCCATATAGATACATGCGACCGCTGATATACCACCTGCAAGGATAATAACCACACCGAGCAAGACGTAGGACTTGAAGTTTCTTTTCATATTGCCGAAAAACTTAGGTCCTGCGATAAAGCCAACAGCGGTTACAAAGAAGATAAGTCCGATTTTTTCCACAATGCTGAGCGCCTGTTCGACAAATTCAACGCCGCCCGACTCCCCTTTAATTATAAGTTGATCGGAAAGGGGCGTGTAAAGAAGCGCGCCGAAAAGCAAAGCAATAATAAAAACACCGGAACTGCCAAGAGAAATCCCTTTAATGGAGATTCTGCCAAAAGCGTAACCAACAAAAAGGATGGCCAGTACACAGAAAATAAAAAACGAAACCCCCGTAACGGGTATGACACCGCCAAACAAAGTCATTGCTTCATTCTTCCTTTCAATTTCTTAACCGTTTACCTTGCGGGTATAATCGGGAAGAAGTTTGGGAGATTGCATTTGTGTTTCGATGTGCGCATCTGCGATCTCTTTTTCAAACGCATCAACATGTTTGAGGGTAAGCGCGCCGACCGTCGTTTCTTTTGCGGCGGCCGCTGCATGAATACCTGCATTTCTGCCGAACACAATGATGTCGAGCAGAGAGTTACCCATCAAACGGTTTTTGCCATGAATACCGCCGACCGCTTCGCCGGCAACAAAGAGATTTTTAATGTTGGTGGTTTCGCCGTCAACATTGATGTCAAGACCACCATTCTGGTAGTGGAGAGTGGGGTAAATCAAGATCGGTTCTTTGCGGATGTCAATGCCATATTTTGCAAACATACGCATCATAGCGGGAATGCGACGCTCGATGGTGCCTTCTCCTCCGATCTTTTCGATCATAGGAGTATCCAACCAAACGCCCTGACCGTTGCCTGTGTCAATACCGTTGTCTCTTTCGGAGCATTCACGGATAACACTTGCGGCAGTTACATCGCGCGTTTCCAACGGATGCATAAAGACTTCGCCGTTTTTATTGACAAGCTTTGCGCCGAGAGAACGCACCTTTTCGGTAACAAGAGCACCAAAGATCTGTGCAGGATAGGCCGCGCCCGTCGGATGGTATTGCAAGGTTTCGGCATAGAGAAGCTTTGCACCTGCGCGATAACCCAAAACCAAACCATCAGCAGTTGCGCCATAGTGGTTGGAGGTCGGGAATCCTTGATAGTGCATACGACCTGCGCCGCCCGTTGCGATGACAACGGTCTTTGCTTTGGCAACAAGAAGTTCTTTGGTCTCCATATTCATGAGCACCGCACCTGCAGCTGCGCCGTTTTCATCTAAAATCAGTTCAATAGCAGCGGTAAAATCAACCACAGTAATACCGCGGTTAAGAACTTCATCACGCAAAGTTCTCATAATTTCGGCACCCGAATAGTCCTTGGCCGCGTGCATACGTTTTCTGGAGATACCACCACCATGGGTAGTGATCATAGTACCGTCTGCTTCCTTATCAAATTCCACGCCAAGGTTAGAAAGCCAATGGATGGCATCGGGAGCATCGCATACAAGTTTTGCAAGCAATTCGCGTTTTGCGGCAAAGTGACCGCCGCCAAAAGCATCCACAAAGTGAATCGCGGGGGAGTCGTTGGGTTTGTCTGCCGCCTGAATGCCGCCTTCTGCCATCATGGTATTGGCATCCCCCATGCGAAGCTTGGTTACAATCATAACGTTTGCACCCGCTTCATGCGCTTCAATGGCCGCAGAGGTACCTGCGCCGCCGCCACCAATGATGAGAACGTCGGTTTCATAATCATGGGAGGAAAGATCCACGCTGTCAGCGGTGATTCTGCTGTGCGCTTGCAGAATTTGTGCAAGCTCCTTGGGTACTTTTTCTCCCTTGTTCGGACCGATTTTAAGTGTTTCGAATTCATCCTCTTTATAATCGGGATGGAAGGTAGACAGCACCTGCTCCTTCTGCTCGGCAGTCATACGGACGGGTTCAAAAGCAATGTTTTTTTCACGCGCGGCTTCCACCAACGCAAGAGATTCTTGGAACTGTTCAGAATACATTGTGCTGCACCTCCTTATTTTTCAATCTCACGGGTATTGTAAAGTTCTTTCAGTTCGTCAATCGGCTTATCCATCAAAGCTTCAATCAGTTCTTTGAAAGTGCCATCTTTGATTTCGCGAACGCGGTCTTCAAGATGATTGCAACCCGGAGCAAGATATTTGCCGTTGATACGGCGGGCAAGCATGGCAACCTGCGGATGCGAAATGCCCGCGGGACAGCGAGAGGAACAAACGCCGCACATTACGCAGTCAAAGGATTCTTCGGCACAAGCGGCAAAATCGCCCCGTTGTGCGTAAGCAATGTACTGCATAACATTCAATTCCTGCGTACAAACTTTGGTACAGGCATTGCAACCAACGCAAGCATAGATTTCGGGGTAAAGCTGCATCATCACGGCCTCGGAGGGGGTGATCTTCTCCATGTCATAGACCTGCTTGACAAGGGGGAAGAACGGCAAAGTGGCAATGTACATATTGTCTTCCACTTTGGTTTGGCAAGCCAAACATGCCTTCAGTTCGCGGTCTCCTTTAATACGGTACAAGGTGGCGCAGGCACCGCAGAATCCGTTTCTGCAGCCGCAACCACGCACCAACTGATACCCTGCGTATTCCATTGCCGTCATGATTGTCAGCTCTGCCGGAACCTCATACTTTTTTCCAAACAGAAAAATATTTACTGTGTTTCCCATTTTCATATACCTCCATCAATATTCGCTCGGAAGCTCATCCAGCTCGTCGCAACGGAAGACAGGTCCGTCTTTACATACATATTTTGCGCCTACGTTACAACGGCCGCACTTGCCGACACCGCATTTCATGCGCAATTCAAGGGTGGTATAAATCTGCGTCTTATCAAAGCCGAGTCCGCAAAGTCCCTCTAACGTAAATTTGATCATAATAGGAGGTCCGCAAAGAACCGCTATCTTATTGGTATCAAATCCGAGTTCCTTCACATAATTCGGTACAAATCCAACGTGTCCGTCCCACTCGGGCTGCTCACGGTCAATGGTCAAGTGAACATGCACGTTTTCATCATTTTGCCATTCTTCTATGATTTCCTTGTAATCAAGCAAATCTTCTTTGGAACGAGAGCCATATACGATATCAATGCGGCCATATCTGTCGCGGTAGTGGCGGCAGTAATTGATGACAGAGCGGAGGGGAGCAAGTCCAACACCGCCCGCAATAAAGAGCAAATCGTGTCCCGCAAACACATCGTCTACAGGGAACGGCTTGCCGTACGGTCCTCGCACGGTGATCATCTGGCCAACCTCTGCGGCGTGAAGCCACTCGGTTACACAACCGCATTTTTTAATGGAAAATTCCATATACTCGGTGTTTGTCGGAGAAGAGGTGATCGAAAACATTGCCTCACCGACACCCGGAACCGACAACATGGCACATTGTCCGGGTCTGTGTTCAAAAGGTTTTTTCCCATCAGGCGTTACGACACGGAACGTCTTAATATCCGGTGTATCGATCCGCACATCGGTAATAACACCCACAACCGGTATCAGGGCTTCATTCATTTCAGCCATTTTTATTACCCTCCAATGCTTTCATTACCTTCACAATATTCATAGAGATGGGACATTTTGCAAGACATCTGCCACATCCGACACACGAAAATTCACCGCCGTTATTTTCGGGGAAGTACACCAGTTTATGCATAAACCGTTGACGGAACCGCTCTTTTTGCGAGTTGCGGTTGTTGCCATGCGCCATTTTGGTGAAGTCCGAATACATACAAGAATCCCAGCAACGATAGCGGACAACGCCATTGTTGGTCTTATAGTCGCGGATGTCATAGCATTGACAGGTGGGACAAACAAAGGTACAAGTACCGCATCCGAGGCAGCTTTCCGAAAGTTTTTCCCAAGCGGGAGAGTTGAAAAATGCATCCGTTTTCCCGCCGCCAAAGGCATCTGTCTTCAAATCGGCAAGCGGAAGACGTTTCATGATATTCAAAATCTTTTCTTTCTGTGCATCAACAACGCTCTCGTCACCCGCCGTAGCAAGATCGGATACGAGTGCTACAAAAACTTCGCCCTTTTGGGTGTTTGCACAAAAATGGAGTTCATCGCCGCAAATCCAAGCGCTGACATCCCCCATCGGCAAAGATGCATCAATACCAAACGTTTGGCAGAAGCAATTTTCGGTGGGACGATTACAAGCAAGAGAAACGATGATGCCGTGTTCACGACGAGCCGCATAATAACTGTCGAGCGGTTCGGCGAGAAAAACGCGGTCAAGAATTTCAAGCGCTTTTACATCACAATTACGAACACCGAAAACAACAAAATCCTCGGTTTCGCTTCTTGTGTCAACAATTTCGATCTTTTTGCCCTCTGTTTTAAAGGCCATAAGATCTTCGCTCTGCGGGAAAAAGAGATCCTTGGGGCCTCTCACTGTATTCACCGCATGACTCCAAACAGAACCGGACTGCCATTTTTTATAAACAGCGCCGTTTTTATCCTCAACCGGCAAATACAGCGACATAGAAGCGGAAACTCTCTCAAAAAGCTTATCTACATTCGAAAGCGCAATTTTAAGCACGATTGCCGCCTCCTTTCACGACGTCGGAAGGTTCGGGATCTTCACGGGTAAAATTGACAAGCGGGGCGCGCTGATCGGATTCGCGGCCTGCTTGGTACTCTCCGTACGTTTCGTTGATGTCTTTAATAAACTTACGGTTCAACAGATGCAAGGGAATGTTTTGCGGACACACGCGCGAACATTCTCCGCAATCGGTACATCTTCCCGCAACGTGGTATGCGCGGATGATGTGGAATAATTTTTCTTCAAAATCTCCACCCGGAGCCTTGCTTTCAACACCCGATGCGGGGTTGTCAAATACGCATTTTTCACAAGTACAGGCGGGACAAGCATCACGACAGGCATTGCAGCGGATGCAACGGGACAATTCGTTTTGCCAGAAGGCAAAACGCTCGTCGGGACTCATGGCTTCAAGGCGGGCAACCTCATCAAAACGGGACGAGGCCAATTCTTCTCCATCGTCGCCAATCAGCTCATCATAAGCAACATGCTTTTTAGATTTGCAGGTCACACAGCGCTCCAAAAGAACATCTGCCAAAGCCACGCGTTTGGGTTGCTCATCAAAAATGGTATGCACAACCAATCCATTGCTTTCTTCTTCGACAGATGCGATACCTTCACCTGTTATTTTGCGAATGGCTTGAATATCCGCCATGCCGTTACAAGGGATGCCAATGGCATACACCTTTTCACGATCAAAGCGATGCTCACACAAAAGCTGGTTAAAGCTGTAAGTATCACAGGGTTTTAAAAATACAAGGATCTTTCCTTCGATTTCCCGCGTCTTTTTCACCAAATATTTGGAAAGATTGGCGCCGGAAAAATCGTTATAGACAAAGCCGTCGACAAGCTCCTCTGCGGTAGTAAAAACAGCAGGGGTCAAGTCGTAATCAAACTCGCCGCGCTTCCATCCGAGAACGGCAGCAACGGTACCGTCGGCAAGTAAGGATGCCGCGCGATCGCATAATACTTTGGTCGTTACTGTTTGCATCGCAGATCCTCCAATCTCTTGTTCGGGCCAAGAGCCGTTACCTTTTCAACAAAATCATTCATCGTAGCGGCAAATTTTGCGCCCTCTGCAGCAGATACCCACTCGACGCGGGTGCGCTCGCGTTCAATGCCGAGATAGTCGAGCATGGAAAAGAGCATCGACATTCTGCGGCGGGTATAATAGTTGCCCGTCGAATAATGGCAGTCGCCCGGATGACATCCACAAAGAATCACGCCATCCGCACCGCGCTGAAAAGCGCGCAGGATAAACATGGGGTTGACACGACAGGAGCAGGGAACACGGATGATTTTTACATCCGCGGGATAAGCGAGACGGTTAGAGCCTGCAAGATCGGCACCAGCATACGAACACCAGTTACAGCAAAACGCCACGATTTTGGGTTTGAAGTCTTTTACATCTTGCATATCGCATCCACCTCCGCCATAATTTGATTATTCTTGAATCCATTCAGATCCATTGCACCCGAAGGACAAGCAACGGTGCAAGCGCCGCAACCCTGACAAACTGCGGGATTGACCTTGGCCACCCGACGCATTCTCGTCGTACGATCGGGCATTCTGAATTCTTTGTCCTCGTAAGAAATCGCTCCGTAAGGACAGACTCTTTCACAAGAGGAACAACCGTTGCACATCAGCTCATTCGACTGCGCAATACAGGGGTTTCCTGTCAAGAAATCTTTGCAAAGCAGGCCGATGACCTTACTTGCCGCCGCGCCCGCTTGAGCAACCGTTTCGGGAATATCCTTGGGACCTTGGCAGGCACCCGAAAGGAAAACGCCTGCCGTGGGAGATTCCACGGGGCGAAGCTTCGGATGCGCTTCGGTAAAGAAATCATTGGTATCCATAGAAGCTGTCAGCATAGTCGCAAGAGGACGCGCAGATTTATCCGGCTCAATCGCTGCCGCCAATACCACAAGATCGGCATCGATCTGCAGTTGTTTGCCATTGATAAGATCGGATGCCTGTACCAGCAATTTTTTGCCTTCGGGTACAACCTTACCGACCATACCTTTTACATAATGCACACCGTACTCTTCTACCGCACGGCGATAGAATTCGTCAAATGCCTTGCCGGGTGTACGCACATCGATATAGAATACATACACTTCGGTATCGGGATATTTATCACGGGTGAGCATAGCGTGCTTGGCCGTATACATACAACAAATCTTCGAGCAATATTCCTTGCCCTTTTCGGTGCAGTTTTCACAACGCGAACCCACACACTGCACAAACACGATCTTGTGCGGATGTTCGCCGTCGGAAGGACGAAGCAGTTTGCCCGCGGTGGGACCTGCGGCGTTGGTCAGACGCTCGAATTCAAGAGAAGTGATAACGTCTTTAGAGTCTGCGTAAGCAAACTCATTGAATTTATCCATGGAAATGGGATTGTAACCGGTCGCAACGACGATAGCACCGTATTTTTCTTCGATAAATTCATCTTTTGCTTTATAATCAATGGCGCCTGCGGTACAAACCTTGGAACAAACACCGCATTTTCCGCTTTTTAACATGGTGCAGTAGTCGGGATCGATGGTTGCGACCTTCGGCACTGCCTGCGCGAACGGAATATAGATGGCGCGGCGATTATCCATGCCAAGATTGAACTCATTGGGTACCTTCTTCTGTGGACATTTTTCGGTACACAACCCGCAACCCGTACAAATATCTTCTTTCACATAACGGGCTTTTCGTTTGATGGTTACATCAAAATTGCCCACATATCCGCCCACTTTGGATACTTCGCTGTAAGAAAAAATGCGAATTTTCTCATTTTGTGCGGCGTCCACCATCTTGGGGGTGAGGATACATGCGGCACAGTCAAGTGTCGGGAAGGTTTTATCCAGTTGTGCCATTTTTCCGCCGATGGTAGGTTTGGTTTCGACGATATCAACCGGGAATCCTGCATCAGCAATATCCAATGCGGTCTGAATGCCCGCAATACCGCCACCGATCACCAATGCACGCTTGGTAACGGGCGACTGTCCCGGTGTAAGCGGTGCGTTCAAATTGACCTTGGCCACGGCCGCTTTGCCGAGAATGATGGCTTTTTCGGTGCCTGTAACCGTATCCTTATGTATCCACGAACATTGTTCACGAATGTTGGCAATCTCCACCATATACGGATTAAGCCCTGCTGCAGAAGCGGTTTTGCGGAAAGTGGCCTCATGCATACGAGGTGAACAAGAGCAAACGACAATACCACTCAAACGATGCTCTGCAATGGCGTTTTTGATAATATCTTGTCCCGCTTGGGAACACATATATTGATAATCGGTAGAAAAGACCACACCGGGTTCCATTTTAAGTGCTTCGGCCACGGCATGAACATCCACGGTTCCTGCAATGTTTGAGCCGCACCAGCATACAAATACGCCGATTCTTTGCATGGTATCTTCTCCTCCCTTTATTTCGTGTATTTACGGAACGCGCTGACAAGAAGCTGTCCCGGAGTATTTTCGTCCAGCATTGCCGGAACGTCGTCTGCCGTCATGCGATTCGCGCCTTGTTTTCTGATGGCAAGAAGGCGCACCGCCTCAATCAGTTTGGCAGGTTCAACACCGCGCGGGCATCTCTCCATGCAAGCAAAGCAGGACAGACAACGATAGATCGAATCGGACTGCAATAGCACATCGATCTCGCCGTTATCGATCATCGACACAAATTGATGGGGATGATACTCCATCCCATCGTATGCGGGGCAGGTTGCTGTACACTTACCGCACTTCATACATTTTTTTACGTTAACACCGCTGATGCGGAGGATTTCTTTTTTCATTTCGTTATTTGTCATTTCCATCCTCCTTGACACCCAGCGCTTCGGCTAAAAGCTCTGTGAAATAAACAACCGGAAGTTTTTCGCCGTTCTTTTCAAGATTATACTTGCAAAGGGGACAGGCTGTCACAAGCATATCGGCACCTGCCGCCGCGGCGTTGTCCATGATCTTTTGGCTGTTTTTCTCAGCAATTGAGGGCTGTTCGGCATAAACATAGCCGCCACAGCATTCGTTGCGTCTTGCATAAATGATCGGCTCGCCGCCAAGCGCGCGAATCAATTCTTCTATGATCTGCGGATTTTCGGGATCATCCATCCCCATAACTTTACCGGGACGAAGGAGCAAACAACCGTAATATGCGCCGATCTTTTTGCCGACAAGCGGTTTCTTAACTGCTTTTTTTACGTTTTCAAAACCAACCACATCACGGAGAAATTCCAAATAATGATATACCGTTGTTTCGCCGTGGTAGGGTGTTTCTTCCTGCATATAACGATTGACACGATCGGCAAAAACAGCATCATTCCGCATGGCATAATTGGTCTGCTTCACAACATTGTGGCAAGCAGAACATACGGTCAAAAGCACTTGATCCTTTTCTTTTGCAGCACGCAAAAGACGGACTGAGGATAACTTGGTCGCCACTTCATCGTTTGCCGTAGTAAATACACCGCCGCAACACTGCCATGTTTCAGGCTCTTCCAAAGTTACACCCAACGCTTTTGCGCTTTTTCTTGCATATTCATCCAAATCCCGCGCCTTATTTTTCAAAGTACAGCCGGGAAAATACGTCACTTTCATAATAACCCCCATTAAAATCAGCACATTTCTTCGGGATGGAATACCTCATCAAATTTTTCTGCCGTCAAAAAGCCGAGTTCTACACAGGCTTCTTTGAGCGAAATGTTGTCTTTGTATGCTTTCTTTGCCGTTTTGGCCGCATTTTCATATCCGATATAAGGATTGAGCGCAGTAACGAGCATCAGTGAATTGTGCAGATTGTGATGCATCTTTTCTCGATTGGCTTTAATTCCTACCGCGCAATTCTTATTGAAAGAAACGATGACCTCGGCAAGAAGTCTCGCCGACTGCAGGAAATTGTAAGCCGCCACGGGCATAAACACGTTCAATTCGAAGTTGCCCTGCGATGCTGCGACACCGACTGCCACATCATTACCCATCACCTGCGCGGCAACCATGGTCACCGCCTCGCACTGGGTAGGATTGACCTTACCCGGCATAATGGAGGAACCCGGTTCGTTTTCGGGAATGAAAATTTCACCCAAACCATCGCGGGGGCCGGATGCAAGCCAACGCACGTCATTGGCTATTTTCATCATATCACAAGCGGTCGCTTTGATGGCGCCGTGCGCAAAGACAAGTTCGTCCTTAGAGGTAAGCGCATGGAATTTATTGGCCGCCGTTACAAAGGGTTTGCCCGTCAACAAGGCGCATTTTTCAGCGACGAGAGTATCAAATCCTTTGGGGGCGTTCAAGCCGGTTCCGACAGCGGTACCGCCAAGCGCCAGTTCAAGAAGAGGTTTTACCGACAATTTCAAGAGTTCTACATCGCGTTCGAGCGAAGAACGCCAACCGCTGATTTCTTGGCTGAATTTGATCGGAGTGGCATCCTGCAAATGGGTTCGACCCGATTTTACAATGCCTTCATTTTCGTCTTCAAGACGCTTAAAGGTGGCAATCAATTCTTCGACCGCCGGAATCAATTTATCTTCCAACGCAATAACAGCAGAAATGTGCATTGCGGTGGGGAAGGTATCGTTGCTCGATTGACTCATGTTCACATCATCGTTGGGATGGGTCAATTCTTTGCCCGCGATTTGGTTGGCACGGTTGCGAATGACCTCATTGGAGTTCATGTTCGACTGCGTACCCGAACCCGTTTGCCATACGACAAGAGGAAAGTGATCCATCAACTTACCTGCAATCACTTCATCGCAGGCGGCGGTGATCGCATCCACTTTTTCTTTTGTCATCTTTTCGGGCTTTAACTCGTGGTTGGCCAAAGCAGCGGCTTTTTTCAAAATGCCGAAAGCATGTACGATCTCGCGCGGCATGGTTTCAATGCCTACACCGATCTCAAAGTTTTCGCAACTTCTCTGCGTTTGCGCTGCCCACAATCTATCTGCGGGTACTTTCATTTCTCCCATAGAGTCATGTTCAATCCGATATTCCATCTCGCGTTTCCTTTCTGCTAATAGAAAAATACAAAGTTATGAGAAAATATTTTTAATTGGTTTCAGATCTTACCACGAAACACCCGCAATGACTGCTTTGAGCGCTTCTGCGGATTTGTGCATTTTTTCATGCTCTTCGGGCGAGAGATTTGTGGTAAGAATAGAGCGCACACCCGTATGATCCACCAGCGAAAGAGAGCTGAGGCAAACATCATGCAAATCGCATTCGCCTTCATGGAGCGCAGAAACCGTCAACACGGCACCTGCACTGCCACCGAGCATTTTGACAATGTGCGTGGTAGCCATACCGATTCCGTAAACGGTAGAGCCCTTGCGAGCAATGATTTTACCGCCGGATTTTCTAACATAATTTTCGACATCCTCACGATCATATTTGATCGGAACGTTATAGATAGACGTCGTCGCCAGGTTATATTCATCGAGAGGAACACCCGCGATGGTTGCGGAAGACCAAGCCACGAAGGATGTATCGCCATGTTCACCGAGAACATGGGCGTGCACCTGTTGTTTATTGACATTGTAAATCTCGGCAAGACGGGTACGGAGACGAATGGTATCCAATGCCGTTCCTGTGCCGAACACCTGATTTTTAGGCAGTCCCGAATATTTCAAAAACGCGTATGTTAATATATCCACAGGATTTGCTACAAGAATATAGATGGCATTGGGAGCCACTTTAATAATGGGTTGGCAAATTTGCTTGATGATACCCACGTTGGTTTGCACGAGTTCAAGACGAGACTGTCCCGGTTTTCTTCCGATGCCCGAAGTAATAATCACAACATCCGATCCGGCTGCATCCTCATAACTTCCCGCATAAATATCGCAGTTGTCGATAAAAGGGGTTCCCTGCTTAATATCCAGTGCCTCACCGAGCGCTCTCTCGGTGTTGATATCAATCAAAACGATCTCGGAAGCCGCCCCGCGGGTAAGCAAGGCAAACGCAGCGGTTGCACCAACTGCACCGGCTCCTATAATTGTGATTTTCTTTTGCATGGTCAATCTCCTATCTGATTAAAAATAACATACTTTGACCCATTTTCCCATTTTCATCAGGCAATCGGATAATTCCTTGACGAGATTCATTTTTTTATCAAAAGGAATGGGAAAATCGGAAGATTGGTGGGCAGGATTTATTGCCTGACCCACAAAAAAATTCACATTGTTTGCTTTTTCAAATAAAAATCGGCCGATTAAGGAAGCACCGTCCTCCATGAAACGCCACTCCCCATATAATTTTCTGTCACCAAGGTAATCCTTTGCGTACAACAAAACCTTGTCGAGGGTCAACACGCCGTCTGTCACGAGATCCACACCCTCAAGATGGGCGATTGGCGGAACATCATCACAGACATAATCCAAACCGACACGAAGCGGCTTGTCAAGATATTTCGCCGCAATCGAAGCGGTTGTGCCGCCGCACACGATGTGAATACCCTCTTCGGCAAAAAAACGAGACGTCATTTTTGTCGCCTTATCAGGAGCGGCGGGAGGACCGAATAATATATTCAACGTCTTATGTGTTTCGGTCTGTTCACACAAATCCTTCATCGCCGACAGACTCCTTTATTGCTCCGCAAAAAGTTTCAGTTCCGCTGCCTTTTTTTTGCAAAGGGCGGCGGAAGCAATACCCGTATAACATACACACAGCGCCCTCTCTCTTTTACGAGACGAAAAGGAGCGGTGTACAGACAAAAGAATTATATTCAGTGTTTCTTATAATGAACGTGAAGCATTCCGTGGACATCGCCTTTGATCACGTCCTCATAGATAGCCGCCAAAGCGGGGTTTTCTTCGCTTCTTCTGATGCTCAAAAGACGGTCGGCTTCATAGAGACCGCGGCTGCGAGCGCCGCAACCATCCTTATCAACATACGGCTGGCCGCCGCCGTTGATACATCCGCCCGGACAAGCCATGATTTCAATGAAATCAAAGTGTTCTCCGGCCTTCACTCTTTCGAGAACGGATTCTGCATTGCCCAGACCGCTGACAACAGCAATCTTCAATTCTTTTTCGCCGAAAGGAACCGTAAATTCTTTAATGCCGTCGTTGCCTCTCTGTCCTGCGTTAGCAACAGACATAAGAGCGCCGCGGGTTTTGTCGGAAGAAACTCTGCGAAGAACCGCTTCTGTTACACCGCCGGTCACGCCGAAAATAACACCTGCGCCGGAAATGGTACCAAACGGCATATCCACAGCTTCGGGCTCCAATACATCAAACATAACGCCGGATTCCTTGATCATAACAATCAGCTCTTGGGTGGTGATAACAGCATCCACATTCGGACCGAGCTCGGTTTTGAATTCTTCTCTTTCGGCCTCGAATTTCTTACCCGTACAAGGCATGATGGCTACATGGAACATCTTTTTGCCGGAATCATCACGTTTCTTCAAAACGGAAGCCATCATCTGCATGGGAGAACGGCAGGTAGAAACATTGGGCAAAAATTCAGGATGCTTCTTCTCGCAGAACTGAATCCAACCGGGACAGCAGGAGGTGATGAGGGGGAGGTTTTCACCCGATTCAAGACGAGCGGCAAATTCTGCGGATTCCTCCAAAACGGTCAGGTCGGCACCGAGCGTGGTATCATACAGCTCATCAAAGCCCATGCGACGAAGTGCGGCGACGATTTTACCGAACACATTTGAACCCTCGGGCATGTCGAGCTCTTTGCCGATGGCAACACGAACGGCGGGGGCAATCTGTACGGTGGTTTTTACATTGGGATCGTCAATCGCTTTCCAGACCTTATCGATGTCATTCTTGACAACGATAGCACCGGTAGGACAAACAGCCGCACACTGGCCGCAACCAACACAGGGAGATTCGGCAAGAGGCTTGCCAAACGCCGTGCTGATGATCATATTGGAACCGCGACGGGCAAAATCAATGGCGCCGACGTGCTGGATCTCGTTACAAACTCTGACGCAATCGCCGCAAAGAATGCACTTGCCGGCATCGCGAGAAATGCAGGGAGAGGATTCATCTTCCCCTTTAGTGGATTTGGCGCGATTGGGGAAGCGAACGCCTTCGATGTTAAAGCGCATCGCAAGATCCTGCAATATACATTTGTTGTTGTTTTCACAAATCGTGCAATCTCTGCAATGGTTTGCAAGAAGAAGTTCAAGAATGTTTTTGCGGTAACGACGCAGTCTTTCGGTGTTGGTCTTTACCGATGCGCCCGCCTTGGGAGGCATGGAGCAAGCGGCATCCAAACCGCCCCACTCGTTTTCTACCATACACATACGGCAGGCACCGTATATAGAAAGCTCCGAATGATAGCAGAAGGTAGGCATTTTAATGCCAATCTTGCGGCACAGTTCAAGAACGTTCTTTTCCCCCTCGATCAGTACGGGGATGCCATCTATGATCATATATTTCTTATCGCTCATTTTAGTCCTCCTTGATTGCCTTGAAAGCACAGGTGCTGATGCAGCTTCCGCAGCGGATACATTTACTAAGATCAATGGTAAACGGCTCTTTCACCTTTCCGCTGATGGCGGAAACGGGACATGCGCGCGCACACTTGCTGCAACCCTTGCAAAGCGCAGGATCGATATAAATTCTCTTCAGCTTTTGGCAAGCGCCTGCGGGGCAACGCTTTTCGTAAATATGCGCTTCATATTCATCGCGGAAGTTTTTGATGGTGCTGACAACAGGGGAGGATGCAGATTTACCCAAACCGCAAAGCGCTGTGGCGGAAATGGTTTCGGCCAGTTCCAAAAGCAACTCGATGTCGCCGTCTCTGCCTTCGCCTGCTACGATTCTTTCGAGAATTTCAAGCATTCTCTTGGTGCCTTCACGACAAGGAACACATTTACCGCAGGATTCATTCTGCGTAAAGTTCATAAAGAAGCGGGCAACCTCAACCATACAGGTGTTGGTATCCATAACAACGAGACCGCCCGAACCGACCATGGCGCCCACTTTTTTGAGGGTATCAAAGTCAAGGGGCATATCCAAATGCTCTTTGGTCAAACAAGCGCCCGAAGGACCGCCGATCTGAACTGCCTTGAATTCAGCGCCGTTTTTCATGCCGCCGCCGATATCAAAGATAACTTCACGCAACGTAGATCCCATGGGGATTTCGATCAGACCGGTATTTTCGATGGCACCCGTCAGCGAGAAGGTCTTACAACCCGAGCTATTTTCTGTGCCGATGGTGCGGAACCAATCTGCGCCCATCTCAACAATCTTCGGCACGTTTGCGTATGTTTCAACGTTGTTCAAAACGGTAGGCTTATCAAAAAGTCCATGTTCAACGGTACGCGGGGGTTTGACACGGGGGAAACCGCGATTGCCTTCGATGGAGGCGGTCAAAGCCGAACCTTCACCGCAAACGAATGCGCCTGCACCGCGATTGATGTGCATATGGAAATTAAAATCGGTGCCCAAAATGTTTTCGCCGAGGAGACCTCTTTCTTCCAATGTTTTAATGGCAAGTTTTAAGCGCTTAACACTTTGAGGATATTCCGCACGCACATAAATATAACCGTTTTCGGCTTTTACGGCGTATGCCGCGATCATCATACCTTCAATCAGCTTATAGGGATCGCCTTCCATAACAGAGCCGTCCATAAAAGCGCCGGGGTCGCCTTCGTCGCCGTTACAAACAACGTAACGGACGGTTTCTTTCTGTCTGGCAACCTGTTTCCACTTTTTGCCCGTGGGGAATCCGCCGCCGCCACGGCCACGAAGTCCCGATTTTTCGATCTCATCGAGAACCACATCTCGTCCCATTTCGAAAACGGCTTTTTCAAAAGCTTTGAAGCCGCCCGCTGCAAGATATTCATCCAGCGATTCGGAATCAAAGTGTCCGCAGTTTTCAAGAACCATGCGAGTCTGTTTGGCAATGAAAGGAATTTCGGAGGGGCTTTCAAACACCTTACCGTCTTTGTGGTAAAGAAGTTCTTCAATAATCTCATCACCGAGAACGGATTTTTCAAAAATGGTCTTACAGGTGTCGGGCTGTACTTTAACGTACTGCACAACCTTTTCGCCTTTTTGAATACGAACCAAAGGACCAAGTTCACAGCAACCCTGGCAACCCGTTTGCTTTACACCCACAAGAGCTTCATGCTCTTTTGCATCGTGGGGAGCAAATTCAAGCGTCACACCGGGAGCATCCTTCACAAGATCTTCAAAGATTTCATAAATTTTGTTCGATCCTGTCGCAATACATCCCGTGCCCGAGCAAACAAGAATACGGCAATCGTAACCCGCAATCGCTTTCAGCGCATCTTCGCGCGTCCGATTCAAGTCTTCACGCACTTTAATCATTATTCTCTACCTCTCAATTCTTTCAGAACTTCCACAACCTTTTCGGGGGTCATAGCTGCATATACCTGCTCGTTGACCATCATGGTCGGTGCAAGACCGCAAGCACCGAGACAAGAAACGGTTTCTACGGTGAACATCAAATCATCGGTGGTGTGCTTTTCTTTGGAAAGACCAAGTTCTCTCCAAAGCGCTTCAAGCACAGGTGTCGAGTGACGTACATGGCACGCGGTACCATCACACACTTTGATTACATATTTTCCCTTCGGCTCGAAAGAGAAGTTCTCGTAAAAAGTAGCAATGCTGTAAATTTTCGCCTCGCTCATTCCCAGTTTTTCCGCAAGCATCGGAACGACCTCGCCGGGAAGATAGCGATAAACCTCTTGGATTTCTTGCAGAATGGAAATAATGTTCACTTGCTTATAGCCGTGCTTCTCCATTATTTCATTTACTACGCCTGCATCAAATTTTTCTGCCATTTCTTTTTTCTCCTTTATCCTTACTTAATTATCTTTCTCTGTTTTTACAAAACATCCAAAACGTTTTGTTTAAAAAACGCATCCGCCGTTTCGGGCAGTACCGAAAAAACATTTTCGCCCACCGAAACACAAACACCCTCTTGGCACCTGCCCATACAGAATGTTCCGCTCAAATTGACCTTGTCTCCAACACCGTTTTGAACGATCAACTCCTGTAACCGCGCTACCACGCGTCTCGCGCCCTTGATGTGGCACGAACTTCCAATGCAAACCGTAATATCCAGCATATTCTATCACCTCGTCTTTATATTGTATGTTCAAGCAGCCAACGGATCCCGCCGCCGCATATCACGCAAGTCGATTATTTAAATGCGCAAGAGAAAGCGCTAAGTTTTCCTGTTTGAAAAGAACGGTCGAAGGCACATTCAACACGCAGGGTGCGAAATTCCATATCGCCTCAATGCCGCAATCCGTCAGCGTGTCACAAACCTGTTGCGCCGAGCCCTTTCCAACCGTGATAATACCGATTTTTACATTGTTTTCGGCACAATATGCTTTGAGATCGGAAATGGGCAGGATCGGTTTGGAGGTTTTCCCAAATTGCAATGCCTTTTCATCGCAATCGAAACCCGCGACCACTTTCACACCATACTCCTCAAACCCCTCATAATCCAAAAGGGCCCTCCCGAGTTTTCCTGCGCCAACCAAAACCGCATTCGTAAGTTTATTGTACCCGAGACAAAATTCGATGGCAGCTACCAGCTCGGTTCGCTCATATCCGATTTTCGGTTTTCCTGCACCGCTGACGGTTGCAAGGTCCTTGCGCACCTGCACCTCACCCAGCGACAATCCGCGGGCAATCGCAGCCGACGAAATTGTCACGCCGCATTCTTCGGGCAGTTTTTTCAGATACTGCAAATAAAGCGGAAGCCGTCCAAGCGTCGCTTTTGAAATGGATCGCCTGGTCATATATCGCGCCACCTCCTCGTTTTTTCGCTATTTTCACTCATATTCTATGGTATTCTATCATATTTTTATTGCGGTGGGAATTATACAAATGTTATATCGAGGTTATATATATCGATATAACCAAAATCGATATTATCTGCATCAATGGAAACGGGCGGCTTTGCTTTTTTGCAAAACCGCCCGTTTTTCAACACTTTTTCCTCAAAATCAATTTATAAAAAATCAGTCAAAATATTTTCTTTTTGCTTCATTCAACTCTACAATAAACTGCTTATCCAGCGCCGTCATTTTATATCCTCTGCGGTAGATCAAAACATCCTTGTAGACCTTTTTGTTGTCCGCGCATTTTCTTTGGACAAGACCGTATCTGTCCAATGTTTTTTGGGATGCGGGAGACACCCACATAAAGGTGTCGGCGTTTTCGGCCAAAAGGTTTAGTTGGCTGGCGCGCTCGTAAATAAAAATCCGCCGATTGACATTGTTCGGAAGGGTTTCTTTTACAACCTTTGATTGGGGAAGGGAGGGCACATACGGGTCGGCATGAGCAATCTCAATATAAGAAGAAATATCCTCGAAGGTCACCGTTTCTTTCGAAGCGAGAGGGTTATGCTTGCTCATAATCAAAAGATAGTGAAACTCTGAAATCATTTCATGCTCAAGATCCTTCTCCTGAAACATCGCCTTGAAAAACTTGTCATAATTTTCGGCATAGCGAATAACGCCAAGCTTGCAATCGTTGTTCAAAACATTGTTGATCGTCCGCCCTGAATTGGTTTCCTCATAAAAGATTTCCGCGGGGTCGTCACTCAAGCACTTGGAAAACTCGACAAAGGCATCCGAAATATAGCAAGCGCGGGGGACGGAAACGGCAAACTTCTGCTTTTGCCGCGAGGTGTGCTTATAAAGCTGCTCCACCTCATCGATCTGTTTTAAAATATCTTGTGCATACCCGATAAATTCAGCGCCATCCGGTGTAAGCTCCATTCCTTTGGCACTGCGCGTAAAAATGGAAATACCCAGATCTGCTTCCAGTTCTTTGATCGAACGGCTGATATTCGGCTGTGCGATCAAAAGAGCATCCGCGGCTTTGTTCAACGATCCCAACCGCGCAACCTCGACCGCGTATTTCATGTGCAGTATATTCATAAATGTCTCCCTTTTCCGTAGGCGGCATTTTCAAATCCGCAAAATCGATCATCTTTATCATACCGCAAATCCAAATAGAAATCAAGGGGTTCGCTGTATTTATATACCATCCAAAACAGGGTTTTTGGCAAAAAAAGACCGCCTCTGTTAAAGAAGCGGTCTTTTGCAATGCTTTTATTTGGAAAGCGCCTCGTCGATGGCTTTGGCTGCGGTTTTGCCAGCACCCATAGCAGAAATAACGGTCGCTGCGCCAGTGACGGCATCGCCGCCCGCGTACACGGCATCGCGGGAAGTAAGGCCATCTTCGTTGACAACAATACCGCCCCAACGGTTTACCTCAAGGCCCTTGGTCGTAGACTTGATCAACGGGTTGGGCGAGGTACCGATGGACATGACAACGGTATCGACATCAATGGTAAACTCGCTGCCTTCAATGACAACGGGACGGCGTCTTCCCTTTTCGTCGGGTTCGCCAAGTTCCATTTTCACACAGGTCATACCTGTTACAAAACCGTTCTTGGGATCTCTGGGATCGTCGGGGTTCTTGTATCCGTGAATCTCAACGGGGTTGCAAAGCAGGCAAAATTCGATACCCTCTTCTTCTGCGTGCTCAACCTCTTCGCGTCTTGCGGGAAGTTCTTCCATAGAGCGACGGTACACGATGTATACTTTATCTGCGCCGAGACGGAGAGCGGTTCTCGCGGCATCCATTGCCACGTTACCACCACCGACAACCGCCACGTTACCACCCTTCATAATGGGGGTATCGGGATCATCCAGATAGGATTTCATCAGGTTGCTTCTGGTCAAAAATTCATTGGCAGAATACACGCCGCTGAATGCTTCGCCGGGAATGCCCATAAAGTTGGGAAGTCCGGCGCCGGAGCCTACAAATACAGCTTCAAAACCCATTTCAAACAGTTCATCGATGGTCAAGGTCTTGCCGATAACCACGTTGGTCTCGATTTTAACGCCGAGTTTTTCCAATGTTTCGACTTCTTTGGCAACAATCTTCTTGGGAAGACGGAATTCGGGAATACCGTAAACAAGAACGCCGCCTGCGGTGTGAAGTGCTTCATATACAGTCACTTCGTAACCTTTCTTTGCCAAATCACCCGCGCAAGTAAGACCCGAGGGGCCCGAACCGACAATAGCAACTTTATGTCCGTTGCTTTCGGGACGTACGGGTTCTGCGGTGCAGAAAGTATTGTGCCAATCGGCAACAAAGCGTTCCAATCTGCCGATGCCGACAGATTCACCCTTGATGGCTCTTACACACTTGGATTCACACTGGGTTTCTTGGGGACAAACTCTGCCGCAAACAGCGGGAAGAGAGGAGGATTTGCTAATGATCTGATAGGCGGCCTCGAAGTCACCCTCTTTGATCTTGGAAATAAAATCGGGAATATGAATCTTAACGGGACATCCTTCAACACAAGGCATGGTCTTGCAGTTAAGACATCTGTTTGCTTCATCAATAGCCGCTTCCTCGGAATAACCGAGCGCTACTTCATCAAAGTTGCGGGCTCTGATAGGCGCGTCTTGCGTGGGCATTTCGTTTCTTTTGAGGCTCATGTTTGCCTTTGCCATTTTACTGTACCTCCTTCTTGAAGAGATTGCAGGTCTCCTCGTGCTTATGGCGCTCAAATGCGCTGTACATTCTGCCACGCGACATTGCCTCGTCAAAGTCGACCTCGTATCCGTTGAAATCGGGGCCATCAACACAGGCAAACTTCGTAACCTTTTGACCATCCACGTTGAGCGTGAGACGGCAACCGCCGCACATGCCCGTACCGTCGATCATAATGGGGTTCATGGATACGGTAACAGGAACGCCAAAGGGTTTGGCGGCGGCAACGACAAATTTCATCATGATCAGGGGACCGATGGTGATGATCATATCAAACTTTTCACCCGCTTCAAGCATTTCCTTGAGCGGCATGGTCACGTTTCCGTGTTCGCCGTAAGAACCATCGTCGGTCATAACGCGCAGGGTGTTGGAATAGGCTTTGAACTCGTCCTCAAGGATGAGCAGGTCTTTGTTTCTGAAACCGATGATGCTGGTAACATCAGCACCCAAATTATGCAAAGCTTCTGCAATCGGCATAGCAATGGCACAACCGACACCGCCGCCGACGATACAGACTTTTTTCAACCCATCCAAATGGGTAGCAACGCCGAGAGGTCCGACAAAGTCCTGAATATAATCGCCCGCTTCCTTGTGAGAAAGCTTTTCGGTAGTCGATCCGACGATTTGGAAAATAATCTTCACGGTACCTTTTTCTTTATCGACACCCGCGACGGTCAAAGGAATTCTTTCGCCCTTTTCATCCACGCGAAGGATGATAAATTGACCGGGTTTGGCTTTGTTTGCCACGAGCGGCGCTTCGATCTGAAGCTGTACGACCGCGGGGTTAAGTACCAGTTTGTCTGCAATCTTATACATTTCCATATCTCCATTCGCAAAACAACGGCCACCAAGTTCGTCGGCAACCGTCATTAAAATTTTTTCACGTCAGCCGTTATGGGAAACCAACCTTGCCACGACTTTTCATTTTATTATAAGGTGAAAATAACATCAATGGAATAACCAAATTGATATACTGGCAATATCACCAACGATATATACACGACAAAAAACCGCAAATATTATGCAGTTCACCCTCGCATCAAAATTCAAAGGAGATCCGGTGCGGATCTCCTTTTCATTTTCGGGAAAGCAAATTTCAGACACCTTTTTTTGCGTTCAATTTAGCCAAGCCCTTTTTAAGGAAAACAATGGCGTAATGCACACAAAGACCCACGGCAATGGCTACCACCAAATCAAACACCACGGTCAACACGAAGGTCAAGACAAGAACAAGGGTTTCATAAAGCGGCGCTTTTTTGCAAATAGCCACAAAATGACGCCATTCACTCATATTATAGGCCACGATGAAAAGCACCGAGGCGATAACGGGCATGGGAATAAAAGCGGCGTAGGGCATAAGAACAACAAGTACAAGGAGCAAAACAATGGCGTGGACAATACCTGCAACGGGAGAACGACCGCCGTTTTTCACATTGGCCGCCGTACGAGCAATGGCGCCCGTTGCGGGAATACCGCCAAACAATGCCGAGCAAATATTACCCGCGCCCTGCGCGATCAGCTCGGTGTTCGAATTGTGCTTGTCGCCAATCATTTTATCCGACACCACACAAGAAAGAAGGGATTCAATGGCTGCCAAAACAGCGATGGTAAAGGCGCTCGGTATCAGAGTAACAATCTTATCCATATCAAAGCCGGGAACGGAGAAGGGAGGCAACGATGCGCTGATGCTGTAAAGATCCCCGATGGTATTGACACGGAGGGAAGCCAGCGCAACCAAAACAGTCAGCACAAACACAGCGACCAAAGAACCCGGAATTTTCTTACTGATCTTTGGCCAGACGATCAAAATGGCAAGGGCCAAAAGACCCACACCAAGCGCCCAAGGATTTACGGTTGTAATCGATCCTGCAATGGCTTCGATTTTTTCGGTCGTTTCAACAGCAACGGTTCCTGCCGAAAAAGTCAGACCCAAGAAATCCTTAATCTGACCTACAACAATGGTGACGGCAATACCCGAAGTAAAACCGACAGTGATGGTTTCGGGTATGTATTTTATCAGCGTACCCAAACGCAAAACACCCATAATGATGAGCATCAAACCCGCCATTACGGTTGCAATGGCAAGTCCCTCCACACCATGCTCGGCAACAATGCCCGCAACGATGGTCGCAAAGGCTGCGGTCGGTCCCGAAATGTTTACCCGACTGCCACCGAGCAACGCAATTACAAAGCCCGCCGTAACCGCCGTATAAATACCTTTTTCGGGTGAAACCCCCGACGCGATGGCAAGCGCAATGGATAGCGGCAACGCGATAATGGCGACGATGATACCCGCGATCAAATCAGAAGCAAACTGTTTTTTGGAATAGTTTTTAAAAACGTCCAAACTCTTGGGACAAAACACTTTCATACTTCAACATTTTCCCTTCTTTTTTCTACGGAACACCATTTTACAACTTTTCACAAAAAGTGCAATAGTTTTTTATTGTTTTTTTAAAAAATATGTTCCGACCGCCGTGTTTGTTTCTTCGAACGCAAAATACCGTTGCACATTGTAAAAATGTATGATATTATAATGGCATACAAAACCTCTGGGATCCCAATTGTTTAAAAGGAATAAAATAGTATGGAAATTCTGTTTAAATCCCTTAGATTTATTGTGAGCGAAAGCGGCAGGCTTGCTCTTGCCGACCTATTCAATTTACACCACAAGGTCTGTGAAAAGAACGCGACAGGGTTCATCCTGCCCGTTTTTGATATTGCGGGCGGTACTTCGTCGGGCACAAACCGCATGAACCATAGCGCCGTTACCAACGACCTTGTGTATGAAAACCATACGATTGAAGGCAATGTTCTCACCGTAGTGCAAAAATCGGACATTGTGAAAATCACCTCGGTTTTCACCGCATACGACGATACCAACGCGATACGCGTTTCCCAAACGATTCAAAACATCTCCCGAGAGCCCCTTTGTCTTTCACTGTTTAACACCGTAGGTCTTCGCATTGGAAACCGTGTCGAAGACGAGCATAAGGACTGGTATCTGCACCGCTTTACAAACGGCCGTTATACCGAATCCATGCCCGACGTACGCAGTTTTTACGATCTTGGTATGTATTGGAAAAATGGATTTTACCACATGAAAAACGTGGGCAATGTTTCCTCGCTTGAAAACGTCCCGCAGGGTATCATTGAAAACCGCAAGACCTCCGATTTCATCATGTATCAGATCGAATCTTATTCGAGTTGGTATGTAGAGCTTGCCTCTCGCGATGGCATGTTCACCTTCCAAATCGGCGGCCCCAACGCCAACTATCATATGTGGAACAAGGTGTTAAACCCCAAGGGCGAATACACCGCAGTTCCCGTCACACTCGCCCACGGCAAATCGGTCAACGATGCCCTCGCCCAAATGACGCACTATCGCCGCCACATCATCCCCCAAAGCGAGGCAGACAAAAACCTTCCCTCCATTTATAACGAATATATGCACTATTCGTGGGATGACCCCAACGCAAAACGGACGCTGGAAACCGCCCCCGCCGTTGCAAAAGCAGGGTGTGTCTATTACGTCATAGACTGCGGTTGGCACAATTCGCGCGAATATGATACAACAGGGGAAATGTATCAGCATTTCGGTACATGGAAAGAGGATCTCGGCCGTTTTCCAAACGGTATCAAGGCGGTGTCTGACTATGTACACTCGCTCGGAATGAAATTCGGTCTTTGGATCGCTCCCGAGGTCGTGGGACGAAAAAACAAAGAAATGCTTGCCTTTTACGACGACGATTGCTTCATGACGAGAAACGGCAAAAAGATCACCCATGGCACGGGTTACTGTCTTGATTACCGCCATCCCAAGGTGCGTGCATACATGACCGAAACCATTGACAGAATGGTCAATGAGTACGGTTGTGATTACATCAAATTCGATGGCTGTCCAAACCCCGGATTCGGAACCGAGCTCCGTTCGACCTCTCTCGGCGATGGACTGGAAGGATATATCGATGCTTTTACCGACTGGTCATACGAAATGACCCGTCGCCACCCCGAAGTGATTTTTGAGGATTGCGCAGGCGGCGGACTCCGAACCGACTATAAGGCGCTGTCGATCTTCCACCTGATTTCGACCTCCGATCAGACCAACTATCTGCACTACCCTTACATCGCGGGCAATATTCTGTGTTCCGTACTTCCCGAACAAGCGGCGGTCTGGAGTTATCCCGTTGATTCAAACCTCTACCAAGAAGACAATGAAAAAGCCACCGATGCGCTCGTATCGAAAGAACGGGTGGTTATGAACATGATCAACTCCATGCTCGGCAGAATCCATCTGGCATCCCGCATACACATCCTCAGCGGCGAAAAACAGGCATTGATCAAAGAGGGCATCGAGCTTTACAATCAGATCACACCCGAAAAAAAGGCCTCGGTCCCCTACCTGCCGAAAGGCTATGCGATGTTTGGCGATTCTTTGGTTGCAACGGGCATCAAAACCGATAAAACCGTGTATCTCGCCGTTTGGAATTTAAACGGAGAACGTCATGTAAAACTTCCGCTTCCCGATATTACGGTAAAAGATGCAAAGGTCCTTTATCCCACAACCTTGCCCACAATCTTTGATTTTGACAAAAGCTCCATCACAATCGACTTCACCGAGAACGTGCAGGCAAGATTTTTCCAAATCACACTATAAAACCCATTTATCAAAAAAGAACGAGGTTTTCTTCGTTCTTTTTTGATGGTCTGTAATATAAAAAATGGTATATAATTCCTCCGCCCGTCATACAATGTTGTAAAAAAATCGCGGAGGAAACCATGAACAAAACGCTCTGTTATTGGCAGCTCGCCGGCTTTACCGCGGTGTCTGTTTTGGGCACACTCCTTCATTTTTTATACGCCTTCACGGGCAGCCTCACGGCCGCGCTTGTTGCAAGCACAAACGAATCCACATGGGAACATATGAAATTACTCTTTTTTCCCATGCTCTTCTTTGCATGGTTTCAACATTTTTTTATCGGCGCAAACCATCCCGACTTTTGGTGTATAAAATGCAGGGGGATCCTGCTTGGCCTTTTGACAATCCCCGTACTGTTTTATACTTTGAGCGGAGTCTTCGGTACCCTTCCCGGGTGGATCAACATTAGCATTTTCTTTGTTTCTGCCGCGATCGGATTCATATACGAAACCTGTCTTTTTAATCAAAATGCCCCCTCGTGCAATGAATGCCTTTGTGTTTGTGTGCTTTGTCTTGTGGCTGCCGCTTTCTTCCTATTTACCTTTTGGCCGCCCCGCCTTCCTTTGTTTTTGGATCCTGTTACAAAAACGTACGGTCTTTGATGCGTTTCATCCGCTCAAGGTTACCGACTCGCCGAGTGTGGCTTTGGCTATTTTATGTTCCGCCATATCAAAAAGGTTGCCGCCATGCCCAAAAATATCCTTTTGCGCCGCTAAAAAATCGGCCTCTTCCATGGCAGTGGATTTAAAGGCGGTGTAGGCCGCCGTATAAAACAAAGGATGTGTACCAGATACTTTCCCCGACAAAAACAACAAATCGTATCTGTCTTGCGGTTCCGGCAAAAGATGAATGTCCTCCGCCCATTTTCCGCCGTAGCAAACGCGATGTTCTCCATTCTCCCACACATACCACACATCGGAGTTTCCACACGGATAGACTCTTAACACACTGCTTTTTAAAGGTATGTCTTGGGCATACCGATAGGTGGCTACCGCCGCTCCCGTATCAGACAAACGCAAAAGGAGCTCTTGTGCTCCCGCGCATTTTTCTTCGGGCACGAGCACCCGTTCGACAGGACAAACGGAAGCCAACGCCTCCACCCGCTTGACATCCGATTCACAAAGATCGGGCAGGACATAGACATATACCTTTTCAACGCCGTTTTGCATCAGCGTATTTTTGGTTTGTGACGAAAGAGTATTGCCGAGACAATCGCCCTCCAGTACAGTGAAAGTACCCTCTTCGCAGACGATCAATTTATCATCGGTGCGTACCGAGATTTTATACATAACGGTATCACCGCTTGCGGTCAGTGTGTAAATGCCCCAAGAAAATAAAAAAACCCCGACAAACAATAGAGGAAGAAGCGGATAAAACCGCGTAAGCCTCGGTTGGAATATGCACACCGACAAAATCAAGATAAAAACCAAAATGACGATGGGCAAAAACGGATAATTGGTAAAAACGATCGCAAAATCCATGGACGCGAAGAAATGTACAAGTCCGCGAAATACAAAAAACAATCCTTCGATCAAATATCCGCATATTTCCGAAAGAAACGAAAAGACGGTGCCGACAGGAAGTATAAAACCGATACAAAGACGGCAAACCAAATAGATCGCCGAGCAAATCAAAATCGGATTAAACAGGGGCACAAGCAACAGATTGGCAAGGGGAGAAATGAGAGACACTTCATTTGTCATAATCAGTATAATCGGCAGGGTAACAACGGTAGCCGTCAAGTTGATGATAAGCAGCTCCGCCGCACTGCGCAAAAGCCATTTACCGCCCCATTTCAAATATGCGCTAAGACAAAACACCCTCGGACGAGAAACCGAAAACAACGAGTGAATCAAAAATCGGCTTATACAGCGTTCTCCGATGGTGAAAATCCCCAGAGTGGCTAAAAAAGAAAGCTGCAATCCCGTGTGGCAAATCGAAAAAGGATTCACAATACAAATACACGCCGTAGCAAACAGCAAAGATGTCAATCCGTCACTCTGCCGCCGTACGGCAAGCGCGATATAAAACAGCATTGCCATAATACCTGCGCGGCATACCGACGGCGCAAAACCGGTAATCACCATGTAGAACAAGGAAAAAAGAACCAACGCACCCGTGTTCGCAACGCGCGGAACACGCAGACGGAACAAGAGATGATATATGGACGATAAAAGCAAGGTAAGATGCAACCCCGAAATGGAATAAATATGCGATACACCGATCACACGCATTTCTTCTTCCAGTACCTCATCCGCCGAGGAAGTATCTCCCAAAAGCAAGGCCTTTACTTCGTCGGCAGAGGAAATATCCAGATAACTCCCAAGAATCTCCTGAAATCCTTGTATCTTTGCCAAGAAGGGTAAATCGTCATTTTCTTGAAAACGGCCATTTGTCATATTGGCTACAAGAGAGATGCCGCGAGAAAAAAGATAATTTTCAAAGTCAAAGCCGTAAAGAAGGTCCTTCGGTTTCTCTAAAAGCACCTTCGCCGACACCCGCGCATAGATAGGCATATTGCGAAAAGCGGCTTGGTAGGTGGTCAGCCGTATATCACTTTCAATGGGCGTCCCGTCTATACGCACATCGGTCAAAGTGATTACGGTTGTAAGTTTTGTATGGCTAACATCGCTCGCCACCCCTTCCACGCGCGCCTGCACGCCGTCGAACCGAGCGCTTTCACTCCGATATGTTTCAAATCGAGTAAAAGACAGAAAAGCAGCCAAGATCAATCCCGCAGCCAGTAATAAACACCCCGTCGCCAAAGGATTTAAGCGCTTTTTGACTACAAACAGAAAAACCCCCGTTGCGGCGCAAAGAATCGCACACAAAAGGGGTATGGTAACACGCAATGATAAAACGGCACACAAAAGTAGTCCGAGCAAAAAGGCGGACAACATCCAAACGAGGGGACGATCGATTCTGTTCATACGGCCGTTAAGATGCGCTTGCGGCATAAGGGGGTGGCTCGGAGGACAGACCGATCTTGGTCCAATCAAAAAGCTCGCCAGGATCCGACTTGCGAGAGGCATAATCTTCATGACCAAGTATATGATGACGGTCTTTTTGTATGTCGTGTCGGCTGCAAATATCATCCACCAGCGCCGCCAAAGCCTCGTATTGCGCTTCGGTATAACCGATCCAAGAGGGATCCACCGCATCGTATTTTTCGGAAGAGAGCATGGTTCTCATGTCATCCTTTGATCCGATCGCCAGCATTTCAATGCCGACGGCGTACTGATTCATGCGGTCGGTATACCGCTCATCTTCCGCCCAACTGCCGCGACCTGCATGCCAAGCCACATACCGCTCATTTACCATGCGATACACCGTGCCGTCTCGCGCAATGACATAATGGACAGAGGCGCCGCCGTTGAAAAAGTTTTCGTGAATATTGGAGATGGAAAAGGGATCATCGGGATGCATGACAACGGCGCTCATAAAATGAATCATCACATGACTGATGCTGTAAATACGCGGATAAGAGTTTTGTTCAACGGGAAGCAAAAGCGCATCGGTCACATTAACTTGCGGTTGATACACATCATAAACCTCGGCCTCTTCAACTGCTTGCACCGACATCGAAGAAGGCACCGCCGCCTCGTCGGGAGAAACAAAAAGGACATCAGAATCGGAACACCCACATAAAAAAAGAAGGCAGACCGATAAAAGCAAACCAAAAAGGCGTTTGTAAAAACCCATCGGCAAAACCTCCCCCTAAAACATACTGGCGATATTGTAACACCAACCATCCGCAAATGCAATGCCGACGCGGTGATTTTGGTGTTTTTTTATTTCCGCCGCCTCAATTTTGTCATTTTCATCAAATTTTGAGAAAAAATGTGTGGAATTTTGCCAAATAAATCTTGCGAAAAAACAGACGGTGTGCTATTATATAATGTAAATCGCTAAATTTTAGGCAAGAAGATTGTTTTCAGGAGGATATTACCATGAACAAAGCTGATATCAAAAAGGTCGTTTTAGCATACTCGGGCGGTTTGGATACATCCATTATTATTCCGTGGTTAAAGGAAAACTATAACAACTGCGAAGTCATTGCCGTTTCGGGTAACGTCGGTCAAGCCGACGAATTGGAAGGCTTGGAAGAAAAAGCTATCAAAACCGGCGCCTCCAAAATTTATATTGAAGATTTGACAGACGAATTCGTCAACGATTTCATCATCCCCACCGTCAAAGCCGGCGCTCTTTATGAAGATTATATGCTCGGCACCTCGTTTGCCCGTCCCGTCATCGCCAAACGTTTGGCCGAAATCGCCATCGCCGAGGGCGCGGATGCCATTTGCCACGGTTGCACCGGTAAGGGTAATGACCAAGTGCGCTTTGAATTGACCATCAAAGCATTTGCTCCCGATATGCCCATCATCGCTCCTTGGAGAGAATGGGACATCAAATCCAGAGACGAAGAAATCGAATATGCCGAAGCCCATAACGTACCTTTGAAGATCACCCGCGAAACCAACTATTCCAAGGATAAAAACTTGTGGCATCTGTCCCACGAGGGCCTTGATCTGGAAGATGCAGGCAACGAGCCAATGTACGAAAAGAAAGGCTTCCTCGAAATGGGCGTTTCTCCCATTGAAGCCCCCAACCACCCCACCTATGTCACCCTTGATTTTGAAGCCGGTGTGCCCGTCGCCATTGACGGCGAACGCGCCAGCGCCAAAGATATTATTCTCCGCCTCAACAAATTGGGCGGCGAAAACGGCATCGGCCTCCTCGACATCGTTGAAAACCGCCTTGTCGGCATGAAGTGCCGCGGTGTGTACGAAACGCCCGGCGGTGCCATCCTCTATGCCGCACATAAATATTTGGAAACCATTTGTCTGGATAAAATGACCGCGCATAAAAAACAGGAGCTTTCTGTCACATTTGCCGACCTTGTTTACAACGGCCAATGGTTCACACCCCTCCGCGAAGCTTTGTCTGCTTTCGTGGACAAAACCCAAGAACACGTCACCGGCGCCGTCAAATTGAAGCTTTATAAAGGCAACATCATCAAAGCCGGTGTTTGGAGCGACTATTCCTTGTATTCCGAAGACATCGCCACCTTTGGCGAAGACCATGTTTACAACCAGGCAGACAGTGCCGGATTCATCAACCTGTTCGGTCTTCCCATCAAAGTACAGGCGCAGGTTAACGCAAAAAACAAGAAATAATCAAAACAATATAAACCGAGGAGGTTTTTTCCGGATGGAAAAATTATGGACAGGCAGGTTTTCAAAAGAACTGAATCAAACGGCAGACGACTTTAATTCTTCCATCTCGTTTGATGCCCGACTTTACCGTCAGGATATCCGCGGCTCTGTCGCGCACGCCGAAATGCTTGCCAAACAGGGCATTTTGTCCAACGACGACCGCGATGCCATCATTGCGGCTCTTGCCGATATTCGCCGTGAGTTGGACGAGGGTACACTGACAATCGACCCCGCAGCCGAAGATATTCATATGTTTATCGAGGCAACGCTGACCAAGCGCATCGGGGATGCAGGGAAACGCCTCCACACCGCCCGCAGCCGAAACGATCAGGTGGCTTTGGACATCCGCTTATATCTGCGCGAAGCTTGCCAGGACATTATCGCGCAACTTCGCACCTTGATCGCAGCCGTCATCTCTCAAGCCGAACAGAATCGCGATGCCATTCTGCCGGGATACACCCATTTGCAAAGAGCACAGCCCATTGCATTTGCCCACCACCTGCTTGCATACGGCATGATGTTCTGCCGCGATATTTCCCGTTTGCAGGATGCACTTGCCCGCATGAACGTTTCCCCGCTCGGAAGTTGCGCGCTTGCAGGTACTACCTATCCCATCGACCGTGCTTATACCGCTGAGGCTCTGGGTTTTTCCGATTATACCCGCAACAGCATCGACGGCGTTTCCGACCGCGATTTCTGCGTGGAGATCAATGCCGCTCTTTCCATCCTCATGATGCATCTGTCCCGTTTTTCGGAAGAAATCATCCTTTGGAGCAGTTGGGAATTTAAATTTGTTGAATTGGATGATTCCTTCACCACCGGTTCCAGCATCATGCCACAGAAAAAGAATTCGGATATGGCAGAGCTTGTGCGCGGTAAAACCGGCAGAGTGTACGGCAATTTGATCGGCACTTTGACCATGCTCAAAGGGTTGCCTCTTGCTTATAACAAAGATATGCAAGAAGACAAAGAGGCTATTTTTGACAGCATTGACACCGTCGATATGTGTCTGGCCGTCTTTGCGCCCATGATTGAAACCATGAAAGTCAACCGCGAAAACATGTATAATGCCGCACGACAAGGTTTTATTAACGCCACCGATTTGGCAGACTATCTTGTGCGCAAGGATCTTCCTTTCCGCACCGCTTACAAAATCGTCGGTCAAATCGTATCCCGCTGCATTAGCGACGGCCAAACGCTCGACACCCTGCCACTTGCGGTATATAAAGAGTTCTCTCCCTTGTTTGAAGATGATTTGTATGTCGACATTTCGCTCAAGACCTGCGTGGAAAAACGCATTTCTGCAGGCGGAACGGGTGCAAATTCCATCGAGGAACAAATTCAATACTTACGCGAGGTTATTACAAAATGAAACTGTTTATTGACGGAAAATCGGGAACGACGGGACTGCGAATCTTGGAACGAATCCAAAATCGCGCTTCTGTCTCCTTGATCACCTTGTCCGAGGAAGAACGCAAGGACACCGAACGGCGAAGATGGGCGTTGAATGCATGCGATGTTGCCATTCTCTGCCTGCCTGACGATGCGGCCAGAGAAGCGGTTTCTCTGATTGAAAACCCTGCCGTCAAGGTGATCGACGCTTCCACTGCACACCGCACGGCAAGCGGCTGGTCTTACGGGTTTCCCGAACTCGGCCCGTCATTCAGACAAAACATTTTAGAGGGCAACCGTATTGCGCTGCCCGGCTGTTATGCCAGCGGCGTCATCGCTCTTGTATTTCCGCTCATCGAAGCGGGTCTGCTCACCCCCTCCGCCCGTTTGTCCGTTCACGCCATCTCGGGTTATACCGGCGGCGGCAAAAAAATGATCGCCGAATACGAGGATGCACAGAGAGATTGTCTTTTGGATGCCCCCCGCGCTTATGCGCTCGCCCAAGGACACAAGCATTTGCCCGAAATTCAACATATTACCAAGCTGAAGACGCTCCCCGCTTTCTGTCCGTTGGTAGCCGATTTTGACAGCGGCATGCTGGTTACGATCCCCGTCTTCCGCGAGGATTTGACCGATGGTGCAAATGCCATCCGCGAAGTGTATCAGAAAAAATACACGGGGCCCATCGTCACCTTCAATCCCACCCCCGACGAAAACGGCTTCATGTCTGCTTACGGTCTGCACGGACTGGACAGAATGGAAGTGTCGGTAGCAGGAAACGACGACCGCGTTTTGCTGATGGCACGTTTTGACAACCTCGGCAAAGGCGCTTCGGGTGCCGCCATTCAATGTTTGAACCTGATAACGGGCGAAAACGAAACAACGGGACTCGTCCTGTAAGAAAGAGGTTCATTATGTATAGGATTTATGTGCGTTTTCAGTGCTTCGAGGGAAAAAGAGAGGCATTTGTGGAAAGAGTCCGCGCCGATGGCATTTTGGATGCCGTTCAGGCAGAGGAAGGCTTTGGTCAATATGACTACTATTTTTCCGAAAAAGATGCAAACGAACTTCTCTTGATCGAAGCGTGGGAATCCAAGGAAGCCCAACAGCTTCACATTACACAGCCTCACATGGCCAAACTTCGCTCATTCAAAAACGATTATATTGCAGAATCCTCGCTGGGAGAATTCGAACTCAAATAAGGAGCCATTTATGAAAATTATTACCGGCGGCGTTTGTGCCGCAAACGGCTTTACTGCCGCAGGAATCCATTGCGGAATCCGTAAAAACAAAGAGAAAAAAGACCTGTCTTTGATCTATTCGGCTGTGCCCTCTTCCGCCGCCGCCGTTTATACCACAAACCTTGTGAAGGGCGCTCCTCTGACCGTAACAAAACAAAACATTTCCGATGGTAAAGCGCAGGCCATTATCTGTAACAGCGGAAATGCAAACACCTGCAATGCCAACGGTATCGAGATTGCTACCCAAATGTGTCATCTTACGGCCGATGCGCTTTCCATTTCCCCCAAAGATGTGGTGGTCGCTTCGACCGGTGTCATTGGACAACCGCTGGATGTTGCTCCCATCCGCGACGGTATCCCCACGCTGGTTGCCGCCTTGGGCAAAGACAGCCAAAGCGCCGCCGACGGTATCATGACCACCGATGTTTTGCGCAAAGAAATTGCCGTCGAATTTACACTCGGCGGAAAAATCTGCCGCCTCGGCGGTATCGCCAAAGGTTCGGGTATGATTCATCCCAACATGGCAACCATGTTGGTCTTTATTACCACCGATGCCGCCATTAGTCCCGAAATGCTGCAAAAAGCTTTGTCGGAAGACGTACAGAGCACCTTTAACATGATCAGTGTGGACGGTGACACCTCTACCAATGACATGGTCACCATTTTGGCAAACGGTCAGGCAGGCAACCCCGAAATCACCTCTGACAACGAAGACTTTGCCGTCTTTATGAAAGCCCTCAACACTGCCACGGTGCAACTCTGCCGCATGATCGCCTCCGACGGTGAAGGCGCCACCAAATTGCTTGAATGCTCGGTAGAAGGTGCAAAAGACGAAAAAACCGCCAAAACCGTTGCGAAATCGGTTATTTGTTCTTCTCTTCTCAAAGCTGCCATGTTCGGTTCGGATGCCAACTGGGGCCGTGTACTTTGCGCCATCGGTTACAGCGGCGCCGACGTCAATGTTCAGAAAATCGATGTTGCGTTTGCCTCTTGCAAGGGAAGCATTCCCGTCTGCAAAAACGGCGCAGGCATTCCTTTTTCCGAAGAAAAAGCCAAAGAAATCTTGCTTGAAAAGGAAGTCACTGTCTGCGTTTCCCTCAACGAAGGAATCTGCTCTGCTACCGCTTGGGGCTGCGATTTGACCTATGACTATGTAAAAATCAACGGGGATTACAGAAGCTAAGGAGAGATCACAATGGAAATTACAAATGCACAACGCGCGCTGATCTTAACACAGGCGCTTCCCTATATTCAAAATTATCATGATAAGATCGTTGTCGTGAAATACGGTGGCAACGCCATGATCAACGAGGACCTCAAGGAACAGGTCATGGGCGATATTGTGCTCTTATCGTTGGTCGGCATCAAGGTCGTGCTGGTTCACGGCGGCGGCCCCGAAATCACCGATACGTTAAAACGCATCGGCAAAGAAAGTGTATTCGTTGATGGTCTGCGGGTTACCGACAAAGAAACCGCCGAAGTGGTTCAAATGGTACTCGCCGGCAAAATCAGCAAAAGCCTTGTCAACCTTTTGGAAATGAAGGGCGGCAAAGCCATGGGTATTTCGGGTATGGTCGGTCGTCTCATCGAGGCTACCGTTAAGGATCCTCGCCTCGGTTATGTCGGTGAGATCACAAATGTCAACGTGCAACCCATCCTTGACCTGCTCGAAAAGGGTTATATTCCCGTTGTTTCCACCGTCGGTTGTGACCGCGAAGGCAACGTATATAACATCAACGCCGACACCGCCGCTTCTTGGATCGCAGGCTCCTTGCAAGCAGAAAGTTTGATTACCATGACCGATATCGTCGGTCTGCTTGCCGACAAGGATGACCCCGCCTCCCTCATCAAGATCATCGATCTGAAAGATGCCGCCGAATTGCGTCAAAGCGGTGTCATTTCAGGCGGTATGATTCCGAAAGTGGAATGTTGTGTTAACGCCATTGACCGCGGCGTTTCCAAAGTCTTTATTCTTGACGGCAGAGTGCCCCATGCCATTTTGCTTGAAACATTGACCGATGAAGGCGCGGGCACCATGGTAGTAAAGGAGAAAAAATGAGTATTAAAACGATTGACGATACCTATGTAGCGAGCGCGTATGCCCGTTTCCCCTTGGAAATCGTACGCGGCAGCGGTTCGCTTGTATGGGATACAAACGGAAAAGAATATATTGATATGGCCACCGGCATCGCCGTCAATACCTTTGGCGTGTCCGATCCCGTCTGGGCAGAAGCTGTCACGGCGCAGGTTAACACCCTCCAGCACACCTCCAACCTTTATTACACCGAGCCCTGTGCAAATCTTGCAAAAATGCTTTGCGAAAAAACAGGCATGAAAAAGGTCTTTTTCTCCAATTCGGGAGCCGAAGCCAACGAATGCGCCATAAAGGTCGCCCGTAAATACGCCGCCGATCACCACGGAGAAAACCGCAATAAGATCATCACCTTAATCAACAGTTTCCACGGCAGAACCATCACCACCTTGGCCGCCACCGGTCAAGACACCTTCCATGGAGAGTTTCTTCCGTTGACCCCCGGCTTCCTTTACACCCCTGCAAACGACATCGCCGCCATCACTGCGCTGATGGAAAGAGATGACGTGGCCGCCGTCATGATGGAACCCGTACAGGGCGAAGGCGGTGTCAATCCCTTGGATGCGGCATTTGTGAAAGCGGTTGCCGAACTCGCAGAAAAGCGTGATATTCTGATCATTACCGACGAAGTGCAATGCGGCAACGGCCGTTCCGGTTACCTATATGGTTATATGCACTACGGCATCACCCCCGACATCGTCTCAACCGCCAAAGGCCTGGCGGGCGGTCTGCCCCTCGGAGCAACCTTAATGGGCGAAAAAGTTAAAGATGTATTGACGCCCGGATCGCACGGCTCCACCTTCGGCGGAAATCCCGTTTGCTGCGCAGGCGCTTTAAGCATTCTTTCCCGCTTGGATGAAAACACCTTGGCAGGCGTTCGCGCACGCGCCGAATACATTCGCAACGAATTGAACGGCGCTTCCGGCATTCGTTCCATCACCGGTCTGGGTTTGATGCTCGGTGTTGAAACCGAAAAGGATGCAGGAGAAATCATTCGCGCTTGTATGGATAACGGTGTTTTATACATCAAAGCAAAAACCAAAGTGCGTATGCTGCCTGCCCTCAACATCCCCGAAGATCAACTGAAAAAAGCCATCGCCGTACTCAAAGCAGCTTGCGCGATGTAACGGAGAACACACCATGAACCTGAAAAAAAGACACTTTTTAAAGCTTCTCGACTTTACCCCCGAAGAAATCGGCGGTTTGATCGATTTGGCCGCAAAACTCAAAGAACAAAAAAAGAAGGGCATTTCTCACGCCCTCTGCGCAGGAAAAAATATTGCCCTCATTTTTGAAAAAACCAGTACCCGTACGCGTTGCAGCTTTGAAGTGGCGGCGCACGATTTGGGTATGCACGTGACCTATTTGGATCCTTCGGGTTCACAAATCGGAAAAAAAGAAAGCATTGCGGATACCGCGAGAGTGCTTGGCAGAATTTACGATGGCATTGAATACCGCGGGTTTGAACAAGAAATTGTTGAAACACTTGCAAAACACGCCGGTGTGCCTGTGTGGAACGGTTTAACCAATGAATTCCATCCTACCCAAATTTTAGCCGACTTTCTCGCCATTCGCGAGCACCGCGGTTCTTTGAAAGGAACGAAATTGGTATATATGGGAGACGCCCGTTATAACATGGGCAACTCGTTGATGGTCGGTTGCGCCAAAATGGGCATGCATTTTGTGGCCTGCGCCCCCGAAAAATATTTCCCCGATCAAAAACTGATCGAAACCTGCCAAGAGATTGCCAAAGAAACCGGCGCAACTCTTGATTTTGAATCTTCGGTGGATGTAGCTGTCAAAGACGCCGACTTTATTTACACCGATGTGTGGGTGTCTATGGGCGAGCCTGTTTCCGTATGGGAAGAACGCATCCGCGAACTGCTTCCGTATCAGGTAAACGCCGCCGTCATGGAAAAAGCCGGAGCAAACGCTAAATTCATGCACTGCTTACCCGCTTTCCACGACTTAAATACCCAAATCGGAAAAGAGATCGGCGAAATTTACAAATTGGATGCTTTGGAAGTCACCGATGATGTGTTTGAAAGCGATCGTTCGATCGTCTTCGACGAAGCGGAAAACCGTATGCACACCATCAAAGCCGTTATGGCGGCAACTCTGTAAAAAACAGTCGGTTACCGCATTTATAGAACAAAGCAATGCCCCTTGGAACATAGCAGTCCAAGGGGCATTTTGTTCTATATCGGTGGGTATAAAACCAAAAAGCATCCTGCGTACGGAAAAACGACTTCAATACCGACCATACATACTTTTTCTGTATTCATTGGGTGCTTGTCCCGTTTCCTCGCGAAAGACTTTCCCAAAATAACTGGGGTTTTCAAACCCACAGCTTTGCCCGATCTCCTCGATGCAAACGGTGGTCAGCCGCAAAAGCTGCTTGGCCTTTTCGATGCGGATCCTCCGCAGATGCTCCATCACCGTAGAGCCGCAGGTTTCTTTATAATGGTGGCAAAGAGAAAATCGGCTCATGTGCACCGCTTCGGCAATTTGGTTCAGCGAAAGAGGCTCTGAATAATGAGTCTCCAGATATTGCCGCACCTGCGCATTGATGGGAGAAGAGGGGGAAAAACAGCTATGAAGCCACTCCGTCAGCCAGGCATAACCTGCGGCAGAGCGGGAAAGAACAGTGCTGTTCCCCGAACAAAATTTTTCCAACGTTTCCACCGTGTTGGGAAAAAACGGATCGGCAGTAAAGCGAAAGCTTTGACCGATTTGATAATAATCCAGTACACCCTCCGCCCCCACAAAAGTCACCCAGCAGGTGCGAAAAACATTGCTCGTCGGACGATAGGCATGGGGTTCTCCCGCGCGGCAAAAAAATCCCTCTCCCGCACGTAACAAAAAAATATCGCCCCCAACAGTCACCTCTCCTTCTCCTTGCACAACTGTTAATACATGATGGTAGATGCACCCCTCAGGGCGGTTGATTGCAGATTGATAGACGCTTTCTCCGACCGTTGTCACCACCATCGGTAATGAGGATGGTGAGCAAAGATATTTTTCACAAATTTCCGCGAACATAGCAATATCCTTATAGCACAGCAATTATTTTTCATTGAATTTTTGCATTTTCTGCAATATAATTATATCATAAAGCATTCACCTTGTAAACACTATTCAAAAAAGGAGAAAAACCATGGAAAAATTAAGACTCGGCTTAATCGGTTGCGGCGGCAGAATGAAGACCCACATCAAAGCGCTTCTGCAGATGGAAGACATTACAGTGGTTGCCGTCGCCGATCCTATCGAAGCACGTCGTACCGCGGTGGCGGCGCAGTTTGGTTGTACCCGCCTTTACGACGGCTTTACCTCTCTGTTAGATAGCGAAAACAAGAATACGCTGGACGCTCTATTGATTGCCATTGAGCCCACCGCCCACGGCGATTGCGAGCTGAGAGCGATAGAAATGGGCATTCCTTTTTTGGTAGAAAAGCCAATGACGGTAGATATGCAGCTTGCTGAAAGGATCAACGCCCGCATCGAGGAAACCGGACTGATCACCGCCGTAAGCTTTCAGGACCGTTACCTCAACCTGATGGAAATGATCAAGGAAGAATTGCCCAAGCACCCCGCAGGCGGTTTGGTCTACGGCAGTTGGGTGGGCGGTATCCCAAATGTATGGTGGTGGCAAAAGAAATCCACCTGCGGCGGTCAACTGGTAGAACAAAACATTCATCTGTTGGACGGTCTGCGCTGGCTCTTCGGCGAGCCCCTCTCGGTCTATGCCACCGCCTCCCGCGGAATGCTCACTCCCGGTGTGGATGCTTCGGAGGAATATGACACCGACGACCATTCCACCGCCGTGTTCCGCTTCCCCAATCATGTGACCGCCACTTTGGTCAGCGGCTGTTACTGCCAAACAACCGAGCCCCTTTCCATTCGTCCCAGATGCGGACTTATGATCTCACTGCGGGATATTGTTTTGGATTACCGCTTGCGCAATAATCTGATCATCCAAACTCCCGATGAGGTGCGGGATATCGCTGCCGCGAAAAACGCGACCTTCAGGCTGGACCGCGCCTTTATGGACGCAGTACGCAGCGGCGATCCCACCGGAATTCGCTCTCCCTACAGCGATGCAATAAAGTCTCTGCGACTGGGATTTTCCGCCAATCGATCTATGGAAACAGGCGAGGTTATCTATTTCAAATAAGGAGAAAGCATATGCGTTTAAGTGTTTGTCTTCCCATGTTTTTCAAAAACCTTCCGCTCCCCGACGCCGTCCGCAAAACCGCAGAACTGGGATACACTGCCTGCGAAGCATGGAGGGTGCCAGACGATGCGGATTTAGAAGCCACCGCCGCCGTCTGCGAAGAGTGTGGCGTGGATTTTTTGGCGATCTGCACCGATTTCTTTGATTGCACCGACGGAGACGAGAAAGCATATGTGGCAGGGGTACGCTCTGCCGCCGTCAAAGCAAAAGCGTTAGGGGCAAAAATACTCATTTCGCAAGTAGGAAAAGACACCGGTGCCCCCGCTACCGTACAGCACGCCAACGTTGTAAAATGCCTTAAAGCAGCGGTACCCGTTTTAGAGGAAACAGGGCTGACTATTGTGATCGAGCCACTGAACACCTTGCTTAACCACAAAGGGTACTATTTATGGTCCTCCCTCGAGGGGTTCGAGATCGCACGAGAGGTTGATCACCCACAAGTCAAGGTGCTTTACGACATCTACCACCAACAAGTCATGGAAGGGAATTTGATTACCAATATCACGGAAAATCTGCAGTGGATCGGGCATCTGCATGCTGCGGGCTGCCCCGGTCGCCATGAACTGAACAACGGCGAGATCAACTACGGTGCGGTCTTTGAAGCAGTGGATTCCGCGGGCTACCAAGGTGCCTGTGCATTGGAATACAAACCCCTCCTTCTTCCCGAAGAAAGTCTGGCGCTAACAAAAAAGCTTTACTGTTGATGATAAGACGGCTCTTGTTAAAGGGCCGTCTTATTTCTTTTTTTGCCCTCTTGCTTTTCAGGTCGGTTTCTTGTATAATGTAGGCGTATACTCATGTGCAAACCAAACAAAAAACGTATGGAGGTTTACCCATGTCGAAATTTGTATCTCTTCTGCTTATTCTTTTGATGCTTTTGACTGCAAGTTCGTCCCTTCTTGTTTTCGCCGAAGGCGGTATGGACCTGCCCTCGCTGGAAGACATTTTAAATCAGGGTGCCGCCGCTCCCTCTTTATACTACACGCCTTCTACCGAAACCGTTTTTGCTCGTAAGTTTGTCACCGCCCCCAAAATCGACGGCAATGTTTCTACCGCCGAATGGGGCATTGCTACCCTCGTAAACGTACAGGACAAAGGCAATGTCGAAGGTGACGAGGGCAGATTCCCCTCCACTTTTGCCAACCGTGTGAATTCAAGCTCCCGTTCGGGCGAGATCAAAGAGGGTGCTCTTTCCTTCACAGCATGGTTGAGATGGGATGCTGACAATCTGTATGTTGCACTGATCACCGAAGATAAATCTCCTTTCAATTCTTGGATCAAAACCGAGCCCGATGCCATGTGGCGCGGTGACTCTCTGCAAATATCGGTCAACACCGCCGGAAACTGGGCTATGCAACGCGGTGTTGATACCGTTTCGTATGAAGTTTCGCCCACCTATAACAAGGGCGTTTTTGCCGTCGACAACAAAGCTTCTTGCGGTTTTGAATCCTTGTGCGGTGTATACCGCAACGCAGATCCTGCCTTGACCAATGCCGTTGTGAAAAACGACGGAACAAAAACCACCTATGAAATCGCCATCGCATGGGAAGCCTTCCACGACGAAAAGGTTGATGTGAAAACCGGTGACATCGTTGGCATGGCACTCGGTTTGGTTTCCGGTTCTGCCGAAAAAATTAACAACTACTTAACCTGGGGCGACATGCATCTCGGATTCCCCTCGGGCGGCGAAACCACCGTTACCGCCTCGCAACGCGTGGGCGACAACAAAGTGGTTTTGAGCGACTATGATATCAACAGCACCGAAAAAGAACCTGCATTCCCGAAATACTCCGTGAAATTCTACAGCGAGATCTCGGGTGAAAAAGAGGAGCTCTTTTCCTATCTCAGTGAACCTCAGGATTATCTGCGCGAACCCGACGTTCCCGATGTTGACGGCAATTCTTTCCTGTACTGGGAAGGTAACTACGATGCCAACTCCCGCGAACCCATCACACACGATGTTGAATTGACCGCTGTTTACAATCGTCTTTTCAAGGTCGTTTTCCGCAAAGAAAAAGACGGCAAAGTATTGCTTTCGAGAAAAGTTGCCGCAGGTACAAAGCTCGATCCTCCCACAAACCGTGTAGACAAAGGTTTTGTCAAGTGGAGTACCGATGAATATAAAAATGTACAAAAAGACCTTGACATTTACGCGATCTATGGCACGGCAAACTCCAATAATACCGACAACAATGACAACAATGACAGCGATGACAGTGACGGTTCTATGACGTTGATTATCATAATTGCCATAGCGGCCGTTGTGGTGATCGGCGGTGGCGTAACAGCCGTTTTGATGATCAAAAAGAAAAAAAGCGCCTAATTTTTAATTAAAATATTTATACAAACAAGAAGCGCAAACCGCAGAGGTTTGCGCTTCTTGTTTATGCTTATTTTAAGAAAAGTTCAACAACGGGAATCAGCGTATCGGGCTTGACGACGGGAAGAATAATATCCAGAACACCTTCGTCTACTCTGTTTGCAGCCATTCTCAGTTCGCTGTTATCATGCAAAAACTGGGCATATGCTACGCGACCGAGCAATCCTTTAAGATGCAAAACCTGGAACGGATATTGGAAAAGGTGAACGTAGAGACGTTTGCCATCTTCGCTTTGGGTCAGTTTGCAACCATCGGGGCAAATAAGATCAGGCTCTGCCATGGTACAGCCGTAAATGGATTTTCCGTTATACTTCATCCATTGACCGTATGCCTGTAAAGCTTTTTCGGCGCGGGCATCAAAATAACCGCGGGCTGTCGGGCCGACGTTCATAATCATGTTACCGCCAAGTGCAACGGTGGAAATGAGCATTTGCAAAAGCATTTCGGGGGATTTCCAAGTATATTCATCGCGGTAATAACCCCAAGCGCCCGAAAGGGTATGGCAGGCTTCCCAAGGCACGAGTTCACCCGTTTCGGGATGCTTAACCCACGAGGTAGGCTGTTCCTGCTCGGGTGTCCAGATGTCCTGATCGAGGTCGGCACGATTGTTGATGATGATATGGGGCTGCAAAGAACGCACCATATCGATCAGCCGTTCCGATTGCCAATCCTCTTTTCCCTTGCCAACCAACCAAGGCTTTTCTTTGTCGGTGTAATTAGGACCTGTATATGAAAAATCAAACCAAAGAATGTCGATCTTTCCATAATTGGTCATAAGTTCCCGCACTTGATTATACATATAATCGGCGTATTTTCTTACGTCTCTTTTCTTTGTCTGCTCTTCGGAATCGGGATCGTCTCTGCGGGGATGTCGGGTGTCATAGGGAAATTCAGGATGATGCCAATCCAAAAGAGAATAGTAAAAGCCCACTTTCAACCCTTCGGCGCGAAATGCTTCTACAAATTCTTTAACAAGATCTCGCCCCGCGGGGGTGTTGGTGCATTTATAATCTGTGTAAGCAGAATCGAACATGCAAAACCCTTCGTGGTGTTTGGTGGTCAAAACGGCATACTTCATGCCTGCCGCCTTCGCTTGCTTTGCCCAATCGGCAGGATCGTACATATCAGGATCAAAATAGTTGAGCCAACGATCATAGGTTGCTTCGGACAGCGTTTCGTATTTTTTCACCCATTCATGACGCGCGCCCAAAGAATACAGTCCGAAATGAACAAACAAACCGAAACGGTCGTGGGTAAACCACGCAGTATCGCCGGGGGTCTTTTTCACTTGATAGCTTGACATAAAAAACCAACCTTTCTGTTGTAATATTGTGAAAATTCTGTTATACTCTATATGGATTTGTAATTTTAGAATACATTGATTTTCCCTTGATTACAATGGATTTACAAAGATTCAAATATGGAGTTTTTCGTATGGAGCATAAAATTCTGTTCAATCGGGAGCTTTTGACCCTGTCCAATGAATTGGCTTTTTCTTTTTCCGACGGCGCTTATGCCACCGTCACCCCAAAAACGTGGAAGGTTTCCGAAATCAGCTCTCCGTTTTCCCGCCTTTACTATATTTTATCCCCGGGCGGATATCTGACTGTCAATGGGAAAACCATCCCTCTTTTAGCGGGGCGGTTATATCTGATCCCAAACGGAATGACCTTCGGGTTCGGTTGCACCGTGCCTTTTGACAAATTTTTCTTCCACTTCCACCTGCTCCTTCCCGACGGATACGATGTTTTTTTATCTTGCAAGGAAGTGCTTTCCATGGAGATCTCCGAAAGTGAAGTCGCAGAGATTCGTCGGGCATTTTTCTCAAAAGCCGAATTATCCGATGCCCTCCATATCAAAGAATCGGTATTTCGGCACATCACACAACTGATCTCCCGCTCGTCTTTCGGTTTAAGCCACGTTTCGTTGTATTCGGCTCCCGTGCGGGATACCCTTTCCTACATTCAGCAAAATCTTTCGGTGCAACTCAACGTCGGTATGTTGGCGCGCCGTCTGTTTCTTTCGGAATCCACCCTATCAAAGCTCTTCAAAAAAGAACTCGGAAAAACCGTCGGTGCCTATGTTGACGATCTTGTTTTCGACCGTGCGCGCAGTCTTTTGGTCGGCACGCAGGAAAGCATCGCCGCCATCAGCGAAACACTTGGTTTTTGTGACCAATTTTATTTTTCGCGCCGTTTCCGTCAGCGTTATCACCTTGCTCCGCGGGAATACCGCAACCGCGAATCGGCTTTATACGGCGTGTAGTCTTTCGGACAATTTATTTGTTTAAAAAGTGCGCTTTCCCCGTTGACTTTATCCGCTGTCTTCCCCTATAATAGTAAAAGGTTACTACGATGTTATTTTTATGCAAAAAGGAGTCTATCATGAAAGCCGCATCCAAATGGTCGCTTTGTTTGTTGTTTATCATCGGTTTTCTCTTCGGTTCGGCTGTTTTTTCCGGCGCCGGACTTGAGCTGGGTATATCCATGTCCATCACCCCCGAAAAGGATATGTATGAAGCGGGTGATGCCGTCCGTTTCAATACCGCCATTACAAACAATACCGATACAAATTATACCGATCTTACTCTCGTTTACTATTTACCCGCCCAAATTACTCCCGATGAGAGTTTTGAACAAACCATCTCCATCAAAACCCTCGGCGCGGGTCAAACCTTCCAAGACTCCCGACTTGCCGGCATCATTGGTAATGACTCTTCTTCCAGCGTTTTATGGATCATCCTCGCAATTGTGTTATTGGCCGCGGCCGTCGTAGGTATATTCTTCTTTTTGCGCCGCAAAAAAGTGGCCGCTCCGCGCGTTTTAGCGTTCTTCCTTTTATGCGCCCTCTCTCTCTCACCCATCTCTCTGGCTGCAGAAGCGGCATTTATTGCGCCTGAACGCACCTACGTTTCGGCAGAGACCGTCATGAGAAAACTGGGCGTCATACCCGCCACACTTTCCTCCTCGGATGCCATTCGCAAAAGAGATCTTGCGCAGTCTCTGTTCGTTTTACTTAATGGTCATAACGATGCCTCTTCTTACGCAAACGAAGGTTATTTTTCCGATGTTCCCAAGTCCCATCCGCAAGCAGGCTATATCAACTTTGCAGGCGGTCTGGGTATCATGGAGTGGGAAGAAGACGAAGAAGGCAAAAAAACCTTCATTCCCACCGAAAGAATGTCGATTCAGGACATTGCTCGTTGCTTTATGCGGCTTCTCTGCGGCGGTAACGGACGCGGTGAATTTACCCAAGAAAAAATCGATGCGCTGATCCAATCCAGCGGTCTTTCCACAGGCTTTGTTAAACTCAATATGCTGGCGACTCCCGCTTCTCTCGGTACCCTGTTTGTCAATCTTTTGACCATCACTCCGTCGGCGGCCGTGAAAAACGGCGCGTTTATCAACGTTTCAGATTCCTCGGATGCTTTTGCCTCCTACTGTCCCGCTTTTACCTGTGAAAACAGCGTCATCACCACCGAGGCAGAAGCCACCCAAACAGGCGTCCGTGTCATCACCGCACAAAAAACGGGCACTCCCGTCTATCTGCTCTCCAAAAACGGATTTTCATTCGCAGCCCCCCGCCCCGCGCTTCTCGCGGTCACGGCAGGCAAAATACAATACGGAGAAGACACTTCGCTCCCGATCTATGCCGCCCTCTACGAAAAATCCGAAATCCTCCCTTATTATGGCAATAAGCCCGCCATGAGCAAGCCAACCGACGAGGAAGAAAAAGAAGAAAAACCCAAAGATCCGCCCAAACAAGAGAATCCCACACCCGAGCCCGAAAATCCGTTGACCGAAATACTGACGGCAGCGATCGTTGTAGATTCGGATGACATGAGTGTCACCCTTGTCAGTTGCGGTGCCACCCTGTCCTTCAATTATCCCGATATGTACGGCGGGTATCGCCCCTTTGCAGGCGAGGTTGTCGTTGTCAACTATGTAGAAGATGAGCTCGTTTCCATCGAAAAACCGCAGGATCTTGTCGGGTGGGTCACTAAGGGAAGCGGTAAAACCGTCAAGGTCGATATGGATTCCCGTTCATTCCCTCTCTTTGACCTCGTAGCAGATACGCAAAATGAAAACGAATTAAAACCCGCTTCATCTCTGCCGGAAGCCATCGAAAATAATAACGGTCGAGTATTTGCCGCCCTGTTCATCTATAATGAGAAAGTCATTGCTTGGCTACCCGCCGAACTGGACGAACCCAATCTTTTGATTACCACCGTCAGCCGTCACGAGGAAACGGGAGAATTATCGTATCTATATGACGGATTGCCCTATATTTTGACCGATATTCCCTTCCCCGGAGAAGAAAGTGAAAAAACGGTCCCCACCATACTGTCTATTCAAAACAATACGGTCGTATTGGCAGAGCGTTTGCTCTCGATTACCGCCCAAGCCACCCTTGAAGATGACGGAAGCATCACCGCGGGCGAGCTGGTCTTTCTGCCTCAAAACATCCTTACAGGTCTTGCAGTGGAAAATTCTGCCGCAATGAACGGCGCGGAAGATCTTCTTACCCGTCTGGCAGAAGCCCCTGCTCAAGTCACCCTCTACTATCAAACGGACGGCAGAGAAAACACTTTGTTTGCCTTTTCTCTTTGATTTTTCGGCCACTTGTGAGATTTGTGCAAAAAAAACTGTAAAATCCGTTGAGTTGCACAAACAAAAACAGAAAAGAGTGCTTGATTATGCCGCCATCTTATGTTATAATATTGATGTATGGGACAAAGTGCGCCCTTTTACCGCGCAAAAGTGGTGTTTTTACCGCATAAGCGGGTGAATACAGTCATAACACGGAGGTTTTGAATCCTATGAAGAAAAAAATTGCATTATTGCTGGTGCTGATTATGCTCCTGATGACCGCAGTTTCTTGCGGTAGCATATCCGGAAAGGGTGCTATAATCCCTATGTACCTCACCTCGGCTCAATCGAATCTTGATCCTGCCGCTGTGATTTACGACAAGGATACCATGCAATATTTGAGCCTTTTGTATGAAGGTCTTGTAACCATGACGGAAGACGGCGAGATCGAAGAAGGCATTGCCGAAGAATGGTACACCGAAGAAGAAGACGGCGAGATTTGTGTCTATTTCCGTCTGCGCGAAACCCGTTGGAACGACAAAGTGCTCGTAACCGCCGACAACTTTGTGTACGCATGGCAACGCATTTTGACGCCTTCGTTCCAAAGTCCTGCCGCTCCCTTGCTGTATGATATTAAAAATGCGAAAAAAGTAAAATCCGGTGAACTGACGGTTGCCGATCTCGGCGTTACCGCAGTAGAAAACGGTCTGCTTCGCATTGTTTTGGAAAAAGACATCGAACTTTCCCTTCTTTTGGAGAACCTTGCTTCTCCCGCCCTTGGTCCCCTGCGCGATGATATCGTGGAAGGTTCTGCTGTTTGGTCTTCTTCCGCCGCCGCATTCTCCGCAAACGGTCCTTTTGCCGTGAAGCGTTTGACCTATAAAACCGCTGCAGGACAGCAAGAAGCTACCAGCCGTGATCCCGATGCCATTGTCACCGAGATCTGCCTGGAAAGAAATGCTTACTATTATTCCGAGTTGGATGAAGACAACCCCGCCAAATATGTAACTCCCCACCGTTTGCTCACCGACTACGAAAACGCCGTAGCCGATGCCATGGAAAAATTTGAGTCGGGCGATATCTTCTATATCGGTTCTTTCACCAAAGATACTTACAATGCCGTAAAAGATGATGTTGTAACCGCGCCCCTTCTTTCGACCGGCACACTCTTCTTCAACTGCAAAAACGATCTTTTCTCCGACGCTTCAGTCAGAGCGGCTCTTAGCCAAGGTCTTGACCGCAACGCCATCGCAGAAATCGTCGGTTTGGGCGCCAAAGCCGCAACCGCCTTTGTGCCCGAAAGCGTGTTTGATGACAAAACCGAAGAAGATTCTTCTTTCCGTCAACACGGCGGCGCTCTCTACTCCTTCGACAGCACCGCTGCCAAAAATGCTCTCAAAGGCAAAAACGGCAGCTTTGAAATCACCTACCGCAAAGCCAACGCAACCCACAAAGCTGTGGCTGAAGAAGTCGCGAAACAGTGGTCGAAACTGGGCTTTGGCGTCAAAGCAAAAGCTTTGAGCAATGCTGATTACGAAGCCGCCCTTTCGACGGGTGCTTTTGATGTGTTGATGCTTGACTATCAGGGTCTTTCCTCTTCGGCATATTCTTTCCTCGCACCCTTTGCCCGCTATTACAGCGGTAACTCGGTAGATGTCCGCGGGGAACTTTTCACCCCCCATGTCACCGGTTATGAATCTGACAAATACGATGCAGCCGTAGATGCCGTTCTCAACGAAACCACCCGCAAAGCCCGCGCAGAAAAATTGCACGAGGTAGAAAAACTGCTCTGCAAAGATGCTCCCGCAATTGCACTTTATTTCAACTACAACGCCTATCTTGCCTCCGACCGTTTGGACGGTGTAACCACCGACGTATTCGGTTGCTTCGATTTCAACGAAGTTGAGCTTGAAGGCTATGAAGAAGTTATTGAGGCTCTCGGCGAATAATCATATTTTATAAAACAACAACCCCTGTAATGTAAGAATTACAGGGGTTTGTTAAAAGCGGAGGACATTATGAAAAAATGGTGGGAAAATCAACCCTTGACCATCTGCGCCGTGCAATGCAATCTCGGCGATGATGACTTTTGGGTTTTGGATGAATATGTTGGGAAATACGGCTTTAACACCGAGCAATGTCTGCACCTTTTTACCCGCGGGCATTTTGCCACCTATTCGGAAGAGAAGCACGCCGAAAAATTAGATCAATATTTAGCGCGCGCCCACGAAAAAGGTCTCAAACAGATCTGTTATTACAACACGCACTGCCTTGAGGAAGCACACGCCCTGAAACATCCCGAATGGATCCAACGCATCAAAGACGGTTCTCCCTTGAAAGCCTATGGCGTGGGACAAATGGTTTGTGTAAATCCCAACGGAAGCTGGCACAAACAGTATATTAAAAACATTCGCGCGCTGTGCAGCCACGATATCGACGGTATTTTCCTCGACGGCCCCGTCATGCGAGAGGTCGGCTGTTATTGCGAGGTTTGTAAACGAGATTTTCTGGAGCGTTTCGGCCATCCCATCGAAGAAGCGACCCGTCTTGAACTCCAAACCATGCGGGTAGACAATGTCACCCGCCACATTCAGGAAACCAAAGAAGTAGTGGACGCATCGGGAAAAGACATTCTTTTATATATGAACAACTCGGCTCTCCGCGCCGATATTACGGGAAGCAATACCCGCAGGGTTGCACCCTATGTTGATATGCTCGGCGCAGAAGGTGGATTTTACCGCCCCACCCAAGGTGTAGCAACCTGGGCAATCACCGTCAAAAGCAAATTGCTTGAATCCATCGCAAACGGAAAACCTGTGGTCAACTTCTTTGCAGGCAACGAATCGGGCACCGCTTACTACATGCATACTGCGGCCGAAACCGTCATGACCTACGCCACCAGTTATGCCAACGGCGCCAATGTATGGTACGGTATCCACGGTTCTCCCTCCATGTTCAAGGACAGCGATGGAGCCAAGGCCGCCAAAGCCATGAATAAGTTTATCTTGTCTCACACCGATTTATATCGCGCCTCAACCTCTACCGCCAAAGTTGCTTTAATGTGGAGTCAGGATACCGCTAACAACTACGGTTCCGGCTATGATGCCACCGATTTTACCGAAAAACAGGTAGTCACCGCCCGCGATAAAGGAGACCACTACGGCGAATTGATTGCATTTGCCGATATGCTCATCCATAACCACGTTCAATTTGATGTCATTGACGATACCAATGTCGTCCACGACGAAATCCAAAAATACGATGTGATCATTTTACCGAACACCTCGTGTATGTCCGAAGAAACAGCCCGAAAATTGGACGCTTTCGTACAAAAAGGCGGCACCTTGGTTGCCACTTACGATTCGGCTTGTTTTGATGAGAAGGGCGTTTGGCTCAAAGAGGCCCGTTTGGCGAAAACCTTTGGCCTTACAGGGACACCTACCCTCCAAACCTCACCCACCATCGGATATATGAAGGCAAACGGAAAAAATGAATTAAACAAAAACATTTCCGCTCCTTTTCTTCCCAATCCTCGTCTGAATCTTGCTTGGTCGCTGGCCGAAGGTTCGGTTCCCCTTTTCGACTCTTACGCTCCCTTGCCGGGGCCCTATGTCAACTTGCCTGACAAAACCTATCCCGGCATCGTTTTAAATCGTCGCGGGAAAGGCCGCGCATACTATTTTGCAGGCAATTTCGCCGACTTTGTTGCCAAAACATTCCCAACTGCCGACTATGCCAAAATCATAAATAACCTCGTTTTGAGCGCTTCCAAGTCGGTCGTCACTGTGGATACTTCGGGACTTGTGGAAGCGGTTCTGCGCCGCATCGACGATCGATATGTGCTGCATCTTGTCAACAAAACGGGCGCTATGACACGCCCCATCACCGAAATCACCCCGCTTTACAACCTCAAAATTACCTTAAATCTTCCTGCCGCCGTCAACAAAATCAAACCTGTGCGCGGGGGGAAAATATCCAAGCTTGTTCAAAAGGGCAAAAAGGTTTCCTTTACGCTGGATAAGCTGGATGCCTACGAGGTCATGGATATTCGCTGAATACAAACGAAAGCGCTCCCTTAACAGGGGGTGCTTTTGAACTTTTACGAAAAGCACGGCAAAGACGTGCATGTCATCAAGACGAAAGCAAAATGCAGCCTACGGCTGATGATATACCAAGCCTTGCGGCTTGGATAAAAAAGAAGGAACTTTTGATAAACAAAAGTTCCTTCTTTTTTGAAGACTAACCCTAATTTTAATACAAATGCACCCCCTTTTGAGATAAGGGGGTGCAAAGTCATTTTAGGGGGTGCATGCGATATTTAATCCTCGTCAATAATGTCTTTCTCGGTCAACATCATTTCGGCTTTTAATGTGTTAACAATCACTTCCACCCTTTTCTTGAAGAAAATGGGGTAATTGTTATCCCAAACGCCAAACTCATCTAAATCACCAATAAGATGCGTTTTCATCGTATTAATTATTTCAGGATTAGAGTTATAATAAACCCCCATATATTCTTCAGGAGCTTTGGCTTTAATCTCACCTTTATTCAAATAACTATCAACAATTGTAATATTAGCAATATGATTCACCATGTTTTCTTGTATCATGGGTTGTTCTTTCTTCATATATGCTCTTGGAAAAAAGTGATGATAGTTTTTACTGTTGCTCTGACTAAGCCAATCGTTGTCAATAACTAATGTGTTGTTATTCTTGAAGGATCTAGGAGACCTTGAAACTAACAAGCAAAGTAGACCCTTAATCATAGCGTTACCCATTGAGAAGATGCCATTGCGCTCAATAAAATCTGTGGTTACCTCCACTCCTTGTTCATACACCGGAGTTTTTCCGTTTAAGATAACATCCATTACATGCGTACAATCTTGGGCAATTTTGCTTTCTAAACCATCCGAAAAACGATTGCTGATGGCACAACGCCAAAAGTAATCCTTTAAATATCGATTCTCCATATCTGTTGGCGCATTAGGATGTTTGTAGAAATAATATACATACGGAACAATTAAACCATCATATGGTATGAGTTTAGAAGCTTTAACCCCTAATGCACTCTTTAAATAATCAATTGCTCTATCAAAAGCATCGTCAATATTGGGCCAAACACTAATAAAATCTTGCTTTGCAATTTGATTGAGAATTTGTTTTTTGCCACAAGAACCAGTGAGGCAAACCGAAATTGCTTGCAAGACAGAGGAATGAGGAATTGTTGAATATTCTGCTTCCTCCCACTTTAAGAGCTGTTCTTCTCTTTTTTCATATAGATCAAAGTTTTGCTGTTCATCATATGTTTTTGCGCACATGATTTCAAAAATGTCCAAGCTCTTACCAGTAATATTAATTCTAGTGAATATATCTGTAGCTACATCGAGATCTGCATCCGTTATCTCAATTGTAGGGAACTCATAAGTTTGAAAACTTTTTTGGTATTTGGATATTTTAGTGATTAGATCAGGATGGCTAGAGAATTTATTATAAATAATAAACGGATCTCCTGTCACTAATTCACTAACAGTAATGTACTCTAGCGGATCACGATCAGCAACATCCATTATAATTAACTGTTGGTCCTCCGGTGCAACCAGGTCGACATATAATTGAGAGTAATCATCCTTGTTCACCTTAAGACCACATATACTGACATAGATGCTAGTGACACGTTGTTGACCATCTAAAACATAATAAACAGATTCGCCCGATTTGGCAGATGGCAAATCTAAGTTTCCAATCTTTTTAACAGAGCGTAATCTAGACTTTGTTTCCCAAAGAATAAACGAACCGATAGGATATCCTTTTAGAATACTATCCAAAAGTTTAGCGGCATCTGCTTTCTTCCAAACAAAATTTCTCTGAAATTGAGGAATAAGAATGTTTCCATTCTCGATTTTGGATTTCAATGAATCATATCTTAAATGAGATGGCTTAGATTGTAACATCTGTTGTACCTCCATAAGTTGTTTTTTTAATTGTAACACATTCGATGCACAATTTCAATAAATTAACGTTTATCGGCAATAATTCAACGATTACCCCTGTAAATCAACGATTATGGTTATAATTTAACGATTATCTGTGTTTTAACGATTTGAAATGGAATTAAATTGTCATTTTAGAGATTTCTCTCCCAAAAAGTTCTCTAAATACTGATTTTGGGTATAAAATAACCGTCATTCCGTTGTATCAGAATGACGGTTATTCTTTGGCGGAAAGAGGGAGATTCGAACTCCCGGAACGCTATCAACGTTCACACGATTTCCAGTCGTGCGCCTTAGACCAGCTCAGCCATCTTTCCATCGGCTTATCTCCCGAAGAATCGGTGCTCGTGTATTATACAACACAAACGAAAGGAAAGTCAAGGGATTTTTTGAAAAAAAACACAGAATATACAAAAAACCGTTTGCTTTGCAGGCAAAGATATGATATACTTTATTTTGTATCCGTATATTATAGGTTATTTTGCGCTATTTTGCGATTTTTATATCAGTTTAGCGGGAAGGAAAGATTTTTATGCTACAAAAACCACGAGGCACAACCGATATTTTACCGGGAGAATCCGAGCTTTGGCAGGAAACAGAGGACATTTTAAGAAAAACAGCTTCTTTGTACGGCTTTTCCGAAGTACGCCTGCCCACCTTTGAGGTTTCCGAGCTTTATCAGCGCGGTGTCGGAGAAACAAGCGACGTTGTGCAAAAAGAAATGTATACCTTCGTAGACAACGATCGCCGCAGTATGACCCTGCGCCCCGAAGGAACCGCCGGCGTTGTACGTTGTGTGATTGAAAACTCTCTGGCATCGGGCGCTTTGCCGCTTGCTCTCTCTTACTTTGTCAACTGCTTCCGTTATGAAAAACCCGAATCGGGCAGATTCCGCGAATTTTCCCAGTTTGGTGTTGAACTGTTTGGTGCAGATGCACCCGTTGCCGATGCTAACGTCATCATGCTGGGACGGGATATGTTCCGCAATCTCGGTATTAAACAAATCTCCTTGCAGATCAACTCCATCGGCTGCCGCTCCTGCAGACCCGCCTATCGCGAGGCCTTGCGTTCTTATTTTGCGCAGTACACTGATCAGTTATGCGAAACTTGTTTGGGACGTCTCAACACCAATCCGCTCCGCATCGTTGATTGCAAGAGCGAAATCTGTTCCAAAATTGCCGAAAATGCCCCCAAAACCATCGATCACCTCTGTCCTGACTGCCGCGCCCATTTTGATGCGGTCAAAGCATGTCTGGATGCCGCAGGGGTAGATTATACCGTCAATACCCATATTGTACGCGGACTGGACTATTATCAAAGAACCGTTTTCGAATTTGTATCCACCAATGACAGTTTCCGTTCGACGCTGTGCGGCGGTGGACGCTATGACGGATTGGTGGAAGAACTCGACGGACCTCCCGTTTCGGGTATCGGTTTTGCCACCGGTATCAATCGCTTGATCATGGCCATGAAAGCCGAAGGCAAACAACCGTATGAAGCCGATGCACCTGTGATTTACATTGCTTCTTTGGGTGCCGAAGCGCAAAAATACGCCTTTACCCTTGCTGCTGCGCTCCGTGAAAAAAATCTCTACGCTGCATTTGATCAAACCGGCCGCAGCTTAAAGGCACAGATGAAATACGCCGACAAAAAACACGCGGCTTTCACTTTGATCGTCGGTGACGGCGAGCTGGAGCAGGGACAGGCAACTCTGAAAAATATGAGCGACGGTACACAGCAGTCGGTATCGCTCCATGATTTTGATAACATTGCCGCACTCATCGGAAAGGAAAAGGATCTTTAATATGGAAAGAACACATTATTGCGCCGCTTTACGAGAAGAAGATATCGGAAAAAGAGTTTGTGTCTGCGGTTGGGTTCAACGGCAGAGAAATTTAGGCAGTCTCATTTTTATTGACCTGCGCGACCGCACGGGTATCATTCAGCTCGCCTTTGACGAGACCTCTGACAGTGCCGTTTTCGCTACCGCTACCGAGGCAAGAAGCGAATTTGTTCTTTGCGCCAAGGGTACCGTCCGCGAGCGTGACAGCAAGAATCCCGCATTACCCACCGGAAACATTGAGGTTTTCGTTGATTCTTTGAAGATTTTGGGGCGTTCCCAGACCCCTCCCTTTGAAATTGTCGAAAATTCGGTTGTCAACGAAGAACTTCGTTTGAAATACCGCTATCTCGACCTGCGCCGTCCCGATCTGATGTCCAATCTGCTTCTCCGTCATAAGCTGGTCAAGGTCACCCGCGACTATTTTGACGAAAATGGCTTTATTGAAATCGAAACCCCCATCCTCATCAAATCAACACCCGAAGGCGCCCGCGACTATTTGGTCCCCAGCCGTGTGCATCCCGGTACGTTTTACGCTTTGCCCCAATCGCCGCAGCTTTATAAGCAGCTTTCCATGGTAGCGGGCTTTGACCGCTATATGCAAATCGCTCGCTGCTTCCGCGACGAAGATCTTCGCGCCGACAGACAGCCGGAATTTACTCAAATTGACCTTGAAATGTCCTTTGTGGATATGGAAGATGTTCTTTCCATGGTGGAAGGATATATGGCAAGAATTTTCCGCGAAATTCTGCAAGTGGAAATCCCGCTGCCTCTCCCTCGTTTGACCTATAAAGAAGCCATGAATCGTTATGGCAGCGACAAACCCGACACACGGTATGGGTTGGAAATTCAAGATATTTCCGCGCTCTGCGCTGATTGCGGTTTTGGTGTCTTTACCGACACGATTGCCGCAGGCGGCAGTGTACGCGCCATTTGTGCCAAGGGCGGCGCCGAAAAAATGAGCCGCAAGGATTTTGATAAACTGACCGAAATGGTGCGCGGTATTGGTGCGAAGGGTTTGGCTTATGCCAGATGGATGCCCGAAGGCTTAACCTCTTCATTTTCCAAATTCGTCACGCCCGAATGGCTTGAAAAACTGGCCGAAACGGTTGGCGCTGCACAAGGGGATGCCATCCTCATTCTGTCCGACACCAACAACGGCAAGCTTCTCTCTTATATGGGCGCTTTGCGTACAGAACTGTCGGTACGCTTAAACGTTGAGAAAAAGGGTTATAATCTCCTTTGGATCGTCGAATTTCCCTTCTTTGAATACGATGAGGAATCGGGCGAATGGCTTGCTATGCACCATCCTTTCACCGCACCTCTGGACGAATGTCTGCCCTATCTTGAAAGTGATAAAGCCAATGTTCGCGCCAAAGCCTACGATTTGGTCTTCAACGGCATTGAGCTTTCTTCCGGCTCTATTCGCATCACAGATCCCGAATTGCAAAACAGAATCTTCAATCTACTCGGCCTTTCTGACGAAGAAGCCAAGATCAAATTCGGTTATCTTCTCGATGCTTTCCGTTACGGTGCTCCTCCGCACGGCGGTATGGGTATCGGGTTGGATCGTCTTTGCATGCAGCTTCTCGGTCTGGACAGCTTGCGGGAAGTCATCGCTTTCCCGAAGGTACAAAATGCTTCGGAGCTCATGACTGCTTGTCCCGCCACCGTACCGCAAAAAGCGCTGGATGATCTTCACATCGAGATCACAAAAAAGGCATAATAAATTTCGCAAATCTGGAGGAAAATTATGATTGAAATTTCCGGATTAACCAAACGATATGGCAAAAAAACCGTTCTGGACCATATCAGTTTTTCGGTCAATGAAGGGGAGATCGTGGGCTTTCTCGGGCCAAACGGCGCAGGAAAATCCACCACAATGAATATTTTGGCAGGATATATTTCCTGTAACGAAGGTTCAGCCAAAATCGGCGGGGTGGACATTCTTGAAAATCCCATTGAAGCCAAAAAGAAAATCGGTTATCTGCCTGAAAATCCCCCGCTCTATCCCGAAATGACGGTGCGGGAATATCTGACGTTTGTATATGGTCTGAAAAATTGCAAGCTTAACCGCGATCGGCATTTGGGCGAGATTGTAGCCGTCACCCGTTTGGATGACGTTTATGACCGCGCCATCGGAAATTTGTCGAAAGGTTATCGCCAACGTGTCGGTATTGCACAAGCGTTGATCGGCAATCCGCAGGTTCTTATTTTTGACGAACCTACCATCGGTCTTGATCCCAAACAAATTATTGAGATCCGCAAATTGATCAAAGCGCTCGGAAAAGATCATACCATTCTTATTTCCTCTCATATTTTGACCGAGGTGCAAACCGTTTGCGACCGTGTGGTCATTTTGCACGAGGGTAAAGTGGTAGCCAACGATAAAACCGAAGACCTTTCCAAAATCGTCGATGTTCCAAAGCGCCTGATCGCAACCATCGCAGGTCCCAAAGCTGAAATTTTAAAAATGCTTAAAAACGGTCAAGGCATCCTTTATGCCGAGCACATGGGTGAACGGGATGGAGGAAGCCATGCCTTTATGATCGAGGCACAACCCAATTTAGATATTCGCAAACCTCTTTTCTATGCTCTTTCCGAACAGGGTTGGCCGTTGCTCGGCTTAGAAGCTATGGGCATGACTTTGGAAGACGTATTTATTTATCTGACCTCAACCGCCAACGAGCGCACCCGTCTTCGCGCCGCCGCGGCAACCGTCACGGCCGATGAAGGAGAGGGAAAAAAGAAGGGAGGACGTAAATAATGTCTGCCATATACAAAAAGGAACTGCGTTCCTTTTTTATCACCCCCATCGGATACGTCTTTTTGATCGTCTTTTTAGCCGTTTCGGGCGGCATTTTTTCGGTTACCAATCTGCTTGCCACCACGACCGATACAGCTTCGTATTTTTCCGTTCTGCTCATCACCTTTATTATCCTGATTCCTTTGATCACCATGCGTTTGATGAGCGAAGAAAGAAAAACGCGAACCGAGCAGCTTCTGCTCACCGCGCCCGTCAGCCTATTCAGTGTGATTTTTGCTAAATTTCTGGCCGCTTATACCTTGTTTGCCGGCGCATATCTCATTTCCTGTCTCCATTTTATTACGCTGTATATGTTCGGCAATCCCAACACTTGGGTACTGATTTCTTCGTCGGTCGGCGTTTTGTTCGTGGGAGCCGCTTTCATTGCCATCGGTCTTTTTGTTTCCTGCCTGAGTGAAAACCAATTCGTTTCGGCTGTTTTCACCATTGCATCTCTTGCCGTCTTTTTAATTCTCAGCGTTGTTTCTGATAGCAGCACCAGTGCCATTGTGCGTACTGTGTTAAAGTGGCTGTCGATTTATGACCGCTACTATGCCTTCTCGGCAGGTCTTTTCGATTTGACAGCTATTTTGTATTACAGTTCCATTTGTATCGTGTTTTTATTCCTGTCGGTTCGCTTGTATGAAAAGCGCCGCTGGAGTTGAGAAAGGAGGAAATTTATCATGAAAAAGAATATTTTTTCCGCCTTTTTAAAAGCAAAACAAACCAAATACGGTTCTTTTGCACTGGCTTTGACGATCGTTTTTATTGCAGTCATCTTGGCTGTCAATCTGGTTGCATCGGCTTTTCGAGATGAATACGGTCTGGTCATTGACGTCACCGCCGACCAGCTTTATACCGTTTCGGAAGAAAGCGTTGCGCTCATCGAACAGCAACTCAACGATCCTCGTTTCGAAAAAACACCCCCCCATATCATCATCACCTTCTTCATGCCGAAAATCAATCTCGAATCGGGTGAGGATTATCGTATGGTGCTCCGCAGCGCCCAACAATATGCCGATCTTTTCCCTGATTTGATTGACATTGTCTTTATTGACAGCATTGCTGAACCCGATAAGTTGATCCAACACCAAAAAACCTTTGAGGATCTTGGTTATTCGCTATATTCTACCTCGGTTCTCATCGAATGCGATTTGGACGGGGATCAAAAATCCGACCGTTTCTCCACCTTTTACATTTCCTCTTGTTTCCGTATTAACGAGGAAACACAACAAGCCTACGCTTATCAGGGCGAGACGAAATTCACTTCGGCCATTTTGACACTGACCAGTGAAGACCGCCCCGTTGTCACCTTTACCCAAGGACACGGTGAACCCACCAAAGAAAAGCAAGCGCTCCTCGAGGAAATGTTTACAAACGCCGGATTTGTCGCCAAATATACCAATACGCGCATGGAAGAAATTGACCCGAACACCCGTATTTTGGTAATCTATGCGCCGAAATCCGACTTTGCAGGTATCATGGACGGAGAAGATGCCGCAGGGGATACCGAGATTAACCGCATATCCAACTTCTTGTCCCGCAACTTTGCCAACAATAAGAAAAACAGCGCTGTCATGGTGTTTATGGATGCCTCCACACCGACTCTTCCCGAATTGGATGCTCTCATTGAAAAGTGGGGTCTTTCCGTCAACCGTACCACCGTGTATGATCATGATAAATCCCTGCCCTACGGCCCCAACTATGTGGTAGCAGATTATATCGATGCCTACTACAACAGCGATTCGGACAAAGAGGAAGGCAAACCCGCGCAAAATCAGATCGCGCATTCCTTGGTTGATTCCCTTTCCACCTCGGAATCCTCTACGCCCGTAGTCTTTATCAACGGCGCTCCCATCATCGTTACCGATCGTTCGGTGGCCCATGAAAACTCGGAGTGGCACATTGAACCCGTCTTAACCACCTTCCCCTCTGCACAAATCAACAAGGTGGAAAACGGTGAAACGATTACCGTTAAAGGCACTTATAATTTAGCCGCTCTTTCATCAAAAACCGAAATCGTAAACAATGAATATTACGATTATCACTTAATGGTGTTCGGTACTACCAATTATGCCGAAACCAAACTCATTGTCGACAATGCTTTTGCAAACGCCCCGTTTTTATATAAATCCATGAAAATTTTAGGCGATTTAAAATTGGTTGCCGTTGACATTGAAATTAAGCAGTTTGACGATACCGCCTTTGAAAATGCCGAAGATATGACAAACGAAAACTGGAAAAGCTGGCTGATTCGTTTGACCTGTGCCATGCCGGGTGCCGTCTGTCTTCTCGGACTTGCCGTCTGGGTACGGAGGAGGTATCTGTAATGCCCGAAAAAAAAGAAAAAACCCTACTTGCCAAACAACGACAATGGATCTTTGTCTGTTTAGTTCTCTGTGCCGTTCTCTTTCCCGCGCTATTTATCGTCAATATCATCTTTGAGGACAGTGCACAAGAAACCACAAAACCCACCGTCGGTCCGCACGGCGAGATGCTTTCGGCTGATGGTCTGCCCTTCATTTTCAATCCTGTTGAAAAAGAAAACATCGAAGAAATCATTATTGATAATCAACACGGTACTACTCGGATTTATCGAGGCGATGACGGTGATTTGTATGTTGACGGCGCCGAGGATCTTTATTACAATGCCGAAAAAATGGCCCAGCTCTACGTAAACTGCCGTTATATGCTCTCCTATGGAGAAGCTGAAAATGCCGATACGACAAACTTTGAGATGTACGGACTTTCGGATGAGCACTATCAGGCAAAAGTGCGATTAACGGCTCGAAACGGCGATGTTTTTGTCGTTTATATCGGTGACTATTTGTCTGTTTACAATGCTTATTATGCACGCTTAGAAGGCCGTGACGCCATTTATTTATTGGATGCTACCATCAAAGAAGATCTTTTGGCCGATATTAAAGATGTTTTTTCCCCCATTTTGACAACAGGGACGGACACCAATACCTATTATTTGGTCGACAATTTCCAAATAAAGCACAACGGCAGCAGTTTTATTGAAATTAAAACATTCACCGAAGCCGCCGACAAAACCGATCCCGAAGCCATTGTTGAATACAGCATTCAATATCCCACAAAATATATTCCCTCTTCTGAACGGTATGACGCCGTTTTACAAGCGCTTATTTCTCTGCAAGGGGAAAAAGTACTGGAATATAATTTGGATGAATTGGATGAAACGGCGCTTCATACCAAATTAGAGGAATATGGATTTTTTGACAAAGAAACAGGGGAATACTGTCACGAATTAAGCTATGATTTCAAAGAGAAAAAAACTACTCTTTATTTCAGCGCTGTTTATAAGGACGAAAAAGATGTTGCCTACTACAATGTCTATTCTCCCGCATTCCATATTATTGTCAATATCCGCGCCGAGGCTTTTCCCTACTTGACTTGGGGAATGCTCAATTTTGTGGAAGGCCGCTTTATGATGGCAACCATCACCGATTTTGATACTATTTTATTTGAATCCAAAGCCGTCACGGCCAACTTCCGCATCCATGCCAAGAAAGATGAAAAAGACCGTCTGATTGTGGATTATGTGGAAGTGCTTTCCTCCAATGTCCCGATAGCCGAAGGATCCAGCGATATGCGTGTGGGCCGTTTTGACGAAACCAATACCCTTAACTTCCAGCGATTGTACACGGGTACCTTATATATGTCCATTTATGACTATGGTACCATGCCGGAAAACACCGAGCCCATGCTGACCATCACCCGTACCACGCGAGAAGGAGAAGAAACCGTATACCGTTTCTATCGTTCTTCCTCCCTTTACTGTTTTTTCACAGTTAACGGTGTCGGTGAATTCTGCGTTAGTTACGACTATGTACAAAAGATCATCAGTAATACCAGAAAGGTCATGTACAGCGAATTGGTCGATTACGGTAATTTAGACTAAAAAACACAAAAAAGAGTGGAGAAATCCACTCTTTTTTGTTTTAATCTTGCGGAAATATTTGTATGTACAATTCGTTTTTTTCGACGACCGAACCACCGATTTCCAAATCATACAAAACCGAAAAATTGCCTTCATCCTCACGGAATAAATATGCAAGAGACAAGGTATGCAACACCACGGGACGATCCATCCAATGAGAAACCGTATGCTTTTTTCCTTGTTCAAAAACGAGAAAATCCCGCACTTCTTTTCCGACTGAACAGAGCAAAACAGCGATTCCCTCGCCATTGACCGAAAGTTTGACTGTTTGCTTCGTGTTCTCTTCGGCAATTATAAATTCCTCGTATTCCAGTTCTACACTTTTTTCAGATGCTGCAAATGTGCCAGAAGTGGTTAACTCCACAGGAGCATCTGCACCTGTCAAACGATCAAAAATTTGCGTCAACTGCTGCATTGCGCCATCGGCATCTTCGGGTACTTCATCTACAGAGAAGCGTTCAAAACGTTCTCGCAGTTGCATTTCTCCCTTTTCATTTAAGCAAATCAGGGACTCGTTTTCTTTTTCCTTTTCAAAACAGGAAAAAAGAATGGTTTTCTTGACCCGAACTTGTACGGGAAGTTTCTTTAATTTTTGCATGCTTGATCCACTAAAATATCAAGTAAAGCAGTATAAGGAATGCCGCTTTGTGCAAACATTTTCGGATACATACTGGTGGAAGTAAAGCCGGGAATGGCATTGATCTCGTTGAAAATAATCTCTTCTCCCACTAAGAAAAAGTCGGCGCGAGAAAAACCGCGGCAATCAAGAGCGCGGAAAATACCTGTCGCGGCATCGGCAATTTTTTTCTGCATACCTTCGGGCAGGGGAGCGGGAATAATCAACTTTGTTGAAGAATCGATATATTTAGCATCATAATCGTAAAATCCGCTCGGCGAACAAATTTCTCCGCAACAGGAGGTGAGGATTTCTCCGTTCATTTCCAAAAGACCAATTTCAATCTCACGACCGACAACCCCTTGTTCCACAACGATTTTTTCATCATAACAAAAGGCCTCTTCGATGGCTTTGGAAAGATCGGAAACTTTGTTTACCTTGGTGATACCATTGGAAGAACCTGCATTGGCAGGTTTAATAAACAGTGGAAATTGTAGTTCACAAGAAGCTTTAATGACACCCTCGGGATCGGATAAAAATTCACTCTTAACAAATTTTTTCCAAGGTGTTTGACAAAAACCGCACATATCCAAAATGGCTTTGGTGACGGCTTTATCCATCGTCATAGCCGCGGCGCGGGTGCGGCAACCCACATAAGGAACACCTGAAAGCTCCAAAAGTCCTTGCATGACACCATCTTCTCCGTTTTTACCATGGAGAACAGGGAAAATGCAATCCAGCTTGAAAATTTTATATGTTTGTTCTGCTTTATTTAAAATTAAAAGCCCGTGATGCGCAGGACAAGGAGATAAAACGGCAGGAACAAGATGCTCAACATCGGTTTCCCACTTTAAAGATGCAACATCTTCTGCCTCTCCCGTATAAACCCACCATCTGCCGTCTTTTAAAATGCCGATTTTCACAATTTCATACCGTTCGGGGTCTAAATGCTGCATGACCGAAGCCGCTGAAATACAAGAGACTTCGTATTCGGGGGAATCTCCTCCGAAAATCACGCCGATTTTTATTTTTTCTTGTGACATAGTGTGTTCTCTCCCTTACGATCTGTTTCTTTTATGATACCACACAAAGCATTTTAAATCAATTCTTTTTTGCCTAAAAATGCTCTTTTTGTTACCATAAAATCTTAGATAAAATATTAGGTTTATATTGCTTTTTTTCCACAAATATGTTAGTATAATATATATATATAATATATTATGCAGATTCCTTGTTTTTGCAACGAAAAGGATGGATAAAATGGACTCATTACAGGAACTTTGGACACATTTTTTGTCTTCTCTTCTACAAAAGGAACTCGTTTCGGAAGACTCTTATCATTTATGGCTTGAAAATCTTGAACTGAAGGAATTAACTGCTTCGGAAGCGGTTGTCTATGTGCCGCAATCTTTTAAAATCAATATTTTAAAAGAACTTTATACCGAGCTTTTGCAAACACATTTTTCCTCGTTTTTAGGTTTCTCGGTCAAAATTATTTTTTCCAATGATTCGAATACTGCCAATAAAGCGCAAATATCCTCTCAAGAACCGATTGCGGAAGAAACTGCTTTCCGTCAACAAACTGCTTTGGATGTACCCATCGGACAAAATTATTCTTTTGATAACTTTATCGTTGGTTCTACAAACCGTATTGCCTATTCCGCTTGTATTGCCGTTGCAAACCGAACGGTACAAGGATACAATCCTTTGTTGATTCACGGCGATTCGGGTCTGGGTAAAACGCATCTGTTATTTGCCATCACCAATCATATCTATAAAAAAGATCCAACCGCAAAAATTCTTTATGTACGCGGCGAAGATTTCACCAATGAACTTGTCAATATTTTAACCCAGAAAAAACCAATGCAATATTTCCGCGATAAGTATCGCTCGGTGGATGTGCTTTTAATCGATGATATTCAGTTTATTGCAGGAAAAGCCGCTACCCAAGAAGAATTTTTCCATACATTCAATGCTTTATATGACGATAACAAGCAAATCATCTTAACCTCCGACCGACCGCCGAAGGAAATGAAAACACTGGAAGATCGTCTTTTGACCCGTTTTGAAGGCGGTTTGATTATTGATATTCAGCCGCCCGATTTAGAGCTTCGTATCGCGATCTTAAAGAAAAAGGCAGAACAACTCGGTATTGCCGTTCCCAACGATGTCTTATTCTTCCTTGCCGACCGCATCAAAAGCAATATCCGTACCATTGAGGGTGTCATCAAAAAACTCAATGCGTACAGCTTCTTGGAAAACGGCGTGATTGATATGGACTTAGCAAAACGTTGTGTTGCCGATTTACTTGAGCGTCCCGCATCCGTGTTGACACGGGTAGAAAAAATCTACCAGATCGTATCCCAAAAATATAATATACCCGTTGAAGATATTAAAAGTTCCAAGCAGGTCAAAGATATCTCTTTTGCTCGTCAAGTTGTGATGCTTTTAATGCGAAGAGTGACTGAACTTTCATTGGAAGAAATCGGAAAAATGAATGGAAAACATCATTCGACCGTTATGTACGCCATTGAAAAATTAGAAGAGCGAATGAAAACCAATCCTGCCTTTGAATTTGAGATTTTGGAAATGGAAAGAGAACTCAGACAGTAATCCACAAAGTTTTCCTTTATGTTTTTGCGTTCATCTTGACCATTATTTCACTTTTCAACAAATTGCACGATGATTTTATAAACACGATTTTGTGCATACATCGTTATGTTTACCGTCGAAAAAAGAGCTATAACATAACAAGTCATTTTAGTATTCCATAATCTTGTGCAAATGTGTAAGCTTTTCCACTTTTTAAAAAAGAGGAAAAATATTCCGAAATTTCTCCTTAATCTTTCATACGCCATATTTTGAAAATATTTTTTAAAAAATATCTTGATTTTGCTTCTTTTTGGTTTTTAATCAAAATCCACAACCCCTAATACAACTACTACTGACTTATATTTTTTTAATATACACAAAACGTGAAAAAAACACTGAATACAGAAAGGATGTTTCTCATGTTTATCCGTGCTGAAAAATCTGCTTTACAAGAAGTTATCGCTCCCGCTCTTTGTGCTGTTTCCGGAAAATCTACCACTGCCGCTTTGGAATGCTTGATGCTTCGTGCCAATGAAAACGGTGTTCTGGAAATTACCGGTTATGATTTGAATAAAGGTATTAAATTACATTTACCTGTAACTGTCCTTGAACCCGGCGGGGTTTTGGTGAACGGTTCCCAATTAAATTCTTTCATTCGCAGTTTGCCTGACGGCGAAGTTTCCATTGCAACCGATGAAAGATTGATCACCACCATTTCCTGCAAAAAATCCAAATTTGAATTGCACGGCATTGATATTGAAAGTTTTCCGACTCTTCCTGAATTGAGTGGCGAACAAAGTGTTGAAATTGAGCAAGGTCTTTTGAAAAAGATGTGCCAGCAAGTTATTTTCTCTGTCGCACAAGTTTCAACAAAACCCCATTTGACAGGTGTTTTGTTCGAAATTAAAAATAACCTTTGCCGCTTGGTTTCCTGTGACGGATACCGTTTGTCTATTCGCAACGAAAGCGCCTTTGCTTCTGAAGAAGAAATTTCGTTTATCGTTCCCGGTAAAACCATTAGCGAACTTGTTAAGCTGTTAAATGACAGTGAAGAAAAAGTTAAAATGGAATTGACTCGGAAATATATCATTTTCTCTTTTGAAGATATCGTATTTTTCTCACGTCTGATTGAAGATAACTACACGGTATATCAAAAATCCATTCCTGCCGAATATCGCATCAGCGCAAAAATTACCCTTTCGGATGCCATTGAGAGTGTGGAACGTGCTTCCTTGGTTATTGATGAAAGAACAAAAAGTCCTTTAAAATGCACCTTGTCGCATGACGGATTCCAAATCAACTGTATCACGGCAAACGGTCGTGTGGATGAAGAATTTTCTGTCGAATACAGCGGAGACGATCGCATTGAGATCGGTTTTAACTATCGTTTTCTTTTGGATGCTTTCCGTGGCGCAGGTATGAGCGGAGATACGGAAGTCATGCTGAAATTAAATTCGCCCACCTTACCGATGGTGGTATGTCCTGTGGATCATGAGGACTATCTCTACTTGGTATTGCCTATTCGTCTGTAATGAAAATTACCGGCATTGAAGTGCAGGCTTTTCGCAACATTCAAAATCAAAAGGTTTTATTTTCTGAAAATTCTACTGTTTTTTTCGGTGAGAATGCGCAAGGAAAAACCAATCTTTTAGAAGCGGTATTTTTATTGGCAGCCGGAAAAAGCTTCAGAGCCAGAAAATTAAAGGAAATGATCCCGACAGGACAAACTTCCTTTCACATCGCTTGTCAAATGGAAAGCGAAACGGAAAATATGGATCTTTCCATGTTTTACAGTGAAAAAGAAGGAAAAAAGCTCCGGATCAACGGAAATGAGTGTTTGACGGAAAAAGAATTTTTGAGCCACTTGAACATTGTTCATTTTTCGCCCGATTCTCTTTCATTGGTCAAAGGATCTCCTGAACAAAGACGTGAATTTTTAGATTTTGCCATTGCGCAGCTTCGTCCCCGATATTTTCTTTTAAGAAAAGAATGTGCGCGTCTTTTAACACAGCGAAATGCCCAACTGAAATACATTGCAAAAAACGGTGTAGGTAAAGATATGATGCCTGTTTGGGATACTTATGTTTCCAAACTATTTGCAAAAATCACTGTTTATCGCCGCAGTTATGCAGAACTTTTAAAACCTAAGGCCATACGGCAATACGAAATCGTTTCCGATGGCAGAGAAAGCTTTAATATGAAATACATTTCCGGAGCGCCGGAAGATATCAAAGAAGAAAAAGACTTGACTGATTTTTATCTTCATGCCATGGAATCCTCTTTGGAAGAAGATATTCAAAATCAAAGTACAGGTATTGGACCTCATCGCGACGATCTGCTTTTATTTATCGGGGGACACAGTGCAAAAGCATTTGGCTCACAAGGTCAGCAACGTGCAGCGGTATTGGCCTTGAAATTAGCAGAAGGTGAATTATTTTCCGAAGATCGCGGATTTGCTCCGTTGTATCTTTTGGATGATATTTTCAGTGAGTTGGATGAATCCAGAAGGCGTCATCTTATGATGGCATTGCAAGACAAACAATCCATTTTAACTACCTGCGAGCAAAATGGTGACTTTCTTCCTTTTTCGGGAAAAAAATACCGTGTAGAAAAAGGAATTTATACGGAGGTAATTTAATGTTTTTACACGCAGGCAACCGCATATCAGTCAAAAAGAAAGAAATTATCGGTATTTTTGACTTGGATACAGCCACTTTGGTAAAAACAACACGCGATTTTTTGACACAAGCCGAAAAAAAAGGCAGAGTGAAAAATGTTTCGAGTGAATTGCCCAAATCGTTTATTTTAACAGGTAAAGACCAAGATGCGCCGATTTATATATCACCTATTTCCGCCCAAACTCTGACCGAAAGATGCAGAGAATTCCACCAAAAGCAAATAAAGGAGCAAGACCATGAGTGAAAATCAACAAGTAAAACCCGAAAACAATTACGGCGAGGAACAAATCCAAGTTTTAGAAGGATTGGAAGCCGTCCGCAAAAGACCGGGTATGTATATTGGTACGACATCCATTCGCGGTTTACATCACTTGATCTATGAAATTGTTGACAACTCCATTGATGAAGCATTGGAAGGCAAATGTAATAAGATTACTGTCACATTGCATGCCGACAATAGTGTGTCCATTCGAGACAACGGACGCGGTATTCCTTCGGGTATTCATCCCAAAATGGGTATTCCCACGCTGGAGGTTGTCTTTACCATCCTGCATGCAGGCGGTAAATTCGGCGGCGGCGGATACAAAATTTCGGGCGGTTTGCATGGTGTCGGTGCTTCGGTTGTGAATGCTTTGTCCGAATGGCTGGAAGTGGAAAACTGTCACGACGGCAAAAAGTACACCGAAAAATTTGAACGCGGTGCCGTAGTGCGTCCTCTGGAATGTGTGGGTGAAACCGATGAACACGGTTTGTATGTCCGATTCATGCCGGATGCTCTGATTTTTGACGAAACTATTTTCGATTATACCACGATTTTACACAGATTGCGCGAACAGGCGTTTTTGAATGCCGGTTTGACCATTGAATTGATCGATCAACGTGTAGCTGTGAAAGAAGAAACGGGAGAAGAACCCGATGAAACCGAAACGGTGCATGAACAAGATGAAGAATTTTTCGACCATGAGCAGGAAGAACAATATGTTTCTCTTTGCTATGAAGGCGGTATTCGTAGCTTTGTTGAGTTTTTAAATGAAAAGAAGCATGCCACCATTTTGCACGAACCCGTAATTTATCTGTCGACTGAAAAAGGTACTACGACAGCGGAAGTTGCTTTACAGTTTAACGATGGTTATAACGAATTGGTGATGACCTTTGCCAACAATATCAATACCATCGAAGGCGGTATGCATGAGACCGGCTTTAAAACGGGACTTACCAAGGTTTATAATGAATACGCAAAGAAATTCGGTTTGCTCAAAGCAGACGACAAAAATTTCACCGGCGAAGATGTGCGTGAAGGTTTAACCGCAGTCGTCAGCGTGAAATTACAGGAAGCGCAATTTGAAGGACAGACCAAATCAAAACTCGGAAATGCAGATATTCGACCTTTGGTGGATGCTTTGGTGACCGAAAAATTGGCAGAATACTTTGAGGAAAATCCCAAGGTTGCCCGTATTTTGATTGAAAAAGCCATGCTGGCTGCCCGTGCCAGAGAGGCTGCGAAAAAAGCCAGAGAAGCTTCCCGTAGAAAAACGCCCCTCGAATCTTCTTCTCTGCCCGGTAAGTTGGCTGATTGCCAAGAAAGAAATGCTTCGCAAACAGAACTTTTTCTCGTCGAGGGTGACTCTGCAGGCGGTACCGCCAAGGATGGCAGAGACAGTAAATACCAAGCGATTTTGCCCTTGAGAGGTAAAGTGCTCAACGTAGAAAAAGCACGTCTTGATAAGATTTATGACAACATTCAGATTTTGCCTATCATTCAAGCACTCGGTACGGGTATAGGTGATGAATTTGACATTGAAAAGTTGCGTTACGGCAAGGTTATCATTATGGCCGATGCCGACGTTGACGGCGCTCATATCAAAACGCTTTTGTTGACTTTCTTTTTCAGACATATGCGTCCGCTGATTGAGCAGGGACATATTTTCTGCGCACAACCGCCTCTTTACCGTATTTTCAAAGGTAAACAGCAAAAATACGCCTTCTCGGATGAAGAACGCGACGTTTTGTTGGCTGAAATGGGTGGCAATGCCCAAGCAGAACGCTACAAAGGTCTTGGTGAAATGGATGCCGAGCAGTTGTGGGAAACCACCATGGATCCCGAAAGACGTTCGTTGTTGCAGGTCAGCATTGAAAATGCTTATACTGCCGACCAAACCTTTAGCATTTTGATGGGTGATAAGGTTGAACCCAGACGTGCCTTTATTCAGCAAAATGCAAAATACGTCAGCAATCTGGATGTATAGGAAACAGGCATGAAAGCCATTTGTGTGACTCTAAATCCTGCGCTTGACAAATATTTTTATCTTCCCGCATTGCAAGTAGGTTCTTTAAACCGCGCAGAAGGGGCTGTTGCCATGACGGCGGGCGGCAAGGGAATCAATGTCGCAAGAACCCTGAAAATGTTGGGAGATGAAGCTGTCAATCTGTTTTTGGCGGGCGGAAATACGGGAAAATGGATGGAAGATATGCTTTCGGAAGAAGGGCAGAAATCTGTCATTATAAAAACGACAGCCTCCACCCGTATCTGCACAAAAATTGTTACCCCCGAATCGTTTACCGAAATCAATGAGAAAGGGGGGCCGATTACAAAAGAAGAAACAGAAAAGGCTCTCCTATCGTTGGCTGAAGTGTTGGGAGACGTAAAGCCGCATTGTGTGATTCTCAGCGGTTCTTTGCCGATGGGAATGGATAAAAATATTTATATTCGCATGATGGAAAAAGCCGCTTTGGCAGGTGCCGCGGTTATACTGGACTGCGATGGCGAGACTTTGAAAAAGGGTATTGAAAAAAAACCGTTTTTAATTAAACCCAATTTGTATGAGCTTTGTCAGCTTATCGGGCATCCTCTGACGGACAAACAAGAGATACAAGATGCTTGTTTGCAACTGCACCAAAAAGAAGGTATTGAAATTTTGTGTACCCTTGGGGCAGACGGTGCCGTTTATGCGGGGAAAAACGGACTTTTTTCGGTCACTTCTCCCAAAGTCAACGCATCCAAGCCATCCGGTGCGGGAGACACATTTTTAGCCGGATATTTGTCGGCCTATTTTCAAGAACAAACGCCGAGCGAATGTCTGATCCGAGCGGTGCAAACTGCCGCGGGTAAATTGGAGAGTACAGATGGTTTTCCCATCCCACTCGAAAAAGAAAAATACCGCAGTCAAATTGTCTGCACTAAAATATCGTAAATCCGTTGCGGAAAGGAACAGTTTATTATGGATATCAACCTCGAAGGACAAAATATTATTAATGTAGAAATCGAAAAGGAAATGCGCCGCAGTTACATCGACTACTCTATGTCGGTTATTGTCGGGCGCGCTTTACCCGATGTGCGTGACGGTTTAAAACCCGTCCACCGCAGAATTTTGTTTTCCATGTACGAGGATGGACTTACCAGTGATAAGCCCTTCCGCAAATCAGCAACCACGGTTGGTAACGTGCTCGGTCATTACCATCCCCATGGTGACACGGCGGTTTATGATGCCATGGTTCGTTTGGCTCAGCCGTTTTCCATGCGTTATCCGTTGGTAGAAGGACACGGTAACTTCGGTAACGTGGATGGCGACGGTGCCGCTGCTTACCGTTATACCGAGGCCAGAATGTCCAAAATGGCCAACGAAATGATGGTGGATATTGAAAAACGCGTGGTAGATTTTATCCCCAACTTTGATAACAAGGCCGAAGAACCGGTGGTGTTGCCTGCCCGTTTCCCCAACCTTTTGGTCAATGGTTCGGTGGGTATTGCGGTTGGTATGGCCACCAATATTCCGCCTCACAATATGAGCGAGGTAATTGACGGTACCATTTATTTGATGGACAATCCCAAATGTACCGTTCCCGATCTGATTCAGATTATCAAAGGCCCCGATTTCCCGACTTATGCGACCATTCACGGTACAAAAGGTATCCACGAGGCTTATATGACAGGCCGCGGTAAGGTGCTTGTGCGTGCCAAAGCGCATTTTGAAGAAAAGAATGGCCGTACCTCTATTGTATTTACCGAAATTCCTTATCAGGTAAATAAATCCATGCTGGTCTCATCCATTGCCGATCTGATCAAGAATAAGCGCATTGAAGGAATTGCCGACCTCCGCGATGAGTCGGGTCGCGCAGGTATGCGTATCGTTGTCGATCTCAAACGTGAAGCTAACAGCCAATTGGTATTGAATTTACTGTATAAGTATTCTCAGTTGCAGGATACCTTTGCCATCAATATGCTCGCGCTTGTAGACGGCGAACCCAAAACACTCAACTTAAAACAGGTGCTTCACCATTACATCCGTCATCAAGAAGAGGTAGTCACTCGCCGTGTCCAATTCGATTTAGATAAAGCGAAGGCAAGACTGCATATCTTAGAAGGCTATAAGCTTGCCATTGACAATATTGATGCGGTCATTGCCACCATTCGTGCCAGCACTACCATTCCCGATGCCCGCAATGCTTTGATTGCAAACTTTGGTTTTTCCGAAATTCAGGCTCAGGCTATCGTCGAAATGCCTCTTGGACGTTTGGCAGGTTTGGAAATTGAGAAGATTCTCAATGAAATGGCTGAAAAAATAGCGCTTGTGGAAAGATTGGAAGCCATTTTGGCTGACGAAAATGAAATTTTGGCCATCATCCGCGAAGAACTTTTGGAAGTCAAGAGAAAATTCGGGGATGAGAGAAGAACCGAGATCGAATTGGTCGAAAATGAAATTCTGCTCGAAGATTTGATTGAACGGCAAAAATGCGCCATTACCATTTCCAACAGCGGTTATATTAAGAGAATGCCGATTGACGTATATCAATCGCAAAACCGCGGTGGCAAGGGTATTACCGCCATGGCGACCAAAGAAGAAGATTACGTCAAGGATATTTTCATTTCGCATAGCCATAACTATTTGTTCCTGTTCTCCAATTACGGAAAACTGTTTATTAAAAAGTGTTATGAGATTCCCGAGGCATCGCGTACCTCCAAAGGAACGAATATTGTCAATATTTTGAATTTGCGTGAAGGTGAAAAGATCACGGCCTTTATTTCGGTTGGTAAAATCAATACCGACGAGTATTTGGTCATGGTCACCAAGCAAGGTATTGTCAAGAGAACCGAGCTTTCCAAATTCCGTCATATCCGCAAGGACGGTGTGATTGCCATTACCCTTTTGGAAGAAGACGAGCTTTTGTACGTCAATAAGACCGACGGTAATCATGATGTGGTTATTGCAACCAGCAATGGCAACGGTATCCGTTTTGCCGAAAGCGATGTGCGTGTCATGGGCAGAACTGCCAAAGGCGTACGCGGCGTTCGTTTGGGTGAGGGATGCAAGGTCGTAGGCGTTGCCGTTTTGGATCCCAACAGCGAAACCGAAGGCAAGACCTTGTTGACCATCACTGAACGTGGTTTCGGTAAGAAAACCGCGTCTGATCTCTATCCCATTCGCCACAGAGGCGGTAAAGGTATTATTTGCCATAAGCTGACCGAAAAGACGGGCGCTTTGGCAGGTATGTGCGAAGTCCACGAAAGCGATGATGTCATGTTGATTACCGATGGCGGTATGCTCATTCGTACGCCTGTTGCCCAAGTTTCCGAGACGGGCAGAAGTGCTTCGGGTGTTATTATCATGCGTATGGCCCAAGGTTCGAATTTGGCAGGTTTCCAGCGCATTGTCAATGAAGACGATACAGATAAGATTGAGGTTACCGAGGAAACCGAAGAAAGCGATGATGTCTTGACTGAGGACGAGACCGCTGTCGAGGAAGAAGAAGCCGAAGACGAAATCGAAGAAGATATCGCCGAAGACGAAGAGGACGATGAAAGCGAAGAATGAGATTGCGGTCTATATCCTTCGCGATACCTTGGATAGCTTTACCCGCTCTCATGAATTTACCGAATTGTGCTTGAAAAAGCATTACGGTTTTGTTCCGAGTATCGTGCGAACCGAAAAGGGAAAGCCATGTTTTTCTGATCCCGATTTGGGAAGCTTCAGTTTATCCCACAGCGCAGATGTATTTGTTCTTGCCGTTTTTGAGGGTGGACAAGTCGGAATTGACGTTGAAGTACCCAAAGCAGGAAAGGATTACAGCCGTTTGGCCCGTAAATACTGCGCTGAATGTGAAAAGGAAACTGATTTTTTCCGTGTTTGGACAGCCAAGGAATCAAGCTGTAAACTCACAGGGGAAGGCTTGGGCGGTATAAGCAAGGTCAAAGTCAGCCTTTCTCCGTATCAGGCAGAGGTGCAAGGCTTCGGACGGGTATATTTGTATGATTTAACCCTTGCGGCAGGGGTACCTTGTACCCTTGCGGCAGATAAAGAGGTCACATGGAAGGTAAACGATTTGTAAAAAACGATGACGGATTTGTTTGTGTCCACTGCGGTGAAACAGTTTTGCCCATGGGGAAAAGTTCGCGGGACCATTGTCCGAAATGCCTTTACAGTATGCATGTGGATATTCTGCCGGGCGATCGTGCCAATCCTTGTCGCGGCAAACTCAAGCCCGTGCAGTGTTTACCCGATGCAAAGAAAGGATTTATATTGGTCTATCGGTGCGAAAAGTGCCGACAGACCGTGCGTTGTCGCGCTGCTCTTGACTGTCAGCAGCCCGACGATCAGGCAAAGCTGATTAAGCTGACAGTTTGTGAGGAGTAACCGAATGAAAAATAAAGAGAAAAAAGCCTGTCCTGTCAATCCGCGGCTTGGTTGTGTCGGCGGACAGGCGGTGATGGAAGGCATTATGATGCGCGGGAAAACCCAATATACCACCGCGGTCCGCTTGCCTAACGGCATCATTGTGCGGGACACCCATCCAAATACCAGTATCAAAGATAAGCATAAGTGGATGAAAACGCCCGTAATTCGCGGTTGTGTCAATTTTATTGAAACTTTAAAACTCAGTTTTTCTACACTTACCTTCTCGGCCGAGGCATTGGGCGAGGATATTCAGGAAGAAACAAAATTTGAAAAGTGGTTGACTAAGGTATTTGGAAAATCACTGATGATGGTTGCCGCTGCCGTTGGTATGGTTTTGGGTGTGGCATTGGCCGTATCTTTGTTTATTTTCCTTCCGACACTTATTTCGGGCTGGATTTCTTCTTGGATCGATTTTGGAAGCAGTGAGCAGATCTTTCGTTCCGTTTTCGAAGGCATTTTAAAAATGGCAATTTTTGTTTTATATGTTTCGCTCATCGCGTTGCTTCCCGATATTCGCCGTACGTTTGAATATCACGGCGCCGAGCATAAAAGCATTTTTTGCTATGAATCAGGCGAAGAACTGACGGTGGAAAACATCAAAAAGCAAAAACGGCTTCATCCCCGTTGCGGAACCAGCTTTATGATTGTCATGATGCTGCTTGGTATTTTGCTCGGTATGCTCATTCCGTCTATGAATGTATTTTTGCGGACGGGTATTCGACTGTTGATTCTGCCGCTGATTGTTGGCATTGGCTATGAAATTTTAATGTATGCAGGAAAACATGACAATGCGGTCATACGCTTTTTGACAAAACCCGGTATATGGATGCAGTTGATCACTACCAAAGAACCGGATGAAGGACAAATTGAGGTGGCGATTGTTGCCCTTCGTTCTGCTTTGCCCGATCAATTTACCGAAGAAGAAGTTTTCCGCGGTTTTGAAGAAGCAAGACCCAAAGAACAAGCAGAAATAAAAGAAGATGCCGCCGAAGAAAAGGCGGCGGATGAACCGATGGAAGAAAAATCGGAAGATGCGGCGCAATGAAGTGGAAAGAAGCCAAGGCAGCTTTAAAAGATGCGTATGAAGTATCGTTTTGCGCCCAAGAAAGCGGTAGCTTTTCTTCGCTTATTCATTATTTTTCAGTGTCCGCAGGCTGTCAAACACCAATGTTTCCCGATAGCGATTTAACCTTAGAACAGTTCGAGCAAATGTTGTATTGGATGGAACAGGTGAAAAATGGGTGTCCGCCCCAATACGCAGTCGGCAAGGTTTGGTTTGATTGCGGTGAGTTTTTTGTGGGCGAAGGAGTTTTGATTCCGCGTCCTGACACCGAGATATTGGTGGATTTTGCATCTCAACGCCTTGCGCCAAACGGTATTTTTTACGATTTGTGCTGTGGCAGCGGTTGCGTAGGTGTTTCGGTATTGATGCATCGACCCGACGCGCGGTGTATCGCATGTGACATTGCGGAAGCTCCTCTTTGTTACACTGCAAAAAATGCATTGCATAACGGTGTTGCGGACAGACACAAAACCATATATACGGATGTTCTTTCTCCCGATATATCTTCCTTGGAGAAGGTTGATTTGGTGGTTTCCAATCCCCCCTATTTAACCAAGGATGAAATGCGCTCTTTGCCGATCCTTTTAGAAAAAGAGCCTCGTGAAGCGCTGGATGGCGGGGAGGATGGTTTAATATTTTATCGCGCGATTTTGAAGAATTTTCAAAAAATATCCTCGCGGTTTTTATTCGAGATTGGTGCCGCGCAAGCGGAGGAAATTCAAAAGATCGCAAGGGAAAACGGTTTTGAACAAATCGAGGTCGGCCGAGACTACGGCGGCCGTGATCGGATTGTATATTGTGAAAAGAAAAAGATATAAGGAGGACAAAATGGCAGAAAAAAAGTCGAAAGCCGCTGATGCGCAGGCAAACAACGGCGATAAAAAGAAAGCGATTGATACCGCGATACATCAGATCACTAAAATGTATGGTGCGGGTTCTATTATGAAGCTCGGCCAAAATCAGAATATGCAGGTGGATGCGGTTTCGACCGGATCACTCACTTTGAATATTGCGCTTGGAATCGGCGGTTTACCCCGCGGCCGAATCATCGAGATCTATGGGCCGGAATCTTCCGGTAAAACCACGGTGGCTCTTCATGTGGTTGCAGAGGTGCAAAAAGCCGGTGGAGAAGCGGCCTTTATCGACGCTGAACATGCGTTGGATCCCGTTTATGCCAAAGCGCTGGGGGTTGATATTGACAATCTCTTGGTTTCCCAGCCCGATGATGGTGAGCAGGCACTTCAAATCACAGAAGCGCTTGTCCGTTCGGATGCTATTGATGTTCTTGTTGTCGACTCGGTTGCGGCACTGACTCCCCGTTCTGAAATCGAGGGAGATATGGGCGCCGCTACTATGGGCGCGCAGGCGCGACTCATGTCGCAAGCACTTCGTAAGCTTTCGGCTGTCGTTTCCAAATCCCGTTGTGTGCTTATCTTTATTAACCAGTTGCGTGATAAGGTTGGCGTAATGTATGGCTCTCCCGAGGTAACCACGGGTGGTCGCGCTTTGCGTTTTTACGCTTCTGTGCGTTTGGATGTCCGCCGCGGTGAACAGCTGAAAAACAAAGGAGAAGCTGTCGGTCATCGCGTCCGTTGTAAAGTGGCCAAAAACAAAGTGGCGCCTCCTTTCAAGGTTGCCGAATTTGACATTCTTTATGGCGAGGGTATTTCGCGCGAAAGTGAAATACTGGAAGTCGGCCAAATGGTCGGTTTGATAGAAAAAAGCGGTGCTTGGCTGTCGGTAGACGGTGTTAAGATCGGTCAGGGTAAAGACAATGCGCGCGCTTATTTAAAGGGCAATCCCGACTTTACCAAAGAATTAGAAGCCCGCATTATGGCAAAATCAAGTGATATTGCCGAGCAGATCCAGGTTGGCGGCGCAGGAGATCATGACAACGGAGATGACGAACTGGATCTTCTGGAAGACGAATGATTTTTCTTTCGGCCGACTACGATGATCGAAAAGGCCTTATGTGTATCCGTTGCGATGTGGCAGAGTTTTACAGTCTTCTTCCATCTTTTGAGGCAGAAATTAAACCTTTTTTGCCTCAAAAAGGAAGCGTGGCGGACGATGTTTTTTGCCGTGCGTTGTGTAGCGTGCACATCGAAGCGGTGCTGACACTCCGTGCGCTTAGGATACTTGCTTACGGCGACAATACCGCCCGCGGACTTTTGGATAAGCTGATGAAAACCGAGGTGCCCGGTGCTTTTGCCGATCGGGAGATTGCCAAAAAAGTCGTTGTTGATTGTGTCAAAAAAGGGTTGGTTCGAGAAGAAGAATATGCCCTCCGTCTGCTGGAAAAGTGGATACGAGAGGTGCGCGGTGTCTATTTTATCGAGCAAAAAATGAAAGAAAAGCGATTTCGTCCCGGGCTTTTTGAAAAGCTTGTGGATGAAGATACGCGGGAAAGGATTCGCGAGGCGCTTTTGACTTATGTGAAAGCGCAAAAGATCCAAAATCCCCGCGAAAAAAAACGCCTGACCGACGGACTTGTGCGGAGAGGATTTTCCTATGGGGAAATTTTTGATGCGCTGGTCGCCGCAGACAGAGAGGATTTTGCATGAGTACGAAAAAAATTGGTTTTGTATCTCTCGGGTGCGCCAAAAATCGGGTTGATACCGAGGTCATGCTGGCAAAGCTTGTTGAGGCGGGTTATCAGATCGCCGAGGAAGATATTGATGCGGATGTCATGATTGTCAATAGTTGCGCTTTTATCCAAAGCGCCAAAGAAGAATCTATTGAAACGGTGCTTGATCTTGATTGGCTTAGAAAAAACCGCAGTTTGCAGGGTATTATTTTGACCGGTTGTATGGCTCAGCGATATGCTGAGGATATTCGCCGTGAATTGCCTGAGGTAGATGCCATTGTTCCCGTTGGCGATGAAGGAAATATATGCGCAGCGGTGGAAGCGGTGCTTGCGGGTGTTCCTTATCAGCACGATTCTCCTCCTCCTGAAAACCTACCGCTCGGCGGTGACCGTGTTGTGACCACGCCCGAATATACGGCATATTTAAAAATCGCCGAGGGATGTGATAACTGCTGCACCTATTGTGCCATCCCCATGATGCGCGGTAAATTCAGAAGCAGACCGATCGAAGATTTAGTTTCCGAAGCACAAAATCTATATGATATCGGCGCAAGAGAACTTTGTATTGTGGCGCAGGATACCACACGTTACGGTTTGGATTTGTATGGAGAATACAGTCTGCACCGTCTCTTGGAGGCGCTGTGTACATCCAAAACATTTTCCTTTACTTGGATTCGGCTCTTGTATTGCTATCCCGACAAAATTACCGACGAGCTGATCGCGGTGATGGCAAAATACGATAGTGTTGCAAAATATATAGATATGCCGATTCAGCACATTTCCGACAGCGTTCTTTCGGCCATGAATCGTCATGGCGGCAGCGCGGTCATTAAGGATGCTGTGGCAAGGCTTCGAGCTGCCATGCCAAACATTGTGATTCGTACTACGGCGCTGGTAGGTTTTCCCGGTGAGACGGCTAAAGATTTTAATATGCTGGCTGCATATCTGCGTGAAACGAAGTTCCAAAGAATGGGTGTGTTTGCCTATTCCAAGGAAGAAGGCACCCCTGCTTACAGCTTGCCCAAGCAAGTTTCGGAAAAAACTAAGTTTTCTCGTCTTGACATTTTAATGAATGCACAATATACTATACAAAGCAACGATCAAGAAGCAAAGGTCGGCAAGGTTTTGAAGGTGCTGACCGAAGGGTACGATCAAGCGGCTGCTTGTTATTTTGGTCGCACTGAAGCCGATGCTCCCGAAATTGACGGCAAAGTGTTTTTTACATCTGCAGAACGTATTGCTGAGGGCACTTTTGTTCATGTCAAAATCGATGGAGTATTAGATTATGATCTTACGGGACAAATGATCTCGAAGGAGGATGTAAAATGAAATTAAATTTACCTAACAAACTCACTCTGGTCCGCTGTGTGTTGGTTCCTCTCATTATGTTTTTTATGCTGGTTCCCCTCTTTGATAATCCCATGTGGTCGCGTATTATCAGCGCGGTCGTGTTCCTTGCTGCTTCCATCACCGATGCTTTGGACGGAAATATTGCAAGATCTCGCAATCTGGTGACCAATTTCGGCAAATTTTTGGATCCCCTTGCTGATAAACTGATGGTGATCTGTTCTCTGCTCTGTTTGACGGTTGCGGGTGGCATGGGTTATTATAACACCGGTGTGGTATACGATTTGCCCATTTTTGGTGAAACCGTATTTGATTGGAGCTTTTTGAATCCCGTTTTAATGGCATGGGTCACCGCAATCGTTATCATGCGCGAACTTGCCGTTACCAGTCTTCGTCTCGTGGTTGCCGCAGGTGATGAAAAAATCGTAGTTGCCGCCAACTGGATGGGAAAACTGAAAATGATCATGCAAACGGTGTTTGTTATGACCGCTCTTCTCGAGCCTGTGATTTTCCCGTGGTTGAATCTGTCTTTGACTTGGATCTGTTTGGTTATTATGGTGGTATCCACCGTGGTTTCCGGTTTTGATTATATCCGCAGCTATTGGAAATTTATCAACCCCTCCAAATAATTTTGAGTGAGAGAAAAAATGAAGTTATATAATACCTTAACTGCCCAAAAAGACGAACTCGAGGTGCAGGATAAGCATGTAAGAATGTATGCCTGCGGCCCTACGGTTTACAATTATTTTCACATTGGAAATGCAAGATGCTTTGTCTTGTTTGATATGTTGCGTCGGTATCTTGAATATCGCGGTAACAAGGTGGATTTTGTTCAAAACTTCACCGACGTTGATGATAAGATGATCCGCCGTGCCAATGAAGAGGGAACGACTGTTCCTGCCATTGCGGAAAAATATATTGCGGCATATTTTGAGGATGCTGCAGGATTGGGTATCCGTCCTGCTACCGTTCATCCCCGTGCCACAGAAAACATTGACGCCATCATTTTCATTATTTCGGCTCTTATCGAAAAAGGTCATGCGTATGTCGCGGAGAACGATGTTTATTTTTCGACCCGTTCCTTCTCCCGATACGGCATTTTGTCCAAAACTGATGTAGATGATTTGGAATCGGGCGCCCGCATTGACGTCAACGATATCAAAAAAGATCCGCTTGATTTTGCCCTTTGGAAGGGTTGGAAGGAAGGCGAGCCTTGGTGGGATTCTCCTTGGGGCAAGGGCCGACCCGGTTGGCATATTGAATGCTCTGCAATGGTAGATAAGTATTTGGGTAAAACCATCGATATTCATTGTGGCGGTGCCGATTTGGCTTTCCCCCATCATGAAAACGAAGTAGCGCAATCGGAAGCGGCCTTTGGCGTACCTTTTGCCAAGTTTTGGCTTCATAACGGATACATTAATGTAGACAATAAGAAAATGTCCAAATCGGCCGGTAACTTCTTTACCGTGCGCGATGCCGCTGCACAGTACGGTTTCCCCGCCATACGTTATTTCTTGTTGTCTGCTCATTACAGAAGTCCCGTAAACTATTCGGCAGACAGTTTAACGCAAGCGCAAGCGGCACTTGATCGCTTGTATCGTTGCGAAGAAAATATTACGTTTGCTCTTAAAAATGCCGATGAAAAAGGCCAAACCGATGACGAAGCGCTTTCTCGTTGCATGGCGGCGAGAGAAAAATTTATTGCCGCGATGGACGACGACTTTAATACTGCGGATGCCATTGGTGTGGTTTTTGAATTGGTGCGTGACATCAATACCTATTTGCGTGAGAATCGCAAAAAAGACGATCTGTTGCAGCTTGATGGTTTATATCGCGAGCTGGTTTCTTTGCTTGGCTTTATGAAGCCGACAGAAGAAAAAGGTTTGTCTGCCGAAGAAATTGAGGCCGAGATTGCTCGTCGTACGGCGGCGAAAAAAGAAAAGAATTATGCTTTGGCCGATGAAATTCGCAACACCCTCAAAGAAAAGGGCGTTGTGCTTGAGGACACGCCGTCGGGCGTAAAGTGGAGATACGAAAACTAATACAAAGGTTAAATCGGGAAAGGAGATCGCGATGAAGGAGCATTGGAACAAAAAATATCTTGTTCTGGCAATATATGCATTTTGTGTGATAGTGTTCTCCTTTGTTGCGTTTTTCCTGCTTTCCAAGCTGCAAAATATCGGCGGTTGGCTGGGTGCTTTGTACTCGGTTTTTGAAACGGTCGTTTGGGGCTTTGTGTTTGCATATCTTCTAAATTCTTTGCTCAAGTTTTTTGAAACCAAGGTTTTTGTTTTCACGGTGGATTCCAGAAAAAAGTTTTTGTGGAAACGTACCCTTTCGCTCATCTTGACCTATACGGTCTTTTTAGGTGTTATTTTATCTTTCTTCTTGGTTATTATTCCCGAAATTATTTCAAGCTTGTATTCTATTGACGGTGTCATTACCAATTTTCAAAGCTATTGGGAACGGTTCAACAATTGGCTTTCGGAAATTTTCCCCGCCGACAACGGTTGGGTCACTCAGTTTAAGAACATCATTCAGGAAGAATTGAGCGTGTTGAGCAAATCCATTTTTGATACGCTTTCGGTGGCACAAACGGCACAAAAGGTAGCGGTCGGCGTTTATCATACCCTTTATGTGTTTTTTATCGGTATGGTTGTATCGGTGTATATGCTTGCAAGCAAGGAAACTTTGGTGGCACAAATCAAAAAAACACTGTTTGCCATTTTGCGTAAGGAACGGGTAGATGCCATTTTAAAATTCACAAAAACGACCCACGAAACGGTTGGTAACTACCTTGCAGGTAAAATTTTAGACGCTGTGGCGGTTGGCTTGATTACCTTTACGGTGCTAAGCCTCTTGCACTTCCACTACACCGCGCTGATTTCGTTGGTTGTGGGTATCAGCAACATTATTCCGTTTTTTGGCCCGTTTATCGGTGCGATTCCGTCGGCACTTTTGCTTTTGCTTGTAGACCCGATGGAGGCATTCTGGTTTATCATCATCATTCTTGTGATTCAACAAATCGACGGCAATGTTCTCGAGCCTGCGATTTTGGGAAAATCGGTCGGCATATCTTCCTTCTGGGTGGTTGTATCCATTTTAGTATCCGGCGGATTATTTGGTATTGTTGGATTGCTGTTGGGCGTACCATTGTTTACTGTTATGTACGCTGTGTTCCGACAGTTTATCGACATGCGTTTGGAGAAAAAGAAACTGCCTGTCCAATCAAAAGAATATGTTGGTTATCGTCATGATGCACCTGCGGCCGAGCAGGAAAAATTTGCTGTGGCACAGCATGCCCCCAAAAAACATCGCAACTGGATATATCGGATTGTGCATCATCTGACCAAAGAAACCGAGCACGAGGAAACGGATGCCGAGCAAAACCAAAATAAAGAAGAATAGAAAAAGGACACGTCAAGTGTCCTTTTTTACGTTTGCCGCTCTTTTTCGCAGGTTTTTCGGTAAGCGACGGGGGAGCAGCCGATCTTCTTTTTGAACAGGGTGTAAAAATAACTTTCAGAGCCGGGAAAGGTACGCTCTGCGATCTCTCCGACCGAAAGGGTCGTGTTTTTCAACAGCATTTTTGCAGCCGCCAACCGTTTGTCTGCCACCAACGCCGAGAAGCTCGTACCGTAGCTTTTGCGGATGATGCGGGTGATTTGCTTGGTGCTCAACGCTACCTGCTCTGCCGCCGTTGCCGCTATTGAGATCATTCCGGATTGATAAAGGATATATAAAAACAGGACTGCAATTGCAGTCCTGTTTTTATATGGTTTTTTACAGTGTGTTGAAGCGTTTTTGTCCTGCACCGAAAAGGTATATACAAAGGGCGGCGGCAATGAGCAAGAAATATATGAGATAGTACAGCAAAAATAAAGTAGGAGAAAAGTCTGAAAAGCAGATAAAATAAAGCGCTACGGGGAGAATTACAAGCACAAGAGAACCCATCATGCTGATAAAAACCGACAGATTTTGTTTGATGGCAACCGTTTCGCTGACCCAGTCAAAGCGGGGGAAGCGCACATTTGTTGCCAATCCGAGCAGTGAAAAAGTCGCAAGTGCGCAGAGCGGAACAAGAAACAAAAATACCGTTTGCGCAAAATTGATGGGAAGAACGATGGTACAGATGATAGCCGACAACAAAAGAGGCGGAAAACCAATGATTAAGTTACTGGAAATTTTTGAAAGGAAAATGGTTTTGGGTGAAACGGGAAGGGTTTTTAATATCCAAAAACGGTCTCCTTCCAAGGAAATACTGCAAGCGGTGGTCACCGATTGAGAGGCGGCAAGGGTTAACGCGGCGACGGTGATTAGGCCGATATACGGAGTAATGGTTTCAAGATCGACTCCCTGTTCGGTGATGGTGGCAATAATGGTTTGGATGCCATCCTTTGAAATGATCAAATATCCGCAAAACAGAAGTTCCATAAAAACGCCGAGGGCAGAGTTGATAATATAGTTGGGCAAAGAAAAAAATCGACGCAGCTCTTTTTTTGTTAAAGCCATAAGGGGAGAAGTAGGTTTTGCGGTTTTTTCAATGTATTCCCGTTTTTTCAGACCCCGTCGCGTGGTGGCAATTTGAATAAAACGTTTTGCAAAGAAGGTCAGTACGGCGGCAAGGGGGAGAACGCACCATAAAAGCATATACAAAAATGAGAGAAAGTTTCCGTTTGTAACGGCTTTTCCGAAAAGGACAATGGGTGGGATGTAGCTAAAAAAGGACTTGGCAGAATCGGAGGCAACCATAGAGGAAAATAAAGAAACGGGATCTGCTACAAAATACATATAAGCGCCGATACAAGCAATAAACAACGGGACATAAAACAAAGATTTATGCCGCATTCGGGTTGTAATGAGAGACATCAACCAACCGAGTATACACCCGATGGCCAGCGAAAAGAAGGGGAGCACAAGAATAGAAAGAACAAAAATAATTGCTTGTGAAAGAGTGGGTGTCCGGAACCAACAGTAAATAGCGGCAACGGGGAGAGCGTAAGAAAATGTGATAACATATTCAGTCAAAAGGATCAAAAGGAAGCGACTAAATAAAATATCGCGGGGGCGTATCGGCATACTCAAAAGAAGCTCATTGTCTTTGGCTTCAAAGAGCTGATTCTGTGCGGTAAAAATAGAACCGATTAGGCAGAGAAGGAGAAGCGTGAAAGCAAAAATATGAAAATACGTTGCGATTTGTCCGAGAGCAGCAGCCGTGTCATATATAAAATAGAATATAGCGCCGATGGAAAACATAAGGGCAGCGACAACGTACACGGCAAGCGCGGCAATCAGCAGGTTTTTGGTTGCTTTTTTCGCTTTGGTGGAGGTGCTTTTGGACTTTTTGCTTTTGAAAAGGCTTGCGAGAAGCGCGCGGGCCTGTATTTTGAGCAGAATCTTAATCATCTTTTTGTCCTTCCAGCTCCAAGAACAATGCTTCTAATGAGGCATTGCCGCGAACACTTTCGGTTTCACCCGAAACGACGAGTTTACCGTCTTTGATGATGGCAATTTTATTACAGAGCTTTTCGGCAACCTCCAAAACATGGGTTGAAAAGAAGATTGCGCCGCCTTTTTGACAAAAATCCTTCATGCGTTCTTTGAGCAGATGGGATGCTTTGGGGTCAAGACCGACAAAAGGTTCGTCCAGCATCATAAGCTTGGGGTCATGTAAAAGCGCCGCAATGATGGCAAGCTTTTGTTTCATGCCATGGGAATATGCGCTGATAGGCTGCGCGAGATCTCCCGTTAAGGAGAAAGTGTCCCCCAAATCGCGAATGCGGGATTTTCTTTCTTCGGGATCCACGCCGTACACATCGGCAATGAAGTTTAGATATTGAATGCCTGTCAAAAACTCATAAAAATCGGGATTGTCGGGAATGTAAGCGAGTTGTTTTTTGCAGCCGAGGGGATTGTCTTTGACCGAGGTGCCGTTGATGAAGATTTCCCCCTCATCAAAGTTGAGAATACCTGCGCAAGCCTTGATGGTGGTGGTTTTTCCTGCGCCATTGTGTCCGATAAATCCGTAAATATCACCCGGTTCAATATGAAGCGACAGATGATCTACGGCTGTTTTATTGCCGTATTTTTTGGTTAAACTTTCAATCTTGAGCATGATAACACCTCCGATAAAATCAGTATACACCAAAAGCACTTGTTTGGCAATAGAAAAGCTTGCTTTCGGGGAGAAATCATGATATAGTAAACTGTAATCATTCGACAAAAGAAAAAGGGGAAAGACATGATTATCAGAATGGCAAAGCCGTGCGAAAAAAACGCTCTTTGTGATTTGTGGCAAAATACGTTTGATGACACGCAGGGCTTTATTCGCTTCTTTTTTGAAGAAAGATATATTTCCGATTTTTGCGCTGTCAGCGAAGAAGATGGGTTGATTGTTTCGTGCGTACATGGTTTACCATGTCATATTTTGTTGCGCGGACACATTCTGCCCGCCGTGGTCATTGCGGGGGTGTCAACGCGGGATGGATACGGCGGCAAGGGATATATGCGCCGAACCATGCAGTATTTTATGGAGACCATGCGGGAAAGAGGCGTCGCTTTGGTGGCGCACAGACCCCAAAATCTCCCGACGTTTTTTAAACTCGGTCATTTTCCTGTCAGCGACACCGCGTATCTGGAGCTTGGCGAAGGTATCGGAGGCGGCGTGGAAAACACAGCGCTTGGCGGAGATGTTTCTGCCTTATATACTTGTTATGATGCATTTTCTCGCAGATATTCGGGGATGGTGAGACGGTCATACGCAGATTTTGTATTAAAATGTCATGATTATCTTTCCTGCGATGCGCGGTGTGTCGCGGTAGAGGATGAAAAGGGTATTTGCGGCTACGCGATCTATTTTGAAACCGATGAGGAGATCATCGGCGAAGAATGTCTTGCCCTGTCGGGCGGGGCGTATGAGCGGTTGTTTGAAAAAATGCGCCGCGTTACCGCCGACAAAAAGATCACCCTGCGGCTTGCGGGAGATGCTCTTTCTCCCGTGGAGGGTTTAACCGTGCTTCCTCGCAGTGTCATGGGGGTCAGTGACATACAGGCGGTATTAAAAGCGGTCGGTGTTGCAGGCTTTGTGCTCGAAATTACCGATGGTACGGTAGAAGAAAACAACGGTGTTTTTGACAGTTTGGGGAATTGGACAGATAAAAAGCCGCAGATTCGGACAGAAGCGGGACGGCTTCTTCAATGGGCGGTCGGTTACCGTACAATGCATGAAATGGCGCAAAGCGGCGAGATTGAGGTATTGGATCAAACGGCAGTGGAGGGCTTGGATGCCATTGGTAAAGCGCCCTGCTTCATTTTTGATGAATATTAAAAAGCAAAACGACGGTTTCACCGTCGTTTTGCTTTTTGTGATCCTTCAAATGTTTTTATTCTGCCTTAACTTTTTTAAATCGCGCAAAGAAACAACGCACACCTTCTGCCAAATATCCCCATGCAATGAGAGAGCCAAAAAGACAAATGAGATTGGCGAAGGGTTGATAAAGACAAAGCGCCATGATCCCTGCGGCAACAAGAGGCGCAAAGCTTTTATTCTTAAAAGAAGCGATCCAGACCGATAGTGCCGGAATGGAAAAGATGGGTGTTATCCAGCGGAGGAGCGGGAATACCAAGGGGTGTGATAAGTGGAATTTTGCTTCGGGTAAATAGAAAAGAGCCGTCGCAGAGAAAAACGCCATCAGACATACGGCAGCAATAAGCTTTATCCGAGAGCCCGAACGCAAAACGGCTTTTTGCTGTGCGGCAGTAAACTGCGGACAAAAGCGGGCAAAAACAAAAGACAAAAGGATGGGTATTGCCGTGAGTAAGAGCATACCCCAAACGGCACTTCCTGTGTTGATGACGGGGAGCATCGGACTGGAATAGGAACGTATAAAATGCGGGAAGTATTTGCCGCTGCTCGATCCTGTTTCGCCGTTTTCGAGGCAGTACTGCGGGTCTCTCCATCCGATAATGGTGGTGTTCGGTACTAGGAGCGACATGCATTTTCCATATATAATACCGTCGCCCAAAACCAAATTATCGGTATGCAGAACGGTGGTTGAACCGTGTGCGCCATCGTGAGAATAGACAATGGTTGGTGCCGCGGCATATCGATACTGCGAGTATCCCAAAAAATGAAGATTGAATGCCATGGTAGTGTCATATTCGGGGGCTCCGACAACGCGGTTAAGTGAGACCGATGCCACTTCCTCCGGCAATGCGGTGCGCTCGTCATCGATCATTTGCAGTCCGACGCTTGTACCGAAAAAGGGAATGCCCGCAAAGAAAGCAACCAAAAAGTAGAGAGCCAAAATCAGCGCCGTGCCGCGCCGGATCCAAGATGTGATTTTCGATGACAGCGTTTTTTTCATGTTGAGTGAATCCCCCTTTTTATGTAGTTTGTTCTTTTCGGAGCATCTACCCCTCCTTTGACTACATAATAACACGCCATATGCGTTAAGACAAGGGGGGGAGTGCTTTTTCGTATGAATCCATAATATTTCACATGAAAATTTGTGCAGTCTAAATAAATTTAGATGTGTTGTAAAATGTCGATCAAAAGAAAAAGACGCACGGAGATGCCGTACGTCTTTTTGCCTGTTATTAAAACCCTGCATTATTCGAGTGCAAAATGCAAAATCAAGAATTCATGATCTGATCGGTCAATTTCTGTGCGCGGCTATAGATATCTTCTGCCGATTCGCCCACATGGAAAATGCCGTTTTCATAGAGAATTTTGCCCGCGACCATTGTGAGCCTTACGTTTTCTTTAGAACCGCTGTAAACGATGTTTTTGGGTATATTGTGTATGGGTTGCATGTTGGGGCGATGTAAGTCGATGACGATCAAATCGGCTTGCTTGCCGACCGACAACACATCGCAATCGTTGAGTCCCATGGCGCGCGCGCCGCCGACGGTTGCCATTTCAAGGGCGGATGCTGCAGGGAAAGCAGCCGCATCATCGTTTTTGAGTTTTTGGAGTACAGCACACAAATACATTTCGCGGAACATATCCAAGGCATTGTTGGAGGCGGGGCCGTCTGTTCCGATGGCGAGAGAAACGCCTTTTTCCTGCATGCGGCAAAGAGGGGCAATGCCGCTGGCGAGTTTGGCGTTGGAGGAGGGATTGGTGATGGCACAGACACCGTGACGGGCAAAAATATCAAGATCCTCGTCGGTCATATAGACACAGTGGTAACCGCCGCCGCCGTAATTGAACATACCGAGAGAATCTAAAAGTGCGGCGGGTGTTTTGCCGTAACGGGAAATACAACCCTCCACCTCGTTTTTGGTTTCTGCCAAATGGGTATAGACGGGTGCTTTGTATTTTTGTGCGAGGGATGCAACATACTCCATCCGCTCCATGCAAGTGGTGTATTCGGCATGAAAACCAAGATGGTATGAAATGAGAGGATGGACGTTGTTATAATGCAGGAAATTCTTTTCCACGTTGGTATAGTCGCTGTCAAAATTGTTCATGGAATCGCACATGACGGCGCGGAAGCCGCATTCGGTCATGGCGCGCACAAAACCGTCATTGTAGAAATACATATCGAAGCAGGCGGTGATACCGCTTGACAGGTATTCGAGAATTGCAAGCTTTGTGAAAGCATATACCGACTCAACGTTTAACTTGGCTTCGCGCGGGAAAACCTGTTTTTCCAGCCAATCCTGCAAGGGCAGATCATCGGCTGCCGAGCGCAAAAAAGTCATGGCTGAATGGGTGTGAGCGTTTTTAAAACCGGGCATGATGATATTCCCGTTGAGGTTGATTTCCCGTTCAAAAATCGGCATGGGTGCGGTATAAGGGCCAATATAGGAAATCTTGTCGTTTTCGGTCCAAAGCTCACCTTCTGTGAGTTCGACTCCGTTTTGCATGGTCATAATGCGACCGTTATAAAAGCGAATCATTACATTTTCTCCTTAAAAAAGGTTTTGAAACTTTCGGTATAGGGATAGCGGCAAATGCCCCGCTCGGTGATGATGGCGGTAATGAGATTTGCGGGGGTGACATCAAAGGCAGGATTGTAGCAAGGCACATCCTTGGGCGAAACGGGAGCGGTGTAAAACATAGAGCGAATCTCATCGGATTTACGTTCTTCGATTACGATGCCATCGCCGCTTTCGAGAGAAAAATCAATGGTGGAAGAGGGGCAGAAGACGTAAAACGGAATGTTATAATGTTTTGCGAGCACCGCAACACCCGAAGTGCCGATCTTGTTGGCGGTGTCTCCGTTGCGGGCCACGCGATCACAACCGACAAAGCAGGCGTTGATCTTTCCCTGACGCATAACAAGGGATGCCATGTTATCACAAATGAGGGTGCAATCGATGCCGCCCTTGGAAAGTTCGTAAGCCGTCAAACGCGCACCTTGTAAAAGAGGGCGGGTTTCATCAACATAGGCGTGGCAGTTGTATCCTTTTTCCTTGGCCAAAAAGAGGGTGCCGAGTCCCGTACCATAAAGAGAGGTTGCAAGCGGGCCTGCATTGCAATGGGTAAGAATTCCATCGCCGTCTTTGATGAGGGTAAGGCCGAATTCGGAAATTTTTCGGCACATATCAACATCTTCTTTTTGGATTTCTTCCGCTTCTTTTTTGAGAAGTGGAAGAAGTTCGGAAAGAGGTTTTTCGCGATGCTTCAAAACAACGCCATCCATGCGTTCAAGTTGTGCGCTGAGGTTGACTGCCGTGGGGCGGGAGGCGTTAAGATGGTCGCGATACTTACAAAATGTGGGGTAAAAATTTTCAAAGGAATCGGCTTTGATTTGTTTTGCCAGCACGTAGATAGCGTAGGCTGCAAAGATACCGATGGCGGGAGCGCCGCGAACCTTTAATAAATAAATGGCGTCATAAAGCTCATCCAAAGAACTTAGGGTGAGATAAACGGTTTCGTTTGGTAATTTTGTTTGATCGAGAATAACAACGGCGTCATTATTATCAGAGAGACGAACATTATCGGGCGTCATGAAAGGCACCCCGTTTCCTTAAAGGCAACGATGCTGTCATGCACCAGACGACGGAAGAGAGGGGCAACGCGGTCGGCGGTTTCCTTGACTTCCTCATGAGAAAGAGGGGTGGCGGAAATGCCTGCGCCTTTGTTGGTAATACAGGAAACACCGCAGATTTTCATGCCGGCGTGTCTTGCAGCGGTGGCTTCGCAGGCGGTTGACATTCCAACGGCGTCGGCACCCAGACCGTGCAGCATACGCACTTCCGAGGGGGTTTCGAAGGATGGGCCCGTCAACTGCACATATACACCTTCGCGCAAAGGAATATTGGCCGAGGATGCCGCGGAACGGATGGTGTTTTGCAGTTTTTCATCATAAACTTTTGACATGTCAATGAAGCGGTCTCCCAACTCATCGATATTTTCACCGATAAGCGGATTGGGGAAAAATGACATGATATGGTCGCGAATGAGCATAAAATCGCCTGCGTTGAGGGTGGGATTGGCGCCGCCTGCCGCGTTGGTCAAAAATAAAACCTTGGCGCCCAGTTTTGCCATGATGCGGGTAGGCAGAACCACATCAAAAACCGAATAGCCTTCATAATAGTGTACTCTGCCCTGCATGATGACTACTTTGACATCACCGACATATCCAAACACAAATCTTCCGTTGTGTCCCGATACGGTGGAAACGGGGAAACCCTCAATCTCGCTATAAGGAACAGAGGCAACTTGACGGATGGTTTCGGCAAATTCTCCCAAACCGGAACCTAAAATCAGCGCAACCTCGGGTTCAAAATCCACACGTTCTCGAATGGCTTTGTAACATTTTTCGATTTTTTCATACGCTTTTGACATGAAAATAACCTCGTTTCTGCTTGAATTATATTTCGGCCCTTGAAAAGGATCGGTTGACGGGGAACGAAAAATATGATAAAATATCGTTGTCTTTTACAAAAGACAGGAGGAAAACATGGAAAACGAATTGGTAAAAGGCGCGCTGTATTTAGTGGCAACGCCTATTGGAAATTTAGGGGATCTTTCCCCACGCGCCCAATTTATTTTGGAGTCGGTTGATTTTATTGCGGCCGAAGACACCCGTGTTTCCGGGAAATTATTGCAGTGTTTTTCGCTGTCCAAACCGATGGTTAGTTATTATGAACACAATCGTGAACAGCGGGGAAAACAACTTGTGCGTCGCCTTTTGGACGGTGAGAATTGCGCCCTTGTGACCGATGCGGGTACGCCTGCTATTTCGGATCCCGGCGCCGACATGGTTAAGCTTTGTGCCGAGGCAGGCATCCCCGTGTTTGCCGTTCCCGGTCCGTGCGCGGCGGTGGTGGCTTTGTCTTTGTCGGGATTGGATACGAAACGGTTTGTCTTCGAGGGGTTTTTACCCGAAAACAAGAAAGAAAGACATGCGCGGCTGGAGGAAATTGCCACAGAAAAACGCACGGTGATTTTATATGTCTCTCCGCACGATTTACAAAAAGTGCTGGATGAATTGTATGAAGCGGTCGGAGATCGGCAGATTGCTCTTTGCCGAGAACTGACGAAAAAGAATGAAGAGGTGCTCCGTTTGACCCTGAAAGGCGCTGCGGCGTATTACAAAGACCATGAAGTGCGCGGCGAATTTGTGTTGGTCATGGAAGGCAAAACCACCGAAGAAGGTGTGTTTTGGAAGGATTTAGACATTGTTAGCCATGTCGGATTTTATACCGAGCGGGGTCTGTCGGGAATGGATGCGATCAAAGCGGCGGCGCGGGATCGCGGGGTTGCCAAAAATGTCATCTATCAGGCGATGGTTGCCGATAAAAACCGTGGCGAGTAATTTTTCATTATTATATCATAGGTTTTATTAGAAAGCAAATAGGAATGAGGGCTGCAATGGGCAGCCCTTTATTTTTTGTCGGCATCTTCGTCTTTGAAAAGCCAGACTTTGATATTGTTGGCGGTTTTTTCGACTTTTTCGGGCCAACTGCGAAGCGGACCTGCAAGCATGGCGGCGGTGGTGATTGCCGTCAGCGGGACGGTTAGCATACAACCGAGGCCCGAAAAGCAGATTTTGATAAATTCACGGCAGAAAACGGTTGAATTTAAAAGCTCCCACCAAGAATAGTCATAAATGTGATACCAAAGAAGAAGGGTGGCGGCTTCTCCGAGAAAAGCAAAATACAAAGTGTTGATGGTGGTACCCGTGATGTCTCTTCCGACGTGCATACCTGAACGGAAGAGGTCTAAAAAGGAAGCATCGGGGCGATTGACTTTGACTTCGAATACTACAGTGGAGACGGCAATGGCGGTATCGGTGACTGCTCCGATTAAGCTGACCAAGATACAAGCGGCGGCAACCGTGGCAATACGAATACCGATGTCGTAAGAATAACCCGCGACATCGTTTAAATCCTCAAAACCGAAACCGCCGAGATTACCCGCTTCGGTCAAAGAAAGAATGACAGCGCTTTGCAAGAGCAGAACCGCAAGAACCGCCAAAAACGAAGAAACGCTTTTGGCATTGATCCCGCAATTGAAAAACAAGATCATCGCTGTGATGGAAAGGCAACCCAAAAGGGCTGTGATGACAGGGTGGAAGCCATTGTTCATGAGGGTGATAATGAGATAGAGACAGAAAAAATTGATGGCAAGGGTGATGAGGGTACGCACACCGTGTTTTCCGCCCGCAAGGAGGGTGAGGAAGATAAACAACCCCAAGAGAAGCCATAGTGTCATGATTTCTTCCTCCTTTTCAGCGCAAAAACGCAAACGAGTCGGGAGATGACAACCGATGCCGTAATACCACAGGCGCCACACAAAAATCGTGTAAGCTCAAGTGAAACCGTGCCGATTTCCAGCACAAAACCATTATGCTGTATTAAAAGAATGGAGGGAATGCTTCCGCAAAGATATGTAAAGAGTAAAACATTGACCATGGTATCTGTAATATCCCGACCGATGGCCTTTCCCGAGCGGTTGAGGGCGGCGAATGAAATGTTTTCGTCCTGCTCGGTGAGTTCAAAAAGACCCGAAGTCATACTGACACAGATGTCCATAATGGCGCCCAAGCTACCGAACAAAAGCATGGCCAAAAAGGTAAAACGGTAATCGGCTTCGATGATCAGGTATTCAAGGCCCTCGGCAAACACACCGTCAAAATCTGCGAAAATGATGATTGTAAAGGTTATAAGCGTTAAAAAGCCGACCGATAAGAGGGTGGAAATAATAGCAACCAAGGCTTTTTTCCCAAATCCGCAGACAATCAAAAGGGTAATACAACAAAATAAAATTGAAACGCCGCCTGCTACCAGTACAATGTTGATCCCGTTGAACAGGTAGGCGTTGACAGCAATGGAAAACAAGAGGCAGTTGACCACTACGCTGGCAAGAGTGAAAACGCCTTTTAAGCGCGCGACTGCCACGATGGCAAAAATCAGAAGAGCCAGCACACCCACTGTAACGGTATCCCGTTTTGTGCCTGTGACTGCAAATTCGCCATCGGTTTCTTCGAGCAGCACCATATCGCCAACTTCATATGTTTCATCATAAATTCCGCTGTCGGTGCAACTGTTTTGACAGACGATTTTCCGTCCTTTGTTTTCCCCGTTTTCAATTCGTATCGTTAGGGTTTGCAGATAGTGGGTTTCGGCATCATTTTCGGGTGAGTAGAAAACGCCGACCGTTTCGGTCTTCACATCCACGACCTCTCCGATGGGACAGGGATAAAGAAAGGCATTGAAGTGAAAAAAGATAACCGCCCCTGACAACAGCAAAGCGAGGAAAACAAAGAATATACAAGTTCGTTTGTTTTCCTTTGCGCTTTTTTTGACCTGAGTCAGGAGGCGGCGAATCATATTTTAAACCTCTTACATATTTTCCATCAGTTCGACGCTGTCACAAAGCAATGTTTCCAGTTCATTGTCGCGTAGAGGACGGCTTGCAAGCAGTGCAAGGGAATAAATGTGACGGGCGATCTTTTTGGCGCGGTCTTTGTCTTGCATGATGCGAACCTTTTGAATCAAAGGCGACTTTACGTTCAGAACAAGCGCTTCTGCTTCGGGCATCATGGGAATATCGGCGCCGTTTCTTGCTTGATATACTTTCATCATATCGGCAAAACGTCGTTCTTGCTCGGATTTTGTGATGAGAGCGGGCGTTTTTTCCTCTTTGAGTTGAGCAAGCTTGATGTCGGGGCACTTTTCTCCGATGGCGTCCTTAAAGAGGTTTGTCAATTCTTCGTCGGGTTCGGCATCCCCTTCTTTGAGCACATCATCGGTTGCTCCATCGACACGCACGAAATGCACATCTTTGTTTTGGTCTTCAAGGAAATTGATGAACTGGCCGTCCATGATGCTTTCCATCACGACGACTTTTTTGCCTTGATTTTTAAACATTCTCACATAGCTGATCTGTGTTTTTTCGTCGTTGACATAGTAGACCGTGCCGCTTGTTTGGTCCCCCAAATATTCTTTCAAGGTCAAACATTCCCCATCGGTTGTGCGGAAAACAAGGGCATCTTTCAAGCGATCCATGAATTTTTTGTCACGCATACAACCATATTGCACAAAGGGGCGAATGTCATTCCAAAAGCTTTCGTATGTGGCGCGCTCGTTTTTAAAGAGACTCAAAAGCTTGTCGCTGATCTTTTTGGAGATATGCGCCGAGATTTTTTCGACATAGCCGTTGGTTTGAAGATAGCTGCGGGATACGTTGAGGGGCAATTCGGGACAGTCCAGAACACCCTTTAAAAGAAGCAGATATTCAGGGATGACTTCTTTGATATTGTCGGCTACAAATACTTGATTGTAAAAAAGCTTGACCTGACCTTCCAGGCTTTCATATTCGTGGGAAAGGCGGGGGAAATACAAAATACCTTTGAAGTTTAACGGGTATTCGGCATTGATATGAACGTGAAAAAGCGGTTCTTTCATATCGAAGAAAACGTTATGATAAAACTCTTTGTATTCCTCTTCCGAAACATCGGCGGGACGTTTCAACCACAACGGGTGGGTGTCGTTGATAGGTTTTTCTTCTTCGTTTTTCTTTTCGGCATCCGCATTGACAAGATAGATTTCCTCGGGCATGAAAGCGCAGTATTTTTGGATGACAGATTGCACGGTGGCAAAATTCAGGTATTCTTTTTCGTCATCGCAGATGTGGAGGATAATATCTGTACCGCGAGAAGCGCGGGTTGAGGCGGTCATTTCATAGTCGCCTTCGTCGCTGCCTGTCCAGTGGACGGCGGGAGCGTCTTCTACAAAGGATTTGGTGATGATTTCTACTTTGTCGGCCACCATAAAGGCGGAATAGAAGCCGAGACCAAAGTGACCGATGATGCCGCTTTTGGTCGACTCGCCTTCTTGTCCTTCATATTTTTGCAGAAAATCCACCGCACCCGAAAGGGCGATTTGATTGATAAATTTGTCGACTTCTTCTTCGGTCATGCCGATGCCGTTGTCGCAAATGGAAAGGGTTTTTGCCTTTTCATCTACGGTGACGCGAATTGCAAAAGCATCTTCGGTGTCGGGAATCTGTCCGAGAGAAATCAGGCGGCGTTGTTTGGTGATGGCATCGCAGGCATTGGATACCAATTCGCGGAGGAAAATATCCTTTTCGGAATATAACCACCGTTTAATAACGGGAAAAATGTTCTCGGTTTGTACCGAAAATGCACCTTTTTTAGTTTCTGTACTCATAAGGCAACTCCTTTATTTTTCAATCAGACTGGTTTTGCGTTCGCGCAAAGCAAGTCGGATGATGTTGGCAATGCTGACGGCGGCGGATAAAATCAAAAGAAAATAGTAATTCAGTCCACGGGTCAAAAGCATGGCACCCGATCGCAAGGACGTTTCAAAATATACACGGGAATAAAGAGATAGGTGAATGGCTTCCGAGGCGCCGATACCGCCGGGAAGAGGGAGAGAATCTGCTGCAAAAGCGCTGATGACTTGAATACAAAAGAGGGTGAAAAAGCTTTCTCCGGAAAGACCCAAGCCAAGATAAACAATATACCCAATGGAATATTGTATGGTGCGTTGCACCAAAACGATGAGAAAGGACGAAATCAATAAAGAGGGGGATTTTTTACAGGCGCAGGATGCCTCGCGGTAATCTTCCAGTTGCTTTTCGGCGCCTTCCAGCGCTTTGTCAAGATCGGAAACCAAGCGCAATTTTGCAAAAAGGCGGATGAAGAAGAAAACGGGACGGCGAAGAAGCGTAGGACGAAGCAGGGCGGTCAAAAGCAGCGCAAACACACCCACATCGCAGATGACTCCGAAGAAAAACAAGGTGATCATCAGCGGGCCGCTGTCAAAAATAAAGGCGGGAACCAAGCAAACAGCCGCAATGCCGAACAGGATCAGCACCGCTTTATAAATAAATCCGTAAACAAAAATGGCCACACCTGTTTTGGAAAGCGGAACGCCGTCTTTGTTCATATAGTATATCTGTGCCGGTTGTCCGCCGTTGGCCGATGGGGTAATGCAACTGAAATAATAGTCGATTGCGGCATATATATAGGATGATTTAAAGGAGATCGGATGTCCTGTTTTTTTCATCACCAGACGAAAAACAAGGGCTTCTCCGCAAAGGAACAAGGCGATCAAAACCATCCCGAGGATCAAATAGCCGATTTTTACACCTGCTATGATATTGCCCAAATCTGCCAGATCCAAGTTTTTCAGCAGGAAGAAAAACGTCAATCCAATCAGCAATATTAAAAATAGAATGCTTCCAATGTGTTTGCTTTTTTTCATCCGTTTTCTCCGTTTTCCATCACTTGATGGTGTTTTCGGTTACATCCAGATAACAAATGACCCGTCCGTCCCTTGTTTTACGGCAATAAAGAACATATTGTCCGCTGTCCGATAGAGCGATTTTGTCATAGAGGGCGGCGTATACCAAATCGTAGCGCTGGATCAAACTGCCGCTGTTTAGATCGTACACATCGAGAGCCGTACGGTTTTTATCAATGTCTTTATAACAAATACCGCCCAAACAAGCGCCGTTTAGACTGTATGATAAGACACGATAATTTCGTTTGATAGGCAAAAACAACGACTGCTTTTCACCCGTGGCGCAGTTGAGTTTGGTATAGGTAACACCGTCGGATGCTGTTTTTGTCAAAAGCACCTGCCCGTTTTTCAAGGGCATGAACGTATCGAATTGTATAGAACAAACGGTGTTAAAGCCTTCTTTGCCTCGCACAAAAGAGGAAATGCCGGTGTACCCTGCATCGTCGCGTGTGGCATAATAAACGGTTTGCGTTTGGCTTTCAATGGCTGCGAGTCCTCCAAAATTTTCGATGGGTGCGCTGTTTAATAGGGTATAAGACTCAAATTGAAAGCTTGAAGAAAGGACACCGTCAGCGGCGGGATAGTAAAACTCTCCGCCGTGATAAAGTGCTTTTGTCAGGTCGACTCCCTTAGGCGGGGTGTATTCAGCATATTGACCGCTTTTGGGGGAGACGAAAAACAGCCGATGATTGAGATAAATAAATCCGAACTCCTCGTCGTCCGAAAAGGTGTGAAAAACAGGGGTTTCATCGGTGTCGGCGGGTATCGACAGGAGTGTTTCGGTTAATATTTTGTTGGTAATATCGGTATAGGTTACATTCCATTTTCCGTTGGAGCGGCTGAGCAAAACAAATCCATTGCCCAAGGAGCGCATTTCCAGCACCGCTTCATCGCCCGGTAGGGCAAAAAGATACCCTTTTTGTTCCTCTTCGGAAGGTTCTTGATCGGTGGTCGGCTCCTCTGCACAGGAGATGGGGCAGAGCAGGAACAGGAAAGTGAGAATGAGGGTGAAAAAACGTTTCATCCTCTTTTATCTGCTTCCTTGGCTGCCGTGAGGGTGTTTTGCAAAAGCATGGCAATGGTCATAGGGCCGACACCGCCCGGAACGGGGGTGATGTAAGAGGCCTTTTGGCTGACGCTTTCAAAGTCCACATCGCCGCAAAGTTTGCCATTTTCGTCACGATTCATACCGACGTCGATGACTACGGCGCCTTCTTTGATCATATCGGCGGTGATGAGGCGGGCTTTGCCGACCGCGGCTACCACAATATCGGCGCGGCGAGTAACGGCGGCAAGGTCGGGGGTGCGGGAGTGTGCCACTGTAACGGTGGCGTTTTCAGCAAGGAGCAAAAGAGCTTGCGGTTTTCCGACAATATTACTTCTTCCGATGACAACCGCTTCTTTGCCCGCAGGATCAATACCGTAAGTGTGCAAAAGCTCCATTACGCCTGCGGGAGTGCAGGGGAGAAACGAAGCGTTTCCAACCGTGATGCGACCCACATTGGCATATCCGAAAGCATCGACATCCTTGGCGGGGTCGATGGCTTGGATTACATCTTCTTCGGCAATGCCGCTCTCTTTGGGAAGAGGGAGCTGTACCAAAATGCCGTGAATATTTTTCTGATTGTTGAGTTTATCAATGAGAGCAAGCAGCGTTTCGCGGGTGGTATTTGCGGGGAGCGTATGTTTTTCGGAATAAAAGCCGACTTCTTCGCAGGCCTTTTGTTTGTTGCGCACATAGACCTGAGAGGCAGGGTCTTCGCCTACCAATATAACGGCAAGTCCGGGAACGGGAAGTCCTGCCGCTTTGCGGGCGGCAACCGCCTCGCTGATTTCGTTGCGTACTCTTTGAGAGGTTTGTTTTCCATCCATCAATATAGCCATTATTCTTCCCCTTTGTTTTCGGTATTATTTTCTTTTTCGTTATTTTCTTTGGTGTCTTCGTACACAACCGAAGCCTCATCGCTATCGATTGTGTAATGGGTTTCTTCCAACTCGTCGTTTACGGCTTCTTCCATGGCGGCTTCAAAGGCGGCCTTTTCATGGATACGCCTGAGCACGAAGAAGGCGGCGATACCGCCGATAAAGCAGACGGCGGCTACGATTTGAGAAATGCGGAAATCCGCGCCGTATGGCAGTGAATCACTGCGGATCCACTCGATCCAAAAGCGTCCCAATCCATACCAAGAGACATACAAGGATAAGACTTGTCCTGCAAATTTCTTTTTCTTCATCAAAAATTGCAATGCGATAAACCCAATGATGTTCCAAAGAGATTCATACAAGAAGGTCGGGTGTACTTGCGCGCCGTTAACTGACATGCGCCACGGCAGATCGGTTTGGATGCCATATGCCTCGGCATTGACAAAGTTTGCCCAGCGGCCGATGGCCTGTCCCAGCATGAGCGCAGGCGCGGCGCAATCGAAAACTTGCCAAGGATTGATTTTTTTAATGAGGGAAAAGATTAATACGGTGAAAAACCCTGCGATGATTGCGCCGTAAATGGCAAGTCCGCCTTGCCAAACGGCAAGAAACTCCCACCAAGCACGGGTATCGTTGAGAAAATAATCGCCAAATTGCGCGATTACAAAATAAAGACGGGCGCCAAGTACCGAAAGCGGTATTGCCCAGAGTGCCAGATCGAGAAACTGATCGGTGTTTAACAGACCTGCCTTTGTAAGCTTACGCCAAGCGTATAGGCAGGATACGAGAATGGCACAAGTGAGGATGATGCCGTACCAAGCAATCGAAATTTCTTTTCCAAACAGAGTAAACTCGAAAGCGACCCTGCTCATGGAAAAAGGTTCGATGCCCAGACCGGGAAATCCAACCATATTCGTCATATTACGGCTCCTTTCACTCGGGTGTTCCGATAGAAATACACATTTTTTCGGGATGATAGTCTCTGTTTAGGCATGCGGTGACGCCTTCTATGGTAACGTTTGCAATGGCTTCGGGCAATGTGAAAATGCTGCCGCCCAAAAAATGCCAATCCATAAAAGAGTCGCCGATACCTGCGGGAGAATTGAAGTTTTCGACGGTATGTCCGTAGAGCGATTTTTTACAGCGTTCGAAGGCGATGGGGTCAATGCCTGTTTTTTTGGCTTCCTCGATTGTACGGAGAATTTCTGCGTTGACGGCATCGGGATCGCGGCTTTCACCCTGCCACAAGCAGTAGCGGTAGGAGCGTCCGATGTTGCAACCCGATTCAAAGCGGTCGTTGATGAGTCCCGCATCGTACATTTTTCCGTAAAAATCCGACCCGTTACCAAACAGAACATCTAATAGGATTTCATGTTCGGCGTAGGCTTGCATGGGAGGAACAGACAGCACATTTAGCTTTAAACCCGCAAAAAAGAGGGGGAGCGCTACCGGCATCTGTTGAGAGACCCGTTTTGTTAAGACATCTTCTCTTTCTTCGGGGAAAATGTTTTCGATGATTGGCTTTTCTGTGCGCGGCAAATATTTGTCGCACAGATCTGCCACTTTTTCGGGTTCGAATTTTCCGCAAACACAAAGCGTCATATTGGAGGGATGATAAAACGCGGCGTGGCAACGGTAAAGAAGTTCGGGGGTGATGCGGGCAATAGATTCTTCGCTTCCCGCCACTTCCAAACTCACGGGATGTTTTTCGTACATGGCTTCCAAAAGTCCATAGTACATGTTGCGATAGGGGTTATCATTGCCCATGCGGATTTCTTGGCCGATGATGCCGATTTCTTTTTGAACGGTTTGCTTGGTAAAGTAGGGGCTGTAAACGAATTTTAATAAAATCTCAAGGTTTTCATAAATTTTATCGGTTGCCAAAAAGAGATAGGCGGTCATATCAGACGAGGTATAGGCATTCGGACGGGCGCCGAGCGCGGCAAAAAGGTTGAGCGAATCGGTGCCGTCTTCATTTTCAAACAATTTATGCTCTAAAAAGTGCGCCACACCATCGGGAACAACGGTGAAGTCCTTTTCTTCGTTTAAACGAAAGGTGGTATCAATGCCGCCGTAACGTGTGCCTAAAAGTGCATAGGAAGAAATGTGGTCTTTGGGGATAACAATGACCTCCAAACCCGATGCATGGCGTCCCACATAACAGCTTTCGCCGATGGTGGGATATTGTTTTAAGTCAAAAATCATGCCTGACTCCTTTCGGGGGCAAGGAAATATACGCAGCTTTCGCGGATAGAGTTTGCTGCTTTCATAACATCTTTGCGGGTAACCGATTGTAAAGCTTCCATGCTTTTTTGAGGGGAAGCATCCGTGATGCCTGCGATCTGTCTGACAAGATACCAAGTGCTCAAGGCGGAGGGAGAATCCTCCAATCCCTGCAATACGCTGTGCATATAAGCGCGGGCATCTTCCAACTCTTTGTCGGTAAAATCACCCTTGGCGATCAAAGAAAGCTGCGAGCGAATTCCCTCGTGTGCCTTTTCTCTGTTTTCCTCAGCAATGCCCGCATACACCAACATGACCCCTTTAATGCTTTCGGGGGAAGATGTAACGGTGTAGCAAAGGTGCATCTTTTCTCGAATGATGGCAAAAAGACGACTGCTGACCGCGCCGCCAAACAGGGCGTTGAACACGGAAAATGCGGCGTAACCCTCTTGTTGCATGGTGATGCCTGTGCGATAACCGAGCACCAAATGGGCTTGGTTTATATCCATCGTTTCGTCGCGGGAGATCGTATCGTTTTTGGTGATTTGCATCGGAGGAGCGAGCGGTTTGATGTCCCGTGCGATTTCTTCAAAGAAGGAGCGCAGAGTGTTTTGGAGTTTGATTTCATCCACACCGCTTCCTGCAAAATAAATTTCGACTTGGGCGGATTTTAACATGGATAAATAGAAATCATAGAGCGCGCTGGGCGTGATGGCTTCCAGAACATCTTTTTCACCTAAGATCGAAACGGCAAACGGTTCGCCCTCGCACATGATTTCGTACATTCTCTTGCGGGCGTAGGTAGCCTTGTTGTTGATTTCGGCGGCGATGGTATCATAAAGATTTTCTTTTTCGCTGCGCACATATTCGGCCAAAAAGCCGGTGGAGCCGCTTGTTTTTTCCAAAAGCGGATAAAACAGTATTTGTCTTGCTGTTTCCAAAACCGTTTCGGTTATGGCCATGCCGTCATAGCTGTAAGCATCCTTGAGCCAGTCGCAGGAGAAGGTCAAGGTATGGGTTTCACCGAACTTATCGACTCCCGCGTCTATATCGGCACCGTAGCATCCGTCCAAACGGGCAGAAATATCCCGCAAGGTCGGATATGCGGCGCAGCCGCGCGTCAAAACCCGCGCAAGCAGAGCCGCATAAGCGGCCGTTTCTTTATTCAGATCCGAAAGAAAATGGATAGAAAGGTGGTTGTTTTTGGTTTTGTCATGGGGGATCAACCTAAGACAAACACCTTCACACAGTCGAATGCTGCGAGGCGATGCAGAAGAAGACATGGACAGACCTCAATCGTTAATCATGCGGATTTCGCTGATGACAACGGGAACGCGGGGGCAATCTTGGAAATCGGTTTTCACCGAAGCAATGGCATCTACCACATCCAAGCCCTCGGTTACTTTGCCGAAAGCGGCATATTGTCCGTCAAGGTGCGGAGCGTCACGGTGCATGATGAAAAATTGGCTGGAGGCGGAGTTGGGATCCATGGTTCTGGCCATAGAGAGAACACCGCGGGTGTGTTTTAAGTCGTTTTTACGTCCGTTTGCCGCAAATTCGCCTACAATAGAGGGGGCGTCTTTGTGTGCAAAATCTGCGGTATAGCCGCCGCCTTGGATCATAAAGCCCTCGATGATGCGGTGGAAGATCAGTCCGTCGAAGAACTTTTCTTCGATGAGCTTGACAAAGTTTTCGGTTGTAACAGGGGCGATTTCAGGATATAATTCGGCGGTCATTGTGCCGTATTGTTCAACGGTAATAGAAATTTTCATAATTGACTCCTTATTTACGAATGTTGTTCAATGTTTCCATGACATAGTCGGCAAACTGCGCGGTGGTTGCGCCGTTGTCGCGGCCGGTTACCGTCAAGCGCTTATCTTCGAACATACAAAAATCCAAAGCGCGTTCCAAATCGTTGGCGCGGTCTTGATAGCCGATGTGGGAGAGAAGCATTACGACGGCGCGGAGCATGGAGCAGGGATCGGCATATTGTGCTCTGCCTTCGGTGACCATGCGGGGTGCCGAGCCGTGAATGGCTTCAAACATTGCATATTTTTTGCCCAGATTTGCGCTTCCCGCCGTGCCGACGCCGCCTTGGAATTCTGCAGCTTCATCGGTCAGAATATCGCCGTAAAGATTGGGGAGCACCATGACTTGGAAATCGGTGCGTCGTTTTTCGTCCACCAATTTTGCGGTCATGATGTCGATATACCAGTCGGTTGTGCGGATTTCGGGATAGTTGGCGGCAATGTCCATGGCGCGGTTTAAAAACTTACCGTCGGTCGTTTTAACGACGTTTGCTTTGGTAACAATGGCCACGTGATTTTTTCCGTTGGCGCGCGCATATTCATACGCCAGTTTGACGACACGGTCGGTGCCTTCACTGGTGGTGACCACGAAATCGATGGCAAGATCGTCGGTTACATTGACACCTTGGCTGCCGACGGCATAACTGCCCTCGGTATTTTCGCGGAAGAAGGTCCAGTCAATACCCTGATCAGGCACTTTCACGGGACGTACATTGGCGAACAGATCGAGGGATTTGCGCATGGCCACATTGGCCGATTCGATGTTGGGCCAGGGATCGCCTGCGCGGGGGGTGGTGGTCGGCCCTTTCAGAATAACGGGACAGCTTTTCAATTGCTCAAGCACATCGTCGGGGATGGCTTTATTGCAGGCAACGCGGTTTTCGATGGTCAATCCGTCGATGGGAACCAGCTCCACTTTACCACTCTTGATTTCGGGGGCGAGCAGATGTGCGAGCACACGCGCGGCTTCGTTTGTGATGTAAGGACCGATGCCGTCACCGCCGCATACGCCGATGCGAAGGGTGTCCAATGAGGCGTAGTCTAAAAATTCCTTATCCTCTTTCATGCGCTCACAACGCTCTAATTGTTTTTCGAGCAGAGCGACAAATTTTTCGGTTGCTTTTTCGATATCCTTGCGATTTTTGATTTCCATATTTCTTTACTCCTTTTTACTGTTATGTCAAAAAATTGTTCAATAAGATTGCACATTTTCCACGGCCTTTTCCACATTTTAACCCCTGCTATCTCCCGCTTTTTTGGGAGTTTTCGCATGTTTTCCACAGGGTTTTCCACAATTATGGCGTGTTTTATGTCACGGCTTATGGTTAACAAGTGTGACCTGTTGCAAAGGCGTTTAAGGTGATTGAATCTCGTTTTCCGGCCATCAAATCATAGTATCCTTGCGCACCGACCATGGCGCCGTTGTCGCCGCAAAGAGAGAGCGGCGGTAGGAATAAACGGACATTTTTTTCATCACAAAGGGCTTGGAGACCTTTGCGAATATGACTGTTGGCTGATACGCCGCCCGCCAGCACCATTTGGGTGGCAGGATAACGCTCAAGGGCGTGTTTGACGCGATTTTGGATAGCCGACACGACCACATCGGTCAGATCGGCGGCAACATCTTCGGGGACGATTGCAATGCCTTTTTGGTTGTCGTTGTGTAGACGGTTGATGACGGCGGTCTTTAATCCCGAGAAGGAAAAGTCAAACGGCGAATCCTTTACAAGAGGCTGAGGGAAAGAATACGTGCCGCTTTTTCCTTTTGCGGCCATTTCGTCTAAAACCTTCCCGCCCGGATAGGGAACGCCGAGAACACGCCCGACTTTGTCAAAGGCTTCGCCCGCGGCATCATCGCGCGTGGTGCCGATGCGTGTATAGGAGGTATAGTCGCTTACATGATAAAGCGCAGTGTGGCCGCCCGAAATGACAAGGGCAATAAAAGGCGGTTTTAAATCGGGGTGGGCAAGATAACAAGCCGCAACATGCGCCTGAATATGATTGACGCCGACAAGCGGTTTTTTTGTGGTATAAGCGAGGGATTTTGCAAACCCGACTGCTACCAGCAAAGCACCGAGAAGACCCGGGGTGTGGGTCACGGCAATGGCATCGATGTCATCCAGTGTGCAGTTTGCATCATTCAGCGCCTGTTGTGTCAGAGACACGATGGCTTCGGTGTGGGCGCGCGATGCGATTTCTGGAACAACGCCACCGAATCGGCTGTGCAGCGCGATTTGGGAAGCGATTTTGTCGGACAAGACCTTTCTTCCGTCTTCTACGACGGCAACCGCCGTCTCGTCACAGGAGGATTCAAAAGACAGTATACGCATGATTATTCCTTTCCCTGTAACAACAGCTTCATTAAATGGGCATCATCGGTTGGGTTTTTATAGTAGTTTTTGCGGGAACCGACGATGGAGAATCCGAGTTTTTGGTAAAGTGTAATGGCGGGTATGTTACGGGAGCGCACTTCCAACGTGATCCATTGCAGCCCCTTTTGTTTGGCATCGTCTATGATTGTTTGCATCAGCTTTTCGCCGATACCGTATCCGCGGAACGCGGGAGCAACGGCAATGTTGCCAACGGTTGCTTCGACCGAATCAAAAAACAAAAAAATATATCCCGCCACCTGATTTCCGGCGGCGGCGATATATGCCTTGCCGTGGGGATGGAACAGAAGCTCTCGGACGGAGTCTTTGCTCCAAGGGTCTGAAAAACACATTTTTTCCAGCCGATACACTTCATCAAGATGGCCTGCTTCCATAGGGAGTATTTCCACCGTTGCTTTGGCTTCAAAATCCTGCAAAAAATCATGGACACCCCGAACGATCTCGGTCAGAGTATCACGGTAAACCTGCAAATTTCCTCCAAAAGGATCTTTAATGGAGGCGGGCAAACAGACGATTTTTTCTTCCTTGGCGGTGGGGAAATTTTGTAAAATAAAACCGCGGTGTTCGGGGGTGAGGGGGATCAAAATATCGGCCGCTTCCACCAGCGCAGGGGTCAGTTTACGGGCGCTGTGCTTTAAGCAAATGCCTTTTTCCGCCAAAACGGCAACCGTTTCGGATGAAGCGGGCGCGCCGTCGCGGGCAAAGAGGCCTGCCGATGAAGCCTTGATGTGCAGCCCTTTTGCGTTTGCAAGCGCGCCACATACAGCGGCGGCCATGGGGCTGCGGCAGGTGTTGCCGGTACAAACAAAGAGTACGTTCATACGATCAATGCTTGCGTGACCTCGGCCGAAAGGGAAACGCATCGATTGGTTTGGCGATCAATCAAATATCCGTTGCCCTGTCTGTCTACCACAAAGCGAAGCGAATAGTAAAGGCTTGGATAATCTTTGGAGACGAAATCGAGGATATAGCTTTGATGGACCACGGTTGGCATGGCGGTTACCTGGTTATCACTCATCTGGGTGACAAGTTGTTCAAGCACCGCGGCATTTTCGAGCGGTTGGGCGACCGTGTTATTGTTGGCGATATAGCAAACGTATACTTCGGTGGGATTGAATCCTTTTAATTGCGGCAGTTCAATCGATTGCTCGGCATAAACCACCGAGCCGCGATCGGGATGTGTGCACAGATATTTTTTCATATCCAGACCCGATACAGCAAAATATTCCGATTCTTCGGTCTCTGCGATTACGGTGCCGATTTTGACCGAAACCGCCATGTAGTTTTCATAGCGTTTATAGGAAATATCGGTTCCTTCGATGTTTACAATGAGCATGCCATCTTCCTGTTCCCATGCGCTTTCGCAGGAAACAAGGGAGAAAAGGAGTAAAAAGGCTGCGATACAAAGCAATGTCTTTTTCATAATCAATACCCCATCGTTCCGTCCAGACTATCATCGTGCTCGATCCAGTCTGACACATTGTAAATTGTGTATTCCTCAGCGGTGTTACGAACAATGACTTGTTTTAAACCCGCGTTGATGACCATGCGTTTGCACATTTGACAGCAGCAACCGTCGGGCACAAGCTCTCCCGTGTCGGCGGAAATCCCAACCAAGAACAGTGTGCCATCCATCATTTCCTCGCGTTTAGCGGCGATAATTGCGTTGGCTTCGGCGTGAATGGAACGGCACAGTTCATACCGTTCCCCGCGGGGCACATGCAAGGCTTCGCGATGACAATATCCCAAATCGCAGCAGTTTTTTCTGCCACGCGGCGCACCGACGTAGCCGGTGGAAACAATGTTATCATTTTTGACAATGATTGCACCGTAGTTACGGCGCAGACAAGTTCCGCGCCCGGCGACTGCTTGGGCGATGTCCAAATAATAATTGATTTTACTTTTTCTTTCTGTCATGGTATTCCCCTTTTTATCGGTATATCCGATTTTGCGGCAACATATTCTTTATGGCAAAAAGTAAAGAATGACCGTTGTAAAAGCCGATGTTTTTGCCGAAAAACATCAGTTAGAAAAAACTCCCAAATATACACACTCTATTATACATCAAAACGGATAAAAATCAAGTCTTTCTGCCAGATACATACTATATTTTTGGAGTTGCTTTTATTTCTTGGCGGTATTCCGGCAAACATATACAAGAAAAAACATATCATCTCTTGCATAATCGATAAATACATGATATAATGAGTGAGTCTGGTGGGCATCTTCATGGGATAGAATCACAACGAGGTGTGGCGCAATTGGTAGCGCGCGTGCTTTGGGTTTTGAGCGCGACCGCCGCCGGTGGCGAAAGCAGGGAGAGCGAAAAGGCGTAGCGGTCGAAATTCCGAGAGCGAAAGCGAACAAAGGGATTTCGGGCACCGCAAGCAGGGCGGACAAAGCAAGGAAAGAGTAAATAAAAGTAAGAAGAATAAAATAAAATAACGAGGTGTGGCGCAATTGGTAGCGCGCGTGCTTTGGGAGCTAAGTATATCGCAAGACCCCAATCCTCAAAAACCCGCATAAACACTGGACTTTTCGCACTTTATACTTCCTAAATGTATCGTTTGACCACAATTTTGACCAGTTCTGTAAACCCTATATTTTTGACCACAATTTTATACTTCGAGGTGTAGCGCAATTGGTAGCGCGCCTGGTTTGGGACCAGGATGCTGCAGGTTCGAGTCCTGTCACTTCGACCAAAAATAGACCGTTTTTGAGGCTTAAAACCCTTGAAAACGGTCATTTTTTCAATATTCTGCACAAATTTTAATTCTGCAGAAATTTTTGACCACAATTTGACCAGTGCAAAACTGGTCAAAAATACTTCTCAAGTATAAGAATTAGGACTCTATGTATTTTGAAGACCGACACAAGGAATTTCGTGTTGTTTTGCACAGGTTCAAATAGAGGATCGAGTAAAATTTGCTTATTATTCACCCCCCAAAAAGCAATACCGGACGACTTGTCATAGCCATCCGGTATTTTTTAATCCTGTAGCATACTCAGATACTGATCCAATCTCGCGTTCACATGTCCCGCGAACAGCTTTTCCATGACATCCGACAGTGCTCTTGCGGAAATATCGTTGATTGAACGTTTTTTCAGTATAGCCTCATAATTAGCTTTCGCTTTTGCAAGTCTTGACGCCGTCACTGCTTTATCGGATTTCAGACGTTGTATTTCTTTTTCAATCTCCAAAAGCTTGACAGTATACTGAGCCTTTAGTTCATTCAATTCACTCTTTTTTTGGAGATACTCGTC
>JAZSON010000006.1:0-7850 GCA_045536965.1 Eubacteriales bacterium
CTGTTTATGAGATTATATCGCCCCGTCGGACAAGCAGAATTGGATTTAATCGCCCACACGGATTACAGGGAGTATCCGCCAAGGCTTCCCGAACAGCCTATTTTCTATCCTGTCCTAAATGAAAAATACGCCCGTGAAATTGCAGAAAAATGGAATAAGACATCTGCTAACTCAGGTTATGCAGGATATGTTACCACATTCGAAATTGACGATGCCTATATTTCTCAATTTGATATTCAAACAGTAGGGGCAAGTTATCACCAAGAATTCTGGATTCCTGCGGAGGATTTGGCGGAATTAAATCGTCATATCATAGGCAAGATTGAAGTCATTTGACTATTCAAGCACCTTTTCGCTTTTCTTACCTACATTTACGCACCGTTATACTGCTCTTTCGCATGTAAAAAACCTCTTTTGTCTACCTGACAAAAGAGGTTTTTTATAATGATATCCGTTCCTTAAAGCCCTGATTGTTTTTTGACAATCGGGGCTTTTGGAATTTAATCGATCGTTTGTGCCCAAGCGGGCATGTGGCTAATAGATAGCGTTTTTCCTTTGTATGGAAAAGTGATGCAGCAAGAGTATAAAAATGGGGCGTTCTCGTGATCATGGGCACCGTATTTATGATCTCCGACCAACGGAAATCCTCGGCTTGAAAATTGGACGCGGATCTGATGGCTTCTGCCTGTGTGGAGACGCACACGAACGAGAGCGGGATCGGTTGAAGTGAGTCTTGTGTACTCAAGGCGTGCGCTTTTTACACCGTTGCGCTGACGGTTTACAACAAAAACTTTATTTTTACGACTGTCTTTAAATAGGAGATCCTGCCAATCGCCGCTTGCCGGAACATCCCCGTGTACCAGCGCAACGTATTCTTTGATCATTTCATTGTTTTGGATCAAACGAGAAAGTAAGGCGGCGGCAGCTTTGGTTCTGGCATAAATCATAACACCGCCTACGTTTATATCCAGTCTATGTACAGTGAAAATTTGACCACCGAGTGTTTCGCTCAGTTGATCTGGTAATGCGTGTTCCGCATCTAAACCTATCGGTTTAACGCAGACAACGATTTCGTTGTCCGAAAATAAAATGTCCATATGGATACCTCTTATGCAAATTGACTTGCATATAGTTTATAATAGGTTCCCTTTGCCGCGAGCAGAGTGTTGTGATCACCCTGTTCAACAATATTACCGCCGTTGATAACCAAGATATTATCGGCGTTTTGTATAGTTGAAAGGCGGTGCGCTATGACAAAACAAGTCTTGCCTTCCATGAGTTTATGCATGGCGGCTTGCACCTTTTGCTCGGTGTGGGTATCTACATTACTGGTAGCCTCGTCGAGAATCAGCATTTCGGTGTTATACAGCATTGCACGAGCGATTGTCAGGAGCTGTTTTTGTCCTTTGCTGATGTTACCGCCATCATCCGTTATCACTGTGTTGTATCCTTGGGGGAGAGAGGTGATATAATCGTGAATGTGGGCGGCTTTGGCAACCTGTATGACTTCATCGAGTGTCGCATCTTCTTTGCCGTAGGCAATGTTTTCATAGACACTTCCTTCGAAAAGCCAAGTGTCCTGTAAAACCATGGCAAAACTACGACGCAAGCTTTCTCGTTTAATTTTATTGATTTCCTTGCCATCGATCGTACAAGAACCGCTGTCTATATCATAAAAACGCATCAAAAGGTTGATGATTGTCGTTTTTCCCGCGCCGGTTTCACCGACAATGGCGATGGTTTGTCCTGCTTTGGCTTCCATGGTAAAATTGTGAAGCACCTCGCGTCCGCGAATATAGGAAAATGAAACATTTTGCATGGCAACGTTGCCTAAAACGTTTGCGAGTTCTACAGCTTCAGGGAGGTCTGCAACCTCTTCTTCTTCGTCTAACATTCTAAAAATACGTTCCGAGGCGGAGAGGGCGGAATAGAGTTCATTGATAACATTTGCAATTTCGTTGATGGGGCCTGAAAACTTGCGTGAATATAGAATGAAACTGGAGATTCTGTCAAGTCCCACACTTCCCGCAAAATAAAGGAGTGAACCCACGAGACCTATGATGGCAAGTCCGAGGTTGTTGATAAAGTTGATGACGGGACCCATGGTCATACCTAAACTGTCGGCATGAAAATACGCATCGGCGGCACGATGATTGATTTTTTCGAATTTCTTACAGACAGTCTCTTCCTGTGCGTATGCAACAATGGTTTTTTGTCCACAGAACATTTCTTCCACAAACCCGTTCATAGCGCCATAAGCTACACTGCGTTTAGAATAACGCGGACGTGTTTTCGCGCCCATCCATCGGGTGTAGATAATAGCCATCGGAAGTGTAACTAGCATACAGAGTGTGAGGGGGAGAGACAGGGAGAACATCATGATGAGTGAGCCGATGACTGTGACGATACAAGTGAGTATTTGAACCACATCTGTTGAAAGACAAGTGCAGACCACATCGACATCGTAACTGATGCGGCTGAGAATATCGCCTGCCTGATTGCGGTCAAAATAACTTACAGGCAATTTCATCATCTTATCAAAGACATCTTTTCGCATGCGGTTGGCTACCTTGCGGCTGACACGCATCATTCCTATATGTACAAAAAAGCTGAGGATGGATGCGAAAACGTAAGAAATTAACATTGCAAACGCATAATATCCAACCTTGCCAAAATCTACCTTTCCAACACCTGCATCGGCTTCGCCGATGGCCATGCCTGCAAATTTTGGGCCAAGTAAATTCAACAGATTGCTTATAAATGCAAATACACATAGGATGAGAACAGTCCATTTAAAAGCGGCGAGATAAGAAAGGAGTCTGCGCAGTGATTTTTTTGTGTCCTTTGGGCGTTCCTGACTTTTGCCGCGTTCTACGGGTGGTGGCAATTTTTACACCCCCTCAATCCAAAGCGCCCATTTGGGCGTGATAAATTTCGCGATAGGTATCACAAGTTTCAAGAAGTTTTTCGTGGGTATCATAGCCTATACAGCGGCCGTTATCCAGCACAAGTATGCGGTCCATCCCCATGACTGAACTGATTCTTTGCGCGATCATAATGGTTGCAGATTCTCGATGGCTTTCCATCACCGCTTTGCGCAGTTTGGCATCGGTTTTGTAATCGAGCGCACTGGAGGCATCGTCCAATATCAATATATCCGGGTTTCCTGCCAAGGCGCGTGCAATTAAAAGTCGCTGTTTTTGCCCACCCGACAGATTGCCTCCCTTGATATCTGCCATGTGCTTGAATTTGTCATCAAGAGAATCGATAAAGGAAAAAGCTTGAGCATCAACTGCTGCCTTTTTGATTTCTTCCATGTCGAGATTGCGGCCAAAGGATATATTTTCATATAAAGAATCCATGAAAATAAAATCATTTTGAAACACGACGCCGAAAAGGCTGTGGAGTTTATCTTTGGGGATGGTTTTTATGTTTTCTCCGTCGATTAAAATCCGTCCGCTATCTACATCATAAAACCGCATTAATAGGTTGATAACCGTGGTTTTTCCGCATCCTGTCGGCCCTATAATACCGAGAGATTCGCCTTTTTCCAGTGTGAATGTGATGCGATCGAGTGTCATGGGCAGTGTTTGGTTGTCTAAATGTTTGCTGTGATGATAGACAAAGGATACATCATCAAAGGTGATAAACGGTGTATTCTCTTTTGGTTGCGCGGTGGAAAGCGGGAGTCCTTCATTTGCATTGAGTACACTTTCGATTCTCCCCGCGGAAGCTGAGGCTTTGCTAATCATCATAAACATTCTGTTGATGGCCATAATGCTTTGCATAACCAGATTAAAATAGGTGAGGAAGGCCAAGATGACACCCGGTTTCATCCATCCCTCGTTAACCCGCACGGCACCAACATAGACAACCAAAGTGAGTCCAATGTTTAGACAAAGCTGCATAAAGGGGCTCGAAATGCCCATGATTGTACTTGTGCGTATGTCGGCATCTGTCATCTCGTTGTTATGTTTTTGAAATCGTTTTTTCTCATATTCGGATTTTGATAGTGCCTTTACCACGCGAATACCTGTGATGTTTTCACGCATGGTTCGCAAAACCTGATCGAGTTTGGATTGTACATTGCGATATAGGCGCACACCACGGCGAGATATGGTGAGAACCACCAAAAAAAGGATCGGTACCATGGAACAAAGGATCAGACTCAATGTAAAATCCATGGTCATGGCTAAAAAGATACCGCCAACCAAAAGCATAGGCGCGCGAATACAAATGGTTTGCATGGCACGGACGAAATTTTGTACATTATAGCTATCGCTTGTCATGCGGCTTGTGATGCTCGGTAAACCGAACTGATCGAATGTTTCGCCAGAGAGATGGATGGTTTTATTAAAGAGATCGCGGCGCAAATCGTAAGAAATGTTGTGGGCGTTGTCGATGGCGGTTCGGTTTGCCCAAACGTTAAACCAGAGGGCAAGGAGTGCACAAATAAACATAGCGCCGCCCCAACCCCAAACATCACTTTTTTGTCCGTTTGGTACCACTTCATCTATCATGTGTTCCAAAACGTAGGGGAGGAGAAGCTCGGCGATTGTCGCAAGGAGCTTTATGAAAATACACAATAAAACTGTTTTCGCATACGTTTTGATATAGCGAAAAATCAATTTCATCCTTTACACCTCTTTAAACATAACGAGGAGATACGGACAAACCGTATCTCCCGATTTTATTGATTTAAGAATTCGATTTTCTCTGCGTATTCAATACACATCATGAGGGCGCGGGGGAGATGGAAGGGATCTTTGACAGGAAGTGCAGCGGTAGGGGCGATGTTTCCATCTTTATCCAGCCAGTTGATAAAGTCACCGAATCCATTGGGATAACGCTCGAATGTATAATCACTTACAATTTCGTGCATATCCAAAAACCAGGAATCCCTTGTGTGTATATATGCAGACAAGGTGGCGACCATTGTTTCAATTTGTACCCACCAAGGTTTATATGTATTTTTATCCCAGAAGCATGGCTCAATTCCTTTGGTATCGAAAGCAAGACACAAGCCACCGTTTTCTTTATCCCAACCATACTCAATGTGTTTTTTAATAATATGGCAGCATTTTTTAATTTTCTCTTGGTCTTTAATATCATTGTATATAGTCAACAAGAACCACATACATTCAATGACATGACCGGGCACGCAGGCTCTTTCCATGGAGGTGTCTTTATATGAGCCGTCGATGTGTATAAACTCACAAATGATATCACGTTCTTCGTTGTAGAAGCGATTTAAGACTTCATCTGCAAATGCAAGACCCGCTTTGCAAATTTCTTGGTTTTGAATGGCTTTACCGAAATTATAGTAGAAGTAACTGAAGATCATGTTGATGCCGTGAGTCTGCATTCCCTCCGGAATCACATAGGGAGCGATGCGGTAAGAACCGGGGGTGGCAAGTCTTTTGCGGGTAGATTCATAAATTTTCAAGCCGATTTCTTTGGCGCGCTCGTTTCCGGTTGCAAGGTAGTATTCGGTCATACCGGTCAAAACGAATCCATCGACATAGATGCTGATGTCATCATCGAGAACATTGCCGTCGCGATCGTATCTATAATTCCATTTATCGCCTACTTTGTCGGCCATTTTAGAAAGATAAGAAAACAGGCCGTCTGCGCGACGAAGATACTTCTCATCTTTTTTGATACGATTGTAAAAGGCGGAAAAAGTCCAAAGGGCTCTACCTTGCGACCAAATATAACGATCATAAGATTGGATGGTCTTATCTTCTGCGATACAGTTGATAATTGCTCCGTCATCATCAAATAAATCCAACCAATAAGGAGCAAACTGGTTTTCCAGAAAATCGAGATATTTTTCTTTGAAAGAAGTGATGTTTTTATTCATAATCTTTCTCCTAACTTTATTGAAATCAATTATACAACATAAGCAAAAAAAAGTAAATGATTAAACGAATAAATTATTTGCAAAATTCCAAATAATGTGGTAATATATTTCCAGAATATACACAAAGGAGATGTTTACATTGAAACAAAGAAAGTATTTTGATTTGTGTGCAACTGTCTGCCGTCCGAATTTCCCCTCATATAAACAACCTTATGATCCTGCTGTTATGTTGTCTGATATGGAATACGCCGGAATTCATAAAATCGCAGCTATTCACAATGGTGCGATCGGCTATTCTTTTGAAATGGGTAACCGTGAAATCATCGATCTTTCAAAAACAAACAATCGTATCGCGCCGCTTGCTGTTGTATGTACCACCGCTCCGCTTGAAACGGGTAACCCCAACTATTTTGATGATTTGATCGCGCAGGGGGTATGTGGCTTTTTTGTTCCCGATTCCGGTGCGATCGCTCCTTCGCTCGAACCGAAGAGTATGGAGAAAATGGCTGAAACACTCATCAAACATAAAAGACCCCTTTTAATTCAAGGTGTCGGTAATGATGTCAGATACCAAAAAGTTAATGCACTGGCTCACGCTTATCCCGAACTTGCCATTGTAATGCTTGGAACAAGCTGGGGCGGTATGTTCAGAACATTCTGGGATGTTATGAGTCAAAATGATAATCTGTATTTTGACTTTTTGAATAACCAAAATAACCATATCCTCGAAATGACCAAAGAACACTTTGGTATTGAAAGAGTGCTTTATAATTCATCCTGGCCGCTCAAGTCGATGGGTGCATTGAAATGTATGATCGAATATGCTGATATTTCCGATGCCGATAAAGATCTTGTTGCGCACGGTAATGCTTGCAGACTCTTTGGTATATCTGAAGATTCTCTGGTTCTTTATGATAATCGTGAGGAAAAGCTTGATCAAATTTCCATGGAAGCAGATCAGGGTATTGCCATCAGCGTGCCCGTGATTGATTCGCATACTCACATGGTCAACAAAGGTGATGCGGTCAATAACACCGTCATGATGTATTCCGATCACAATGAAATGGCAAAGAAGATGGAGCGTCTCGGAATTGATGTCACCATGACAGCGCCTTGGTCGGGAATCAATTATAATGGTATTTGGGGAAACAAGGAATCGCTCGATGCCATTAATAATCATCCCGGTAAATATTTGGCTTATTCATGCGCTAACATCAATTATCCCGGTGAAATTGATGCGGCCATTCAAATGCATAAAGATTATCCTGATCTTTTTGTGGGTATCAAACCCTATCCGCCGTATCAAAATTTTGCCTTGACTGCTGATGTCTGTAAGCCTTGGTTTGAATATGCCAACGAACACCATCTTTTGGCTCTTATTCACTCGGATGGAGGTACTTTGTCCGCGCAGGTAGATACTCTTGCGGATATTTATCCGAATATTACCTTTATTTTGGCACATAGCGGCATCAGCTATGGCGTTGCTCACAAAAATGCTGAAATTGCCAACAAACATGATAATGTTGTATTGGAGATCACATATACTTCGACTCTTCGCGGTATGATCGAACTGCTTGTTTCGCTTGTCGGCGCAGACAAAGTCTTGTTTGGTTCTGACACGCCTATGCGTGATGCCTCGCCGCAACTCGGATGGGTGTGTTATGCCGATATCCCCTTTGAGGATAAAAAGAAGATTTTAGCAGAAAATGTACAACGACTTCTGAAAAAACGAATCTAATTAGACAAAACCCCTCTGCTAATCGCAGAGGGGTTTTGGTGTAAAGGGGAGAGGTGTGTATTTTTAAACATCGTAAGTCAGGTGGAGTGTTTGTAATCGTTTATAGCTAAATCATGACTACCGGCCGTGCCGGTAGTATGCACTGCCCCCTTAGGGCATAAGACCGGCTGAGCCTATAGGCTCGTCGAAAGGTTTGCCAACCGCAACACTTTCACCGGCTGCCCCTAAAGGGGCTTTTTATTTGCCTTC
>JAZSON010000032.1:0-144013 GCA_045536965.1 Eubacteriales bacterium
AAACAGGCAAATGAGGTTTGCAAGCGGCTGATACAGGCAAAGCACCATGATCGCGGCGGCAAAAGCGGGGGCAAATTTCTTGTTCTTAAAGGACGCCACCCAAACCGACAGCGCGGGAATGGAAATGATCGGTGTCAGCCAACGGAGGAGGGGGAATAGCCAATCGATGCGAAAATTCAGCCACGGGTTTTCCCATATCATTTTCCCTCCCGGCAAATAGAACAAAGCCGCCGCCGAGAAAACCGTCATCAAACATACGGCAACAATAAGCTTCACCTTTGCCCCGCGGTATAAAACGGCTTTTGGCTCTCCGGAAAGTATTTTTTCGCAAAAACGGCTATATACAAAAGATAAAAGGATCGGTATCGCGGTAAGCAAAAGCATACCCCAAACGGCACTGCCCGTATCGATCACGGGAAGCATCGGACTCGAATAGGAACGGATAAAACGGGGAAGTTCTTCCGACGGTATGATTTTTGTCTCTCCGTCATCGGTGATTTCTCTCGGGTTTCTTAATCCTATAATTTGTGTATTGCTCAAAATGTGAAGACGGTTTTGATCGGGTATTTTTTCAAAGATAAGGTTGTCGGCATGCAACTCGACCGCTTTCCCACCCAATGCATTGGCAATGTGAATGCTTGGTGCCGCAGCCCATAGATAGTTAGGTATTTTGGAAATTTGCAAATCAAAAGCAAGGGAAGTAAAAAATTGATGATGCTCTATATTTTGGCAAAAAGTAATCACAGCACCATTTGGAACACCTTCATCGGTGGCGGGATAATAACCGTCGTCTTCAAAAATGGGCGAGACGTTTGTATAAAAAAACGGAATTCCCGCGACAACAGCAACCAAAAAGTAGATTGCCAAAAGGAGTGCTGCACCGCGCCAGATCCATGGGGCGATTTTAGAAGCTTTTTTCATCATAGTCTATCCTCCTTTTCTTCATTCCGTTGTTATTTATACGCAATTCACTCACACCGCTTCCGATTTTGCCTTTCTGAAGCGTCCGAAGAATCGGCACACACCGTGGGCAAAATATCCCCACGCGATGACGGTGGCAAACAGGCAAATGAGGTTTGCAAGGGGTTGATACAGGCAAAGTGCCATGATCGCGGCGGCAAAAGCGGGGGCAAATTTCTTATTCTTAAAGGATGCCACCCAAACCGACAGCGCGGGAATGGAAATGATCGGCGTCAGCCAACGGATGAGGGGGAATAAAACGGTTTGCACAAAAGAAACATTAGGACGGGGCAAATAGAAAAGAGCCGTTGCAGAGAAGAGTGCCATCATACACACAGCCACAACCAGCTTCACCTTTGCCCCGCGGTATAAAACGGCTTTTTGATCTCCGGAAAATACTTTCCCGCAAAAACGGCTATACACAAAAGACAATAAAATCGGGATGGCGGTAAGCAAAAGCATACCCCAAATGGTACTGCCCGTATCGATTACGGGGAGCATCGGACTGGAATAGGAACGGATATAATGGACATAGCCATCTCCCGAAACCAAATCCCCCTCATGAGTATAACCCTTCGGGCTTCTCAATCCAATAACGGTAGTGGTCTCAAACATCCTACCCATACACCGCCCACAAACTAAAAGATTACCAAAAAACAGATTGTCGGTATGAAGCACAGCGGTCCTACTCCCGACAACTTGATGAGAATACGTTATGGCGGGTGCAGCCAAACAGAGTGCTATCGGACCGCGGTAACTTCCGCCCGTACGCTTTGCGATATGTATGTCGAATGCGATTGAATTCACATAGATGCGCTCTCCTACAGCATGACTAAAAGAAACAGAGGATTGGGTTTGCGTGAATTCACCGCCTGTCAATTGCGGCGCAATATCTGTTCCCAAAAACGGAATCCCCGCGACAACAGCAACCAAAAAATATACTGCCAAAAGGAGTGCCGCGCCACGCCAGATCCATGGGGCGATTTTAGAAGTTTTTTTCATAACAGTCTATCCTCCGTTTCTTCATTCCGTTGTCTTATTTTGGAAGAACTCCTTTTCTCCCTGTGAATATATGATAACATAACATATACATAGAAACAAGGGGGTGAAAATAATTTCGTATCCTTCCACAAAATTCCTGCCCGTATTTATGCAATTTACATAAAACACAAAGCGGTTCATTCGTGCTACGATAAAAACAGGGCTTGACATTTTGGTGTCAAGCTCTGTTTTTATGTTTGTTTACAAATCGATCTTTACCTTCATTGCCTCGGTGTTGTCAACGTCGGGCGTTTCGGGAATCTCGATGTCGGGGATATAGTCGAGGGAGTAATCGGTTTGGACGGGATCCTCGCGGATGAGCCATTTGCCGTTTGTAAAGTCGGGGAATTCAACGGGTTTGCCGCCGCAGGCGATTGACGCTTCGCTCAAAACGGTGACGGCAAGCCAGGACGCCATATCATAGACGTCAAGCGGGGTGTTGGTGCCCTTTTTGACCGCCTCGAAGAAGGAGGAGAGAACCAAAAAGTCCATGCCGCCGTGTCCACCCTTGACACCCAGCTTCTGATAGCGCGCCCAGAGGGGATGCTCGTATTTTTCATACATTTCGTCTATCGACGACCATGCCTCCGGCTCTACGCCGTCGAGGTAATAGCCTTTGCAGTCCTCCGAGAAGATGCCCTTGGTTCCCTGGAACACGAAGGCGCGGGAGTAGGGACGGGGGAGGGCGGTGTCGTGGTGCATGGTGATGGTCTCACCGAGCGCTGTGGTGATGATGGAGGTGATCACATCGCCGCGGGCGAAGGGCTCGCGGGCGGGATGGTTTTCGGGCAGATGCTCGTTTGCCCAAACGGGAATACCGCGGGATTTACTTGCAACCGAAACGAGAGAGACAAAGCGGTTGCCGCGGTTAATGTTTAAGCATTTGGCGATGGGACCAAGCGCGTGCATGGGATAGAAATCGGCGTTTCTGTGCTTGTAGTTACGGTGGCGGTAATGGCGGTTTTCGATGCCTTGAGCAACCTGGGGACGCAGATCGTGGCGGTAGCCGCCTTCTGCATGAACGGCCTCGCCGAACAGCCCCTTTTTCACCATGTTGAGAACGGCCATCTCGGGTCTGCCATAGCAGCAGTTTTCGAGGATCATGCAGGGAACACCCGTTTCCTCGTAGGTCTCAATAAGTCTGAAGAGGGCGTCAATAGAATAGGCGCCGCCGACTTCGGTGGCAACATATTTGCCTGCCTTCATGCAATCGATGCAGATGGGCACATGGGGCTCCCAAGCCGAAAAGCATACAACGGCATCGACCGTTTCATCGGCCAAAATGTCCTTGTAATTGAGGGTTTTGTTGGGGGCGGGCTTTCCTGCTTCGGTTACGATATTGCAGGCGGCGTCCACGCGATCCTCGTAGATATCGCAGAGCCAGGTGATGTCAATGTCGTTCATGCGAAGCAGAAGGGGGAGCTGGTGTGAGCCGCGGCGGCCAAGGCCGACGACGCCGATCTTCAAGCGTTCTTTCATGTTGGTATCCTTTCTTTTGGGATGAAAAAAGGTGTTTACTCGCTTTTTTCTTCTGATTTTTCGGTTTCTTCCACTTCGGGCTCGGGAATCTCGATGTCGGGAATGTAATCGAGAGAATATTCGGTTTGAACAGGGTCTTCACGAATGAGCCATTTGCCGTTTGTAAAGTCGGGGAATTCAACGGGGGCACCGCCCATGGCAATCGATGCTTCGCTTAAGCAGGTGACGGCCATCCAAGCGGCGGCGTCATAAACATCGATGGGGGTGTCGGTGCCGTTTTTAACGGCTTCCACAAAGGCGCGAAGAGTCAAATAGTCCATGCCGCCGTGACCCGCCTTGACACCCTCGACACGGTAACGCTTCCACATGGGATGCTCATATTTTTCGTACATATCATCCATGGAAGACCAAGCTTCGGGTTCTACACCGTCGAGATAATAGCCCTTGCAATCCTCTGAATAGATACCCTTGGTGCCCTGCAGTACGTTGGCGCGGGAGTAGGGACGGGGGAGAGAGGTGTCATGATACAAGGTGACGGTTTCGCCAAGCGCGGTTTTGAGTATGGTGGTGACAACGTCGCCGCAAACGAAGGGTTCGCGGGCGGGATGATCTTCGGGCAGATGCTCTTTGGCCCAAACGGGAATGCCGCGGGATTTACTTGCAACCGAAACGAGAGAGACAAAACGGTTGCCGCGATTGATATTGAGCCATTTTGCGATGGGGCCGAGCTCGTGTGTGGGATAAAGCTCACCGTTTCTGTGTTTGTAGTTGCGATAGCGGTAATGGCGATTTTCAATACCCTGCGACACTTCGTAGCGCAGGTCGTGACGGTAGCCGCCTTCGGCATGGATCAGTTCGCCGAAAAGTCCTTGCTTTACCATGTTTAAAACAGTCATTTCGGGTCTGCCGTAGCAGCAGTTTTCGAGCATCATGCAGGGAACGCCCGTTTCCTCGTAGGTTTCAACAAGGCGGAAGAGCGAATCGAGAGTGCAAGCGCCGCCGACTTCGGTGGCAACGTATTTGCCTGCTTTCATGGAGTCGATGCAGATTTGGACGTGGCTTTCCCAAGCGGTAAAGCAGAAAACGGCATCGATGCTTTCGTCTTTTAAAATTTCTTTGTAATCTCTGGTCATTTTGGGGGCGGGTCTGCCTGCCTCCACGATGGCATTGCACATATCTTGCATACGATCCTCATAAAGATCGCAGATCCATGTGATTTCAAGATCATCCATTTCAATGAGACGCTTTGTTTGTCCAAGTCCTCGATGGCCAAAACCGACAGCGGCAATTTTGAGCATATCTTTCATAGCGGTTTATTCCTTTCCGGTATTTATGTACTAATGATACTTGGGAAATAGCGTTTTGTCCATGGATAAAACGAATTTTTCCATGGACAAAACAAATGTGTTATGATTAGCGGAGAATGGTCAGCGCGTGAAGCAAAGCATCTCCTTCGATGCCTTCGACACCATGTAATTTTACACTGCTGATCTTTTTGTCGGGATGGGGATTGATCCATTCCTGACCGTAAAGAACGACATCGTTGCCGAAGGGTGTTTTGCCAACGTAGGCAGGATCGGCAAACCAGGTGGCGACGTAACCGGTATGACGGTAAAGTTGGGTGGGCATGGGCTTACCGTAGCGGCGGTTCCATACCTGGACGTTTCCGCCGTATTTGACCCAGATGTCTTCTTTGGTGCCGTCTTCATAAACGATTTCGTAACCGCCCATATCCAAAAGATCGTCCCAGCAGGTACGTCTTTCGCGCTCGGTGGCGGATTGGAGGAAATAGAGGGAGCGGCATTTTGCGTTGACGGCAATTTCGTCGTTGCTGCTCAAGGCGCTGGCGCCATTGAGACAGAAAGAGACACCGCCCAGATTGACGTTGCCTTGGGGCAGAGAAAGATTCAGTTCCAGTGGAATCTCACTCTTTCCTTCAAAGCGAACGGGGGTGGATTTTCTGCCGTGCAGACTGGGAGCGGCAACACCGCGTACTCTTTGACGGAAATCGGGGGTCAGATCCCAAACGATGCGGTCATAGGTGTATTGGTTTTTGCTGTTGTAACGAGAAGACCAAAGCATATTGCCGACCATGAAAATATCATACAGTTTGCCGAGACGGGCGACGTTATATTCATCATTGCCCGTCCAGAAGGAGATCTCGCCGCCGAGCATCTTGCTTTTCGCGATACGGCTTTCAAAGCGAGGATAATGGCTTGCGTAGAGGTTGCCCATCATGACCTTGTAGCCTGCATTGATAAGACGGTCCTCCATATCGATATGGAATCTGTAATACCAGACGAAGTCGAGCATGATGATATCCTTGGGAAGCATATCGACGACGTTTTCGCCCTTGCTGTAATAGAGGATGCTGCCGGGTTGAAGCATATCTGCCCACATCATCATGGTCAGACCTTTGGATTTGAGCTTGTCGCGGCAAGCGGTGATGTGTTTCTTCAAAAGTTCAGCAGGATCCTTGCCCTTGCAACGGGGGCAGAGGCACATCTGATACAGTTCGTCGTGACCCATGTGGACGTATTTCTTGGGACGGCAAACCTCAACGATCTCGTCGATCAAGTCGAAGATAATCTCATAGCTCTTGGGATGAGAAGGACAGTAGGAATGATGATAGAAGGTGCTCGGGGGCTGGTCGGTGCTGCGGGTATCCATGGCAACGTCCTTGACGCTTTCGTCTACCTCGGCGATTTCGGGGTGGGCGATGGTGATATACTGAACGTGGCTGAGAGACTGGATTTCGGGAATGGTTTCAATGCCGTATTCACGGGCAAAGTCAACCAAGGCTGCAACCTCTTCGTGCTCTAAAACATCTGCGCCGCCGCACTGGTAGAAGGGAAGCTGGGGAACGAGACCCGCTTCCGATTTGCGCACCATTTCCGACCAAGCTTCTGTGATTTCGGGATGCGATTTGAAACGCATACCGCCTGCGATGTTCAGATAGATGATGTTGTAGCGCATGGGAACGAGAACCGAACGGACGAGGCGCTCGTAGAAGGGAATATGTTCGCGTCTGGGCAACATGATATGCACGCCGCGTAATTCTTTGTAGGGTTTATCTTCGATGGCGCATTCGTAGACATTGCCGTCTTTGACAAGCTGGACGAAGGTTTCGCAAGCCCACAAAAGCGAGGAGCGGCAGTTACCCGTAAGCGTGATGCCATCCTTGGAGATGTTTACTTTGTAGGTTTCTTTGCCGATTTTTTTATCGATGGAAAGGTTGACGGTGAGACCGCTTGACACGTTTCTCCACTTGATATCCATGCTTTCTTTCATGCGGGAAGCAAGATGTTTGGCAGCGAAAAGAATATCTTTGGAACGGCGGGTCGGCATGATACCTTTCACATCCGAAAGAGCGAAGAGCGGATTGCCACAGGTCATATTTTCTGGAATAGGATAAACGACGGGAGAGTCGTCGATGGAGCCGGCAATGTCAAATTCTCTGAAATGGATGGGGGCGAACATACCGCTGAAGCGGATGGTCATTTTGTCGCAGAAATAACCGACGTTGATATGATGGTTGTTTTTTTCTGCTTCGGGGCGTTCAAAGGATTTGCCGTCGACGATGCTTCTGCCGATTTCGTCGGCGAAATTCTTGTTGTCGTTGGCAACGGTTTTGCCGTCAACGATGACGGATGCAGAATAGACGAAACATTTATCTGCCAAGGTGTAAAAGATGCCGTCTACATAGACGGTTTTTCCAAAATCGACAACGAAATCGACGCCTTGATCTTGGATGGTCGTCCATTTCCAGGAATAGCAGGTCTGCGATTCGCTGGGCAGGGGAACCGAGGTGCCTCTCTTATAGGTGTTGATGACAGGTTTTAATCCCGATGAGGGGGAGAGCAGCGAGCCGATATACATGGATTTTTCCTCCGTGATATAGTATTTTCAGATCCTGTGATTATTGTACCTTTCTGCACAGAAAGTGTCAAGAGAATTGGCAAAACAAAAAGAAAAAGTGTAATTTTGGGGGAATGTTCACAAAAAGAGTCGGTGCCTTCTGCACAAAATGACAGAAGAACCGACTCTTTGTTTTTGATTTATCCTTGGCGTTTTGCCAGAACGTCTTTTTCGTATGTTTTTACATCGTTTAACCAAGCGTGTTCGCCGGGAACGCCTTGGCGGTCGCAGTATTCCTGCCAAACAGCACCGAAGGGCAGTGTTTTGAATGCTTCGGTGAGAGCCAACCGTGCGGTGTAATCACCGGAAAGTTCAATTTCTTTCCACTGTTTTACCGGTTCGAGCATGGCACGGAGCAGTGCTTTTTGCATGTTGCGGGTGCCGATGACCCAAGCGGCAATGCGGTTGATGGAAGCATCGAAATAGTCAAGTCCGATATGTGTTCTGTCAAGAAGATCGCCGCGAACCAGCGCCGAAGCGATGGCTTGCAGTTCATCGTCTAAAATGACAACATGGTCGCTGTCCCAACGGACGGGACGGCTGACATGCAAAAGAAGCTCGCGGCTGAAGAGAAGCAGGGCGGGAATCTTATCCGAGATGACTTCGGTGGGATGAAAATGTCCTGCATCAAGGGTGGGAAGAATGCCGCGGGAAATGGCGTATCCCGTGACGAATTCGTTGCTTCCGACGGTGTAACTTTCAACGCCGATACCGAACACTTTGCTTTCCAGCGCATCCAGTGCGTAGCGAGGATCAATGGGAGAAGCAAAAATTTCATCGAGCGATTCCATCATGCGGCGGCGGGGAGCTTCGCGGTCGACGGGAATGTCTTTGTAGCCGTCGGGGAACCAGAAGTTTGTAACGCAGGGGCTTTCCAGCGCTTTACCCATATCAGCGGCGATGGCGCGGCAGGCTTTGCAGTGGCGGATCCAGAAATTACGTACCGATTCATCGGCAGAAGAAACGGTAAAACCGGACGCGGCCATGGGATGGGAGAAGCAGGTGGGGTTGAAATCGAGCCCCATGCCCTTTTCCTTTGCCCAATCAATCCAGGGCGCAAAATCGCAGGTTTCCAATTCATCGAGATCTACTTTGCGGTTGGTGTCTGCGTAAATGGCGTGGAGATTAAGACGCAGCGGGCCGGGAATGAGAGACATGGCCTTTTCAATGTCTGCGCGCAATTCGGCGGCGGTGCGGGCTCTGCCGGGATAGTTTCCTGTGGTTTGAATGCCGCCCGAAAGAGATGCATCGTTGAAAAGAAAACCGCTCACGTCATCACCCTGCCAGCAATGGAGGGAGATGGGGGTTTTAGAAAGCGCGGCAATGGCGGCTTCGGTGTCAATGCCGAGAGCGGCAAACTGTTCTTTGGCGAGAGAATAAGCGTTATTCATATCTGACTCCTATCTGTGTTTGTGGTTTAGAGGGCGGAATTGGCGATGATTTTCCGCGCTTCGGTTAAATTTGAAAATGCTGCGGTGGAAAGCATTTGGACAACCAAGTTTCCAACGGCGGTACCTTCAGAGGGGCCCGTTAACACGGGGAGCTTGGTGGTTTCCTCGGTTAGACGGTTTAAGAAGCGGTTGTTGCATCCGCCGCCCACGATATGAATGGCGGAAAATTTCTTTCCGACGATATTTTCAAGTTCTCGGATGCTTTCGGCATAGCTTTCGCTGAGAGAACCGAAGATGACCATGGCCAATTCGCCGGGGGTCTGCGGTATTTTTTGGTCTGAATTTTTGCAGTAATTTTGAATGGCTTGAATCATGCTTTTGGGGGCAAGGAAAGAATGATCGTTGACATTGACGCGGGAGGGGAAGTTGCGATTTTGTTCGGCCATATCCGCCAGTTCGGGATAGGAGTGTACTTCTCCCAGTTCGCGGCGCACCGATTGGATCATCCACATGCCCATGATGTTTTTCAAAAAGCGGATTTTGTTTCCGTAACCGCCTTCGTTGGTAAAGCCTGCATCGCGGGCGGCAAGGTCGGTGTTGGGAATGTTGGATTCAATGCCGAGGAGCGACCAAGTGCCCGAACTGATGTAGAGAGAACTGTCGTTTTGGAAGGGAACCGATGCGACGGCAGAAGCGGTATCGTGTGATCCGACCAGCATGACTTGGGTATCGAATCCGACCTCTTTTTTGACCTCATCCGAAAGATTTCCTACAGGGGTGCCGGGTTTGGTAATGGGTAGAAAGATGTTTTCGGGGTAACCCATTTTTCGAATCAAGTCAAAATCCCAATCGCCGCTTTTCACATCCAACATTTGCGAGGTGCTGGCAATGGTGTATTCGCACATTTTTTTGCCGGTCAAAAGGAAGTTGAAATAATCGGGTAAGAAGAGAAGGTTTTTCGCTTTTTCCAGCATTTCGGGTGAAGTGGTGCGGATGGCCTCCAGCTGACAGAGGGTGTTGAAAACAGCCTCTTGGATGCCTGTGCGTTGATAAAGCTCGTCGGAAGAAATTTTGTTCTGAATCTGTGCGATCATACCATCGGTACGGCTGTCGCGGTATCCCACGGCATCGCCGATGGGACGGTCGGCTTCATCCAGCAGGACAAAGTCCACGCCCCAGGTATCGATGCCCATAGAACAGGGGATCATACCGACGTCGGCGCATTTTTTCATACCTGCTACAATTTCTTGTTTCAGTGCATCGAGATTCCAGCACAGATGGCCGTTTTTTTCTTCCAAACCGTTTCTGAAACGGTGGATTTCTTTAAGTTGCAGCTTGTTGTCTTCGAGCCAGCCGATGATGTGTCTGCCACCCGAAGCACCAATGTCGATTGCGAGATAATATTCCATGTAAATTCTCCTCGATGATTCGAATTAAAGATTTGTAAAATGGGCGACCCGTTCGTCTATTTTCGGGAATTTTTCCATGGTTTTTTTGGAAAACATTCCTTCGTCAAGCGAGCGGGAAACCGCGTTTTCATGTCCTATCAGCGCATAGGTTGCGGTGCGCAAATGGAAATAAGCGGGATCGTCGAGCGCGGCGCAGATGAAAGATTGTCGGGGAGAGTTGATGTCCTCACCGCTGATTTGGAAAAGATTGTAACGACGGCAGTAGTTCATTACAAGCGCAAGCTGTTCGCGGGTGTTGCGGGTAGGCATATAGGTGACGGCATTGAAGCCAAGGACAGGCAGTTCTTCAAAGAGCAGGGGCAGGTAACTGTCCTCAAAGGCTTGTGTTTTTTTGTCACCCGTGACCGAATTGCCCACATCTCCCAGATAGGCGTATGCCGCAATCGCACCCACTTCGGCCGCTTTTTTTGACCATTCGCGTACCGAAGGACATTCATCGGTGGCGGGAATGTAGAATTTTTCGACCAAGTGAGATTTCAGTATGCCGAGAATATCGTAGGGATAGATGTATTCGGGTGCCGATAAAAGCTTATCACGCAGAGAATCGGCGATGGGCATTCCGAGCGTGTCGGACAAAAAGTCGCAAAGGTCGCTTCTTTGGGGACGGAGGGCGCATAATTTTAATGCAAGCGCAAATAAAAGATGTCTTTCGGTGACACTGCCGCCTTCTGCAAAGCAGGAAAGAGGCAAAACGTCTTTGTCGAAATCAAGTGTCACACCACTCGGCGCAATCAGTTGGGTGATGTTTTCGCACATCTTGCGGTTGCGGCGGTTTCTTGCTTCCCGATAGGGGGCAAACCAGTCATTGAGCGCCTCAATGTGTTCGTGGCTGACACCGTGCATGGCGACATACGCAATCGATTTTTGATCGGGATTGTTGATGCGCTTTCCGCAAAGGCGTGTGTCTTCCATATTCACGCGGCATTCCATACCGATGGTGGCGGCGATGCCAAGGATTTTACCCGCTTCCAAAAATTCACGGGCGCCTGCGATGGAATCGTGATCCATGATGCCTGCTGTGCAAAGCCCGTTTTTCCATGCCATATACATGGCGGCGGAGGGGGAGTAGGGTGAGAAAGAATAAATGGTGTGAATGTGATTGTTTACGCTGTTGCTTTCGCTGTCTTTTTTGATCTCTCCGCGATCAATGCGGGCTTTGATGTCACGCAGAGCCGCAAGCCGCTGGGCAGCGGTGGGCAAATTGAGAGCGGTAAGGTTTGAATCTGTCATGGTGTTTCTCCTGTTTTGCTTATTTGAGCATCTCTTGGCCGCCGGTCACGGGGATGGCTTGGCCTGTTTCATATTTTTGCTCGATGGCATACAGAATAGCCAGAGCCACGTCGCGGGGTAAACAACCTCTTCCGAGGGGCACTTTGCTTTCGTAAAATTTACGAACATCTTCGATAGTTTTTGCGCCGGGCACCTTGCCTGCGTTCAAATACTGTACAAACAGACCGCGATCGGGGTCGCTCCACAGAGGACCGTCGAGGAAGTTGCCGGGACAAACGGCGTTGCATTTGATGCCGTGGGGAGCAAGTTCAAGGGCGAAGCTCTGGGTCAGGCCGATGCCGCCGAATTTACTGCCTGCATAGGCAAAGTTTTTGTTGCTGCCCGAGAGACCCGATTTGGAGTTGACCGAGATGATGTCGAAAACGGCATCGGGGCAGACCGAACGCTGAATCTTCATGGGAATGCAAGCGTATTTTACACAGAGGAAATACGCGGTGTAGTTCACTGCGGTGACCAGATCAAAGTTGGCTTTGGTCATTTCTTCCAAAGGACCCGAGCGGACGATGCCTGCATTGCTGATCAAAACATCCAGACCGCCGAAGCCCAAAACGGTTGCATCTACCATTGCTTTAACCGATTCTTCATCCGAAACATTGGCGGTGACTGCGATGGCGCGGCCGACACCGTAGCGGTTGCAGAAATCTTCGGCTGTGGCAGCGGCACCCTCGGCATTCATGTCGGCAATGACGAGGTTTGCACCCTCGTCGGCGAGCTGTTCGGCGATGCCTTTGCCGAAACCTTGGGCGGCACCCGTGACAAGCACGATCTTGCCCTGCAATCTGCCGCTGACGGCAGAGGCATTGGCTTTGCTGCGGTAGCTTTCGGCTTCCCAGTTTTTAATAAAGTCAGCCAGCTTGTCTCCCATGGGGCTGTAGCCGCCGTAGAGAGCGGCACCGCGGATAATCTTGATCATGTCATTTAACAGGGAAAGAGCGGTGGAAGCTTCCTTTACGGTAAGACCGCAGACGAATACACCTACCCCTGCCAAACCGATGATGCGGGGAAGCGCGCCGAATTTTTCCTTATGCGCAAGGATCTTTTCGGAAGCGTTGTCGAGAGAATCGAGGAAAAGAGGATTGGCGCCGCAATAGACGATGTGGTCGGGGGTTGCGGGGGTGCAAAGAGGCATGAATGCCTTTTCGTCGGCAGCAAAGGGAGCGGCTGCGGCTGCAAACAAGACGGTGGCAACCTCGGCAGAGGCGGCTTTTGCATAATGCATACGGAGGGCGGGTGCGGCCGCTACAGCGGCACTGACATCCGAAACGGTGTTATCCAGTGTGACCGATTGCAGTTTGGCATCGGTTTCTTTGACCAATGCATCGATTCCTTCTACGGTGTCGGCAGAGAAAAAGATGCCGTGGTTTTGCAGGATCAGGATATCGGGGCAGGAGCCGTGCTGCTCTTTGTAGGCGGCAATACGTTTACGGCACAAAAGAGAGAGAATATATCCCGGCTTTTCTTCGGGGATCCAAAGAGCGGCGGGGAAAAGTTCTTTGGCCTTTTGTTCGCCCTCTTTTGAACAGGTCAGGGCGTTAACGGCCGAAGGATGTACATGCAAAACAAAGGTGCGGGGAAGCATGGCGTGCAAAAGCGTTTCGACGCTGGGACGCTTGTCTTCACCCGGAAGTCTTGCGGCCAAAAGATCGCTAAGCACTTCGGCTTCGCGGGTCTTTTCATCTTGGCTGTATTTTTTATCCCAAAGGGCTTCCAGTGCGGCGCGGTCGAGTTTTACGAAGTTTTCCGCTTTGGCGCTTGCCAAGGCACAACCCGAGCCTTTTACGGCAATGACATCGCCCTCTTTGACAGAGGTGTTGCCGCCGCCTGCCAAAACGTAAGCGGGATCGGCGCCGTAACGGTTGCTCATTGCAACAAGGGAAGAAAGAATAGAATCGGTCATAATAATCCTCCGAATATCCGCAGAAGCGGACAGTATGATTGAATGTGATGGTACTTTACTGCATTATATCATACTTCCCCTTGGTTCGGCAAGTGCTTTTTGTTCGAGTGTGTTGCAGTTTTTCCTTTTTTGAGGGGATTTTAGCAAAAAAATGAAAAAGAAAGGTGGAAAATCACATTTGCGCACCACCAAAAACCGCTTTTGAAAAGTATGGTGAAAAGGAATTGAAAAAAGTGCGGCGGAAAGGGGAGAAAAATCGTGTCATCTATTGACTTTTTTTTGGAAAAGATATATATTGTAAATTGCCGTGATGTGCTCGGTTGCAGGGTTATTTTAAAGCGCGGTAAACGGAGGTTGAGAGATGACAAACAACAACCCTTCGTCCAAACCCCTTGTCAGATTGGAAAATCTGTGCAAGTCTTTTGACGGGGAGGATGTCCTCAAAAATATAAACTTGACGATCGACGACAAGGCGTTCGTCACACTTCTCGGGCCGTCGGGTTGCGGGAAGACTACGATTTTGCGCTTGATCGGTGGCTTTGAGACACCGTCGTCGGGCGCTGTCTATTTTGATGATGAATTTATAAACGATACGCCCCCCCATAAGCGTGCCGTCAATACCGTATTCCAACGGTATGCGCTTTTTCCGCATTTGAATGTGTTTGAAAATGTGGCGTTCGGTTTGCGTATAAAAAAGGTCCCCGAAAAGGAGATTCGCGAGCAGGTCAAAAGAATGCTTGCTTTGGTCGATTTGAAGGGATATGAAAACAGACCTGTATCCAAACTGTCCGGCGGTCAGCAGCAGCGTGTTGCCATTGCCCGCGCGCTGGTCAATATGCCCCATCTGCTTTTACTGGATGAGCCGCTCGGCGCACTTGACTTAAAACTGCGTAAGGATATGCAGCTTGAACTCAAGCGCATCCAGCAGCAGTCGGGTATTACGTTCCTGTATGTTACACACGATCAGGAAGAAGCGCTTACCATGTCGGATGTTATCGTTGTTATGAAGTCGGGTACCATCCAGCAGATCGGTTCGCCCCAAGATATATACAATGAGCCTGCCAACGCGTTTGTTGCCGATTTTATCGGTGAAAGCAACATTGTGGGCGGTATGATGGATGAGGACTACGTTGTTTGTGCACAGGGCGGTGTTTTCCCTTGTGTTGACAAATGTTTTGGCGACACATTTTTGGTGGATATGGTCATTCGTCCCGAGGATATTGAGATTGTTCCCGCAGAAAAGGGACTTATTTCGGGCGTGGTCGAAGCGGCTGTATTCAAAGGTGTGCATTATGAAATGACGGTGCACACACCCGCCAACGGATACTGGTTGATCCATTCTACCCAAAGCGCGAATGTCGGTGAAACCATCGGAATGTTTGTTGCTCCCGAGAATATTCACGTTATGCGTCGGATGTTCCCTACTGCCGCCAATCATTTGGAGGCCGATCTCCTTTCGGTAGACGGAGAAACCTGTACCGTATCGCTCAACGGGGTAGAATATACCCTTTCTTACGATGAACAAAAATATTTCGGTGCCGTTGCGGGAGATAAAGTGCTCTTCTCGCTCGAACCGAAATATATTACGGTTCTCCCCGCCGAGGAAGGGGATTTTGATGCCTACATGGATTCGGTCATATACAAGATCAGCCGCTATGAAATGATCGCTGTTTGTGACGACAGACGCTATCTGATTGATGCTGAATATGATGAACAGGTGGGTACAACGGTCGGCATTCGCCTGCAGATGGATTGCGCTGTACCGCTAGAGCGGATTGTACCGCCGGAGGCGGAAGCATGAAGTCGAAGGCGCCGTTGATTCCATACCTTGTATGGATGGTTATTTTCGTCATTGTACCGCTCGGGTTTGTGGTGTACTACACCTTTACCGATGAAAGCGGCTCTTTCACGCTTGATAACTTTTCCTATGTTGCCAAATACGCGTCCACCTATGTGTATTCATTGTGGTTGGCTTTGATTTCCACCCTCATTTGTCTTTTGATGTCCTATCCTTTTGCCATGATTTTGGTGCGTACGGGTATGAAGGCGCAGACCATGATGATGCTTCTGATCATGATTCCCATGTGGATCAATTTCATCATCCGTATCAATGCCATCGCGTTTTTGCTGGAGGAAAACGGTGTGATCAATAAACTGATCACCCTGTTTGGCGGTGAACCGTTGCAGCTTATCCACACCGATTTTGCCGTCGTATTGGGTATGGTGTATAACTATTTCCCCTTTATGTTGCTTCCCATTTACGCGGTGATGTCAAAGATTGACAAAAGTCTGTATGAGGCATCTGCCGACTTGGGTGGTAACGGGTGGCAGACCCTGCGCCGCGTGACCTTCCCGTTGAGTTTTCCGGGTATTGTAACGGGTATCACCATGGTATTCGTTCCTGCTGCCTCCACCAACATCATCGCGGGATACCTTGGGCACACCCGTATGATCGGCGATGTCATTGAAACCACCTTCAAAACCGAGATCAACTATAATGTCGGCTCCACCCTTTCGCTCGTTTTAATGGTTATCATTTTAATCACCATGATCGTCATGAACCATTTTGACCGCGAAGAGGACGGCGCCATGCTTTTGTGAGGAGGGGAAAAATGAAAAAATGGATCTCCCGCACTTACATCGGGTTGGTTTTTGCGTTTTTGTATTTGCCCATTCTCGTTTTTATTTTCTTTTCGTTTAATGCCGGTACCAGCGGCGGAAAATTTACAGGTTTTTCCCTTCGCTGGTATGAGATGCTTTTTCGTGACGAAGCCTTGTTGGGGGCCTTTTTCAACACCCTCCTTATTGCTTTGCTTGCCTCGGTGATTGCTACCGTGCTTGGCACGCTGGCGGCCATCGGCATCTTCAATTTGCGGCGCAAAACCAAGACCATCGTACTCAATGTTTCCAATTTGCCCATTTTAAACCCCGAAATTGTTACCGGTGTTTCTTTGATGTTGCTCTTTTCTTTTCTGTTCATCGGCGTTCTGGGTGTCAATTTTGGATTTACGACGGTTTTGCTTGCCCACATTCTGTTTAATACCCCCTATGTCATTTTGAATGTATTGCCAAAACTGCGTCAGTTCAACATGAGTTTGTACGAGGCGGCGCAGGATTTGGGATGTAAACCGATGGGGGCATTCTTTCGCACGGTGCTTCCTCAAATCTCTCCCGGTATTTTCGCGGGATTTCTTATGGCGTTTACCTATTCGCTGGATGATTTTATCATCACCTTTTTCACAAACGGCGAATTGGAGACCCTGCCGACCTATATTTATACCCACATCGGCAAGGGAAAAACCGCGCTCGAATTCAATGCTTTGTCGGCTATTTTGTTTGTCATCGTTATGACACTTCTGCTTTTGTCCAATTTTGCGGGGCGCGAAAAACGTTCCGTCAAAAAAGAACGTTGAATTTTTCCATTTAAACATTCAGTCGAACGAGGAGTCAAAAAATGAAAAAAATTGTATCGGTGCTTTGTGTTCTTTCCTTGCTTTTTGCGCTTTTTTCCTGTGGTGCAACCGAAAGTTCGAAAATGGATGCGCCTGTTTACGTCGGAGAAAAAATGTCGGGTACCCTTCGCATTTGCAATCTGGGGGAATATATCTCGGTCGGTCTTGACGACGAGACGGTTGACATTATTAAACTTTTCGAAGAAGAGACGGGTATAGATGTTGTTTATACCACGGTGGACAACAATGAGAGCATGTACGCCAAACTTTCATCGGGGACTGTCAATTACGATATCATCATCACCTCCGACTATATGGTCGAGAGACTGATCGAGGAAGGATACCTTGCTTCTTTTAATCCCACCAAGTTGGAAAATTACAAAAACATTCCCGAAACCTTCCGCAACATGGCATACGATCCCGCCAACCAATATTCCGTTCCCTATTTCTGGGGCGAGGTCGGCATTGTTTACAATCGGAAATATGTGACAGAAGAACAGGCCTCTACTTGGAACATTCTTTGGGACAAGCAGTATGCGGGCAAGGTGCTTTTGTACGATAATCCGCGCGATGCCTTTGCTGTGGCCGAAAAGGTTTTGGGTTACTCACTAAACACCACCAACGAAACCGAGATCCGCGCTGCCGCCGACAAGTTGAAAGAAGGCAACTTTATCTATGTTGCTGACCAGATCTTTTCGAAAATGCCTGCTGAAAATGCCTATCTCGGCACCTGCTATGCAGGCGACTATCTGACTATGAAGGCCGAAAACGACGATCTTGACTTTGTTGTCCCCAACGAGGGCACCAATATTTTTGTTGATGCCATGTGTATCACCCAAAATTCCAAAGCCAAGGATTTGGCCAAAGTTTTTATAAATTATATGCTTGAGGCTCGCATCGCTAAAATTAACGCCGAATTTGTAGGCTATGCAACCCCCAACATTGCTGCCATGGAATTGCTTGGCGAGGAAGTAACGGGAGATACCGACATCTATCCTACCGACAGCGCCGAAAAGGTTGCCGAGGGAAAATGGGAATATTTCTACCACTTGCCCACCGAAACCATTCGTTTGATGTCCGAACTTCTTACTGAGATCCGCACCAAATGAACTCGTATATTTCGCTTGTTCGTGAATTGACCGCCGAGAAAAAACATCCGAAGGTTTTTGTTGAGACCTATGGTTGTCAGCAAAATGAGGCTGACAGTGAACGCATTTTGGGAATGGCGGTTGAAATGGGGTACACCCCCACCGATACCCCCGAGGATGCCGCCCTTATCATTGTCAACACTTGCGCCATTCGAGAGCACGCCGAACTGAAAGCTCTGTCCCGTACGGGGCGGTATAAAAAATTGCGGGAGGAAAATCCCGATCTGCTTCTCGGTATGTGTGGGTGTATGGTACAGCAGGCCCATCGGCGCGAGGATATCTATAATCGCTATCCGTATGTGAATTTTGTATTCGGAACCAATATGCTGGCGTCTTTTCCCGAGGTGCTTTATCGCGCTTTGACGGTGAAAAAGCGACAGTTTGCCGTTGAACCGTACGACGATGTAATTCCCGCAACCTTCCCCGAGGGTCTTCCTGTCTGCCGCGCTTTTGAGAAAAAGGCATGGGTATCGATCATGTACGGGTGCAACAATTTCTGCAGTTATTGCATTGTACCCTATACCCGCGGTAGAGAGCGCTCGCGGGCAATGGATGCAATTCTTGCCGAGGTGCGAGAATTGGTCGAAAAGGGATATAAGGAGATCACCCTGCTCGGTCAGAACGTCAATTCCTATGGCAAAGATTTGGGCATGAAAAACGGATTTCCCGATTTGCTTGCCGAGATTTCAAAATTAGACGGGGATTTTGTAATTCACTTTATGACCAGTCATCCCAAGGACGCCACCGATGCTCTTTTCGAGGTTCTTGCGTCTGATACGCGTTTTTCCCGCCGTGTCCACCTGCCCGTCCAATCGGGCAGCAACGATGTGTTGAAGCGCATGAACCGTCGTTATACCCGTGAAAAATATCTTGAGCGGGTTGAAAGTTTGAAAAAATATATGCCCGATGCGGTGTTGACCACCGATATTATCGTTGGTTTCCCCGGTGAGACCGAACAGGATTTTGAAGATACCCTTTCTCTGCTTGAAACGGTGCGTTACGATGCGGTCTTTTCGTTTGTTTATTCCAAGCGTAAAGGCACTCCTGCCGCCGAAATGGCGGATCAGGTGGAGGACGAAGTGGCCAAATGTCGTATGAAGCGGCTTTTGGATACCCAGATGAAAATTGCTACAGAAATCAATGCGGGATTTATCGGTAAAACACTTCGTGTGTTTGTAGAAGGGGCAAGCAAAACCGATCCTTCGATTCTTGCCGCCCGCACATCGACGGGGAAATTGGTGCATTTCAATGCTACGCCAAAAGGCGAGGCCGCTATCGGTACTTTCGCCGATGTTTTCATCGAAAGAAGTGATCCGTTTACCCTGTGGGCAATGTCTCTCTGAAAGGAGAATTTTCGCATGACTCCCATGATGACCCAGTACCTGGAAGTGAAAAATCAATATGCCGATCACATTTTGTTTTATCGCCTCGGTGATTTTTACGAAATGTTTTTTGAGGATGCAAAACTGGTTTCTCGTGAACTTGATCTGACTTTGACAGGAAGAGATTGCGGGGAAGCAGAGCGTGCACCCATGTGCGGTGTGCCTTTTCACAGCGCCGAGGGGTATATTGCCCGCTTGGTGGAAAAGGGATATCGTGTTGCCATTTGTGAGCAAGTGGAGGATCCCGCAACGGCTACCGGACTGGTCAAACGGGAGATTGTGCGGATTATTACTCCCGCCACCATTCTTTCGGGCAGCAGCGACAGCGAAAGCGTAAATAACTATCTTGCCTCTCTTTGCGTAGATGAAAACTCTGCCGCCTTTTCCGTTTGCGATTTAAAAGGGAGTGAAGTGGCGGTCATTGCGTTGGCAGGAGATACTTCTGCCGCTTTGCAGGAAAAGATCGTCAATGAGTTGGCACTTTACCAACCTACCGAATTGCTTGTCAATCAACCTTTGCAAAAAGGGGTTAGAGAATATATTGAGCGCCGTGGCGGTTGCTTGGTGGTCGATAATCTGCCGGGGGCCTTTTTGCCCGATCCCGCTTCTTTTTCTGTTTTTGATGAAGTGCCTTCTTTGGAGCCTTTGCAAGAGCGGTCGGTGGGCGCACTTCTTTATTATCTGAAACGTACCCAATACCGCACACCGAGCAATCTGCACACCGTGCGGGTTTATTCTCATGCCGCTTTCTTGGAGTTGGATGCCACGGCGCGACGCAATTTAGAACTGACCGAAACCATGCGTAACAGAGAGCGTAAGGGCTCACTGCTTTGGGTTCTCGATAAAACGGTGACGGCTGCGGGTTCTCGCATGATGAAGCGTTTTTTGGATGCCCCTTTAACCGATTGCCGTGCCATAGCCAAGAGACAGAAAATTGTTGCGGAACTTGTCGGTGATACCATACTGCGCAGCGAATTGCGCGATCGCATGAGCCGTTTGCAGGATTTGGAGCGTATGACCACCCGTGTTTTGTACGGTACTGCCAATGCACGAGATTGCAAGGCCATTGGCGACACCTTGGTTGCAGTCCCCGCTTTGTATGAGATCATTGTAGGCGCAGGTGGCGGCATGGCTGAAATTGCCGCTCAGATTGCCCCGCTTTTGTCCGATCTGAATGCGGTAGGCGAGCATCTTGTGTTGGCGATGGACGACAATCCTCCCCATACCATCCGTGAGGGCGGCATGTTCCGCGTGGGATACCACGAGGAGCTTGATCGTCTGCGTACTATGATGAAGGAAAGTCGTTCGGTGCTTTCTTCTTTGGAAAGTATGGAACGGGAACAGACGGGTATTAAAAACCTTAAAATCAGCTACAACAAGGTGTTTGGCTACTATATCGAGGTAACCAAATCGAACTTGGAGCAGGTGCCCGATCGTTACATCCGCAAGCAGACTCTTGTGAACTGCGAGCGATATATAACGCAGGAATTAAAAGAATTGGAAAGCGATATTTTGGGTGCAAAGGAAAAGTCCATTGCGCTGGAATCGCAGCTTTTTGCCGAGTTGATTGAAAAACTTTGTGCTGTTTCGCCGCTTTTGCAAACGGCGGCGCGGCTGCTTGCTGAGGTGGATGTGTATGCCTCTCTTGCCGAAGTTGCGGTTAAAAACGGCTATGTTTGTCCCGAGGTGGATACCTCGAGGGTTCTGGATATTCGTGAATCCCGCCATCCTGTCGTTGAACAGTATTTGCAGGGGGCATTTGTACCAAACCATGTGCGTTTGGATACTGAAAATGACCGCCTTGCCATTATTACGGGACCGAACATGGCAGGAAAATCTACATATATGCGTCAAGTTGCTCTCATTGTTATTATGGCGCAGATCGGATCCTTTGTGCCTGCCGAATCGGCGCGCATCGGTATTGTCGATCGGATATTTACCCGTATCGGCGCATCCGATGATTTGTCGGCGGGGCATTCTACCTTCATGGTGGAAATGTCCGAGGTGGCATATATTTTGAAAAATGCGACCCCTGCCAGCTTGATTTTGTATGATGAGATTGGTCGCGGCACCTCTACTTTTGATGGTATGAGCATCGCGCGCGCCGTTCTGGAATATACCGCGGGTAAAAAACTGGGCGCTAAGACGCTGTTTGCTACCCACTATCATGAGTTGTCCCAGTTGGAGGATGTAATTCCGGGGGTGCGAAATTACAATATTTCTGCCAAAAAGCGGGGAGACGGTGTAGTTTTCCTGCGCAAAATTCTACCCGGTGCCACCGATGACAGTTTTGGTATCGAGGTGGCGTCTCTTGCGGGATTGCCTGCGGAGGTTATCCGTCGGGCGAAAAACACTCTCAAGGAATTGGAGAAAAATGATTTGTCCATCGCCGCCGTATCCGAGGAAGATGATAACATCAGTTTTGATGCTTTGGCAGGCGATCAGCTCTTGAATGAGCTTCGCGGCATGGATGTGAACAGCATGACCCCCATGGAAGCGCTTTCGACCTTGTTTGAAATGGTCAAACGCGCGCAGGAAAGTTAAGAACCGTAGTGAAAAGGGCCGAAAGGAGGACTTGCAAGCATGGCGGAAAGCATTATTCGTGTACTGGACAGCCAGACCGCCAATTTGATTGCCGCGGGTGAGGTTGTTGACCGACCTGCCTCGGTTGTCAAGGAATTGGTGGAGAATGCCATCGACGCAGGCGCAACCTCCGTAACCGTGGAAATCCGCGGTGGAGGCTCTTCCCTTATTCGCGTCACCGACAACGGAAAAGGAATGTCGGCGGAGGATGTAAAAGTTTCTGTTAAGCGGCATGCTACCAGTAAAATTCAAAAGCCTTCCGATTTGGATGCTATTTTAACCCTCGGTTTTCGCGGTGAAGCCCTTGCCGCCATTTCATCGGTTGCCAAATTTTCCATTCTTTCTCGCCGCCGCGGGGATGAGATGGGATACTATATGGAAATGGAGGGCGAAAAGCGTGTGGCCGCCGAGGAGGTAGGCGCGCCCGAAGGAACCACTGTGCGGGTGGAGTCCCTCTTTTTCAATCAGCCTGCCCGTAAAAAGTTTTTAAAACGGGATGCCACCGAAACAGCGGCTGTCTGTCAACTGACCGAGCGTGTGGCTCTGTCTCACCCCGAAGTGTCTATCCAATTGATTGCCGATGGGGTCAGAAAGTTTCAATCTCCCGGTGACGGGGACTTAAAACAAACCATTTACAGCGTGCTCGGCCGTGAATTTGCCGATGGAATGTTGCCCCTTTCTTACGAGGAAAACGGGGTTTCGGTGTCGGGGTATCTTTGTCGTCCCGAATTTGCCAAGCCCAACCGTATCCTCCAATGCTATTTTATCAATGGGCGGTATGTACGCAGTAAAACCTGCATGGTGGCCATGGAGGATGCCCATAAGAGTTATATGCAAAGCGATAAATTTCCCGCTTGCGTGCTTTTTCTTACCATCGATCCCGCGCGTGTTGATGTCAATGTGCATCCTGCCAAACTCGAGGTGCGCTTCGGGGATGAACGAATGGTGTATAACGCTGTCTATTGTGCTGTTAAAAACGCTTTGGCGGAAATTAAAAATCCGTTAAGCGAACGTAAAATGCCTGAGTCGGTTGTATGGGATCTGCCGCAAAAAAACATTGAGCAGATGGCGTTTGCCCCCGAAAAACCGATTGAAGCCAAGTTTGATTCTATGGCAAAACCCTTTTCGGCAAAGGAGTTGTTTGCGCCGCCACCCAAACAAGAGGTGCGGGGAGAGATCCATTTTTCATCCCCTATGTTTCAAGCGGCCGCTCCGCGCAAGGAAGAAGTGCCGCGTTTTGCCGCCATTCAAAAAACGACGGAGATTCCGCTTTCGAAAACACAGGAAGAAAAGATCGAAAGGCAAAATGCTGTTTTTTCCGATTATACGGTGGTCGGTTTGCTGTTTCGTACATATATTTTAGTAGAAGCGGGGCAGGAGTTTTATTTGATTGATAAGCATGCCGCCCACGAGCGTTTGTTGTACGAATCATTTTGTAAATCCCGCAAATTGCATCAAGCGCCACGTCAGCCCCTTCTTTCTCCCATCACGGTGACTCTGTCGCCGACAGAATACGATGCTCTCGCCGCATCTGTAGAGGAGGTTGAAAAAACGGGCTTTTCCATCGAACCGTTTGGTGATGGGGTGTTTGCTGTCCGTGCGCTTCCCATCGAATTAACCGATCTTTCGCCTGAACGTATTTCCGACATGCTTCGCGGCATGGCAACCGACTTGGCTTCAGGCGGTCGTGCATCTGCGCGCAAGGAAGAAGCGCTTGACCGCGCCCTTTATACCGCCGCTTGCCGTGCTGCCGTAAAAGCAGGAAGCGAGGAAACGAAAGAAGAAATGAAAGAGCTGGTCGATAGCCTTTTGGCTGTTGAGAATGTTGCTTATTGTCCCCACGGCAGGCCTGTGATGGTCAAACTTACAAAGCAGCAAATAGAAAAAATGTTTTCCCGTTTATAAGGAGAAGATATGAGTAAAGTAAAATGGAAGCCGGGTACATTGATGGCTCCTCTCCCGGTATATCTTGCGGGTTGCGGCAACATGGATGCGCCCAACCTGATCACCGTTGCATGGTGCGGCATTGTCAATTCCGAACCACCAATGGCCTACATTTCTGTGCGTCCCTCCCGTCATTCTTATCACTTGATCAAAGAAAGCGGCTGTTTTACCCTCAATGCCGTCAGCCGTGATATGGTCAGAAAGACCGATTCTTGCGGGGTGTACAGCGGAGCAAAAGTCAATAAATTCGAAAAGTTTTCGCTAACACCCGTAGCCGCCGATGAAGTGGATGCTCCTATTGTGGCCGAATCGCCGCTCGCGTTGGAATGTAAGGTTAAGCAGATCATCCCGCTTGGAAGCCATGACTTGTTTTTGGCGGATATTGTTGCTGTGCAGGTGGAAGAATCCCTCATCAACGAGGATGGAAAATTGCAGTTGGGAAAAGCGCATTTGATCGCGTATTCTCACGGAGATTATATGGAACTCGGAAAGAAAGCCGGCTCTTTTGGCTTTTCTGTTAAAAAAAGATCGAAAAAAACGGAAGGAAAGAAAAAACAATGACCGAATCGGAACGTGAATTGATGAGAAAACAGGCGGTAGCCGCCTTTGAATGCCGCTATTATTACGAGGACCTTGGCGTTTTTCGTGTTTTTGACAATGCCAAAGAGATGCTTTTAAAGGCGCTTTTACAAGAAACCGATAACGTTTCTTACCGCGATATTGAACGCTGGGCGGCAAGCAACGGACAGTTGCAGAGCGCGTTAAAGAAAATTCGCAAAAACCGTTTCGGACATATCACGGTGGTGGACGGATTTTCTGATGAAAACCCCATTTTGCCGATTGAATGGCAGGAGAAAGTGAAAAAAATTTCTGCTGTACAAACCGAAACGGCTTTGGAAATTTCTCTTGGACTTGAGGGCGTCTTTGATTATTACAAAACCTGCGGAAAGGATGGGCAGGACCACATTCGCGGTTTGGGCGTTTCCAAAAACACGGCGTTTGTTTGCCGTGATAAACTCAACGGTTATGCCGAAACGTATTTTTCCATCGCTTTGAAATCAGATGAATTTTCTTTTGCGCTTTATACCATGCCCAACAATCTGCCTATCAAGGGAACGGCGCTTTTGGGTGTGAGCCTTCTTGTCGGCGATACCTTGTATGTAGAGAATGCTGCAAAATATTTTGATATTACTCCCTATGTGGCAGGATTGAGAAGTTAACGACATAAAAAATCAGATTTTTTCATGCTTTTGATATATTTGCAAATAAAGACCGCCGCTTTCAAAGCGGCGGCCTTTTGTGCATAAATAAAAAGCATCATTGTTTGTTTTGTTTTGTCCATCCTGATTTTTTCATGATGGCTGTGATGGTTTCGGGGGCACATGCGTAGCCGAATGCGATATGCGCCGCGAGAGGTTTTAACTTCACTCTGTCTTGCTTTTTTTGGAGAAAACAAGAAATTTAGAAATGAAATAGTTGGAAATGATCACAAAGACGGCGGCAACCAATTTGGCGATATTTTCTTGGGTGAAGAGCCACACATCCCGATATGAGATTTTGGTAAAGAGCCACATGCAACCGTAAATAATCAATGTTTCCAACACCAGCGTAACCAAGCGGGAGGAGGAAAAAACAGCAAGCTGGCGTATAACGGCGCGAAACCCCTTGGCGTTGTCGCGGAAAACATATTTTTTGTTGACAACAAAGGCAAACAAAACGGCGGCGATCCATTGGACGATCTGGGCAATCAAAATGAGAAGAGAGGTGGCTTGACCGCTTGCGGTGTGCATGGCAGGCTTCAAAAGAGCAACAATCAAAGCATAGGTGCCAAAACCCACAATGGTGGTCAATACCCCGAAAAAGAGGTAATCAAGGATCTCTTTGTGCTTAAGATAGAGATTTTTCATTTTTTATGCTTTCTTTTTTGAGTTGTTTTTTGATACGGCGCAGGTCTTTGAGCATTCGCATGGTATCTCTCAATACATTGACCTTGGACTCGCGGTGGTTGACAATTTTGATGGGGAATTCCAAAATGTTGGCGCAACGGTTTTGCATTCTTAAAATGACTTCGAGGTCGAAAGCAAAACCGTCGATAAAGCAGTTGGAAAAAACTTCTTTTCCTGCTGTTTTCCGAAATGCCTTGCATCCGCATTGAGAGTCGGAAACTTTCAGACCGCCGAAAAGCTTGACAACGCCAAGATATACCTTGGAGGTGAGCTTGCGCAGAGCGGTGTAGCCCGCATAACCCTCGGGATGAATGGCGCGGGAACCTATGAGCATATCCGCATCCGGATTTTGTTCCATTTTATTGAAAATGCCCTCGATGATGTCGGTGCCGAAAGCAAGGTCGGCGTCGGTGAACAAAATCAGATCACCCTCGGCGGTTAAAATGGCTTCGCGTACAGCCTTGCCTTTCCCTGCATTGGGGGTATATCCGATGGTACGCACATTTTTAAGGCCGAGCGCTTCGACAACATCGCGGCTGCCATCATGGCTGCCGTCATCCGAAAAGATGATCTCATAATCGTCAAAGTGGCTTTCCATATAAGCCGAGAGGGTTTTTGCCGTTTCTGCGATGATGCTTGTTTCGTTATACATGGGGATACAAACTGAATATTTCATATTATCTCCGATGAACTTCCGTTCTTGTGGGTACCTGATTGTATTTGTACCGCGTTTTTTAGCTTTCTTTTTTTGTGATCGATCAGGACTCCCGCAATCAAAAGAAGTAGTCCCAAAAGTGAGATCCATTTTCCGAGCGTAAATCCCGGTGCGTCGTATGTGATGAGCACTTCGTGCTCTCCTGATGGAATTTTGCAACCGACGAACGCGGTGTTGACACGCAACAGAGCGGTTTCTTCACCATCGATATAAATGCGATACCCTTTGTCATAAGGGAGGGTGGTGGCCATGTAAGTGTCGGTTTTTGACATGGTTTTTGCTGCAATTTGACTGTTTTTTGTGTCAAAATCGGTGATTTCTGCCGCACAAAAGGGGATATTTTCGGGCGATAGATCCAGTGTATAGACATGGATATCCGAGAAATTATAAAATCCTTCGGTGAAGGAGAAAACAAGTTCTGTAATGGGTTCTTTGGATGACAAGGTGTATTCAAAGGTATCGTTGTGATTGTGATAACGCCATGATCTTGCAGAAAGGCGATTGTTGACACCGTTGATGGCTATGTTGATGTCATAGTTGGGGTTGTAGTTGATCTGCAAGCGCACAAGGATAAATTGGTTGGTTATCGGGGTGTCCAAAGGAATTGTCATCGTTTTGGATTTTTCGCTTACCCGAAATGCATATTGTTTTTTTAAGGCGCTGACCGAGATTTCAGTTAAGTCTCCTGCAAGGTGGGGTGTATTGTTTTTTTCGCCGTCTACCGTAATTGTGCCGAAAAGAGCGCGAATGGTATCCGGATAGGAAAGCGAAAGAAAAGCTTCTTCGGAAAACGATGTGTTGGAGGTGTAGATAAGCGGGAGTGCGAGTTTGTTTTCAAACAAAGCACACTGATCGTTTTCGTCCAGTTTTTCGTAATATAGGCTGTCTGTGCTTTTGGAGGCATAGACATATTTTACTCCCATAAAGGAGTTAAAGAGCGGGTTGACGGCGGCAACATCTATGTAGTCGTTGCGATGTTGAATATTGTTGCCTGCGATTTCATTATAAAAATACAAATAGTAGGAGTTGGCGGTGGAAGAATACACAGAGGTGCCAAACCAGTTATCGGCATAAGTGACGTTAATGGTGTTATGGCGATTGATGAGAGAGGTGGAGCGGTAAAAGCCGCTGTCGTTGTTTGCGGTTTTTTCTGCCAAGCTTTCAATGGCATCGTTGCTGCTTGAGAGGGTATCAAAGACTGAACCCGCAATGTATTTGTCGGTTGCTTGCACTCTGATATTGGATGTTGCGATGATCAGAATTGCAGCAAACGCGATGAGCTGCCAAAAGTTTTTTTTGTAGGCGCGCAAGAGGTAATATACAGCGAAAACAGCGGTGGTGATGATCAGATCGGGGATGAAATACATGGTCAAGGTGCATTCGCGATAGAAGTAGACCAAGCAGAGGGAGAGGGCGCCGAGCGCCAAAAAATGTTTTTTCCCTTCCTTGTATTTTTCCAGCATGAAACAAAAACAAAGAATATAGAGAGGGGCAAGGGGCAAAAGTACTTTGCCGCGAATATAAATGCCGCCGTTTAACAAAAGAAGAAGGAAGGGCGACAAGGTCAACACAAGCAGGATCAAAGCAAAGATCCATTCCTGCTTTTTGCGGGAAAAGAGGGTGGTGAATATGCCGAAAAGCAAAAAGCAACTGAGTCCTGCCGAAAAAGGGGCGTGAAACAATTCCCAAGAGGCGGGGAGAATGAGTTCTCGAAGTGAAAAAGAGATTTCGGCCGCATCGGATATACGGCCGCCTAAAATCACGAGTGCGGTGGGAACAAGCAAAATTGCGCTTATCATCATGCCCACGATGAAAGGGACTGTGCTCGAAAAAAGGCGGGAGATTCGAAATGGCTTTTCCTCCAACAGACGAAAGATGCAGTAAATATACAAACCGATCAAAGCGGAGGGGCTGTACATATAATTGGTGAGAATGATGCAGGAAACACTGAGCGCGAGGAGGACGAATTTCTTTTGTTCAACAAATCGGTCCACACCCATCAAGGCGAGAAACAGAAAGGGCATATACCACACAAACATGATGTGATGGTGGGCATGATATAAAAAGGGCGGCAAGAGAGAGAAGGCCGCGGCGCCGCAGAAGGCTATGAAAGCATCAAAACGGTGTCTGAGCCAACGATAAGCGAGATAGCCGCTCACAAGATAGATCAAAACACTTACAACTTGCACATAAAGTGACATGGGGACGAACGGCAAGAGATAAGAAAGAAAAAAAACAGGGCTGAAAAGTCCGTAATAAGCGTAAGAGAAAATGTTTTGTCCGCCGCCGAGGCCCATGGTGAGGTCGGGCGCAATACTACCTGTTTGATAAAAGAGCTTGCGAAAATAGTCGGGAATGGTGGTGTGCTGGGTCATCCAGTCACCTTCCGAACCCATAGATCCGCCGAAAGTAATGGCCAGCAATATGAGTTGCAGAAACAAAAGACATAGCGGAAAAAACTTTTCCGAATTGATTTTGCGGATATTCATATATTATTTCCTTCGTTTGGTTGCGGTTTGCACGAGAAAACAAAATGGCACTTTAGACAGTATAGTCTCTTTTGTGGTATATGTCAAGTGATTTTTCCAATTCGCGGGCTGCAGTGCCGCCTCGACGGTGTGGAGAAAAAAGGAGAGATATGTTGGACTTTTTCCCTTTTATCTGTATGTATTTTATCTAAAAGGCAGGTTGCATCCCTTGACTTTTGGCTTTGATTGTGATATAGTAAGGACGAGTTTAGCGGACGATGCGCCGTTTCTCGATACCCTGACGTTTGGGTGTGATTTGAGGCGGTGACAACAAGCCGCAGACAAGGGGGCGGTCCTTTTGAAACAAGTGATCATGATGACGTCCCTCAAGGGAGGGGTAGGCAAAACAACTTTGTCTGCTGCCCTGTCCCGCGCCTTGGCTGCGAGAGACAGATCGGTCGTGGCGGTGGATATGGATTTCGGAGTGCGTGGGCTTGATCTTGCGCTCGGGACCGAATCGTATGCCGCGCCTACAATTCTTGAGTGGTGTGAAGGAAAATGCTCGATGGAAGATGCGTTGGTGCCGACCGATCGAGAAAACCTTTCGTTTATTGCCGCTCCCATCAATGATGACGGTACATCTCTTGTGCCCAAAGCGTTGGATGCATGTCTTGCCGCTCTCTCGGAAAGGTTTGACACGGTGCTTTTGGATATGCCTGCAGGCGCAGGACCTGTTTTTGAAGCCGTTGCTGCTTGCAAAGAGGTAACAGAGGCCATCATTGTGGCAACTCACAACGAAAACTCGCTCAGAGCCGCCAGAAAGCTTGCGGGTGACTTGCAGGTGCGCGGTATTGAAAAAATGCGGTTGATCTTAAACGCTTTTTCCTCGTATAACGTTCGCGAGGGAGAGGTGAGACCGTTGCTTGAAACATTGTTTCAGGTTTCGGTACCGCTTGTCGGTGTTGTGCCGTATGAATCGAGTACCGACTATCTTTTGAACAATCGGTTGCTCTCGGAGACTGCCAAAAAACGTGTTTGCGACGGAAAAAAAGCATGCGACAACATAGCCGCGCGGTTATGCGGAGAAAACGTTTCGTTGTTACAAGGAATTATGAAAACAAAATTCCGCGCCAGTTTGTACTGAAGGAAGTGTGAGATAGATTATGCAGATAGCGATTATTGCCAGCGATGCCAAAAAAGAATTGATGACCCAGTTTTGCATTGCATATCAAGGAGTATTGTCCCGTCATCGGCTTTGCTCCACCGCTATTACCGGTAAGTATGTTTCCGAAGCCACCGGATTGCAAATCGAACGGTTGCTTAGCGGCCCGCAGGGAGGCTATGAGCAGATAGCCCTCCGCGTTGCATATGATGAGATCGATGTTCTCATCTATTTCAGAGATGCCAACATCAATTATACCGAAACAGAAATGTGCATGTTCAATTCGTGTGACATGCATAATGTGCCGTATGCGACCAATTTGGGCACTGCCGAGACCATTGTTTTGGCGCTTGATCGCGGTGACTTGGATTGGCGCACATTGTTGAAATAACTCGGGATTCACGGAGGGGTTTAGTATGATTTGGCTTTCTGTCGCGGCGATTGCCGCCGTTGTACTCTTTGTTATTTGCGGTTTTCATAAGGACATGGGATGGCGTATCAACGCCAAGCAATGGTTGGCATTGCTTGCGATTTTTGTAGCGCTCCCCTCTTTCTTTTCCTCTATTCCCACCGGACATACCGGCATAGTCACCACTTTTGGTCGCGTGGAAGATAAGACGCTTGAGGCGGGTATTCATTTCAAGCTGCCCTACCAAGAGGTCGCTATTATGGATAACCGCGCCCAAATCAACCGTCTTGAAATGTCTTGCTTCTCGAGCGATATTCAAGAGGTGCAGGTGGTTTACTCCATCAACTATCAAATCAAAAAAGAAAATGCCCAGACCATTTATAAAACCATTGGTACCGATTATTTTGAAACCATGATGGCACCCCGTATTCAAGAAACGGTAAAATCGGTTCTGTCTAAATATAACGCAGAGAATTTGATGTCCTGCCGCGATGAACTTTCCACGCAAATCACGCAAACGCTCGAGAAGGATTTGAGTAAGTACAACATCATTGTAATCGGAACTGCAGTGGAAAACCTTGATTTCTCGGATGCTTTTACTACGGCAGTAGAGGAAAAGCAGGTTGCCGAGCAAATGAAGTTGAAAGCCAAAATCGAACAGGAACAAAAAAATCTCGAGGCTGAAGCCGATGCAAAGCGTCAGGTTATTGCCGCCGAAGCTGAAGCCGAGGTAACGCGCATCCAAGCTGATGTGGCCAAGTTTGCAGGCGAAAAAGAGGCTGAAATGAACCGCAAACTTTCCGAAAACATGACTCAGGAATTGATTGATTACTATATGATCAAACAATGGGACGGTAAGCTTCCGCAAATCAGCGGCAGCAGTGTTTTCCCTGTTCTTGAGGGATTTGGAGAAACGGTAGCCGAAAAAACGAGCAAATAAAACGATATAAAAGAAGATGCACCCCGATGTGAAATTGGGGTGCATTGTTGTTTTAGGAAATCGGGCGGTCAAAAAATGACCGCCCGATTTGCTTAGATCAAGGGGAGTTTTACCTTGCGCACCGCGCTTTTATCGGGTGCCAAGGTTCTGGCATGTACAATGCCGGTGTAGGCGTTATCCGCAACGATATAATGTTCCCAAAGGGTCACGCCGCAGGCGGAAAGATAGGATTCGATGTGACGGGTTGAATCCAAATCATTTGAGGAAGGGAGCGGGAAACCGTCAGGATGGTTGTGGGCAATGACTACCGTGGAGGCGTTGCGTGTGATGATCTCATCGATAAGAAGGCGCATGGAAAAGTTGGCAGAATAGACAGAGCCGACAAACAGTTGTTTTTCACCGATGTGGCGCATACCGTTGTCAAAGAAAAGGGCGTAAACGGTTTCTTTGGTTTGGCCGACAAAATGTGCGACCAGATATTCTCCCAATTCTTCGTAATGAAGACGGATGGTATTGGGGATGTGGCGGTCTGTCATGTAGGTACGGGAAATAGCGGGTATAAGTTTAATGAGGGTGGATGCATGCGGCCCTATGCCCGGTACCTTTAAAAGTTCTGTGTACGACGCATCGAACACACGGGCAAGAGAGCCGAAGTGATCTATCAATCGGTGTGCCAATTCGTTGGTATCTTGTTGCGGAATCGCATAAAACAAAAGCAATTCCAAAATGTTATGCGGCTCAAAGTTGTCTAAACCCGATGTAATGAAACGGTTTTTGAGCCTTTGGCGATGACCCGCATGTATTCCTTTTCCTTTGCCTGCCATATTTTATAACTCCGCCAATCCTTCTGCAATACCGAGTGCCACAATACCGATAATAACGGTGAGGACACAGAGTGTTTGGTTGAGAGCGAGTTTTTCGCGCAGGAAGACGCGGGAGAGTATAACCGATACAATGCAGTAGGAAGCGATCATGGGAGCGGCCAAAACGGGATTTTGGGACATGGCGAATACATAGAAGAATTGTCCGCACATTTCAAATCCTGCGGCGACACCTTTGACGGGTTGAGTGAAGGGATTGTAGGGGCGTTTTTCCTTGAAGAGGAGGAAGAGCCAAGCGCAAATGCCTGCGAAGAAGAAGGTCAAGCCGTAGAGGATAATGACATCGAATTCGCCCAGATTCATACCGCTTTCTTCATCGAGGATAATGCCGTCGGCGGCAGTGCCGAGGGTGTCAAACAGACAGTACAGAAGCGGGAAAATGAGGGCGCGGGCGCCGAGACGATAGCGGGAGTGCTTGGGAGCGATGGTTCTTTCAACAAAAGCGAGAGCGATAAAGCCCACGACGATCAATGCCGTACCTGCAAGGTCAAGGATGGAAAATTCTTCGGTGATGTCGGAAATGGCACCTGTGGCGGTGAACCAAATAACCATAATGAGAGCCGAAAGAGCGCCTGAAGCATTTTGCACCGGTGAAATAATGGAAAGCTCCAAATAGCGCATGCCTGCGTATCCGATGACCATGGAAAGAATGTAGAACAAGGAAGCGGGGGCATAGCGGATCAGTTTGGTGATGGAAAGAACTGCCATGCCGCTTTCGGCGAGCGGCAGAAGAGCGAAGGCGCAAACGCCCATGACAAGACCTACCCAAACGGCGATACGCAGATGACTGTACCGATCTTTGTCATCGGTACCTTTTTTGTAAAACAGATCGGCGCAACCCCAGCTGAGGGTGGCGACCAATGCATTTAAAAACCACATAGTATAATACTCCTTATAAATTTAAGATTTGAGTGATTGGGATTTTTCCGTGGGTTTACCCATACGGCTCATTTGCCGTTGGGCCATAACGAGTCCGTAGTAAATACCCTTATTTTTCATGAGTTCTTCGTGCGTACCGATTTCGGCCACCTTGCCGTGATCCAATACCAGTAATTTGGTTGCATTGCGGAGGGTGGAGAGTCGGTGTGCAATGGCGATGGTTGTGCGGTCTTTGATGAGGTGCGCGAGGGCATCCTGTATATTTTTTTCGGTTTCGGTGTCAAGCGCCGAGGTGGCTTCGTCCAAAATCAAAATGCGCGGATCATGCAAAATGGCGCGGGCAATGGCGATGCGTTGCCGTTCGCCGCCCGAAAGCGTATAACCCATTTCGCCGATGCGAGTGTTATATGCATCCGGCAGTTTCATGATAAAGGAGTGCGCTCCCGAAAGTTTTGCGGCACGAATGACCTCTTTGCGGTCGGCATCGGGGCGGGCGTATGCTAAATTTTCGTATAGCGTGCCCGAAAACAGGAAGGTTTCCTGCAATACAACGCCGATTTGTTGGCGCAGGGTTTCTTGCGAATAATCCCGCAGATCCACACCGTCGATGCGAATACTGCCATCACGCACATCATAAAGTCGCATAACGAGGTTGATCAAGGTGCTCTTTCCGACGCCTGACGGGCCGACAATGCCGAGCATTTCGCCCGGTTTGAGGGATACGGAAACATCTTTGAGCACATCCTCATGGTCGTTGTAACCGAAGGTAACATTGTCAATATCGACATATCCTTCGATCGCTTTTTTGATGGCTATGGGTTTGTCTGCAACACAGGGATCTTCGTCGAGAATTTCAAACACCTTTGACATCGAAGTGGTGGCGCGCACAAGCATTCTTGGCAGTCTTGCCGCCCAACGGATGGGGGTATAAAGCAGACTGACATAAGCGGAAAACATGGTCATGTCACCGATGGACATGGTGTTATCCAAAATGCGGTTGCCGACATAGTATAAAACGATGAAGTTTCCGACGCCAAGCAGAAAGTTGGCGTATGGCATGATGAGACTCCAAACTGTTTCGTTTTTCACATAGATGTCGGCCAGTTTTTTGGTTGCTGCATCGTACTTTTCGACTTCTCTTTTTTCGTTTCCGAATACCTTGACCACGCGGATGCCTTGGAAAATGTCATAAAGCAAGGTGTTGGCATCGGCGTTGGCGACCCATTGTCTGTGGTAGAGGCGGTGAGTATAGCGCCAAAGCAATCGAAAAATTACGATCACGAGGGGGAGCGGCAACAGGATCATCAAGGCCAAGCGCCAATCATAGATAAACATGACGGTGCCGACCGACAGAAGAACCAAAAGTTGCTCGAAAAGCATGGGAAGTGTTTGGGATAAAAAGCCTGAGATTTCGCGGGTGTCTTGGGTGATGCGGTTGATAAGCTCTCCGGCTGTTTTTTCCGAAATTCCCTGCAGCGACATGGCTTGGACTTTTTCGTACAGCTTACTGCGCAGACTGATAACGGCGGCGTTGCCGACCGTTGCAAAGGTATTGTTTCGGAAAATTTTGAGAACGTTGATAGACAATGCCGAAACCGCCATCAAGACGATTACCCAAGTGAAGGAGGATAGGGTCAGTTCGGTGTTGCTGTCCGCTGTGGACAAAATATAGTCGTCTATCAAGATCTGCTTGATTTTCGGAACAATCAACTCCATGAGGGATACCACAACAAAAAGGAGTGTGGATATGATCAGGAGCGAATAGCGCAGAGAAACAAGTGAAATAAAACGGCGAAATACAAATTGCTTATCCGCGCAGGAGGGACAACTTTTGCTGCCGCGGGGAAGGGGCATTTTGCATTTTTGGCAAACCGCTTGCTTGGCTGAAAATGTGGGGGGGACATGGGGGTTTTTGATGAGAGCGCGGATACAGCGAATGGCTTCGGTACACGCGCTTGCACCGTTTATACTTGTTCGAAAGAGGGTGCGGAGGACGTTGTTTTCGGTGATATGTATTTCACAACAACCCACTCCCATGGAAAATTCTACGGCGGATATGTCTGAAATCGAAATCAAGCGCAGGTCGGAAAAGGTGTTGTCCGCATGATGTTTTCCGCAAACGATGCCATTTTTACAGACGGCAAAAACATCTGCCTTGGCATTCTCCCCGAAGGGGATGCCTGCCATGGCAAATATACATTCTTCCCGATTGTAAGATTTTGCCGCTTGTTCAAAAGCGGTGGCAATGGCGGAAAGGGATTCGGACATGACTTCTCCTTATAAGTACAGTTCGATTTTACGAAAACTCTTTTGATCAAAGTTTTTTACATCGGGGATCTCATAACGGGCACCTTCGGCGTCCGAAATGACCAGTCGATCCTTGCCGACCTTCCATATGCTTCGATGGGTATCTTTGACCGAGAAAGAAACATTCCCCTGATTTGTGCGGCATTTCCAGAAAGAAAAGCCAAACCGTTCTTTGATGGAATCGATTTTTGTGATGATCGGCATATAATACCGCCGTTCAAGCGCCGAAAAGAGAAGCTTCCGGGTGTTAGCATCGAAAACAGCGATGTCATCGATGATGCCCAGTTCTTTTTGTTCGGTATCGAGCACGGAGATGAAGCGGTAGGGGTATTCAAAAGGAAAGGCGCGGTGCAACACAACCCGTTGCAGATCGATTTTGTCGACCCCTGTTTTTTCCATAAGAAGAAAACCGCCTTCCGAAAGCGAAAAACGACAGTTTTCTTGTGTTAATGGGGGGATGGACACGATTTGCGAGAGAAGTCCGTCTTGTGTGTGCTCCATAATTGGGCCTCCTTAAGCATCAATGCCGATGATTTTGAGTGCTTCGAGTTGCAACTTGTAAAGGTGTGCATAGACACCGTCTTTTTTGACCATCAGTTCGCGGTGGGTACCCGATTCCACCATTTTTCCATTGTCGATGACGATGAGTTTGTCGGCATCGCGCAGGGTGGAAAGACGGTGAGCAATGATGAGTGTGGTCCTGCCTCGGGTAACTTCGGTGATGGCTTTTTGTATTTGCCGCTCGGTTTCGGTGTCCATGGCGGCGGTTGCCTCGTCTAAAATTAAAATGCGGGGATTTTTTAAAATGGCGCGTGCGATGGAAATTCGCTGCCGTTCACCGCCCGAAAGCTCCTTGTATCCTTTGCCGATCAAGGTGTTATAACCGTCGGGATAGCGGATAATGAAGGAATGTGCAAAGGCCGTCTTGGCCGCTGTCAGCACTTCTTCTTCGCTTGCGTCGGGTTTGGCATACCGAATATTATCCATGATGCTGCCGCGGAAGAGATAGGTTTCCTGTGATACGATGGCGATAGAGTTGTGCAGTTGTTCAAAGGAGAGATCGCGAACATCCACGCCGTCGATGGTAATACTACCTTCCGACACATCGTAGAGTCGTGTCAAAAGATTGGCGAGGGTGGATTTTCCCGCGCCGGTTTTGCCGACAATGCCGAGTGTTTGACCTGCCTCGACTTCGAAAGAGACGTTGTCAATGGTTTTTTTATCGCGGGAGTAGGAAAAACCAACGTTTTCAAACTTGACATGACCTTCGATTTTTTCGAGGTGGGTGGGATTTTCGCTTTCGATGACATCGGGTATGGCATCTTGCACCTCAAAAAGACGGTGAAGAGCATTGAGGCAATTGGTCAACGAGTCTGCCATTTGCGTCAATTGGTTGATGGGACCGAACAGCGAAGAAAGATAGGAGACGAACAACATCAAGGTGCCGTATTCCATGCGACCGCGCGCAACCTGCCAACCGCCGTAAAGCCAGACGATGTAGGAGCCTGAAAAAAGCATGAAATGGAAAAGGGGGAAGATGGTGTTGCTCATTTTGGTCAGCTTCAGTCCGCTTTCGGCTTCGTCGTGACTGCGTTTCTCAAACCGCTCGAGTTCTTGTTTCTCTTTGGAGAAGGATTTCACGATACGGATGCCCGAAAGCACGTCGGCAATTAAGCTGTGGAAAGAACGGGATTTTGAAAACTGACGAGCATGCATTTTTTTAAAAGCACGCAAGATCTTTCGGTAGACATACAGCAGGAGGGGAAGCGGTAAAACGGTGAGAAGCGTGAGCTTCCAATCCATGACAAACAGGACGGCAGCGATCCCCACAATCTCGATGATGTGAATGATCATGTAGGGGAAGGCGTCGCAGAAAAACCAATACAAGGTGGTGGCATCGCTGTTTAACTGGGTCATCAGTCCGCCGGTCTGTCGACCTGTAAAGAAACTGAGGGAAAGCCGACCAAAAGAGGAAAAAATGATGCGTTTGAGATCATAAGTGACCCGAGCGCTGACACGGGCGTTGATCAGTTGGGTGCACATGTTGACGACGGTCGATAACAAATTGGCGCCGACGATAATCAACATGATCTGCCCGATCTGCCCGAAATACTTACCGTTTTCAGCCAAGACCTCGTCATAGAGGATTTTGGAACTGATGAACGGTGAAAGCAGATTGAGGGCAGAGGCGGCGACGATACAAAGAAATATCAATAAGATGTAAAATTTGTATTTCCCGAAAAAAGGGATCAATCGCCTGATCATTTGCATTTTATTCATGCAGGCGGGGCACACGCGGGAGCGAGGATCGGGATAAGGTTTTTTACACTTGGGACAAACAGCCTCTTTTTCGTGCGGTTTTTCCTCGGGCATTTCCCCTGTTTGGGCAACGCTTTCCAAAATAGCGGCAAATTGCGTTACGACTTTTTTGACGCGGAAGGAAAAATCAAAGAGGGTAATGCGATCAAGACCGCGATTTTCTTCTTTGCCGAATGCAGCGAGGGGAACAGCGGACGGTCGTCCTTCACCTCCCGAGAAATCACCGTTTCTTCGAGGGCCACCCATTCTGTGGGGCGGTCTGCCTGCCGCTCTTTCATCTTCGGGTGGGGGACGTACGGGACGGCGGCAGGATTCCCAAGGCTCATGCAACTTGTGAGAACTGCGGCGCGCAGTCAGCTTTCCGCTGCCGATATATTCTTCTGTGCGGAAGTCGCAAATTTCACGCAGCATGAAGTGGGTAAAACCCAGTTCGGTGTAGCCCACTCGTATGCGCGGTTGCAGAAAAGGAAGACGTTTTTTGGAACGAACGGTAGGCAAAAGGGTTAAAACGGCCACCTCGTCCTTGGTAACCACGGCATAGGCGTCACAAAGGGTGCCATTGTGATCCATGTCGGCGCAAACGCAGGCGAGTATAGTTTCGGGGAGGATGCCTTTGCCGCGGAATATATCTTTGACTGCTTGGGGAAGTCTTGACAGCTCTCGCATTCTCGTTCACGCCTTTCCTTGATATTTTTGCCGACTGATATGTGATTAATTAAATAATACCAATATGCATTGTATCATAAATCATATGTTTTTGCAACAAAAAAGCGTATTTTGTGTGGCGCGGATAATAAATAACACACCACAGCGCCGACGGTTATGATGGGAAATCTGTTTTTGATCAAAATGGAAAACTTGTTCTTGTGCCTTACGGTGGGTACTACGGAGAGGGCGGTGAATGGAGATACAGCTGTCAATTTGACTTGGGCGAGGGAAAAGATTTGGCTGTTCAAATTCATCGGAAGTGTCGGATGAAGCTAAAAATAAAGCAGAATAAGCCAAACGGGCAAAAATGAAACACGCGGGTATCCTTTTCGGATACCCGCGTTTCTCTTGTTTACGAAAACCACTGGCTAAAAGCGAGAGGCGTTCAAGGGGAAAATCAAAAGAGGGTCATTTGGTTGGTTTCGGGAAGAGATGCGAGGATGCCGTTTTTCTGCATGGTCTCAATGACGGTTTTGGATAGACCTGCTTTTAAGCGCAGATCCTCTACGCTGCGGATGTCCTCGGGGTTTTTCATGGCGAGGGCAATATTCTGCGCGGCGATACCGCCAAGACCGGGCAGGCATCCAAAGGGAAGGCGCATCTGACCGTCTTCGGGCAAAAAGACAGCGGCATCCGATCTTTCCAGATCGATGGGCAGAACCTTCAGTCCGCGCGCCAAAAATTCCAAAAAGATCTGCATGGTGGTATAGGTATCCTTGTCCTTTTGGGAGGCGTCGGGCTTTTCTTTGAGTTCGCGCAATGCTCGACGGAGGTTGCTTTGTCCCATCATTGCCATTTCACCGTTAAAACTGTCCAGATTGATGGTGAAAAAGCAGGCGTAAAATTCAAGGGGATAGTAAACCTTGAACCAAGCAAGCCGCAATGCTGAAATGACGTATGCAGCGGCATGAGCTTTTGGGAACATATACTGGATCTTGCGGCAGGATTCAATATACCACTCGGGAACGTTGTGCTCCCGCATGACCGCTTCCTGCTCGGGTGTGAGTTGCTTGTTCTTTTTGCGCACCGTTTCCATGATCTTAAAGGAAACGTCGGAGGGGAGTCCGCGGTGCATCAGATATACCATGATGTTATCACGGGTACCGATAACCTCCGAAATGGTACAGGTGCCGTTTTTGACCAGATCCTGCGCGTTGCCCAGCCACACGTTCGTACCGTGGGACAGACCCGAGATCTGCAACAGGTCGGAGAAGCATTTGGGCTGAGAATCGATGAGCATCTGACGGGTAAACGAGGTGCCGAATTCGGGGAGTCCGAGGGTGCCCGTTTCACTGTCGATGGCATCGGGGGTGACGCCGAGCGCCTCGGTGGAGGTGAACAGTGACATGACCTGCGGGTCGCTCATGGGGACCGAAAGAATATCCATGCCTGTGAAGCGCTCGAGCAGCTTATATTTGGTGGGAACATCGTGTCCGAGTATATCGAGCTTTAATATGGTGTCGTGGAGATACTCGAATGCAAAGTGGGTGGTGACCGTTTCGGAGGAAGCATCGTCGGCGGGGTGCTGAACGGGGGTGAAATCGTAAATATCCTTGTCGCGCGGCACGACGATGATGCCGCCGGGGTGCTGCCCCGTGGTCTTTTTGACCTTGGCACAGCCGGCGATCAGCCGTTCGGTATGGGCGCGGTTGATGGTATAGCCCTTATCGTCGAGATAATGCTTGACGTAGCCGTACGCTGTGCGGTCGGCAAGGGTGGAGATGGTGCCTGCGCGGAACACGTTTTCGGCACCGAATAAAACCTCGGTGTATTTGTGGGCGGCACCCTGCACGTCACCCGAGAAGTTTAAGTCTATATCGGGGGTCTTATCACCTTTGAAGCCAAGGAAGGTCTCAAAGGGGATGTCGTGACCGTCGCGTATGTATTCAGCGCCGCAGTCGGGACAGCTTTTGGGCGGCAGGTCAAAGCCCGAGCCGACCGAGCCGTCGGTAAAGAATTCGGACTTTTTGCATTTGGGGCAGAGGTAATAGGGGGGGAGCGGGTTGACCTCGGAAATGCCTGCCATGGTCGCGACAAAAGAGGAACCGACCGAGCCACGCGAACCGACCAGATAACCGTCCTGCTCGCTTTTTTGTACCAAGCGACGAGCAATGATGTAAAGAACAGCAAAACCGTGCTTGATGATGGCGGTCAATTCGCGATCAAGCCGCACTTTGACCACCTCGGGGATGGGATCGCCGTAGAGTTCTTTGGCTCTGTCGTAGCAACAAGCTTCCAATTCTTCTTCCGAACCCTCCATTTTCGGAGGATAGAAGCCTTCGGGGATCGGGCGGATGTTTTCCACGCGGTCTGCGATTTCGCGGGTGTTTGTGACAACAACGCGGTAGGCATCTTCGGGAGAAAGATAGGAAAATTCATCCAGCATTTCTTTGGTGGTGCGCATATACAGACCTGTTTCACGATCGGCATCACTGAATTTTTGACCGTGCAAAAGAATCTGGCGGTAAATTTCATCGTGTTTATTGAGAAAATGCACGTCCCCCGTGGCAACGCAGGGTTTTTGAAGTTTATCTGCAAGCCTTAAAATGGTGCGGTTGATGTCTCTCAGACGTTCAAAATCTGCCACGGTGCCTTCATCTACCATGAAGGCGTTATTACAAAGAGGTTGGATTTCCAAATAGTCGTAATAGCGGGCGATGCGTTCAATATCGGCGCTGGGTTTGCCCTCCAAAATGGCGTGATAAAGCTCACCCGCTTCGCAGGCAGAGCCGACGATCAGACCATCCCGATGGGCATCGAGCATGGATTTTGGAATGCGGGGATGGCGGCTGTAATAATCCAAATAAGAGGCGGAAACCAGTTTATACAGATTTTTAAGACCCACCTGATTTTGTACGAGCAAAATAATGTGGTAAGATTTCAGCTTTTTGGGGTCGGCGTTTTCGCTCATGGAACGGTTAAGAGAAATAAAATCGGTGACGCCTTCCTCGCGCAGACGGTGGCACATGCAGGTAAAGATCCTGCCGAGTGCTTCGGCATCGTCGGTCGCGCGGTGATGGTTGAACTTTTCGAGATGATAATATTCGGTGATGGTGTCCAGCTTGTGGCGCTTCAAGTCGGGGTTAACGTAGCGGGACAGAGCGACGGTATCGAGATAGGTGTTTTTGAAGGGATAACCGTTGTCCTCGCAGACCTTGCGGATAAAGCCGGTATCAAAGGAGGCGTTGTGGGCAATGAGCACGCGGTCGCCGCAAAAATCAAGGAAATCCTTGACGGCTTCGGCGGGTGTGGGCGCGCCCTTGACCATCTCATCGGTGATGCCCGTGATGGACACGATGTTTTCGGGGATGGGGTGTCCCGGATCGACAAAAGTAGAAAAGGTGTTCAAAATCTCGCCGTTTTTATAAATCACGGCGCCGATCTCGGTGATGGCGCAGGAGAGGGGAGAAAGCCCCGTGGTTTCCAAGTCGAAAATGACGAATTCGTCTTTATCAAAGACGGCGTTATCCTCGCCGAAAACGGCGCGCGCTTCGTCATTGACAAAATATCCTTCCAATCCGTAAATGACCTTCATGCCGAGTTTTTCGGCGGTCAACATAGCGCGGGGAAACCCTTGGAGATTGCCGTGGTCGGTGATGGCGACGGCGGAATGCCCCCACGCGTGTGCGCGGCGGACGGCTTCTTCGGGAGGGATGACCGAGTCCATGGAGGACATCTGGGTATGCAAATGCAGCTCCACACGTTTTTCCTCGGCATCGTCGGTGGGATGAATACGCTTGATCTTATATACGTTGGTGGGCTTTACGACCAGCTCGTTTTCAAACGAGTCAACCTGCGGTATGCCCTCCACCAGCAGTGCGGTGCCGTCACCGACGTTGGCAAGGGGGGCGTCGGGCTCAACGCCCGCAAACAGCTTGACGAGAATGGACGAAACGTCGTCGGTCATCATCATGGTGATGCGGACCTTGTCGCCCGTTTTGTTTTCCCGATTGTCGCACTTAAATACCTCGCCGCAGAAAAAGCATCTGCCTTCTTCTTGGGTGATGTGGCCGATAGAAACGATGGATTCAGCCTTTACGGTACGGCGGGATTTGCCGAAAATCAAATTCTGTTCGCCGATGTCAAAGGTCATTTTGCCGACGTTCACCAGCGTGGGGGTATTTTCGTTTACTTGCGCATCGGCTACATCGTCGGTTAATGCTGTGTGGATTTCACTAACGCTCGGTTTTTCCTCTTTTGGAGGCGGCGGTTCTATGTGCATGGTCGCCACGCCGTTTTCACGGAAATATTTTTCGGCATCGAAGGTGCCGTTGGCTTGTATTTCCACTTTGACAGTAAGTCCGAATTCGGTGTGGATGATGTCGGATAAAATATCTTCACATCCCGCATCGTGGGGAAGTTTTTCCAAGGGGTTGGCAAGACGGATGGTGAACAGATGCTTATCGGCGTCATACACGGCGGTGCTGCCTGTGAAAAAGCCGTTTGCCACGGCAGTGCGTCGTTTGAGTTCGAAGATAAGTTGGGGCAGATAGGCACTTGAAAAAAGTTCGGCTTTATAATGGGGGACAATATAACAGTCGGTGAGCTTATAAAGAGCGCACAGGTCCTTTTCGATTTCATAAAGCAGGGCTTTGTCTGCCGTTTTTTCTAGTTCAAAAGTGATCATCATGCGGCGTTTTTCGGTGTCACAAGAAATAGTATAACCGCATAAGGAAAGGAGGAGCGCTTTTTGTTCGCCCTCCGGATGATATGTATGGAATTTTTCCAGAAACGGTTTTTGTGCCATGTTAAATCAAATCCTTTTTGATTTCTCCGAGCAATCGGGAGACAATGACTTCTTCGGGGATTTTTTCGATGATTTTTCCCTTGCGGAACAGAAGTGCTTCTCCCTTTCCGCCTGCAATGCCGATATCGGCATCTCGCGCTTCACCGGGTCCGTTGACAGCGCATCCCATGACGGCAACTTTATAACGGGCGGGGGAGGTGATGCCTTCTTTTTCGATGGCATCTTGCAGTGCGTGTACCATGGGGATCAGATCGATGTTTGTGCGACCGCAGGTGGGACAAGAGACCACCTCGATGCCTTCGCGCAGGCAACAGACGGCAAGCAGATCTTTGGCGGCCGCAACCTCTTGTTCTACGGGAGCGGTTAAAGAAACACGAATAGTATCACCAATTCCGTCGCAGAGAAGGGAACCGATGCCGACTGCCGATTTTACGATTCCCATGCGCGGAGTGCCCGCTTCGGTGACACCGATGTGGAGGGGATAAGATGTTTTTTCGGCTAAAATGCGATTGGCGGCGATGGTGGCGGGCGCGGAAGAGGATTTGACCGAAAGTACGATGTCGGAAAAATCGAATTTTTCCAGCAATGCGGCATGATACAGCGCGGATTCTGCCAGTGCTGCAGGGGTAGCTCCTCCGTGTTTTGCCAAAATATGCTTTTCGAGAGAACCGCTGTTGACACCGATGCGAATGGGGATGTTTTTGCAACGGCAGGCATTGACCACTTGGCGTATTCCTTCGTCAGAACCGATATTGCCCGGATTGATGCGAATTTTATCCACGCCTGCAGACGCGGCTTCTACGGCGAGACGGGCGCTGAAATGAATGTCGGCGACAAGGGGCATAGTGGTGTTTTCGCGGATTTTACCGATGGCGGCTACCGCTTCATCGTCGGGAACAGTGAAACGCACGATGTCGCATCCTGCCAGCTCCAAACGACGGATTTGCGCAAGTGTCTGCTCGACATCGGCTGTTTTGCTGTTGGTCATCGACTGGATGGCAATGGGATATCCGCCGCCAATGATCACTTTTCCGATTTTAACCGCTTTGGTGGAATGGGCCATGGTATTCTCCTATCGAAACAAATCTACAATATCAAAAACACTGATGACGATAATGAGGCCGAGAAGGAGCGCCAAGCCGATAAAATGCACAATGGCTTCTTTTTCGGGTTTGATCTTCTTGCGGCGAATGGCCTCGATGAGAACAAATAGGATGCGTCCGCCATCAAGCGCGGGGAGGGGGAGCAGATTGACAACGCCTAAATTGATGCTGATCAAAACAAAGAGGGTGGGCAGATAGGAAAGTCCGTTTTCGGTTTGCACGGTGTCTCCGATGACTTCAACGACACCGACGGGCCCCGATACTGCTTCCATGCCGTAGCGGCCGCTGATTAAATCAAAAAGTCCTTCGTAGACCCACTTTACATACGAGAAAGATTGATAAAAGGTTTGTTTGACAACGTTTGAAAAAGTTTTTTCCAAACGGTAGACCCGGAAGTCCACGGTGCCGCCGACTACACCGTCCTGCACGGCGGTGGGAAAGACGACATCTTCGACTACCAGTGTTTTTCCATTTCGAATGACGGTGACATCGATGGGTTCTATGCCGTCGTGGACAACGGCGTAAGCCAGTTCTGTCCAAATATGAATATCACGGTCGCCCAACTTGATGATGGTATCCCCCGGCATAAGACCTGTTTCTTGAGAAGAGACGACCCCTTCTTTGGGTTCGGTAAAGTCATAAATGGTGGTGGAACCATAAAAACTTTGGGTGGATACGACAATCGCCATCACGATGAACGCTGTGATGATATTGGTCAGAGCACCCGCGAGCAAGACGATGAGGCGTTGCCACCAAGGACGGCTGTTAAAGGCGTGTTCATCTTCCGAATCTTCGTTTTCGCCTTTCATGGCGGTAAAGCCGCCGATAGGGAAAAGGCGCCACGAATACACCGTGCCGCTTTTTTTGCTTTTATGTGACAGGATCTTCGGTCCCATGCCGATGGCGAATTCTTCCACGGTTACATGGCAGCATCGCGCGGCAACAAAATGACCCAGTTCGTGCAAAAAAATCATGAGAGAGAATACGAGAAGAGCAATGATAATACCCAATGAACCTACCTCCGTTTGTTTGCCGCTGATTCCACATAAGCGGCGGCTTGGTCTTGTACATCTTCCAGCATTTTCAAATCGGTGACGGGGATTTCACGATGCGCTGTCGTACAATCGGTGACAAGATCAAAAATGTCGGTAAAGGAAATTTTTTCGTCCAAAAAGAGGGCAACGGCTGCTTCATTGGCTGCGTTCATGACAGCAGGAGCAGTGCCGCCGCGCTTGACGGCTTGCCGAGCAAGAGGGAGAAGGGAAAAGGTTTTTTCGTCTACCGGCTCAAAGGTCAGATGAAAAGATGCGGAAAAATCCATAGGTTTGCAGAGTCCCGAACAGCGTTTTGGATAGGTGAGGGCGAATTGAATACAGTGGCGCATATCGGGATGGCCCATTTGGGCAAGCATCGAGGTGTCGGAAAATTCCACCATGGAATGCACAATGCTTTGGCGGTGCACCGTGACTTCTACCTGTTCGGGCGAGACGCCGAAAAGACGCACGGCTTCGATGAGTTCGAGCCCCTTGTTCATGAGTGTTGCTGAGTCGACAGAAATCTTTTTCCCCATGCTCCAAGTAGGATGGGCCACGGCTTGTGCCGGTGTGATTGCCGATAGAGCATCGCGGGTTTTACCGAAAAAGGGGCCGCCCGATGCGGTTAAAATTAAACGGCGAATGAAACGGGGATGGTTGTGTTCCCCGTCGAGACATTGGAAAATGGCCGAATGTTCACTGTCGATCGCCAGAATACGCACACCGTTTTCTTTTGCTTTTTGCAATAGAAATTCGCCTGCGGCTACAATGGGTTCTTTGTTTGCCATCGCAACGTTTTTTTTGTGTTCAAGTGCCGTCAAGGTTGGTTGGATACCGCATCTTCCGAGCAGAGCGTTGACCACCAAGGGGGAGGAACAAAGAGAGACCATTTCGCAAATACCTTCCACGCCCACAAACAAGCGGCAGTCGGTGTCACGGATGCGAAGACGCAGGTCCTTTGCGTTTTCTTCGGTTCCAACGGCACAAAAACGGGGAGAATGTGCCCGAATTTGACTTTCCAAAAGCGACACATTCCCATTTCCCGATATAGCTTCTATTTTTTTTTCGAGACCGGGCAACACTTCCACCGTTTGTCTGCCGATGGAACCTGTTGACCCTAAAAGAACAATGGAATCGTTCAATGTATACTCCTTGTATTATGCGTAGGTAAATACCCGAAAGAGATCAGGCATTTGTTGTAAGATCCATAAGAATACCGAGACGGCAACAACGCTGTCGAATCTGTCGAGAATACCGCCGTGTCCCGGGAAAAGATTACCGTAATCCTTGATGCCGTAATTCCTTTTGACAGCTGATGCGGCCAAATCGCCAAGCTGCGAGACGATGCTGAGGATCAAGCCAACGATTGCCAGCGCAAGGTAGTTGGGGGTGACGGTGTTGTCTATGGTTGCAATCAAAGCGCCATAACCAACGCATGCGGCAACTGCCAGCAAGGTGCCTCCAACAGAGCCTTCAATGGTTTTTTTGGGGCTGACCAAAGGCGCAAGCTTATGTTTGCCGAAAAAGTAACCGGTAAAATAAGCGAATGTATCGGTCATCCAGGAAACGATGAAGACGAGCAGGCACAAGTACAAGCCGTGGTCGGCGCGACGCAGATAGATGAGCGCAGTGAAGGGCAGAGCGGCATAAACCGACAAGGCAAACAGTACGCCGTAAGCATCAACGTGGAGCGTGGATGCGCGAAATACACCGACAAACAAAAGGACAAACAAATAAATCAGGGTGACAAAAAGCAATACCGAAAATCCCGCGCTTCCCTCGGATATCAAGGGAATGACGGGGAGAGCAATGCTGTAAAGCAGGGCGGGAATCACGAGGGAATACTTTTTTTGCACACCGATGCAACGCGTGATCTCGAGGGTGGCCACAAAGCCGAAAAGTCCCATGACGATCTCGAAGATTACGGTGTCGGAAAAGTAGAGAACGGGGATAAAGAGTGCAACCGCAACGATGGCGGTAATGATACGCGTTTTCATGCTAACCTCACAGGTTGACGGAAGTGGCGTCCTTATCCAAGCCGCCAAAACGTCTTTTTTTACTTTGGAAATAGGCAATGGCCATATCAAGATCGTGTTCGGTGAAGTCGGGCCACAATTTATCGACAAAGTAATACTCGGCATAGGCCGACTGCCACAACAAAAAGTTAGATATGCGCACTTCACCGCCGGTACGGATGATCAAATCGGGATCGGGTTGGCCGCATGTATAAAGAGCATCCGAAAGATCCTGCTCGGTGATCTCGCCTTCTTTGTCTTTTAACATGTTGATAGCGCGAAGCAACTCGTGACGGGAGCCGTAGTTGATGGCAATGTTGAGTTGTTGGGAGAAACGGGCGGATTTTTCCACCACTTCATCCATGAGGGCATGGGTCGTTTCGGAGAGGGGGGAAACATCTCCGATAAAACGAATGCGCATATTGTTCTCGCGATCATCATCCAGCCATTTTTTCAACTTCTCTACCAGCAATTGGAAGATGCCATCTACCTCTTCTTTGGGTCTGCGCCAATTTTCAGTGGAAAAAGCATAAACGGTCACAACTTCTATGCCGATGTCAACACAGTGTTGGATCAGGTTATCAAAGACGATGGCGCCGCGGCGATGTCCCAGTGAACGAGGGAGGTTTCGCTTGGTTGCCCATCTGCCATTGCCGTCCATGATGATACCGATGTGACGGGGCATGGGAAGCGCGGGGTCAAAACCGTCTTTTTTATGCGACTTGAAGATGCCCATTAGACTTGCATGATTTCCTTGGCTTTGGTATCGACAGCGGTGTCGACAAGCTTGGAATATTTATCGGTGAGATCCTGGATGCTTTTCTCGCTTTGTTTCTGTTCATCCTCGGTCATTTCACTTTTCTTTTTCATGGCTTTGGCGGCTTCGATGGCATCACGACGGATGTTACGAAGAGCAACTTTGGCATCCTCGCCGGTTTTGGAAAGCTGCTTGGTGATTTCTTTTCTTCTTTCCTCGGTCAGCGGGGGAAAGGTCAAACGGATGGTTTTGCCGTCATTGACGGGATTGATACCCAAGTCGGAAGCAAGGATGGCTTTTTCGATGTCTTTGACCAACTTGCTTTCCCAGGGGGAAATCACGATGTTACGGGCATCGGGTTGGCGAATTTCGGCAACCGAGGCAACAGGGGTGGGTGTGCCGTAATAAGGAACAAGCACTTTGTCCAGCAGGGCGGGGTTGGCTCTGCCGGCACGAATGCCTTTAAATTCGGTTTCCAAAGCGGTGAGGGTTTTTTTCATTTTTTCTTCGTAGGGAGCTTGATTCAGTTTCATGGTTAAGTCCACCTTTCTATTCTATTCAATTTGTACGATTTTTATTTCATTCAACGAGGGTTCCAATGGATTCGCCGCGCACGGCACGGACGATGTTTTCGGGATCTTTAAGTCCGAAAACCAAAAGAGGAATGCGGTTTTGCATGATGAATGCACCTGCGGTGCGGTCGATAACATCCAGTTTCTTTTCATAAATTTCATCAAAAGAAACATGAGAGAGGCGTTTCGCCGTCGGATCTTTGCGGGGATCGGCTGTATAAACGGCATCGATGTTCTTAGCAAGTAAAATAGCGTCGGCGCTAATTTCAGAGGCGTGCAAAACGGCGCCTGTATCGGTAGAGAAGAAGGGGCAACCCGTGCCGCCTGCAAAGACAACAACGTCTCCCGCGTTCAGATGCGAAAGAGCGGCTTCCTGCGAGAACGGTTCTGCCACTTTATTCATTTCCACGGCGCTCATCACGCAGGCGGGAACGCCGAGCTGATCAAGCATATCGCGGATGGCGATGGCGTTGATGGCGGTTGCGAGCATACCCATGTGGTCTGCACGAACGCGATCGACACCTGTATTCTGGGCACCTCTCCAAATGTTGCCTGCGCCGACAACAATGGCGATCTGAGCACCCATTTCACGGCAGGTCTTCAACTGTTTGCATACCTGACGCAAAAAATCAAAATTGATGATCTGAGAAGAGTTTTCGACACCTTTTGCAAGGGCTTCACCCGAGAGTTTAATGAGGACGCGTTTGTATCGTGTCTGAGACATACTTCCACCCCGTTTAAAAATGTATATTTATATTCTACTCAATTTTACACGATTTGTAAAGAGTTTTGGGTAAAAAGTAGCGAAAATACAAAAAAGGCGCGAACTTTTTTGGTTCGCGCCTATATTTGTGTGAAATTACTCGCCTTTGGAAAGTTTTTCGACTTCGGCAGCGAAATCGTCTTCTTTCTTTTCGAGACCTTCGCCCATTTCAAAACGGAGGAAAGAATCGATCGCAACGGGAGCACCCAATTCTTTGGAAACGTCGGAAAGGTATTTTTCTACCGACATGCCGTCATCCTTAACATACGCCTGTTGGAGCAAACAATACTGTTCGTAGAACTTGCCGAGCTTGCCCATAACCATCTTTTCGATGATGTTGTCGGGTTTCTTGGCGTTGGCGGGATCGGCTTTGATGGTGTTGAAAATGGTTTCCTTTTCGTTTTCCATTACGGAAGCAGGAACGTCGGCTTTGTCCAGATAGGTGGGGACAGCGGGGCTGGCGGCAGCGATCTGCAGAGCAACGTTCTTTGCGGCTTCGGCAAATGCAGGGTTTGCGGAAGCGGCGGAATCGGCCATCTTAACGATAACACCGATGGTGCCTTTGCCGTGGATGTAGGAGGTCAAAACGCCTTCCACAAGGGCGAAACGGCGGATAGAGATGTTTTCACCAATGGTGAAGATTTTGTCTTTCAGAGCAGCTTCGACATCCATGTCAGCGCTGAAGGGGAGAGACATCAAAGCGGCGACATCGGCAGGCTTGTTCTTCAAGATGACCTTCAAAAGATCCTTGACGAAAGCGCCAAAGTTTTCGTTTTTTGCGGCAAAGTCGGTTTCGATGTTGACTTCGATGATGGCGGCGGTTTTACCGTCGTCAGACAACATGATGTCAACAATACCTTCTGCGGCAATACGGCCGGCTTTTTTAGCGGCGACTGCCAAACCTTTTTCGCGGAGAATCTTGATTGCTTTTTCTTCGTTGCCTTCGGCTTCAACCAAAGCGCGTTTGCAATCCATCATGCCGATACCTGTCTTTGCGCGCAGGCTTTGTACGGCTTGTGCTGTAATGTTAGCCATTGTTATTCCTCCTAAAATTACGCTTCTTCGCTATCTTCTTCGTTTTCCTTGGCGGCGGCATCTTCTGCAGCGCCTTCAGAAGTCTGTTCGCCCTGTCTGCCTTCCAAAACGGCATCGGTCATCACGGATGCGATGAGACGGATGGCGCGGATGGCATCGTCGTTACCGGGGATGACATAGTCAACTTCATCAGGATCGCAGTTGGTGTCAACGATAGCAACGATCGGAATACCCAATTTGCGGGCTTCTGCAACGGCGTTCTTTTCTTTGCGGGGGTCAACAACAAACACGGCGGCGGGAAGCTCGGTCATGTTTTTGATACCGCCAAGAGTTTTTTCAAGGTTGGCGATTTCTTTTCTCAAAGAGAGAACTTCTTTTTTGGGCAGACGGTCAAAGGTGCCGTCAGCTTCGAATTTGTAGAGCAGGTTAAGACGGGCAAGACTCTTTTTGATGGTCTTGAAGTTGGTGAGCATACCGCCCGGCCAACGGGAGTTGACATAGAAGATACCGGCTCTGTCGGCTTCTTCACGGATGGCATCTTGGGCCTGCTTTTTGGTACCGACAAACAGCAAGGAGCCGTTTGCAAGGGCAACATCGCGAACGAAGTTGTAGGCCTCTTCGACTTTTTTCACGGTTTTCTGCAAGTCAATGATGTAGATACCGTTTCTCTGGGTGAAGATGTATTCCGCCATTTTGGGGTTCCATCTTCTGGTTTGGTGCCCGAAATGCACGCCGGCTTCGAGCAGCTGCTTCATGGAAATTACTGACATTTTTCATGTCCTCCTTTGGTTTTTTACCACCACGAACATCGGTTTTGTGCGGTCACGGCATGAAACCGAACCAAACCCGCCCGTGTCCGTGTGTGAATTGCCCGAAAAGTATATCACAAGACAAATCATTTTGCAACTGTTTTTTTTATAAAATCGGAGTTGCGAACGAAAGTTTACAAAATATTCACAAATGCGGTGGGCGAAGTTTTGATTCCTCTTGTATTCTCACCTGTTTTATGGTAAAATGGTGCGAAAGTGAGGGGATAATATGAAACGAATATTTGCGGGAATCTCGCTGTTTTTGGGTTATTTGGGTTATATGATTTTGTGCGGTGCGTTTATTTTGTGCGCCGAGTATTGCTTCCCTGCCCTGTTCTTCTTTCCGATTATATATCTGGTGACATCTTTTCTTTACGGTTGGTTCATGACTCGTTATACCGACGGGCCTTTTCACACCGTTCTACTCAATTTTGCTTCCTATTTATTATATTGGTTGACGGTGTTTTTAATTGCTGTTTTCCGCGATGGTGAATATGGTGCCGCGGTTGTATTCGACGGTATATTTGCGCTGGAGGTTTTGGTGGTAACTCTTGTCTCGGCGCGTTTTTCCACAGCGGTTGCTAGAAAAAAGGAGGATGAAAAATGAAAGATTCTTTAATAGAATTTGCGGCATCTCCCGATCATCCGCGTTGGGAAGATATGATCGCTCGGGAAATTCCGCTCTATGAGCGCGCGGGGGAGATTCGTTCTCCTTTCGGCCGCGATTATACCCGCATTATTCATTCGGCGGCCTTTCGGCGCCTGAAGCACAAAACACAAGCCTTTTATTCCCCCCAAAACGATCACATTTGTACCCGCATTGAGCATGTCAATCATGTGGAGTCGTTGAGTTATACCGTGGCAAGATATTTAGGATTGAACACCGAATTGACCAAAGCGATTTCGGTGGCACATGATCTTGGACATCCGCCATTCGGTCATAAGGGAGAGCGTACATTGAACTTTTTGTCGCTCAGGGATTTGGATGTTCCTTTTTGGCATGAAAAACACGGACTTTATTTGGTAGACCGTCTTGAAACCTTGGAAAATTCCAATCGAGATCATCTCAATTTATCCTTGACCTATGCTGTGCGTGATGGGATCATTTCTCATTGCGGCGAGGTGGATGATAACGGGCTGTTCCCTCGTAATGAGGCCATTGATTTGAATTGTTATGAAAAACCGAACCAATATGCGCCCTTTACCTATGAGGGATGTATTGTGAAGTTGGCGGATAAAATTTCCTATGTCGGCCGCGATATCGAGGATGCACTTGCTTTGCGTGTTCTGTCACCCGACACACTGTCGCTTTTGTGCGATCAATTGTCGGGACTGACGGGCAAGTATATTAACAATACCATTTTGATCAATTATCTTGTCAACGATCTTTGTGAGACTTCCTCACCCGAACGAGGCATTTCTTTTTCTCATACGGGCGCTCAAGTCATTGACATGATTAAGCATTTTAATACCGAGTATATTTATTCCTGTCCTCGTATCAAACAGGCAGATCAGTTCTTCGATTTGGCGATTCGTACCATTTACGACACCTTCAAAAAGGCGTTCGACGGACCGAAAACTGTGAAAAATTTGGTTAAGATGCAGGATGACTATGGTGAGGCGGCCCGACGTTTTCTTGGGTGGCTCAAGGATTACTGGGTACTGCCGCGCGACAAATCGAGGCTTAATACAGCAGTATTTGATGCCTATGATGAGAAAAGTTTTTGTCGCGCCATACTTTGTTATATTTCCGGCATGACAGATCAATTTGCAATTGACACATATCATGACATTATTTGTTTTCAGCGGTGATATAATATATATATCAAACAATAAAATTTTTGGGGGACCGTAATTGAAATTTTATACTGAAGATAAAGAAAGTGTATTACAAGATTTAGCATCAAATGAAAGCGGATTGGGTTTTGTCGAAGCTGAAAAACGTTTGGCGGCAAACGGGAAAAACCGTTTGGAGGGAACAAAATCAAAACCGTTGATCTTGCGCTTTTTAGAGCAGCTCACCGATCCCATGACCATCATTTTATTGGTGGCGGCTATAATTAGCGGTGTGCTGGCCGTGGCAGAAAATGAAAGTTTTGCCGATGTGGTCATCATTCTTGCGGTCGTCATCATCAACGCCATATTGGGGGTTTACCAAGAAAGCAAGGCGGAAAAAGCCATAGAAGCGCTGCAAAAAATGTCAGCGGCTACCTCAAAGGTTTTTCGTGATGGTAAGTTGCAGGTCATCCACAGCGAAGATTTGGTGGTTGGAGATGTTATCTTACTGGAAGCGGGAGATGCCGTTCCTGCCGATGCGCGACTCATAGAAAATGCCAGTTTGCAGGTAGAAGAGGCGGCTTTGACGGGCGAATCTCTGCCTGTTTCCAAGTTTATTGACAGCATTTATCTTCGAGACGGAGAAAAGGATGTTCCCTTGGGGGATCGTAAAAACATGGTGTATATGGGCGGCACGGTTGTTTACGGCCGCGGCAAAGCAGTTGTCACCGCAACGGGAATGCAAACCGAAATGGGCAAGATTGCGGGAGCTTTGCAGGATGCGCAAGACGGCGAAACACCCCTCCAGAAAAAATTAAACCAGCTCTCCAAAAGCTTGACTTGGCTGGTGCTTGCCATTTGTGCGGTCGTGTTTGCCGTGCAGATTTTACGAGCGGGCAGTTTCCATGTTGATATTGCACTCAATTCTTTTATGGCGGCTGTTTCGCTTGCAGTGGCCGCCATTCCCGAGGGATTAACTGCCGTGGTGACGGTGGTGTTGTCAATCGGTGTTACCAATATGTCTAAGCGCAACGCCATCATTCGCAGATTGACGGCGGTTGAAACGCTTGGTTGTGCCCAAATTATTTGTTCGGATAAAACGGGTACGTTGACACAAAACAAAATGACGGTGGTAGATGATTTTTCCACCGATAAGATTCGTCTTGCGATTGCCATGGCCCTTTGCTCGGATGCCGAGGTGGATGAAAATGCCGTGGTGACGGGTGAGCCGACAGAGGCAGCTTTGGTGGCATGGGCCAATACTCTCGGAAAACACAAAAACGCTTTGAAAATTGCATATCCGCGCATAGGTGAAGCGCCATTTGACTCCAATCGTAAAATGATGTCGACCGTGCATACCGCCGAAGCGGGATGGGTGCAATATACCAAGGGCGCACCCGATGTCGTGATTGAAAAATGCGCTTATTACCTCGAAGATGATCGAATTCATCCCATGACCGAGGAATACAGAAATAAAATCTTTTCTGCCAATAAAGCCATGGCCGACAAAGCCCTTCGCGTGCTGGCTTGCGCTGAGCGGTTGTGGTCGGAAATCCCCCCTTCGTTTGATCCTGCGTTTTTAGAAAACGATCTTTGTTTTGTCGGGCTATGCGGTATGATCGATCCGGTCCGCCCTGAAGTGGTGTCGGCGATTGTCGAATGTAAGAGTGCGGGCATTCGTCCCATTATGATTACAGGCGATCACGTGGATACGGCGGTAGCCATTGCAAAAGAATTAGGTGTACTTGTTGATGGCACCAAAGCCATTACCGGTTCACAGCTTTCCGATATGTCGGAGGAAGAGTTTTTACGGGAATTTAAAAATATCACGGTTTATGCCCGCGTGCAACCCGAACACAAAACCCGCATTGTCAATGCTTGGAGGGGAGCGGGCTATGTGACCGCTATGACGGGAGACGGCGTGAACGATGCTCCTTCCATCAAATCGGCCGATATTGGTGTCGGCATGGGTATTACGGGAACCGATGTAACCAAGAATGTCGCCGATATGGTCCTTGCCGATGACAATTTTGCCACTATCGTGGGCGCGGTGGAGGAAGGGCGGCGCATTTACGATAACATCCGTAAAGCCATTCAATTTCTGCTTGGCTCAAACATGAGCGAGGTGTTGGCTATATTTGCGGCAACCTTGATGGGATTTACCATTCTCAAACCTGTTCACTTGCTATGGATCAACCTTGTAACCGATTGTTTTCCTGCGCTTGCGCTTGGTATGGAAAAGGCTGAAAGCAATATTATGAAGCGAAACCCCAGAGACAGTCGGGCGGGCATATTCTCGGATGGGATGGGGTTTGATATTGTATATCAAGGGGTTATGGTCACCGTTTTGGCGATGATTTCCTATTTTGTCGGACATTTCATGCAAACGGGTGTTTGGGAAATTTCCGACAGCACCCACGGTATGACGATGGCCTTCTTGACCTTGTCGATGGCCGAAGTATTCCACAGCTTTAACATGCGTTCCCAAAGAGAGGGCTTGTTTGTGTTAAAAGAACAGAATAAGACTCTTTGGTTTGCGGCAATCGGTTCTGTTTTGGCTACCACATTGGTTTGTGAAGTGCCGTTTTTGGCGAGCGCTTTCGGATTTGAGCGGGTGGGAATCAATGAGTATCTTATTGCGATAGGGCTTGGTGTTGTGGTGATCCCCGTGGTTGAGATCGTGAAGTTTTTCCAAAGAAAAGGCCGAAGATAAAGGTGGTTTTGTAAGTTGGAAACGTATCAAATCGAAGCGAAAAAGTTAGGACATTTTGATGTCGCTGTTTGCGGCGGGGGTATTGCGGGGGTTTGTGCCGCGGTTTCTGCCGCTCGCAACGGCGCGCGGGTTGTTTTGGTTGAAAGCGGTGGTTATCTCGGCGGTACGGTTACGGCAGGTCTTATGGAGAACCTTTTGGATGTGGCGAACAAACGAGGGATTATCCAAGAACTGCAAGATTTTTTAAATGAACGGAATATGACCTGTGTCAAAGTCGGTGAGCGGACGGATGAAAGCGGGAAATATTTTCCCGGTCCCTTGATCGATGAAGAGGGCACTAAATATTTTTTGGATAAAATTTGCCATGATGCGGGCGTTACCGTTTTGTTTCACAGCATGTTGTGCGCGGTCGATCACAGTCAAGGGCATATTCGTTCCATCATGATTTGTACCAAATGCGGAAACTATGCGCTCGATGCTGCGGTTTATGTTGATGCAAGCGGAAGCGGCGCGCTTGCCGCGATGGCCGGTTGTGGTTGGGAATGCGGCGAACCCAAAAACGGAAAAACCCATCCTGCCAGCATGGATGTCAATGTTACGGGCTTGCCCAAAAATTTTAACGGTACCTCCAGAATTCCCGAGCTTCAAAAATATTATATAGAACAAATGGAAGGTTTGGGTATTCATACTACGGGCAGCCAAGGAAAAATTGTGCGCAAACCTGATGAGAATGTTTGGGGGACGGGCATCAATTTTGTTTACGATGTAAAACCCGATGATATTTATTCTCTGTCTCGCGGTACCTATGAGGGTCGAAAAGAAGTCTTTGAAGTCGTACAAGCGTATAAACAAGTTGCGGGCTTTGAAAACATTCGGCTAAACAAGACCAATGACCATTTGGGTATTCGTGAAGGACGGCGTGTTTTCGGTGTCTACCGAATCAGTGATCAGGATATTTTGGAAGGGAAACGTTTTGAGGACGGTGTTGTGCTTGTGACAGCCGGTGTGGATGTACATAAGCTTACAAACGACGATACCCCCGAATGTTCACGCGGATACAGAACTAAACCATTCCACATTCCCTACCGCGCTTTGTTGCCGCGGGATTGCGATAATCTCTTGCTTGCAGGAAAATGTATTTCGGGAGATTTTTACCCCTTTTCGGCTTACCGCATGATCTGCAACATGGCGGGCACGGGTGAAGCCGCCGGCTACGCGGCAGCCCTTTGTGTCAAGAAAGGTATTCTTCCCTCCGAGGTGGACGGCAAAGAGGTCAGCCGTTACATGCAGCCGTATCTGAACGAACCTGAGGAAAAATAATACGAAGGGGCTGTCTCAAATCAATAATACATTTGAGACAGCCCCTCTATTTTGCTGAAAGCGGTGGCGGCTTTCAGAGTGGACGTGGAAAACCGTTCGGTTGAAAACACTTTGTTGATTCCAAAGAAAATTCACACACCGTTTTGTCTATTGAGACGGATATGCCGATGCGCTTATAGCTTCCCTTATCAAACCTATCGCAAAAATCCCGCTCGGTGTGAGCGGGATTTTTATGTGTTCTTATTTTTTCGTTGCGGGCTTGCGGGTCGGTTTTTTCTTATTCTTCATACGCATGAAGAAAAGAAGTCCGAGCGCGCCGAGTGCAAGTACGATAAAGAGGATCAAAAGCCAGCCGCCGTTTGAGAGGAAGGAGCCGCCGTCCGCTGTACCGTACCAGCTGTTGACGGTGAAGTTTTGCTTGAAGGCGTCGACCATACCGTCGCCAACGTATTCAACCGAAATGCTTTCGCAGTACCAGCCGTCATCTCCCTCGACTCGCAGATAGATTTCTTCGGGTTTGCCGACTTCGGCGGGGAAGGTGTATTCGAAAAATTGGGTCTCGCCTGCTTTGAGGGGGCTGCTGTAAGCAAGTCCGAGGCGATGGGTGATATTGATTTCGGAGGTTACATATTGGAGATTGGTGAAGCGGTCGACGTAGTAGAAGGAGATAAAGACATTGCCCGTCGTCGAAGCACCGCTGATATCACCGGTTGTGATTGAAAACAGATAGGTGTTTTCGCTGTATACCGACAGAGAATAAATAACGGGTTCTTCGGTCGAGGTGGTGTTTCCGTCAGCATCGATATTTTCAACGGTGATGGCAAAGAGGAATTTGCCTGCTGTTGTGGGGGTGCCGCTGATCAAACCGCTGCGGGAATCGAGCACCAGACCTGTCGGGAGCATACCTGCCGATACGGTGTAATAGGTAGTATCGTTTTCATTGTCAAACAGATCAAAGGAGTAGGGTTTGTTTTGGGTGGCATCGGGGAGGGGGGGCTGCATGTTTTCCAGTTCTTCTGTCAATTCGGTCCATTTTGCAAAGAAGGTGCGATTTTCGGTGATTTTCACGATTCCCGAAACTGCGTGGGTATACTCGGCATCGTCAAACCAGCCGTCGAAACGGTATCCCAAGCGCGCAGGCGGATCGACAAGGGTATATTTTTCACCGGAGGATACCGAAATGGTCTGGTTTTCCATATTATCGGCGCAGTAGTTTAGATGAATGGTCAATTCGCCTCGTTTTTCATTCAAGGAAGAACTGCCTTCCATGACAAGGGTGCCATCTAAGAAACAACTTGCGCCTGCGCCTACCGCCGATGCGGCGTGTCCGCCTTCGGTATAGGTGTCGGAAGCGGTGTTGTCAATCAAATCTTTGGCATAATCGGGATAAAGGGTGGGAATCAATGCGGGCTTTATGCCGTCGGCTGAAAATTCAGCGGCGGTGGGGTTTGCATCGGTGTATTTGGTGCTGCTTGGGATGCCGACCTTGGTAGTGGCGGTTGATGCAACGGGGAGGGAGGGGATAGAGGGAAGAACCACATCCTGCGGATGGGCGGGAGTTGTTGTGGTATCGGAACCCGATTCGGTGCCTGTGCCTGCGCCCTCATTCATACCCGTACCCGTTTCGGTATTTGCGGTCTGCGTACCTGTGTTTGTGTTTGTGTCGGCGTTTGTATTTGTGTTTTCGCCCGATTCGGTGCCTGTACCTGTACCTGTACCTGTACCTGTATTTGTATTCGTATTTGTATTTGTATTTGTATTCGTATTTGTATTTGTATTTGTATTTGTATTTGTATTTGTATTGGAGCCTGAGCCGTTATCTGTACCGTCAGAGGGTTTGTTGATCGAGACGCTGAGAGTCGTGACGGTGATTTCCTTGAGGGATTGTGCTACTTTGTTATTGGGAACTGCGGTGACTGCACAGGAATCTTTCATGTAAACGCTTGCACCTGCGCCATTGGCGCCGCCGCCAATGCCTGCCGCGAGAAGTCCGCCGTAGGCATAGAGCTTTGTTTTGCCGAGAATGTTAACCACGGTGGATATGGCCGCTTGTTCGCGGGAGGAACGCGCGCCGTTGCCTACACCGGGGCCGAAGTTACCGCCGTGCGCTTTGATGGTTACGTTGTTTTCAAAGTTGATTTGCTGGGCATTTGCTTTGCTGCCGCCGCCGATACCTGCCGCGTGTTTGCCGCCGAAAGCGAGGACTTTTGCATTGTCGGTCACACGAATGGTATTGACGATTGCCATATAACCGCCGCCGATACCCGCGCCGTTATAACCGCCAACCGCTTGCGTAGATGTGGTGCCCGAGAGGATGGCCGAAACGAGTTCACCCTTTTCACCGCAACCGATGCCCGCGCCGTTCATGCCGCCGAAAGCGCGGATTTGGGCTTTGTCTTGAATTAAAAGTGTGGCGATTCGTCCATTGAGTCCTGCGCCGATGCCTGCCGCACTTGAACCGCCGATGGCATAGACAGAAGCCGAGTCGCGAATGGTGAGCGAAAGACATTCGGCGTTGTTACCGCTGCCGATGGCCGCCGCGCCGACACCGCTTTCCGCCGCTACGAAGGCAGAACCGCCGATGATGATGGAGCGGACAGAGCCTACCGAGCCGCAACCGATGGCCGCGCCGCCCGAGGAAGCTTGCGCACGGACTGTGGCATTTCCGATAATCTTGACCGAAGTGGCTACACCACCATAACCCGAACCGATGCCCGCGCCGCCATTGGCGCCGCCGATGGCTTCTACATGCGCTTTACCCTCGATGAGCAGAGTGCCGCTGTTGGACATATAACCGCCGCCGATGGCCGCCGCTTGGTTGCCTCCCGTGGCTAAAACGGTGACGGAAGAAGCGATTGTGACCGATTTGGGGAAACCGTTGTTGCCGCCGCCGATGGCCGCGCCTTGGTTGCCGCCGAAAATGTTGAGTTTTCCGCTGCCACCGATTTTGATGACACCTGCATTGGTGTTGACGGCGTTTTTGGCCCAACCGCCGCCAATGCCTGCCGCTTCGTTTCCGCCCTTGGCATAAAGAGTGCCTTTGCCTGAGAGCTGGAGTGTGGCGTAGGTATTGACCTGTAATGCCGCCATGTAGTCGGGAGCAACCAAAATATTGTTACCGACAAGGGTGAGCTTCAAAACCGCTTTGTTACGAATTTGAATGGGGGCGCGCAGGTTGGAGGATACAATGCGAACGCCGTCGATGGTTAAATCGACGGTTGCTTCTCCGCTGATGCGGATGATGTTGGAGGTGGCTTTTCCCGTGCCATACACGCGAATGGAGGCGGCGGGAGAGACATCCTCGTAGGTTTTGTTGCCGTGTTCAATGGTGAGGTAACCGCCACTGCTTCCGCTGATATGGACATTACCCTCGTTTAAGCACAGAGAATAGGTGTAGGTCGCTGCCATGGAAGGGAGAGGGATGCAGGGGAGCAGCAGAGTTGCCAGCAACAAAAGGCAAAGGGCGAAACGTAACGTTTTCAACATGATAACCTCTTTTTATCGGGGAAATTTACAGTTGGATGGATTGTAATAGCGAAGAATGGTTTTGGCTTTATTGGGAACATCAAAGAAAAGGATGGATTTTCCATGCTGCGGATGGTGGAAGATGGCATAACTTGCATCGGGGGCGTCGGGGGAAATCAGAGCGTTGAACACCTTTTGAATGGCGGGATTGTTTTTAAGTTCAGTGTATTTTCCTTCCAAAGGGGCGATGATTTCCATATCGGAAATTTTAACGGTCAGCATGCGTTTGCGCTGGCGTTGTCCGTAAATAATATCAAAATCCACTTCACCGCCTGCGGTGACATACTCATATTCGACGTTGAAAAAGCGGAAGATCCACCAAACGAACAGACCCGATAAAAACCAAGGGAAGATCATCAAAGCGGGTACCTTGGCGGTGATGAAAATGATCAGGAAAATGTTGGCGATGATGACCGCCGACAAAATCAGCGCCTTTTGAATCACGGTTTTGGCACTCGGACGCCTTTGGACGAGATGTTCCATATAGTTGTGGGAATATTCGCCGTTATCATTGCGGCCGGACGACATATAATCGATCTGTTTCATAGGGATTCCTTTCGGTTTTACGTTTTGTTTTTTGACATTCTTCAAAAAGGAATATCTTGGTTAAGCATGCCGTTCAACCTCAATAGGGTGAGACGTTTTCTCATGAACGGCGAAAATTTTATACACAGATCAAAAAGTTTTGCATCCTTTCGGATGTCCTCCACGGTGATCTTGCATCCTGCCTTGATCATGGCTTCTTTGCAGATTTCATAGGAAGGAACGCTGCGGATGATCTGTGTGATTTGCGGCCAAAGAGCTTCGAGTTTTTCGGGGGTGATGCCGTCGACGATGTTTTCGGGGTGGTTGACTTTGACAACATCGTCTTTCATCGGCCCGTAAAAATCATAGACTTCTTCCCAGTTCACACGCTCATATTGCGCTTTGATCGAAGGCAGATTTGCCAAACGATTGTAATAGTTGAGAAGCTTTAGAGTGCTGACGCCGATGTCGTCTCCATGCAAATTGGGAATGATGCCGTCTCTGAGCTCGGTGCATTCAAGCAGATGGATCACGATGTGCTCTGCGCCGCTGGCGGGACGGGAGTTTTGCATGAAACTCATGCCGAGACCTGTCTTTAACAAGGCTTCAAAGATTTTTCCTGCTGTATATTCATCGTTTTGGGTGACTTTGTCGGCCATGACCATCAACTCATCCACCGCATCGCGGGTGAGTTTAGCGACCTTTTCGCAGTAGATTTCATTGGTTAACAGATGGGAAATCTTCCAATCGGCAAGACCGACATATTTCGCCATCATATCACCAAACCCCGCCGATTTTAAATGTGTGGGTGCATTGGCCAGAATTTTGGTATCTCCGATGATGACCTCGGGGCTTTTGGCGGCGTAACTGAATTTGAATCCGTTGTCGACGATGGGCGAACTGTAGGATGCAAAACCGTCCATGGAGGGAGCGGTTGCAAAAAGACAAAGCTTTTTGTCCTGCCTTGCCGCTGCCAAGCGACAGGGATCGTTGACCGAACCTGTGCCGACTGATAAGATACCGATGTCGCGATCCAAAATCAAGTCTTCAAGCTCTTTGACATGCTTCATTTCCGCGACGCGCAGATTGTCGTAAATGTGAAAAGAAAGATTAAACTCCTGCAAACTTTCCAAAATGCCATCGGCTGCCGCAAGGGTGTTTTGATCGGCTACCAGCAAAAGGTTTTTTGGGAAGCCGTTTTTCTTCAATATATTTCCGACGTTGCTGACCAACCCCGAGCCGATTTGTATGTCTTGGATGGCTGTTTCATGGTAAAGGCCGCAATCACATTTGCCTGATATGGAGCGGATGATTTCCAAAAGCTCTGACATGAGTATATTATCTCCGTTTTGATTATTTTTTGTTGATGAGCGAACGGCCTTCCCATTCCGATTCTGCGGCGATGCCCATGAGAGCGGCAATGGTTGGCGCAATATCTAAAAGCGAAGTGTTTTCGACTGTTTCACCGCCGACAAAATCGTTTCCGTAAAGGAAAAGGGGGATAATCATATCCTCGGGCATCTCGGTGCCGTGGGATCTGTCGTGCCCGCCGTGGTCGGACATAATGATGATGGAATATTCAGAAGAAAAGGATGTGAATATTCTTTTTACATTGTCAATGGCGATGGAAACGCGGCGAAGATACTCTTTGCTCATCCAAGCGTTGTCGTGCCCGCCTTTTTCATCGGTGTCGACTAAATATAAAAAAGCAAAGTCGGGCTTGTTTTCTCCGATGATGCGGATGGCTTCGTCGGTCAGTGCCGTGTCGGTGCTTTCTTTCATATAGGTGTTGATGTATGTGGAGAATTTTAAAGTATTCGGCAAAGCGATATCACGGAGAGGTTCCCAACCGTAAAACATAGCGGATATACCGCCGTAGTCTTTGATCTTTTCAAAAATGCCTTTGATGGGACGCACCTGTGGAACGTAGGTGTTTGTCAGTATGCCGTGCCGCTGGGGTGTGACTGAATGGGTCATGGAAAAATGGCACGGAAAGGTGACCGACGGGAACATGGCGCGGGCGTCGTAGGTGTAACTGCAGAGTTGTTCCAATTCGCGAAGAAACGGGTTGCCGCAAGCCTTGAGTCCGTCGGATCTCATGCCGTCGATAGAGATCAAAATGACTTTTTTGTCCATACCGTCACCTCATAGTTATAATTATATATCATTATAACACATTATAATAGGAAGTGCAAGGGGAAAGTGCACGGTTGGTGGGATGAAAAAAGACAAGTCGGGCGACTTGTCTTTTTGTAAAACGGGTTATTTGATATGCTTGAAGTTGCCGAAGGTCTGGGTGACCGTTTCGCTGAAGGAAAAGGTCTGATCAAATTCACCGAGAATTTTTTGCAGATCAATAAGCCGGTGGCGGTTATTTTGCCCATTCGTCGGTGAAATACGCGTTGGTGTAGGCGACCTTTCTGTCCTTGTCGGTGATGGTCACGCGCAGATAAACGGGATCGACGTTGTCGGGCAGTTCGTAGGTTGCGCGGGTCAGCGGTTTGGAGTAGGGAACGAAACGCTGACATTTGCGAACGCCTGTGGTGAAGCGAATTTCTTCCACCTCGGAGGTTTCAATCGTGACCTTTCCGTCTTCGACGTAAAGGGATTTGATCTCGGGCCCTTCCGAGGAATAAAAATTGCCCTTCATGATGGCATCCATGACCGTTTTGTATTCCAGTTTTGGTGCTTTGACCACGATGTAACATCCGCCGACGGCGAGTTTGCCGTGGGTATCGTCTGCGCCGACACACAGAATCGGTTTTCCCGAGCGCAGAATATCGTCGTATACCCGCTCGTTGTATTCGGGGAAGCCCATGCGAATGCAACCGTAGTTCATGATTTCCAAAGCGTGCATATGTTCGTAGCCGATATAATCGGAATAATCCTCGCACGACCAAGTGGGGTGATTATAAATGACGAAAAAGCCGTTTTCCCGACCCAGACGCATCATATCGGAAATGCCTTCGGGGGAATATGTTCTGACATAATCGGGTACGTTTGGATCGAATTTTACCAAAGGTTTGCTCGGCATGGCTTTCGAAGGAATATACAGTTCTCTATGCCAGCATACAGGGGTTTCCATGTCGGGGGAGGTGGCGATAAACCCCATGTGACAAGTTTTCTTGCAACCCGTAATAGGGGACACTTTATCATCGTCTTGGGAGATATCCAATTCGTAGCCGTTTAACACCAAAAAGTTGTCGTCTGTCAGGTGGTTGTGGGTGATAAAAACATCATGATCGGTATAAGAAATGATGGAGTAACCCTTCTCCATGTACATTTGTTTCAGTTCTTCGGGCGTATGATCTCCGTCGGAAAAGGTAGAGTGGGTATGGAGGTTGGCTTTATAGGAATTTGTGTTTTCGGGCAAAAGATATTTACGCATCGCAACGATTTCCTTTCAAAGTGGATTATTCGCAGGGTTTATCTTCTATACCGCCGTTGGTGATCCAAAGGGAATCGTCGGCGAGCATCTGATCCATAACGGCGAATCTGTCGGGATGTTTTTTTACATCGCGGATCTCTTCGTAGAAGAATTTTGTGGTACCTAAAGTCAGTGGCGGGAAATAAAATTGGGTTTCTTCGGGCTTTTCATATCGCTCGTAAGTTCCGCCCAAAAGTCCTTCGTGGTCGGCGCCGCCCGAAACGTAAAGATCGTATTCTCTTGCCAAACCGAGCACAAATCTGCGCTGTGCGCCCTTGAGCATGGCGTGCCAGACTTCCAGACCGTCAATGCCGTATGCAACGAGGGTTTTGAGCATTTCAGGATTTTTGCAAAACTGCACGGGGTGAGCCGCAATGGCAATGCCGCCCGCTTCGTGCACAAGATTGATCAGATCGTCCACGTTCATAAATTCAATGTCGGAGGGAACTTCGTTTCTGTATTTACCGTAGCACGTTTGGAAAAATTCAGGATATTCAAGGTCGGTAATGAGTCCTCTTGCCTTCATGGCTCTGAAAACGTGTTCGTTGCAAAGCCATGTGATACCTTTGTTATATGCAAGCACATCGTCCCAAGTGATGTCTTTGATATATCCGATCTCAACACCCCGTTCAAACAGAACGCGGGTCTGTTCGGTTTCTTTAAACGAAAGCTTACGAAGATACTCTTTCATGGGAGGGTATTCGGGATCAAAATGGAATGCGGTGATATGCAGACCTGCGTTGTGCGCGGGGAATTTGACCGAAAATTCCACGCCGAGCATACATTCAAGCCCTCTTTTTTTGCAGGCAGCGATCATTTCTTCGGTGCCCGAAGCGGTATCGTGGTCGGTTAAAACGAGTGCTTTGTATCCCTCCTCATACCCAATTTGCGCGAGTTGATCGGGGGAGTATGGGCCATCGGAATGGATGGAATGTGCATGCAGAGAAGCGTAAACTTTCATAACTTCTGCCATAATGTTCACCTCACGTCATTTTTTACAATTATACAATAAAATCCGAATAAAATCAATAAAAAGAACTTCAAAAATCTTTTGATTTCAATAAAAAAGAACGAAGCGACCGCTTCGTTCTTTTTGTGACGGGATACAAAAATTATATAAATAAAATGGGTAATGCTTTAGGCGTTGTCAGAACGGCATAACAATAAAATGCCGCCGATCATATTTACGAACAGTAATGCACATACTTTGAGACCGACGCTGATTGGCTGGTTATATTTCAATCTGTTGCAAATTGCGATTGTAATCGGCAAACACCAAGCAAGAGGAAGCAGCATAAAGCCTTGGAAAATACAGCTGATGATCAAAAATATTTTTGCGGCTACGGCCAAACCATCATTGCCGCCTTTTGCGGTTTGGGAAGAAATGGCACAACCGCATCCGGGGCAAATGACCGCTTCTTCGGCGATTTCTTTCCCACATTTTTGACAGAATTTCATAACAAGTCACTCCTATAAATAAATTTGTCGAAATATGACAATCCTATTTTATCCTACTTTATACTACTTGTCAATACTAAATGATGTTTTATCTTATAATATTTTTGAGGTGAGATAATTGAAACCGCTAAAAGAAAAGATTAGTATTACGATTGATGGTGATGTTTTGGCAAAGTTAAAAGAAAAAGCCGAGTATGACGACCGCTCTTTGTCGCAGTATATAAATTTGATTTTGAAATTGCACATTAAAGAGGAAGAACAAAACAAGCCGTGAACACCACGGCTTGTTTTGTTTTTTTGATATGTGATTTATGAGGTGAAAAGTTCTCTTTCAAGGTCGGATATAATCTTTGCGATGGCGTGTTCCTGATTGCTGACGGTGATACGGTCTGCGGCTTCTTTTACCGCGTTAATCGCATTTTCGACGGCATAGCCGACCCCTGCCTTTTGGATCATCGAAATATCGTTTTCATAATTGCCCACCGCAACGGTACGGCGCATATCGATGCCGAGCAGACCTGCCATTCTTTCGAGCACCTGCCCCTTGCCGCCCACCTTCGGCAGCATTTCGTACATCGTCTTTTCCGAGCGGATGAAATCAAATTCCTTTGCCTTGGGATGTTCGTTTAACAGTCTTATCGTTTCATCGAGCAGTTTATCGTCTTCGTGCACAAACAGCACCTTGAGGATGGGTTCGGGTATGTCCCTGTAATGCCGCATTATGTTCAAAACGCCGGTTGCGCGACGAAACCATTCCATCGCAAGACTTTGTTTTGAAAAGTATATGTTGTTTGCGGTATTGATCTGAATTCCCATGGCGGGTAGGGTGCGGTCGATATATTCAATGAGTTCTAAGCCGCTTTCGGGCAGTTTTGCCTGCCACAGATAGGTTTCTTTTTGGAAATCGTAGATTCCTGCGCCGTTTACACAGCCGCAGGGTGCATTCGGTCGGACGGTGTGATAAATGCTCCGTGCGGTCATGGGTACGCGGCCCGTGATGAAGGTGAACAAACCGCCCTCGGATTTAAAATACCTGATCGCGTCCATGTTTTCTTTTGAAATGGTATAATCGTTGCGAAAAAGGGTGCCGTCGAGGTCGGTGCAAAACAAAATGCCGTCAAATTTTCCCATGCGGTTTCCTCCGAAGAGATTGAGAAGTTTTTTGAAATCGGATTGCAAAGATGTCGTGTCTTGGCGGTTTGATTTTAAAAATACAGTTTAGATCCTTGCATCCAAAAGCATCTGTGTGCCTTCGGCGGCTTCGATGCCGTATATAATGAGGTTTTTCATGTTTCCCGCCAAAGCGATGACCGCTTTTCCGCGGCCGAAAACGTTTTTAATCGTGATGTTATAGGTTTCCTCTTTTGTGGCGTGACGATCGCCGTACATGTGGGTGTCACCCACCCGCACGGCAAAGGCGCCGACATCCAGATGGGGACATTCGGCAGAGGTGTCGATTACCCCGTCGATGAGGATATCATGCAGCTTGATGCCTCCTTGATTTAACAGTCTGACGTTGGAGCAAAAGGAGGCTGTTTTTATGTTTCTAATCGTTACATTGCAGATGTCGGAGGAAAGCCCCTCGACCGCAAACGCCCTTTCAAGATACCAGTCAAGCCCCGTGAGCGCCACCGAGTCATCTTCGAGAAAGCCTGTAAGATTTTCAATGAGAATATCGTGGCAGCCCTGCCGCAGATCGACGCCGTCGGAGTTTTTCACAAGCACCTCGCTGTATTTTTCGCGTATCAGTCGGTGGTATTCGTTGCCGTTTGCATCGATTGCCGTATCGTTTGAGCAAAAGTCAATGTTGCCGATATAGCCGTTTGCGCAGTAAACGAAATTGAGCGCCCACCAACGCTGGTTGCGGCAGGAGATACCCGAGATCTTGAAGCCGTCGACATTGGTGAAAAGAACGAGATTGTTTTTCCAGATGGGTGGCAGTCCGTTTTGGTTTTGGTTTTTTTCCGAAAGTCCGTTGTACCTGCCGCCGTCGAGGACGGCTTCACCGCGACCGACGATGGTGATGTTGTGGTCGGTACCTTGGATGGTTTTTCCCATCTCGGTTTCGTGGTGCTCGTTGACGAACATATTGGAATAAACACCGTCTGCCATAACAAGATGGCAGTTTTCCAAAATTAGGGTAAAGTTGGAGGGCAGGCGGATGGCTTTTTCGATTACCCAATTTCCGCTGACGGTTGCCGTACGGCTTTCGTTTTTGACTGCATCGCTGATTTTTGCCGTGATGTATTCAAACCCTTGGGGTTGGAAAGGCTTTTTCTTCATTTTCGTCCTCCGTTTTTCAACTTTTTGCAAAAAAATATTTTATCCTTTTTGCAAGCACGCCTCTTCAAAATTTACTTCGTGGTAGCGCATATTGCGGATATTCACGTTTTCGATATTTTTCAGTTCAATCTTTTGCAGACCGTTTTTCGAGGAAGGTAGATCAATGTTTTCGATGTCGATGTTTTTGATATAATGTGTAGGTTCGTCAAAGCCCCAGAGCATCAGTGGGGTGATCTGGATGATCTTGCCTTCGGGACGGTAGGATATGCCGTGGAGCTCAATGTTTTCAAAGCGGAAGTTTTCAATTATGGTCAGTTGCCCCGCGCCTTCGCCGTCGTCATTGCAGGTATACCCCGTCCAAAGTCGAATATCGATCAGTTTGCAGTTGCGTACCTTTACGTTTCTGGCATAGCCGCCGCGCTTACGGGTGGCTTTCACGCGGAAACCGCTAATGCCTTTATTAAAGTCGCAGTCCCAGATGTAAATTTCGCTGATACCTCCCGAAAGTTCACTGCCGCAGGCAATGCCGTTGCGTCCGCCGCAATCAAAAATGCGCACGTTTTTCGTGGGACGGTTGATCAGGTTGCCTTCCGGATTTTTACCTGATTTTATGGCGATGGCATCGTCATGGGTATCAAAACGGGTGGCAAAAACAGTGCAATTTTCGCTGGAATCGGGATTCCAGCCATCTCCGTTCCATACACCGCGGGAACGAATGGTACAATTATATGTAAGAACGTCTTTGCAGTAAACGAAATGTACGTTCCACGCAGCACCGAAGCCGATTTGCAGATTTGTCAAAACCACGTTTTCGCAGTTGTTCATATTGATCAGGCGGGGACGGGCTCTACCCGGAATGGTGTTTTCGTTTTCGCAGGTCTTGACGTAATCGGCGTTTTCGGAAAGAAAGCTTTTGAGTCGTTCTTTTTCTTTTTCGATGACGGCGTGGCAAAGCGCTTCGCCGCCGCCAAGCACCGATCCGCCGCCCCGAATGACGACGTTTTGGGTGGTGTATCCGCCGTTTTTATCCATTTTACCGATGTTGATGAGGGGGCGGTAGCACATCATTTCTTTGCCTTCAAAACGGCTGAGCACCTTGGGTGCATAATCCTCCACGATAGCCGTACCCTGCAAAACAGCCCCTTTTTCAATATAAAGCTCGGTGTCGCTTTGCATATCCAAAGCGCCCGTCAGAAAAACGCCCGCAGGGAGATAAACGCACTCGTTTTCTCTGCAATCGTTTAACGCTTTTTGCAGAGCGGCGGTATTGTTGGTTTTGCCGTCGCCGACGGCGTTGTAGGGAGGCTTTGTTACGTCGATGCGTTGTTTTCTTTCTTCGGTGTGCAAGGTGTCGCAAAAAAGACATTCGCCGTCCTTTCCTTCCAGCCGAACGGTATAGGCAGAGGAGGGAGAAAGCCCCGTGATTTCACAATGGGTTTTGTCGGTGGAAAAAACAGCTTTTTCGTCGAGGTATATTTGATAAATGATCCCATCGGGAAGATCCCACTGCTTGTCCCAATATAGGGTGATTTCATCTTCGAAAAGGACGATGTTCACTTTGCCCGATTGCAATCTTTTCATAGTTTCCTCCGTGCTTTTTCGGTTTGTTTTCAGGGGTATTTTACCACACCGAGAAAATATATTCAATCCAAAGACGCAAGAATTTATACGAGCATAAAAAAGAATACTTCGTGAGAAGTGTTCTTTTTTGGCTTTTGGGTGCAAAAAGAATCGGTATAAAAAGATTTTCCTTATTAAAACCTAAACCAACCAACGGAACTTATGAACAAATCAAGCAGCAGTGCCCCTATCAAAAAAGTTCCCAATATCACCGATAATATGATCAATATTTTTCGATCACTTTTGAGTAATTGTACATGTTTTTCAGAAGATGTCTTCAAGTCATTGACACGCGCTTCGTATATTTCCTTAAGCGCAGCAAGCGCCTTCATCTGCGAGTCTTCCGGAACTTCAACATTTTCAATCTGATTGATGGCGTTTATTTTATCCAACGATCCGCCCATTGCGCTCACCAATCTTACAACGGTTTCGAAACGAGGATCGGCTGTTTCACCTGAAAATATTTTTCTTATTGTTGTTTCGGGTAAACCGCTGGCAACGGAGATGTCATGCCAAGAAAAGTTGCCGTTTGTTTTTAAGTATTTTAAATATTCTTATATCAAGTTTTATCACCTTTCTACCCGTGTTTTATCGTTTTTGATAAAATTTGGGTGCGCATTTATATAATTTGAGCAATTTACAAAAATTCCACAATGCTATAAAATGTAATCAAGAGCAAAATGTTTAAGCAGAGTATAACAAACGATATATTCATTGTCAACAAAAATCAGGAGAAATATAAATGAAAAACAAAATAAATTCTGTGGCAAGAAAAAGGAGAAAAAGAAGACACTTGGACCCTACTTGTTTAATATGTTGGATTCTTATTCCGCTGGCAACAATTGTTTTTCTTATTTTGGACGGACTCGGTTTTTATCCGTTCAATACACAACGACTTGTTGTCATAGGTGTGTGCATCACAGTTATACTCGTTCCTTTTTTCAGTGAAATAACCATAACAGACATTTCGTTGAAAAAAGAAACTAAGCATAAGAAAAATCCTAAATCATGAGAGTTGCATAATTAAGAACTACATAGCAAAAAATCGTGTTGGTGATATACACGCTGACGCGTGATGATATACCATTGCTTTTGCAATGGATAAAAAAATAAAGGACTTCTTACGAAGTCCTTTATTTTTTGGGACCGACACTCAAAATGGAACCGGTTTAAAAAACTGATTTTCTAAATATTAATCATCTTTTTTGATGGTAGCGACTCTATAACTTCATAGCTTGAGAGGTAGGTTTAGCTGAGATAGGCCGAAAGTTCGTTTTTCAAAACGTTTTCGGTAGCCTCAATCTTCAGTTCAATGTGCTCGGCATCGCACATATATTCCATGCTGGGCTCATAGCCAAGGCGGCTGTCGAACTCAACCAGCGGAATAGTTCTTTTGGCATTGTCGATCTCGTTTTCGGCAATCTTATTCATCCTTAAAGCTGCTGCCTTTATCTCCTCCTTGTCGCTTCCGGAGAGCTTTTGCTTCTCTATTGCCCAGAGCTTGGCATTCACGCATGTCTCAAGGCTTCTTGCAAAAAAGCGTGCAAGATTTGCGATTTTCCGGGCGTTCCTTTGCTTTGAGGGATGAATGGTATTAATTATGCCGCAAAGCAAGTCAGACGCCTTGTCGTAAAGCTGCAAAGCCTTCTTATGCCACTCGATCTGAGCGTAAAAATTTTCAAGCTTTTTGGGATCGCATGGAATTTTGTACATAGGATAGCATATGCTATTACCTCCATGAAGAGTTCCGGGGCGGGACTTAAAGACAAAATCATTTTTGAATAGCAAAAGTGGGTAGGCAGGTCCAACTCTTAGAGGGCCATATTGCTCGTTACTTGAGGAAATGAGATTATATTGAGCTTCGCTAAGAAGACGGTATGCCTCCATTACGGTGTCAACAGATTCGGCGGAAAAATCACGCTTTGCGATATCCCTCAAAACAGCATCAGGATCGGAATCGGGGCTTTCAAACATCACCTTCGAGAAGTCCGAGATGAAAGAGGGCACCCAACCGTAGTGGTGTGAATCCATTATACCGCATAGCCCCCATAAATCGTGAGCCTTTTTCATTTCATTAAATCTCTTAAGCCACTGATAGGGACCGGGCTCGTAAGGAACAACACCAAGATCCCAGGTGAGTCCGCCTGTGTTGGTCATTGAATAGAGTTTTATCCCAAGTTCCTTTGCCTTCTTTGCCTCGCTGACAAAATAGGAGCCGGGGCCTTCAAAGAAGGTGGCGTAATCATCTGGACGTATAGTCACTCCATCCCTTTGCGTACTCATAAACATCTCAAAGGTTGCCTGAAGGGTGATATCCTTTGGCATATTTTCAAGAAGTGCAAGGCGGGGAGCGTCCTCAACAAAGCCCCAGTTATAGCTCCACATAACGATATCGCAATCGGGGCTCTCCTTGCGGATTATCTCCTTTAGCATATTGAAGAGCAGTGGGTAATCATAGCAAGGATACCAACCGGGGCTCCTCTTGTTCACCAGTGGTTTCCCGTCGGGGCCGATGTTATCAATTCTTAAAATTCCAGATGTATGAGGGTCTTTGCTGGGGAATTCACATGATTCGCCTACAAATATGATGCCCTTAAAACCGGGACAACGGCGGAAAAGATTCCCATAGATATTATCGTAATATTTGTACGCCTCCTCGCCTTCGGGATAGGCTCTGTTCCAGAATCTACTATAGCAATAGGTATCAATTCCGTAAAGAGAAGCTCGGTATATTATGTCATTTAAATCATGATAACCGTGGGGTGTACTGTCTATACCGTTTACGAAGATGAGTATTGCATCAATACCCGCATGCGCCACCGATTTCAGATAATTATCAGGAAACATATCAAGCCCAAAGCCTGAGTGAATCATTCTGGGAGAATACATATACTCACGCACGAGCCGCTGTTTTTTTACAAAAGGCCCCTCGTTTATATTCATCAGGTCTTCAAGACAGTATCCCGCCCTTGCGCAGTTTTTGGAGCAGGCACCAACAAGCATAATTTCCGATTCCTCTGCCACCACGCGATATTCTCGCTCCCTTAGAGAAGGATCGATAACGTACCTGATTTGAAAGCTTTCTGTAGGTGTCTTCGTTACAGGGATATAGACCCCCATGCTTACCGCAAAATAATCCTCAAGATCTCTTGCGGCGTTATATAAAATAATATCACAGTCAGACGGAACAAGAATGCTCCAGCGCTCATCTACGACGACATCATCTTCGCACGGCTTTGACCAAGGCATAGCTCTTTGAGGTTTGTGAACTTCAAGAAGCTCACGGCGAAAGCTGTAGTTTAACTCTTTCATTGTCTATACAACCTTTCTGAAATGTTACAGTTTTAAGAACTAATCCAATCAGCTCTTTTGGTATATTATAGCGTGAAAATAGAAAAGATGCAAGAGTTAATGATCTTTTGTGCTACACTGCGGAGCAATATAACTCGCCGAAGGCGAATATAACTAAAAAACTCCTTGAGATTTCTCAAGGAGTTTTTTATGGGTGTTTTGAACTTAATGACACGAATGAAATATGCCTGAAAACTTGATTTTCTTTAATTATTTATAACTTCTATCGGTACCGTCATAATCTGTCCAAAGATACCACCAATGTTCATTAATCTTTTCTGCTCTAACAATATTGTTTCCGTTGGTTTCTTCGTGCAAATACGATTCCGTTTCACCATAAAATTTTCCGTCCTGCGTATAAACCAATTCCCAATACTGTCCACCAAGAAAACCTTGCGCATCAATATCAAATTTAACGAAACCCTCTTCTTGATAACAACTATAAAAATAATCTCTAAAATCACCTGAATTATTTGTTTTTAAAGAATCAACAGCAATTTGTTCCATCTCAATTTGGTATTTGTTTAGAACTTTTTTGCACTCTTGTCTTGCAGAGGAATACGTTCTTGGTATGATAGAATTTATAAAAGCATATAGACCAACAATTATTGCAATAACCACAACACAAATTATGCTTATAACTATAATGTTTTTCCGCTTGTTCATATAATCACCGCCTTGAGTTTATTATAGCATATATTTGCACGAAGTGCAACATCGTTGGCGAAGCCACATCGTTTGTGCGAAGCACAACACTGTTTGCCGTTAGGCAACATCGTTTTGTGTCCGCAAAAGCGGAATGATGTTCTCGCTTTGTGAGAAATGATGTTGACCGCAAGCGGTCAAACGATGTTGTGTCCTGCGGACACAAACACAAAAAATAAGAGCAAGTCGAAAGACTTGCTCTTATTTTTTGGAGCTGGTAGCCGGACTTGAACCGGCGACCTGCTGATTACGAATCAGCTGCTCTACCAACTGAGCCATACCAGCAAAATACGATTTGCTTTAAAAACGGAAGTATTCTACCACATTACGTCCCGCTTGTCAATAGGCGAAAACGCAAATTCCGAAAATCACCGCTGTCCTGTCTTTGACAAATCGTGCGCGGTGTGATACAATACGCTAAAAGGCGATGAGGATGCCCTTGTCGAAATGAAACGAGGTTTTGGCTATGAACGAAGAATTTGATCCCTTGGATGAATCGGCGGGAGCACCCGAGGACGCATCCGAGGTTTTGGAACGGTTTTCGAGAAGATACCGCAAGGTCTATGCCGCCCTCCACTTTTCTCTTGTTACAGCTATTCTTGTGGCGGGAACGGTGTGGCTCGATAATTGGGTTTATGCCCTTTTGATCTATATAGGCGTTCGCCTGCTTTTGCCCAAGGGAATGGAGCTGTTTTCCTTTATGGGCGACTATGAGACGGACAGCATGGTGGTGGGTGTCGGTGAGCACGTGAGAACCATCTACGGAAATTTCACCGAGCATTACGGCATCTTTTCGGTGCTAAGGGATCTGCTTATTTACGGCATCGTGTGTCTTGTTGCCGTCGGCTTTGTTTATTCCCTGCTTCCCAACACCATCGGAGGTCCCCTTGTGATGACGGCGATCGGTGCGGCGCTTTTTAACCTGCTTGTTTTCCCGCTGATCGAGGACGTCGTGCAGTTCTTTGCGGCAAAAGATCAAAAGGAAAGACTTGACGATATTAAGCTTGCGCTTTCGGGTCTCATTGTGATACTCGGATTGATCGGAACTGTTATTTACCCCATTTACGTTGCCGTTGCTGCCACCTCGAATCTCGATATCAATCAAGCGATGGCCGATTACTATGAAGAGCTGGGGGATCCCGATCCGTATCAGAATATCGACATGAGCGACGTTTCGGTGGAATATTCCGATCTGCGTACAAAATGCACGCTGACCTATACGGGCGCGATTGATCTTGGTTACGGTTATATATACGGCGGTGCCGAGATGCATTTGAAATACAGGGTCACCCAAGGCAAATGGCAGGTAAGTGAGTACGAATACACGGGCGTTCCCTCCATCAATCAGAAAATTACCTACAAGGGCGAAAGTCAGTATGAGGTGGGAAGCCATTACAAAGGGCTTGCGGTGCTGACGCTGACCCTCGAGCCCGGTGCTCTTGAGGACGGGAGCGGCGAGATCGTGATTATTGACAAGGCAAGCGGTGAGAATCTCTTTACGTCCAAATTTACCACTAAACCGTACAGTGATCTTGAGGATGCCTATCCCATCACTTTGGAAACGCCCTTCCCCATGGCGTATTTCGGGGTTTCGGATTTCTATTTTTCCTTTGAAAAGGATCTGAAAACCATCAAGGTCGATGCGGCGACTGCCATTGTTGACATGGTACTGACAGAATAAAGAGCACAAAAAAGCAAGTCGTTCGACTTGCTTTTTTATATGGCGACGTCTTGCATTCGTATTCGTCTTGTGATAGAATGGGGCGGGCATGAACCAAAAAACGAAAAAAGAGGGGATAATGCTATGGTGATCTGTTTTGAAAATCTGAATGAAAAACAAACGCAATGTGCAGGGGAATTGACAAAGTACCTTCATTTTGAAATTTCCGACACCGAAAACGTTTTTACCTTCCAAAAGCGCGACGGCGGCATCCGAATCGAATGGGACGGAACGAAAGGTAACGTGTTTTACGGCAAAGACCATCATTTTGCAAGATGCGTCGGGCTTATCGTTGAAAAATTGAGGGTCTCCGACGATTCCTTCGTCATCGAGGAAAATCCCATGAGCGATACCCTCGGCTATATGATCGACTGCTCCCGCAACGGCGCGGTGCATTTTGACGCCTTTCGGGAATTGACCTGCCGTCTGGCTTTGATGGGCTATTCCATGATCCAGCTTTATACCGAGGATACCTTTGAAATGGAGGAATATCCCTATTTTGGATATATGCGTCCCCGTTACAGTGTGAAAGATATTCAGGAAATGGATGTATTTGCCGATATGATGGGCATAGAATTGGTGCCCTGTATTCAAACCCTTGCCCACATGGATACCTTTTTGCAGTGGCAGGCGTCGGCACATCTGAAAGACATCGGCGATATTCTTCTTACAAATAACGAGGCGACTTATACCTTCATTGACTGCATTTTCAAAACCATGGCAAAATGCTATAAAACCCGCAGAATCAATATCGGGCTTGACGAGGCACATTATTTGGGCAGAGGCAGATATTTGGATAAATTCGGGTACGAGCACCGCAATGACATTTTCAAAAAGCATTTGATGCGGGTCTTTGACATAGCCCGTAAAAACGGATTTCGTCCGATGATGTGGAGTGATATGTTTTTCCGCTGCTCCACGGCAAACGGTGTTTATTATTCTGCCGATTATCCCATCAAAGAGGAATTTACCAAGGATTTCCCCGAGGACGTGGACATCATTTTCTGGATCTATCGAAACGTCGATGCCTCTTTACTGGACGGGATGTTCAAGCTTCACAAAACCATGACCGACAACATCGTCTTTGCGGGCGGTGCATGGAAGTGGCACGGCTTTTCTCCCAACAACCGCCATTCCGAAAAAACCTCTCTGGTGCAGTTTTCCGAGATCAAGCATCACAAGATCAACGAGCTTTTGTTGACCGCGTGGAGTGACAACGGAAGTCTCGCGTCCATCTATTCCTGTATGCCCATCGCACAGCTTTGGGCGGAAATGTGTTACACCGAAACCAACGCCCGCATCAAAGAAAGATTTTTTACCTGTATGGACGGGGATTACGATGCGTTTTTCAACATGGATATGGGTACCATCGTCGAAGGAAAGGTCGATGAAATGTTCGGAAACCAAAACCCCGGGTTGTATCTCTTGTACCAGGATATCTTAACGGGACTGTTTGATATGCACATTCCTCCGAACTACAAGGAGCATTGTGCCAAATGGGCGGAGATTTTTGATGGGTATGCAAAGCAAAACGACCGTTGGGCACATCTGTTTATCCTGCAAAGAGATCTGTTAAGGGTGCTGGAATTAAAGGCGACAGTCGGTGTCGAGCTTTACCGCGCCTATCACGCAAAGGATACCGAGACCATCCGAAAGATCGCCTTTGAAGTTATACCCGAAATCGAAAGAAGAATGGAAATCTTCATGGAAACGGTGGTCAAAAACTGGCACACGGAGAATCAGACCTTCGGACTGGACAGTTTGGAGATCAAGCTGGGCGGTACGTTTGCGCGGATCAAATCCGCCAAAAGACGTCTTTTGGCTTATCTGAACGGCGAGGTATCTTCTTTGCCCGAGCTTGAGCGGGAAAGACTGCCCTTCAAGGTAAAATACGATCCCGAAAATCCCATGATAAATTGCGATCTCTATATCCAAAACGTCACGACCAACGTGTTTTATTAAAAATAAAAAGGAGTGTCGAATATGAAAAAATTACTTACATGGTTGGTTGTTTTGACCCTTGCCTTCGGTTTGGTTTCCTGCGGGGAAACGTCGGACGCAACCGAAGAAACGCCCTTTGAGAAGCCCGAGAGCTATGCAACCGTGCTGCTCGTGACCATCAACCCGCAGTATAAGCTCTATTTGGATGAGGCGGGCGACGTTTTGGCGGTGGAGCCGGTCAACGACGACGCCAAAAGCGCCATGCAAAATCAAGCGCTTGAGGGTAAGCTGGACGACGTTTTGGAAAAGCTTGCCGAAAAGACCGAGGATGCGGGCTTTATCCGCGAGGGCGCGACGGTAGAGCTTCGGATCGTGGAAACGAAACAGGAAAAGAGCGATGCCGAGAATATTTTAAGCGTTGCCAAGGAAAGCGCAGGTAAGGCGTTTGAAAAATTGGACGTTGCAGTCGAGATCAAAACGTCGATCGCGCAGGATGTGATAAACGACGGCGAACAGGACGGCGGCGAGACCGAGGGGGATACCGACGTTTCGGATACGACCGCGCCTGACGGAGAGGGCGAAGAAAGCGGGGATGACGGGAACGGCGAGGGGGATACCGAGAGTCAGCCGAGCGAGCCCGAGCACACCCACACCTTTGCCGATGCGACCTGCACCAAGCCGAAGACCTGCTCCTGCGGCGAGACCGACGGAGACCCCTTGGGACACGATTATAAAAACGGTAAATGCAAAGCATGCGGCGCTGCCGATCCCGACTACAAGCTGACGGAGCTTGCGGTGAAAAACGGCAGTTGGCAGGCGAAATATATACAAGACGGCAAATATTATGCGTTCAGACTGGTTTTGGTCGGTGAAACGGGGGTGGGCGTGAGCATAGGCGATCCGCTCTCCGAGATGGAGCCCGAGGTGCAGGAGGATATCCGCGCGAACAAAAACGAAGAGGGCTATAAGGATTCCTACGTCGTTTATAAGGACAAGGAATTTTGGGTGGCAAGAGGCAGCTCCGCGCCCCTCTCGCCCATGTCGCAAAGCGGTGATACCGTCACCGTGACGGTGGTGGATGAAAGCGGTGCGCAGCTGGTGTTGACCAGAACGGCGGAAAACACCTTGAAGGTGAAATCCTGCACCCAAGCATTCAAGGACATAGTGGAGGACATTCCCGTAGGCACAAAGCTTACCTTTCAGTCTAAATAATGCGCCCCCAAGTATTGAAAAAATGATAAAGGAGACAAACTATGTGGATTTTACTTGCATTGGGTATCATGATCGTAGTGATCGTAAGCTGTATCAGGATCGTGCCGCAAGCGCACGAATACGTCATTGAGCTTTTGGGGAAATATAAAACGACCTGGTCGGCGGGGCTGCATTTTATCATCCCCGTGATCGAACAGGTCGCTAATAAGATCACCACCAAGGAGCAGGTGCTTGACTCTCCGCCCCAGCCCGTGATCACCAAGGATAACGTGACCATGCAGATCGATACGGTGATCTATTTTTCCATTTATGATGCCAAGTTGTATGCATACGGTGCTGTCAATCCGATATCGGCGCTCGCAAACCTTGCCGCTACCACTCTCCGTAACATCGTCGGTGAATTGGAGCTGGACGGAACGCTGACCTCCCGCGATACCATCAATGCGAAAATGACCGAAATCCTGGATGAAGCGACCGACAAATGGGGTATCAAGGTCAACAGAGTCGAATTAAAAAATATCATACCGCCCGCCGAGATCCAAAATGCGATGGAAAAGCAGATGAAGGCAGAGCGCGACCGCCGCGAAACGCTGTTGCAGGCCGAGGGACACAAGGCGGCTGCCATCACCCGCGCCGAAGGAGACAAGCAGGCCATGATCCTGGCTGCCGAGGGTGAGCGGGATGCTCGTATTGCTCGCGCCGAGGGCGAGGCAAAAGCCATCTTTTTGGCAAAAAAAGCCGAAGCGGACGGCTTGAGAGAGCTGAAAAACGCGGGAGCCGATGCTTCCGTGCTGGAGCTGAAAAAATACGAGGCGTTGGTTGCCCTGTCCAACGGAAGGGCATCCAAGATCATTGTGCCGACCGATGCCGTGAACGCAGTGAAATCCAACGTTCTCTTTTCCGAAACCACGGGGATCGGCGACGTCACTCCCTCGGAGCCCGAGCCCGAGGTGATTCCCAAAGCCGACGCATGCTGTGACGGCGAGGAAGAAGAATAAGCAAAGAAAAAGCAAGTCGTTTGACTTGCTTTTTTGATGCACTATACTTTTTCGCAATAGATCTGTTTGATGGCGGAGAAATCGTTTTTTATGCCGTCGTCCCCGATGAGTGAATAAGAAATGTAGGGGATGGCAAGAGGTGTGTCGTCCTCCATGGCGCGGAGCTTAAAAAGAATCGTTTCTCCTACGGCGTATTCGAGGGGATCCTTTTGTGTGGTTCCCGTAAAATAGCGGTATCCCATATCGCCAGTCCTTTCGTTGTTTGTTATGGAGAAAATTATAGCAAATCAAGGTCGGTTTGTCAACGAACGGGAAAGAAAATAGGGGTGGTATTGCGGGATAGAATATGGTATAATGAACAAAGAAGCGATAGGAGGGTGGGGTAGCATGCTCGGTTTGAGTGAACAGACAAAGCGCATATTAGACGGATTTAGGGCGCTTGAACCGAATATGACCCTCTCGATCGGCATCAGCGTGGAAGGAAAGCGCGAGTATCTCGTTTTTGACCGTTTCCGGCGAAAAGAGGATCTGACCCATATTTACGATATCGGCTCTGTCACCAAGGTGTTTACCGCGACCTATCTTGCCAAATTGATCTCGGACGGAAAATGCGCTCTTTCGGATAAGCTTTGCCGATTTTTGCCCGTCGGGGAGCATTCTCCTACCCTTTTACAGCTATGTACCCACACTGCCTACCGCCCGCTTTTTTCAAAAGGGGTCATTTGGAACGCTTTTTTTAAGAAGAAAAATCTTTCCTATAACGTGTATCACGGGCAGAAAAATGTTGATCTTGTGCGCTATTGTAATCGCCATGCCACCAAAAATGAACAGGGGTATTTTTATGCCGATATGCATTTTGCCCTCATTGGCGAGGTGTTGTCGGTGATAGAAGGGAAACCCTACTATCTATTGATGGGAGATTTTATAAAACAAGACTTGCATCTTGAAAACACGGGATTTAGTTTTGTTCTAAAAAGAAAAACAGAAAGTTTTTACGGCAAAAAAAGCGGTTGTTTTGCTTGGGAAAAGGAGAATCCCTATATTGCGGCGGGCGGGTTGCATACCAATATCACCGATGCTGTGGATTTTTTGGAGGGGTGTATTGCCGCTGAAAGTGATGCGCAAAAGTTGGTGCAGAAAAAGCAGCGCTCCATTTTGCCGGATCGTTTTCATATGGGAATCGGTATGGGATGGCATATCCATTCACACCCCGTCCGCTATTTTCATAAGGGCGGTGTATCGGGATACAGAAGTTATTTTATGTTTGATCCAAAGAAAAAGATGGCTATTGCTGTTTTGGCAAATGCGCCGGGCAATATGCAATATAATGTGACAAAATTGGCAACGGCTATATATAAAGACATCAAAACGCAGAAAGGAAGTTTTATATGAAATTGTTGATCGTGCGGCACGGTGATCCTAACTACGCTATTGATTCTTTGACAGAAAAGGGATGGCGGGAGGCAGGGTATTTGACCGAGCGGATGCTGAAGCTCGATATTAAAAAAATATACTGCTCACCCCTCGGCAGAGCAAAGGACACGGCGGCAGAAACCATAAAAAGAAGTGGCGTTGAAACCGAAACTTGCGATTGGCTTCGTGAATTTACCGGTTATATCATCAATCCGCACACGGGAGAAAAGGATATTTGCTGGGATCTTTACCCCGAGGATTGGGTGGGCGTTCCCGAAATGTATGATAAAGATCGGTGGTTTAAGACCGATTTGATGCAAACGGGCAATGTGGAAGAAAAGTATAAAGAGGTTTGCCGCGGCATTGATAAACTGCTTGCGGATCACGGTTATATCCATGAAAACGGGCTTTTTCGGGTAGAGCGCGCAAACAACGACACCATTGTTTTGTTTTGTCATTTCGGTGTGGAGGCAGCGATTCTTTCGCATCTTTTGCACGTTTCCCCTGTGATCTTATGGCAGGGATTTGTGGCGCTTCCAACATCAGTAACTACCCTTGCTACCGAGGAACGCCGAGAAGGGGTTGCGTATTTTCGCTTGAATGGCTTTGGAGACCTTTCCCATTTGTATGCGGCGGGTGAGCCGCCTGCATTTGCGGCACGCTTTTGCGAATGCTTTACAAACGAAGACGAGGTGCATTAAACGAAAAAGGAACGGATTGTGTGAAAAAATCCGTTCCTTTTAATTTTGGTTTACAGAATGATCTCCATGCCGTCGTAGGCGCTGATCATACCGTGAGATACGGCAATCTCCTCCATGCGTTCGGCGGTGACGGGAGAGCCGTTTTCAAAAAGCGCATTGTGGGAATAGTGGGTGATGATCCAAAGGGTGTTTTCTTTCAGCGCGCCGATTTTAGAAAGTTTTTCTTTGTGGTTGTCATTGTCGATCAAAGACATATGTGTTTTGCCGACCCAATCGAGTAATGCGGCGGTGCAATCGGCGATGACGGCGTCAAACTTATAGCCGCCCCGTTTGATAAAATCGTACACCTCGTCGAAAAAGACACCCGAATCGTTGTTGTAAAGAAGCGTTTTGTCCCCTTGTTTGATGATGTAGCAGAGGGGATCGACTGTGCCGTGATAGGCGGGGAGAGCGGTCACCTCGTAACTGCCGACGGTGAAGGTATCGTAGGGTTTTACTGTGCAAAATTGACTTTTTTGCAAGGTGCCCTCGGATTTAGAAAGGTATTTTTCAGCGCTTTCAGCGTTGCCGTAGATGCAGATCGGATCGGTGATATCGTTGTGTCCGTAAGCGCCGCCGAGCATATTGAGTTCGTTTGGCATGAAGTGGTCGGGGTGGGAATGGGTGATCAGGATGTTTTTGATTTTGGTATAGTCGCGGTTTGCTTTGAGATAATGTATGTAGTTGTCCTGCCCGAAATCAACAAGGAGATCATCGTTGATAACGGTCTGCGCTTGGGTTCGTACATTCTTTCCGCCCAGCTTTCGCGCCTGCTCACAGACGCCGCAGTTGCAAAATAACGCGGGTACTCTTTCGTAAGCGGCCGTGCCTAAAATCTTGATTTTCATCACCAACAAACCTCTTATCGTTTTATATTTCGTCTTTCAAAATATAGTCTAAAAACAGATAACCTGATTCTGCCGCGTATTTGGGCGGTCTGTGTCCCGATTTGTGGTCGACGAAAAATAAATTCTGCGGACAATCCTTGTATTTTTCGGTTAGGCTATCCATAAGCGCGCGGCTTTCGATGTTGTCAAAATTGCCTGCCAAAAGACAGAAAGGCTTGGGCGCGGCCATTTCCAAAACCGATGCAAGGGTAAAACCGTTCGCTGTGACATTTTTAATTTTTTCACCGAAATACCAAGGAGCTTCCCAGTTGGTATTATGCCAGCACATGCCAAAATCACTTGCCATGATAACCTTGGGCCTTTTGTCGAAACAGCCTGTGAAAAATGCCATTTTACCACCGAGTGAATGTCCGGCAATACCGATGCGTTCTTTATCTACCCGTTCGTCTTGCTCGCAAAGATCAAGAAGCAGCTGGGTGTCAAACATCAGTTTTCCCATGCCGCACCAATCGGGATAGTCGGCGTTCAGCCGGTCGCCGCAAAGCTTCCAACGGCCAAAACCGCCGATTTCCAGATCACTCTCAACGTAGTTTAAATAATAAGCATCAGCGGTCACAACGATGTAGCCGTGCGCAAGCAGATGTAGTGTTGTGGCGTTGTCCTTGTAATGGTCGAGAATATTTTTTGTTTCAAGATCAAATCCCAAAGTTGCTTCGGGATAATAAAAGGGGACAACGACTGTCGGCGTTTTCTCGCGGATATTTTTCGGCAGAGCGACCATAACGCGTTGATAGGTGAGGGTGCCATCCTTTCGAATACCGTTTGCCTGCAAATACAGTTCGGCATCGAAAGTTTCAAAGGTGTATCGTTTGACGAGCCGTACAGAACGGGGAAATGAAAAATCTTCGGGAGGTGTGAGGATTTTTTCAAGATATGCGAGGGTACCGTAATTTGACATATTCGTGATTCCTTTCAGGTTATTTTTCTATGATGCCTTTGGTTTCATAAAACTGTACGCCGCCGAGCACGGCATTTTTGATCTTTTCTCCAAAAGCATTGCAAGGAACTACCGATGCAAGATTTTCTTTTGTGGTATCCCAGCGGAAAATATAGCGAAGCATAGTGAAGGAGGGGTTGCTTTCTTGTAGGGTAAACATTTCGCGGAAATTACGGATATTGCTGTTTTGCGGCAAATAGGCATCAAGGGTGGTGTCTAAAAGCCAAGAATGGCAGGAGAAATGCGCCCACTCGTGTTCTGGAAAATGTTTGGCAAAAAAGACCTGTGCCCGATCGATGGATTCGAGGCAGGCATCACGGGTCATTTTGCCGATGGCGGGAATATGGATATCCAGAATTGGGGTGCCGTCTTTGGTTTTGCTCATTTCAAATTGGAGTCTGCCGAGTCTGAAAATACGCATGGTGAGATGGCGAATCAACCAATTCAACTGTCCCAAATAAAGCGGCGGTTTCAGTTCGCTCCAAACGTTTGTGAATATAACGATGTCATAGAGGGTGTCGAGCAGTACGGTTCTATCAATACCGTGCGCGGCATATTTATGTTCGAGGCTTTCACACATATAAAGAAACGAAAGGAGATTGCGCAGACCATCTTCGCAATGTATATCGTAGTTTTCTATGTTTGTATCGGCAGGGATTTCATATTCTTGTAAAGCGTGGTAAAAATGCTCGTCATAGGCGGCGGGAAAAGAAAGTGCTTTGTACCACTTTTCAATGATTTTATTTACTTCGGCGGTTAATAGTTGGCTCATGGTGTATCTCCCTGTGTGGCTATGATGGCTTTTTTGTTATATTATAACATGTGAAAAAATCATTGTAAAGAGAAATGAATTTGGATCATGCCAAAAAGCGCAGGAGAGATAAAAGTTGCTTTTCTGCCTCTGCGCGGCCGAGTTGATAAACCCGTTCCAAATTTTCGGGATCCTTTTCTCTTGCGCCGATATTTAAGGGTTTGGGGGGACGAATGACGAAAGCGCGCCCTTCTTTTTCGGCCTTTTCGATATAGGCAAGGGTTTCGTTGTAGCCGATGTGGCGGTTTTCAAGGGTGCGAAGAAGATTGGGATATTTGCGTAAAACCGATTTTAAAAGCGGCATGAGTTTGTTTTTCTTTTTGACAAAACCGTGGGGTTGGGTTAAAATAACCACATTTTTCCCATAGCCGATGCTTTCGAAGTATTGAATGGGAATAGAGTCGGCGGCGCCGCCGTCGGAATATTTTTCACCATCAATTTCAACCAGTCGGGAAAGAATAGGCATGGCAGAAGAGGCGCGCATCCAAAGAAGATCATAGGAATCTCCATTGGGAAGTTTTTGATAAAAGGCTTTGCCGCTTTGGGCGCTGGTGGCCACGACATAAAATTCCATGGGGTTTTGAGAAAATGTATCGACATCGAAAATATCAAGCTCTTGCGGCAGTGTTACATAGTCGAATTCCACATTGTAAAAATCACCCGTTTTCAGCCAAGACCTTAGGCTGCAGTATCGTTTGTCACGACAAAACCGTTTGTTGTATCGAATGACACGACCGATTTGCTTCGATTTGTAATTGCAGCCGAAAACCGCTCCCGCCGAGGTGCCGATTGCACCGTCGAAGCGGATGTTGTTTTCCATAAGGACGTCCATAACCCCTGCGGTAAACATACCCCGCATAGCGCCGCCCTCCATAACAAGCCCGATTTTTGTTTTTTGTGTATTGAAGTCTGACATGAATAAAAATCCTCTTTGCCGTTTGATGTAAAATAGCGATGCGGGGCATGTTTTTTCAAAAAGTGCTCACAGAGTGGTTCTCTTGGTTAACGAAAGTACCATGTGACATTATATCATACAAGAGATAGGAATGTAAATAAGAGAAATGGTGTAAAAAAGAAAGGCCTGTTGGAAAACAACAGGCCTTGGTTTGTCTTGGAATTAAAGCAGGGCGTTCAATACGAAGTTTAAGATGAATAAGCCGGTGCAGATCCAGAGGATGAGGGGGATATCCTTGGCCTTGCCTTTGCAGGTTTTGATGATGCAGTAGAAGATAAAGCCTGCGGCGATACCATAGGAAATGCTGTAACACAAACCCATGAAGATGCTGGCGAAGAAAGCGGGGATGGCATCGTCGAGATCGTTCCAGTTGATGTTCTTGAAGGAGGACATCATCATAACGCCGACAACAACCAGCGCGGGTGCGGTTGCGGCAGAGGGAACGGCGCTGACGAAGGATGCAAGGAATGCGGAGAGGGCAAAGCAGATGGAGACAACCACCGAGGTCAAACCGGTGCGTCCGCCTACGCCGATACCTGCAGCACTTTCCACGAAAGTGGTGGTATTGGAGGTGCCGACCAAAGCGCCGATGGAGGTGGCGGTAGCGTCGGCAAAGATGGCTTTGTCCAAACGGGTTTTGAAGCCGCGACCGCTGTCAATGTTGGCGGTTTCTTCTTCGCCGAAGATGCCTGCGCGACGTCCTGTTCCGATGAAGGTGCCGATGGTATCAAAGGTGTCGGTGATGCTGAAAGAGAAGATGGTGATCAAAACAAGGGGCAGCTTGCTCATGTCGGAAAACAAACTGGTGATACCGCCGTCTTTAAAGATAGCGAGGAAGGTTTGCGGAAGTGCTTTGCAAGCGTCGGTGAAGCTGACAGTGTCGGCTGTGGTGGTGACACCCATGGGGATACCGATCAGGGTGGTGGCAACGATACCGATCAAAATCGCACCTTTTACTTTCAGGGTGAGCAATACAACCGTGATGGCAAGGCCGATCAGGAAGAGCCAAAGAACGGGAGAATTCAAAGCCGAGAGGGCGGGAACGCCCGCGTCAAAATTGATAAGACCAATGTTGAGCATACCGATGTAAGCAACGAAAATACCGATACCGCCGCCAATGGCGTTTTGCAAACTCAAAGGAATTGCCTTGATGATGTATTTACGGATTTTGGTGACGGTGATCAAAACGTTTAAAAGACCGCAGATGAACACCATGGAAAGTGCTTGCTGCCAAGTGAATCCTAAACCGAAGCAAATGGTATATACAAAAAATGCGTTCATACCCATGCCCGGGGCTTGCGCATAAGGCACGTTGGCAATAAGACCCATGATCAGGGTGCCAATGATGGAGGAGATGATGGTCGCCAAAAAGACAGCGCCCCATTCCATACCCGATTGCGAAAGAATGTTGGGGTTGACAACGATGATGTAGGACATGGCAAAGAATGTGGTCAAGCCTGCAATGATCTCAGTGGAAACACAGGTGCCGTTTTCTTTAAGGCGGAAGAATTTTCCCATGATAAAACTCCTTTTCTTTATTGTTTCGTCTGCCTTCTTTCGACATGACAAGATTATTTTATCATAAAATTTCAATAATGTCACGGATTTTTCAGAAAAAAAATCAGAAATTTTCTTGTTTTTTGTTGTTGGAAGTGATATAATAAACACCTATTTTGTCATGCGTGTGTTATTTGTCTTGCGGAAATTATCCGCAATGGTCATAAAAGGAGAGTTTGGAATGAGCTGTGCCAATAATAGATTGGGTAGATCTGGACTTTTGATTTTTTTGGGATGGTTGATGTATGCCACCTCTTATCTTGGTAAAGTCAATTATTCCGCCAATATCATTCAGGTCATGGAGCATTACGATGTGACCAAGCCGGAAGCAGGGGCGGTTCCGACCTTTTTCTTTTTCGCTTATGGTGTCGGGCAGATTGTCAATGGGCTGCTATGTAAAAAGTATAATATGAAGTGGATGATTGCCGCGGCTTTGGCCGTGTCGGGAGCGATCAACCTGATTATTGGGGTGAGCGATGTTTTTTCCATTGTAAAATGGTTGTGGATGGTCAACGGCTTCACCCTTTCGATCTTATGGCCGACTTTGATTCGTCTTCTTTCTTCCGCACTTCCTCGTAAAGCGCTTGGTAAATCCAGTGTGATTATAGGAACCACTGTAGCCGCGGGTACCTTGGTGATATATGCGCTCAGTGCACTGTATGTTTCTTTTGATGGTTTCAAGCTTGCTTTTTACACGGCGGCCATTGCCGACTTTGCGGTCAGTATTTTTTGGATTCTTTTGTATGACCGTGCGGTGTCTTTGGCGATACGGGACAAAACTGCGGAAGATTACGAAGAGATCAGAGAAGAAGCACCTGCGTCGGCGGTGCGAAAGCGTGGCGTAGGCAAAGATTTGCTGGTGATCATTGTATCTCTTTGTTTTTGTGCTGTGGCAGTCAATTTAATCAAAGACGGGTTAACGACGTGGGTTCCGTCAATTTTAAAAGATGTTTTTGATATGACCGATTCGCTTTCCATCCTGTTAACCTTATTTTTGCCCATTGTGGCTATTTTCGGCAATGCGTTTGCCTTGGTGGTGCATAAAAAAATCCCTGATTATGTGACCCACTGCGTTGTTGTTTTTCTTTGCATCGCGGCGTTTATCGGTGTTATTGTCGGTAGTTTATCCCTCCATTTAGCGATCGTTATGCTTTTATCGTTGATTGTGGTCAGTTTTTTTGCAGCCAGTCTCAACAGTGTCATCACCAGTATTTTCCCCATGTTCATGCGAGATAAGGTGGATTCCGGTTTTATCGCGGGTATTTTGAATGGTTGTTGCTATTTGGGCAGTACCCTCAGTGCTTACGGACTTGGTGTGGTGGCCGAGTATTTCGGCTGGGGTTGGATGTTCGGCGTTTTGATTGGTTTTTGCGGTATGGTGGCTTTGGTTTGGTGTCTTTATAAAGCGATCAACGGCAAGAAAGTCGCCCGATAATCTCATGAATGTAAAAAAAGACTTGCGTTTTTTAAAAACGCAAGTCTTTTTATGCTTTTTTTAGTGCTTTGTCTCGTGGTACATGATGATGCGGGGGGGATTGCCGGGATCATCGGCAAGGAGTTCTTTGTAGTTGGCGCAGACCTTTTTAATTGCATTGGCCGTTTGTTCGATGAAATCGGGACGGAAATGCTTAAACCAAGGAGCGGCAAAACGCAGAGTGGCGATTTCTTCGGAAACGGGGAGGTTGGTGTCAAGCTCACGGACGTCTCTGTCGGTGTTGGCAATACGGGTGGGCTTGCCGTGACCGTAAACGTCGCAGGTCTGCATCAGGGGATGGGAGTGAAGCGGGGTGTTGACACCGACGCGGATGGGACAGCCCTCGGCAACGCATGCCTGCACGAAGCGGGTGAGGGAAAGACCCTCGAGTACCTCGGGATTGTAGATACCGCGGGAGGAATACCAGCCGCCGTTGGTAGAGCCGACGGTGCGGTCGGAAAGCTGGGGCGCGACGGCGGGAACGTCTTTAAGGCAGGACCAGAAATACGTCATCGCCTTGTCGATCTCGGCGCATCTTTCGTCGTAGTGTGAAAGCTGCACGCGGCCGACTGCCGAGGAAAGCTGATGCATTCTGAATTTATAACCGCCGAAGGGGAGACCCTTGTAGTCCTTGAAATAGGGAGCACCCTCGAAGGAAAGTCCGCCCATTCTCTCGTAGTGACCGAGGCAGACGGCTCTTTCGTAAATTTCGAGATCGTCGGTAACGAGGATACCGGCTTCGCCGATGGCGAGGGATTTGCCCGACATAAGCGACATAGCGCCGACGTCGCCGATGGTACCGACCTTTTTGCCCTTGTAAAGAGCGCCTTGGGCGTGAGACACGTCCTCGATGACCTTCAGGTTGTGCTTGCGGGCGATTTCCATGATAGGATCCATGTCAGCCACGCAGGAATAAGCGTGCACGACCATGATGGCTTTGGTTCTGGGGCTGATAGCGGCTTCGATCTTGGCGGGGTCGATGCAAAGGGTTTTTGGATCAATGTCAACGTAAACGGGGGTTGCGCCCAAATCTACACATTGAATGGCGGAAGCCCAGTAGGTAACGCTGGGAGCGATCATTTCATCGCCGACGCCCAGGCCTACACCGTACATGGCGGCGAGGAGGGAGGCAGTACCGGAGGAATGACCCAAAGCGTACTTGGAGCCGATCCATTTGCAGAAATCTTCTTCAAATGCTTTTGTAACGTCGGTGCCCGACATGGCGCCGCGGCGAAGGACCTCCAGCATGGCTTCTTCGTCTTCTTGGGTGATGATGGGCCATTTATACATGTCGCCCGTGGGAAGTGTGACGGCTTTAGGACCGCCGAATAATGCAAGCTCGCTCATGATACAGTCTCCTTTTTAGAGTTTATGTAAAATTTTGCATTTGCAGGTTTAGTATAGCACAAAAAAGTGAATTGCAAGCGTTTTTCGAAAAAAACACCCTGCGCTTTCGGCGCAGGGTGAAGAAAAATCTTTCTTAGTGGCGGGTGTGATGGAACACGCCCATGACCTCGGGGTTGCCCGGGTCGGTGGCAAGAAGCTCTTTATAGTTCTTGTAAACTTTTCTGATACCTTCGGCATACTGTTCGATCACTTCGGGACGGAAGTGCTTGAACCAGGGAGCACCGAAACGAACGGTTGCGATCATTTCAGATACAGGGAGGAATTTGTCGAGTTCGCGAACGTCTCTGGTGGCGTTGGCAACACGGGTGGGCTTGCCGTGACCGTAGATGTCGCAGGTCTGCATCAAGTTGTGGGTATGCAAGGGAGCGTTTGCGCCGGCGCTGAGACCAACACCTTCAGCGTTACAAGCCTTGCGGAACTGGGTCAAAGAGAGACCTTCAACAGCTTCGGGTTTGTATACACCCAAAGAAGCATACCAACCACCGTTGGTAGAACCGACAGAACGGTCAGACATCTGGGGAGCGACGCAGGGAACGTCTTTCAAGCAATCCCAGAAGTAAAGCATAGCCTTATCGATTTCTTCGCATCTTTCGTCGTAGTGAGCGAGCTGAACGCGGCCGACTGCCGAAGAAAGCTGATGCATTCTGAATTTGTAACCGCCGAGGGGGAGACCCGAGAAGGGCTTGAAGTAGGGAGCGCCTTCCCAAGACAGAGTGCCCATTCTCTCGTAGTGACCGAGACAGACGGCTCTTTCGTAGATTTCGAGATCGTCGGTAACAAGGATACCGGCTTCGCCGATGGCCAAGGATTTACCGGACATGAGGGACATAGCGCCGACGTCGCCGATGGTACCAACTTTGCGTCCCTTGTAAAGAGCGCCGTGCGCATGGGAAACGTCTTCGATGACTTTCAGGTTATGTTTGCGGGCAATTTCCATGATGGGATCCATGTCAGCCACGCAGGAATAAGCATGAACAACCATGATTGCTTTGGTTCTGGGGCTGATAGCGGCTTCAATCTTGGAGGGATCGATACACATGGTTTTGGGATCGATATCAACAAAAACAGGGGTAGCACCGAGGTCTACACACTGGATAGCAGTTGCCCAGTAGGTAACGCTGGCGGTGATCATTTCGTCGCCTACACCGAGGCCGACGCCGTACATAGCGGCGAGCAGGGAAGCAGTACCGGAAGAGTGACCCAAGGCGTACTTGGAGCCGATCCAGTTGCAGTAATCCTGTTCGAAAGCTTTGGTAACGTCAGTGCCGGACATACCGCCGCGACGGAGGACTTCCAAGGCAGCTTCTTCATCTTCCTTGGTGATAATCGGCCATTTGAACATATCGTCAGCAGGCAGAGTTACGGCTTTTTGGCCGCCGAATAATGCGAGTTCGCTCATGATAAATCTCCTTTTCGTTTCGGATAATAATGATGCAAGGTTATCCTTACAGTGCCATTATAGACGAGGAAAATAAAAAAAGCAACCCATTTTTGTAATTTTATCGAGAAATGTTAAAAATAATTGCGCCGCCTTGACATTTTTATTATCTTCCACTAAAATGAGAGTGAAAACACGCCTTTTTAAGGAGGGGAAAACATGCAAAGATTGTTTGTTCTTTTACTCGTTTTTGTGTTTTTGTTTTGTGGATGTTCGGATGCAACCGAAGCTCCCGCCGGCGGAGAGGGCGATTTACAGAATCCCGTCCCCACCGTGTATAAAGTCGGTGTGAATACGCTGTGTATTGATCCGCGTGCAAACGACGGTGCAACCCTCGCCGGATTTGGTAATGCCAACCGCAGATATGACGGTAATCTCGACAGCATCGAGGTGTCTTGCGCTGTTTTTGAGGGGAATGGCGTAACCTTTGCCATCGTTTCGGCTGATATTTTGGGTTGGGACAGCGCGGTTATGGCCAACATCAGAAATCAAGTGGAAAACAAGCTTGGTTTTTCGGGAGAAAACATTTTGTTTAACGCTACTCATACCCATTCCGGTCCGACCACCCAAACGAACACGGTGGGAATCGGCGTAGTCAGTGAGTCGTATAATCAATACCTCATCTCACAAACTTTCGATTGTATGCAGGGCGCATTCAATCAGCGGGAGGAAATGACCTTGTATCACGGCACGGCAGATGCCTCGGGCATTGCTTTAAATCGCCGCAAGGAAGTGAACGGCACGGTGTCTATGCTTCCCAATCCCGAGAAAGAGTGTTGTGAGGAATGCGATGTGCTTGTGGGCAAAAAGGATGGCACGGTGCGACTGATTCTTTTCTCGTTTGCCTGCCATCCCAGTATATTGAACGGTAACTATATGTCATCGGAATATGTTGGAGCTGCCCGCCGCGTGTTGGAAACAAGGTATGAAAATGCAACCGCCATGTTTATTCAGGGGTGCGGCGGCGATGCCAAACCAAATGTTGTGACCGAAAACGGAGATCGTTTTAAGCCGAATGATTATTCCGATGTGCAGATTATCGGCAACCGTTTGGCTCAAAGTGTTGTTTCTTGTATTGGTCGCGATAAAATCAAGCCTGTGGCGGGGGATCTTCTTTTCAAGGATACTTCTTTCACTCTGCCGATACAAAAAGAAAGTACTACGAAAGAAGAATATCTGCAGATGGCAGAAGCCAAGAAGGGCCACTATCTTTACGAAGTGTACATGTGGTACTATGAAAACTACGATTCTTTACCCACATCGGCTCCCTATCTGCTGCAGCGTATTGATTTTGGCAGTGGTATGACGATTGTTGCCATGATGGGCGAAGTGGTTTGGGGATATGACAAGCTCATCTCGGATCTGTTACCTGAACGCAATGTGTTGGTTGCAGGGTATTCCAATGGAGTATACGGATATATATGCACCACCGATATGTATGACGAGGGCGGATACGAGCCTTATGGCAGTACGGGTATTTACCAACTTTCTTATGGGTATCCGCGTGATATTCAAGACACTATTATGACCTATGCCGCAACATTGTGCGGCAAGGCGGCGGGAGGAAATAATTCTTGATCTATCTGATTCTTACTGCGGTCATATGGGGATTTGCCTTTGTTGCGCAGGTGGTTGCAGCCGGGACTGTTCCCATGTTCACTTTCAACACTCTGCGTTATGCACTCGGAACGACCACCCTCATTCCCGTGGTCTTGTTTTTTGAAAAAAAGCACTTTTTTAAAAATGCCGTAAAAAAAACCGTCCTGCCGGCTATGCTGGCAGGTGCGATTCTGTTTATTGCTTCTTCTCTTCAGCAGTACGGTATTGAACTTACACATTCTGCGGGAGAAGCGAGTTTTCTGACCGGTCTTTACACCGTGCTTGTTCCCATTTTCGGTATCTTTCTCGGACGCAGACCGAGTCTTTTTGCCGCGGGGGGAGCAATTTTGGCTGTCACGGGATTGTATCTTGTGTCGGTGCAGGGGGCTTTTTCCATCAGTTTGGGACACGGCATCCTTTTGATCAGCGCTTGTTTTTGGGCGTGGCATATTATCGTGCTGGATAAATTCGCGTCCGATTGTCCGCCCATATTGTTTTCTTGTTTCCAATTTGCTTTCAGCGGGATTTTGTCTTTGCCCTGTATGCTTGCCCTCGAATCGGTGGCGTGGAGCGATATTTCGGCCGCATCTCCCTCTCTTTTATTTGCAGGTGTTTTATCGACCGGTGTTGCTTTCACCATGCAAATGGTGGGGCAAAAAAGAGTGGAATCCTCGACGGCCGCCGTGGTGCTGTCGAGCGAATCGGTGTTCGGTGTCATCGGCGGGGCTTTGATTTTGGAGGAAGTGATGTCGGTGCGCGCCTACGTTGGCTGTGCTTTGATGTTTTGCGGCATTTTGCTTTCCCAATACAATGGGCGAAAAAAACTATAAAAAAGGTATAAAAAGGTAGTTTGAATGGACCGTACTTATCGTCGAACGAAATATGCTTGCTACGTGACGGGGGCATCCACCGCCATCATTGTGGTGTTATCCCCCTTGCTGTTTTTGACCTTTCGGGAGACTTACGGTATTTCCTTCGGACAGCTCGGTGCCATCGTGCTGGTCAATTTTTGCGTGCAGCTTGGAATCGATTTGGTCTTCTCGTTTTTCTCGCATCGCTTCAATATGCAGAAAACCGTCAAGCTCATGCCCCTTTTTACCACCGTTGGACTCGTTGTATATGGGGTACTTCCACCCCTTTTTCCTTCGATGGCTTACGTGTGGATCCTCGTCGGTACGGTGATCTTCGCCCTTTCGGGCGGTCTTTGTGAGGTGCTTGCAAGTCCGGTGGTCGCTGCCATTCCCTCCGAAAATCCCGAGCGGGAAATGAGCACCCTCCATTCCATGTATGCCTGGGGCACACTGGTCGTGGTGGCGGTCAGCAGTGGGTTTATCGCACTGTTCGGCCGTGAGTATTGGTACTTTTTGGCTCTCCTTTGGGCAATCGTTCCCTTTGTTGCCTCGCTCCTGTTTGCAGGCGCCAAGATCCCGCCCCTTGAAACCCCCAAGCGTGCCTCAAATGCGGCCTCGTTTTTGAAGGACAAGGGCTTTATCTTCTGCATGGTCTGTATGTTTTGCGCAGGTGCTGCCGAATGCACCATGTCCCAATGGTCCTCGGGCTATCTGGAGGCGGTGTTTGGTATCGATAAGTTTTGGGGTGATATATTCGGCGTCGCCGTTTTCGGCGTTGCTCTCGGACTCGGCAGAACGCTTTACGGAAAATACGGAAAAAATATTCTTCGTGTTCTCTTTTTGGGGGCGCTGGGGACCATCGTTTGTTATTTGTTGGCGGGCCTTTCCAATCTGCCGCTTGTCGGTCTCTTTGCCTGTGCGTTCACGGGCTTTAGCACTTCCATGCTGTGGCCGGGGAGTCTTTTGATGATGTCCGACCGTTTTCCCGCCGCGGGGGTCGCCATGTATGCCTTGATGGCTGCCGCGGGTGATCTGGGTGTTTCGGTCGGCTCTCAAATGGTCGGATCGCTCACCGATGCCATCATCGCTTTCGACGGTGCTGCGGTGTGGGCGGCGGATCTTGGCATGACGGTCGAGCAGTTCGGCATGAAATGCGGTGTCCTTGCGGCGACGATTTTCCCTCTTGTCGCAACGCTTTTGTATTTTTTGGCTTATCGAAGCTCCAAGAAAACGAACGTATAATAAAATGCCGCCGAATCTCGGCGGCATTTTTCATACCGTAAAAAAACGTCTGCAAGGCATATCCCCTTTGCAGGTCGCGCCGCATACTTGCAAAAGACAGCGGGATTTGCTATAATGGAATAGCCGTATACCTCCGCCGTACTCCCCAAGGGCTGAAAAGGAAAGGAGAAAAGTCTATGAAAAAGCGAAGCACCCTGCTTATTTTGACCGTGACGGTCATATGTTGTCTGGCAATGGCTTTGGTGGACGGTGTGCTCCGCCCCGGCTATGCAGTCAAATCGGCGATCAAGCTCGCACTTTTTATGCTGATACCGCTGATTGCCTCGACAACCGATCGAAGCGTGCTCTATCTGTCGCTGCTTCGACCCAAAAAGAAGGGACTGCTTGCGGCCATCGCTCTCGGTGTTGGCATCTACGGGGTGATCCTTGGCACTTATTTTTTGGTATCACCGTTTTTCGACTTCTCTCAGATCGCCGGTGCCTTGACCGAAAACGTGGGTGTTACAAAAGACAACTTCCTCTACGTAAGCTTGTATATTTCCTTTGCAAATTCTTTCTTGGAGGAGTTCTTTTTCCGCGGCTTCGTCTTTACCAATCTGAAGCGGCACGCAAGCAGAAAATGGGCATACGTATTCAGTGCAGCCGCATTCAGTCTGTATCACGTGGCAATGATGGTCGGTTGGTTTTCTCCGCTCCTCTTCTTACTCGTTATGGCGGGGCTCGTGATCGGCGGTATGATCTTTAACCTCCTCAATGAAAAGCTGGATACCATCTATGGCTCCTGGCTGACCCATATGTTTGCCAACTTCGCCATCAACACCATCGGCTTCATGCTACTGAAATAAGTCGGTAACCGAATAAAGTGCAGACCCTTTGTGATGGGTCTGCACTTTTTGGTTACAAAGCTTACAGATCGTTTAAGCCCATGCCGCGCAGATCGGCGAGCATGTTGTTCTTTTCGGCGTTGTAAAGCGCCCAGATGACGCGGAGACTTTGCAGCGCGCTTCTGCCGTGGGTGAGGGGCTTTTTGCCGGTGCGGACACATTCGGCAAAATGTCTGATCTCGTACTGGGTCTCCTTGCTGATGTATTGATCGCCTCTCGACCAAAGCACCTTGTAGTTGCTCTTTTCGACCGGCTGACCGGGGATGTGCTTGCCCAAGGAATCATAGAATCTGACTTCGCCGGGGATGTGATCGTATTCGAGAAGACCCTTTTCCATCATGATCTGGAAGTCGTAGCACTGGCGGGAGCCGCGTGCGCCCCAGGTTGCACCGTGGTAGGCGACGACGCCGTTTTCAAATTTCATGACCAGTGCGCTGGTGCCCTCGCGGAGCATCCAGGGGGTGCCGTTTCTCGTGCCGAAATGTGCGCCCGAAACGGGGTTGCCCAAGAACCAAAGGAGAAGGTCGATGTAGTGACAGCCGTGGCTGAAAAGCTGACCGCCGCCGAGACGTCCGGTAAGCTCCCAGGATTGATTGCCGCCCAGTTCGATGTCGGCACCTGTCAGTTGTTCGGTCCAGATGGACATTTGCATGGGAACGCCGTATTTTCCCGAATCAAATTCTTCCTTGAGCTTGCGGATGCCTGCCCAGTAACGAACGGGGTAGGCACACATGAGGGTGACGTTCATTTCTTCGCATTTTTCGATCAAATTGATGCACTCTTCCTCGGTGTTGCAAAGGGGTTTTTCCATCATGACGTGCTTGCCGCGGGAGGCAAAATACATACCGCATTCATAATGCAGATCGTGGGGGAGAGCGACGAGAACGGCATCCACGAGATCCGCCATCTCTCTGTAATCGGTGTGAATGGAGGCGTTGTTGCCCAAAAATTCCGATACCGTTTTGGCTTTGGCGGGGTCGAGGTCGCAGCAGGCGACGATTTCTACGTCCTCTACCGTTTCAATACCGCGAAGATGCGCGGTCATCATACCACCGCAGCCGACGAGACCCATTTTAAGTTTTTTCATATTGGTTCCTCCTTGACTTTTGTCGAAAGTTGTTTATAATATTTTTTGAATATATTTGGCTTATGGATGCATTATAGCATAAGCAAAAAGACCCGTCTTTGCACAAAAAGGACAAGAGTTTGCATAATCGGGTCGATTTCGGAAAGGAGTGGGAGATGTGCAATATTTCAGCACCATGTTAAGCGACGATCTGTCGGTGACCGCTATCTACACAGCATTGCGCAATACCCTTTCCGTTGGAGTAATCTATCGTGGTGAATCGCATGCCTTCCCCGAACTGATTTACCTTGCCAAAGGACGCCGCACCGTGCTTGTCGATGGGGTGGAATATACGCTTTCGACAGGGGATATGATGATCTATGCTCCCGGCTCGTTCCACATGACCAAGGAGGGTATGGATTCGCTTGCCTATATCATCAGCTTTGAGGTCAAGTCAAGCGCCCTGCCACTTTTGTATAACCGCGTTCTTCGATTAAACGGGGAGCAAAGGAAAAGCTTTGAGGTTGTCTTCGAGGACGTGATGTCGTCGCTTGAACTGAAAAGAAATGTCGGCTCGATCGGTATGGTTCCCAAGGAAAATACCCCCGAATACGTTCTGCAAAAAATCAAAAAAGGGCTTGAGATCTTTCTTTTGTCGCTGGAGGGCGGGGATTATTTTCCCAAGCCCACCGCCAAGGAAAGTGTGAAGAAAAAGGATATTGAGCGGATCAAAGCGTTTTTGACCGATCATATTGATCGAAAGCTTTCGCTGGAGGAGATCGCAAGGGGCTGCTCCATGAGCGTTTCGAAATTAAAGCTTCTGTTTCGCGGATACAGCGGCGGCGGCGCGATCGATTATTTTTCGGAACTCAAGATCATTCAGGCAAAGCGGGACATTGCCGCAGGGGAAAAGAACTTTTCGGAGATTGCCGAGGGGCTCGGATTTAGCTCTCTCCATTACTTTTCGCGGCAGTTTAAAAAGATTACGGGATTTTCACCGTCAGCCTATAAAAACGCATTGAGCGGATAAGAAAAGATGCACCGATCGGTGCATCTTTTTTAGTTTCAGTTGGACTTTTCGTCGGTGTCGTCGAGCTCCTCTAAAGCGTTTTTTACGGCGGCGATAACGAAGGCGGAAAAGGTGCAGGATTTGCCGCGGATGGCTTTTTCGACCGCTTCCACGGTATCGCAGGGGAAACGAACCGTTTTGTTTACCGTCGGGGGAACTGACGGGATCTTGAACTTACCCATAATTTTTCGCTCACTTTGCAAGAAAACGCTGCACGGCGGCTTTCAGCTCAAGTGCCTTTTCTTCGGGGGCGGTGGGGTTGCAGTGCGCCCATGCACCCGTTTCGCAGGATGCCTGGAACTGTTGGCGGTCGGCGGCACGCATGGGAGGATAATACTCGATGTGGAAATGATAATTTTTCTCGATCTCGGATTGGTTTTCCATGTTGACCGGCGCGTTGTGCATACACATCATGTAGGGGAAACGGGTGTCAAAGAGTGCATCGTACCCGCCCGAAACGGCGCGCATGGCTTTGCCGAGGTTTTCTCTTTCGCTCTTTGTAAATTGCGCGATGTTACCCTTGTGTGCTTTTGCCGTGATATACACCCCGTAGGCATAGTCGGCAAAGTAGGGGATGTAGGCGATAAAATCGTCGTTTTGATAGACGATGCGCTTGTCGGATGCAATTTCGGCTTCGTTCATGCGGCAGAAAAGGCATTTTTGATTTTTTTCGGCATACTCACGGCAGGCATCCAGCTCCAGCTCGATTTTTTTGGGGAGTTTGGAAAAAGCGTAAATTTGGCCGTGAGGGTGGGGCATGGTCACGCCCACTACATCGCCGCGGTTTTCAAAAATAAAAACATATCGGATGTTTTTGTCCAAGGACAGTTTGGTGAATCGGTCGGCCCAGAGATCAACCAGTTTGTTCATGTGTGCATCCGACAGATCGCACATATTGCCGTGATGGTCGGGTGAAAAGAGAATGACCTCGCATTTGCCGTAGGAGGGGGCCATTTGTCCATACAAATCTTCAAATCCTGCGGGCAGCGCATCGGTGTCGCAGGGCGGAGGGGTTACCGATAAGGCGGGGAAATCATTGTCATATTTATGGACGTCATAATGATCCGGAACTTTTCCGGAACCGGGGCAAAAGGGGCAAAAATCTTTGGGCATATTGGGGCGATTTTGGCGATTGGAAGCAATCATGACCCAATCTTGTATCATGGGATTGTAGCGAAGTTCAGCCATTTTGTGTGTCTCCTACTATAAAAAATCGGTTGCCGCGCGGGATTTCACGCGGCAACCGTTGTGCATGAGAAATTATTCGTCCATTGCATCTTTGCGGGACAGATTGATTCTGCCCTTATCGTCGATCTCAATCAGTTTGACTTTGATGACATCGCCGACGCTGACAACATCCTCTACCTTGGCAACGCGCTGTTTGTCCAACTTGGAAATGTGAACCAAACCTTCTTTGCCGGGGGCGAATTCAACGAAAGCACCGAAGGTCATCAAACGGGTAACGGTACCTGTGTAGACAGTGCCGATGACGGGATCCAATGCGATGGCGTTGATCATGTCGAGGGCTCTGTATCCGGCATCGCGATCGACCGCTGCAATAAAGATGCTACCGTCATCTTCGATGTCAATCTTGGCGCCGGTTTCAGCGACGATCTTTTGGATCACTTTGCCGCCCGAACCGATGACTTCGCGGATCTTATCGGGATGAATCTTGGTGGTGATCATTTTGGGTGCATAGGGCGAAACGTCGGGACGGGGCTCGGCGATTGCTTTGAGCATGATTTCATCCAAGATGTACATTCTGGCAGTGTAGGTGGTATCAAGTGCCTGACGGATGATCTCGGGGGTCAAACCATCGATCTTCAAGTCCATCTGAATGGCAGTGATGCCGTCTTTGGTACCTGCAACCTTAAAGTCCATATCGCCGAAGAAGTCCTCAAGACCCTGAATGTCGATCATGGTCATCCAGCGATCGTCCTCGGTGATAAGGCCGCAGGAGATACCTGCAACGGGTTTTTTAATCGGAACGCCTGCATCCATCAAAGCAAGGGTGGAGGCACAGATAGAACCCTGCGAGGTAGAACCGTTGGAGGAAACCACTTCGGAAACCAAACGAATGGCATAGGGGAATTCGTCCTGCGAGGGGATCATGGGAGCCAAGGCACGTTCTGCCAAAGCACCGTGACCGATTTCACGTCTGCCGGGGCTGCGGGAGGCTTTGGCTTCACCGACGGAGTAGCCGGGCATGTTGTAGTGGTGCATGTAACGCTTGTATTCTTCATCATCAATGCCGTCGAGCAGCTGTCTGTCACCGATGGGGCCGAGGGTGGCCGAGGTGAGAACCTGCGTCTGGCCGCGCGTGAATAGACCGGAGCCGTGCACACGGGGGAGAAGACCGACTTCTGCGGCAAGCGGACGAATTTGATCGAGGCGGCGGCCGTCAACACGTTTGCCGTCGTCAAGCAGCCATCTGCGCACTACGAATTTCTGCAGTTTGTACAGACATTCGCCGATCTGGCCAACCAATTCGGGATACTGTTCGTCGAATTGTGCGTGCACCTTTTCGGTGACAACCTGCATGGCCTTGTCGCGCACGGTTTTGTCATCAGTGTCCAAAGCGGCGCGGACATCATCGATGGCGAACTCTTTGATCGCATCATACAGATCGTGGTCAACTTCGCAGGATTGGTAAGCAAACTTGGGTTTGCCCACTTCTGCAACGATGGATTCGATGAAGCTGATCAATTCGCGGGTCTGGTTGAAGGCGAACATAATGGCATCGAACATGTCATCGTTGTTCACTTCTTTAGCGCCCGCTTCAATCATGACGACCTTTTCCTTGGAGGAAGCGACCGTCAATTCAAGGGTGCTGACTTCTCTTTGTGCGGCGGTGGGGTTGGCAACAAATTTGCCGTCTACCATACCGACGAACATGCCACCGATAGGTCCGTTCCAAGGAATATCCGAAATGGACAGAGCGATGGAAGCACCAATCATAGCGGTAATCTCGGGCGAGCAGTCGGGATCGACTGAAAGCACGAGGAGGGACAGACATACGTCGTTATGCAGATCCTTCGGAAAAAGGGGACGCACGGGGCGGTCGATGACACGGGAGGTCAAGATCGCTTTTTCGGTGGGTCTGCCTTCTCTTTTCAAGAAGCTGCCGGGGATTTTGCCGACCGCGTACAAACGCTCTTCAAAATCCACCGAAAGAGGAAGGAAATCAATTCCGTCGCGGGGAGCGGCGCTCGCAGTGGCGTTCGCCAAGATAACGGTATCACCATACCGAATCAGACAAGAGCCATTAGAGAGCTGGGAGATTTTGCCGGTTTCAACAACCAAGGGTCTGCCGGCATACTCCATTGAAAAAGTTTTGTATTGTTCGAACATTGCCAGTTCCTTTCTTGCTGCGACGAAAAATTACTTTCTCAGGTTGAGCTTTTCGATAATGGCACGGTAACGTGTGATATCTTTTTTCATCAGATAGTTCAGCAGATTTCTTCTGTGACCAACCATTTTCAAAAGACCTCTGCGAGAGTGATGGTCTTTGTGGTTGACTTTCAGGTGCTCGTTAAGGGTGTTGATTCTGTTGGTCAGAATAGCAATCTGAACCTCGGGCGAGCCTGTGTCGGTACCGTGCACACGGTAATTTGAAATAATTTCTTGTTTGACTTGTTTCTCCATCATGATGGATTCACCTCCGTAAAATATTTGCCGTCAACCCGGTCAAGGGTGGGTGAATACGCTGCCGATTACGGCAGTCCGTCGTCCCTAAACTGCGTCGCGGTCATGGTCAAAACAGACCATTTCGCATTATAACACAAAGAAAATGAAAAGTAAAGGATATTTTTTGTTTTTCTCAAAAAAATTCCTGTTGTCCCATTTTTTTCCAAAATGACCTTTGTTTTTTTCCTTGTGTTTGACAAATCCCGCCTATTGACGGTGTGTATAATAAGGGCAATTCTATAAAGGAAGGGAAAACGAATATGCAGGACACAAAAGAAAGCCCGAAATTAAAAGAGGTTTGCGGCGAAAATGAGGCGCCGCAAACAATAAAACATATGATCGCATTGCTGTGGCGGGAAACCAAGAAGCACGCAAGGGAGAATTTTGTCAAGTGGCGCGGAAGAATGTATGGCGCTATCACCACCGACATAGGGGGTAAAAGCGTGATCTCTTACTTGGCATTTGCGCGTTTGTTTGGTTGTTTGTTGCTGTGCTTTTTTGCAGGGTTGGCTCAATTGTCTGAGGGGGTATATCCCGTAGGGCTTGCCTTTTGCGCCTCTTTTGGCAAACAAGCGCGAGTGGATCAAATGAGCGGTAAACGCATACGCACTTTTTCGACTGCCGTGGCCATGGCGGGGGTATTTTTATCCTTTTTCTTTCTGGAAAAGGTGACGTGGGTATACCTCTCCTTTGCCTTGTCTTTGATTTGTATTCGCGGTTTTTTGACTTCTTGGCGGTTTGACGAGCCGCAATTTAATCGGATTGGTTTGGCGGGCGTGTTGGGCTTGAGTGTGTCACTTGCCTCGGTGTTTCTTTTGGGAAGCGAGCGATTTCTTTGGAGTGACATCATATTGATGACCCTGGCAACACCGCTTTTTGCCTATCTGTGCAGCAGTATATATACAGATACGTTTCTTTGTCCCGAGGGAAACCATCATTTTCTGCCGGAGCGGATGGGCGAAAGCGCATTGCTGTTTGCCTGTGTACATACTTTGTCCGATGTTTTAATCGGCGGTGTTTCCATAGGGTTTTCTGCGGCCGCTCTTTTGACTCTCGCGGCGGCGCGCACACGCGGTCCGGTGGCAGGAGGACTTTGCGGTATGTTTATCGGGTTTGCCTCGGGTGGGTTGTATGGATTGGGGAGCTCTTGCGGTGTGCTCGGTTGCAGCGGCTTTTTTGCGGGGTTGTTTTTTTCAAACTCTTTGATTGGTGTGGCGGTTTTCTTTTTAGTATCCTTCGGCGCCGCTGTGATTTCCTATGATCCTGCGGTTTTTTGGAATGTTCTGACCGATATTTTACTCGGCATTGCCGTATTTTATCCGCTTTTACCCCTTCTTCCCGAAAACAAAAGGGGTCCCGAGCAGATCGGGCGTTTTGCTCTGCGGGAGGATGGTATGCGTGCCGAGTGGGTTAAAAATAAAATAGATGCCCTCTCCCGTGCTTTTTTGTCCCTCTCTATTTCCTTTTCGGATGTTTCGGAGGGACTGAAAAAACCGCGCATTACCGAGATAAAAGAAATGACCGCATCGGTCTGTAAGAACGCATGTGAGCATTGCGCGAGTGCCGTGACCTGCTGGGGGAAAACATACATGCAAAGCGATGAGGTGCTTTCCTTTCTTTCTTTGCGGTTGAGTGAGGTGGACAAAATACGGGAAGATGATGTTCCTGCGCGTTTTCGGAGTCAATGCAGGCGGCTGTCGCAAGTGGTGGAGCGACTCAATGAACGCTACCGCAATATGAGAAGGCGGCGAAATGCCGATGATGCCACGGGGCTTTTGTCGGCGGAGTACAGCGCCTTGGCGGGGCTTTTGCACGAAACTGCCGATGGGCTTGAGGAAAATGTCGGCAAAAATCCCCATGCGGTAGCCTGCGCCGAAAGAGCATTGGAAGAACTATCTCTTGACAGAAAAAACTTCAGTGTGTACGGCAAAAGAAGTCCCGTGATTGATGTTTTTGGTATCACACCCGAAAATGCGGGCTTTACTGCCCATGAAGCGGCGCAAGCTTTTTCTCGTGCTTTTGGCTGTCCTTTTGCCTCTCCTGCGTTTGTTTACCGCGAAGGAAGAAGTATGATGCGTATGAAAAAGAAAAGACGTCTTTCGCTGGAATGTGCCAAGAAAAGCCGTGCCAAACGGGGAGAAACGCAAAACGGAGATACCGTCAGCTTCTTTGAAAATGAAGATGAGTGTTTTTTTGCACTGCTGTGTGATGGGATGGGGAGTGGACGGGATGCCGCCCTTACCTCTCGTCTTTCGGGGTTGATGGTGGAAAGGCTGATGCGATGTGTGTCCACCAAGCACGCGCCGCTCGAAATGCTCAATCATGTTCTTTTGTCCAAGCCTGATGAAAGTTTTGCTACCGTAGATCTTTTGGAGATCGATTTGCTGGAGGGGGTGGCCACCTTCATCAAAGCGGGAGCTGCTCCCAGTTTTGTGGTGCGGGAGGAAAATCTTTACAAAATATCCTCCAAGACACCGCCCGCAGGCACTTGGAAGGTCATGCGTGCCGAACAGACCACCATGGAGCTGTTTGACGGTGATGTCATCGTTATGATTTCTGATGGTCTGATCGAAAACGGGGAAGCGCCCGACAAACTTTTGCGCACCCTTGCCTTTGATATGCAGCCTCGTCCTGCTGATATGGCCGAAAAATTGATTTTTGAATCGGCGGACTTTACCAAAGGCGCATCGGATGATATGACGGCTGTGGTTATCCGTGTCAAGGAAGAAAAATAAAACCGAGCATAGTTTTTTCTTGCGTTTATATATAGTAATGGGAAATGTATATCCCCCTTTACAAATGGGGTGAAATGGTTTAAAATAAAAAAGCGGGCATACCGCACATATCCTTAAAAAAGGACATTGCCCATGAAGAAACTCTTTTTAACCCTTTTACTGATTGGTATCCTGCTCGTTTCCTGCGCCGATTCCCCGCCTGTCACTCCAAATATACCTATACCCGATGTGGATCATTCGATCGTTGCGGTTGAGTCGGTCGATCCCGGTTTTGATCTTCCCGAACCGCCGACCTTTCAAGAGAATGAAGCGCTTCCGGTCGATTTGGATATTCCGGGTGGATATGTCCGTGTACATTTTTTGGATGTGGGACAGGGGGATTCCATTTTTATTGAACTGCCTGACGGTAGGTGTATGCTCATTGATGGTTCGGTGCGTGGAATGGGTGAACGCATTGTGGATTATATCGAAGCGCTTGGCTATTTTTATTTGGATTATCTCGTCATCACCCATCCCCACAGCGATCATGTCGGCGGTTTGATTTGGGTGCTGAACGTGATGCCTGTTGGGTGTATTTACATGACAACGCGGTTTTCAAGCACCAATTTGTATCAAACATTGATTGCCATGATTGTGGGAACCGATTGTGAATTGCGATTGGCGGAACTGGGAGATATTGTTTGTGAGGGAAGGGGCTTTCAAGTGGAGGTCATCGCGCCCCATGATCAAGGACTCAGTAACATGAATGACACTTCGATCGTTTTGCATTTTGTATTCGGCCAAACTTCCATTGTTTTCATGGGGGATGCCGAGGCCGGAAGCGAGGCGCTTCTGTCCGGGAATTTAAAGGCAGATCTTATTAAGGTGGGGCACCACGGAAGCCGTACATCGTCGACGCCGTATTTAATATCCAAGACTGCTCCGCGCTACGCCGTTATTTCTTGCGGCGCGGGCAATCCCTACGGGCATCCCGTAGCCGAGGTGGTCAAAAGATGGCAGGATGAAGGCGCGGCCATTTATCGCACCGATTTGCACGGCCATATCGTCTTTGAGACGGATGGTGTTGAATGCAGGTTGAAAACGCAAAAAAAATCATAGAGGTAGAAATATGAAAGTTGTCATCGACCGTTTTGAAGGGGCGTTTGCCGTAGTGGAAACCGAGGACGGAAGCTTTGTGGATATGCCTGCAGTTTTAGCGGCGGGCGCCAAAGAGGGCGACGTGCTCGACATTCGTATCGATCAAGCAGAAACACAGGAAAGAAAAAAGCGTATTCAATCCTTGATGGATCAGCTTTTTCAGTAATAAAAAAATCGGATGAACACCCGTTCATCCGATTTTTTGTTTGTTTTTATTGCATGATAATCTGCACAACACTATCCGAAATGGCGCTTTCCATAGCCAAGTGGATGGCGGCATTGCGGCGCATAGCCTCTGCGACGGGAAGATCGCGATTATGAGAAAGATACAGTTCGATAATTACCGTATCGCGGATGGTGCGGATGCGATAGGTTTCAAAGCCGTCATACAGTTCGTAGCAGTCGGTGAGAGTTTTAAGTATTTTCATGGGAAGCTCGCGGTCGGGGCTGACGTCAAGCAGGTCGTACACACTGTCGCGGATGACGTGGAAGCTTAAGTAGGCGATCATGATTACGATGATGATACAGGCGATCGGCTCGACGTAGGGAGCAAAGGGTGCGTTGGGCGCGAATTCGCCGAGGATGGCGACGATGGCACAGATGACCCAGTTGATCAGGCCGCGCAGCAGCTGAATGAACTGCCCCTGCAAGACCTTGGTGTTGTTGATTCTTTGCTGCTTGATGCAGTTAAAGAGCATGATACAGCCGTACCCGAAGCACCAAACGATCAGCAGGACCGAAAAGAGGGTGGGCTCGGAGATGGGCTCGGGGTGGGCCAGCTTGATGATGGAGAGAACGACGACGAAAAGCAGGGTCAGATAGAGGATGAGCATGCCGATGACCGAGCCGAGGGATTCGAATTTTCCCATGCGATGCTCATATTGGTTGGTGCGGCTGTCGTACAGCTTCTTGGCGATGTAGCAGTAAAGAAGCTGGATCAGTGCCATTGAGAGGGTCATTAAAAATTCCAAGAGAAACAGCATGCTTCCCGTGGTGAGATAGACGTACAAGCAGGAGATGCTTCCGCAGACGCCGCTCCCGAAAAATGCCCAAAGGGACAGGATGTATTGCTTTTTTAACGTAGCGGTATTCCGATCCATGTTTCCGCTCCTTTCCCGAAAAATTCGGATAAAAAACAGGCAGTTGCGTAAACAACTGCCCATTATTATACCACCTGTTTTCAAAAAAAGCAAGTGCCAATCTTCGACAGGCCTTTTCGGGGGATTTAACGGTAGGCGGGAAGGTAGTCTCCGTGTGCCTCGATCAGCTCGTCTACCATGCGCACGATGGTGTCGATATCCAGCTCGGCGGCGGTGTGGGGATCAAGCATGGCCGCCTGATAAATATGCTCTTTTTTGCGGGTTACGGCTGCTTCGATGGTTAAAAGCTGGACATTGATATTGGTCATATTCATGGCGGCCAGCTGAACGGGTAATTTACCGACGTGGGTGGGATGGATACCGTGGGCATCTACCAGACAAGGAACTTCTACGCAAGCATCTTCGGGGAGGTTGGTGATGAGATGGCCCGTGTTCAAAACGTTGCCGCCAATCTCTGTGGGCACACCCGTTACGATGGCTTCCATGATGCGAGATGCGTATTCATGGCTTCTGACGTGGGGACGGTTTTTATCGTTTTGCAATTTTTCCCATTCAGCCGCCCATTTTTGGATTTGATTGATACAACGGCGGGGATATTCATCCAACGGAATGCGGTATTTTTCGATGAGCTCGGGATAGTTGGATTTGATGTAAAAAGGATTGTATTCGGCGTTGTGCTCGCTGGATTCGGTGCAGTAGTAGCCGAAACGACGGATATAATCAAGACGAACCAGATCTTTAAAGTCTTCGGGGGGATTGTCTAAAATTTCGTTTGCACGGCGGCGGATTTCGGGATAGAGATCGTTTCCTTGGGCATCGCGGATGGAGAGCAACCAACCCATGTGGTTAATGCCTGCGATGAGGGTTTTGCAGCGATCAAGCTTATCTTCCATGCCAACACCCCTGAGGATGGCGCGGGGGCAAACCTGCACGCTGTGACACAGACCGATCGTTTTGACGCCGGTGTAGCGAAGCATATAACCCGTGAGCATGCCCATGGGATTGGTATAGTTCAGGAACAGGGCATCAGGACAGACCTCTTCCATGTCGTGGGCAAAATCATCCATAACGGGAATGGTGCGAAGCGCACGCATGATACCGCCGATGCCAAGTGTGTCGGCGATGGTTTGACGGAGACCGTACTTTTTCGGCACTTCGAAGTCGGTGATGGTGCAGGGATCATATCGGCCGACCTGAATGGCGTTGATGACAAAATCGGCGCCACGCAGAGCTTCTTTGCGGTTCTCGGGACCGCAATAGGTGCGAATATCCATTTTACCATCCATTGTCTCGTTGGTAGCGTTGAGCAATTCAAGGCTTTGGTTTAAACGTTCGCCGTCGATGTCGTACAAAGCGACTTGTGCGCCCTTTAATGCGTCGGTGCAAATGGAGTCGCCGATGACGTTTCGGACAAAAACAGAACTGCCTGCACCCATGAATGTGATTTTGACCATATTTTTTCTCCTTGTTGCTATCGTTTTTCCGCGGGAATATCTCACTGCGGTTTACTCTTTGAGTGTATCACAAGATCTGTTATATATCTATGGCATTATGTGATATATATTTGGCATTTTACTATAAATTTATGGTATTATTTTATTTTATGACTTGTGAGAAGGGGCGAAGTGTTTTATAATGGGATGCGGAGGTGTAAATTTATGGAACTTTTTTTGGTTTATGATAAGCAATTTCGGGACATTATACCCGTGACTTGCGGGCAGGAAAAGTGCGCGCCCTCTCATTCTTTTGGTCCTGCTACCCGCAAATATTATTTGATTCACTATGTCGTTTCGGGTAAAGGGTGTTTTTATATTGATGGACAGGAATATCACTTGAGTGCGGGACAATGTTTTATTATTCGCCCCGAAGAAGTTACTCTCTATCGCGCAGACAGGGAGGACCCGTGGCATTATATATGGGTTGGTTTTCATTGCCAATTACCCCTTCCTCTATCGATGAAGCAGAATGTTTGGTCGCATCATGGATTGGGAGATGTATTTACTTCCTTGGTAAAGGGGGGGCATCGCGAAAATGGGCGGGAGGAATTTGTTTGCGGAAAAATTTTTGAATTGATTTCTTTGATGATGGATGATGTCCATGCCGATGTACCCAAACGAAACTATGTAGAACGCGCAAAAGATTATATGGAGGCCGAATATCCCAACGGAGTGAATGTGCAAAAAATTGCCGATGTATTGAATCTTGACCGCAGTTATTTTTCTCAGCTTTTCAAAAAGCAGGAGGGGGTTTCTCCCCTTGCCTATTTATGCACTTTGCGGCTTGAAAAAGCGGCCGCGCTCCTTAAACAAGGGTATCCTCCCGGTGTTGTGGCGCAATCGACGGGGTACAGTGATGTGTGTGCTTTTTCGCGGATGTTTCATCGGCGTTTCGGCTTATCCCCGAGCGCGTACCAAAAAAATGAAAGGAAGTGCGAATTGACCTGATGTGTTCTCGGGGCGTGTTGACAATTCTTGTGTGTTTTGGTACAATAAAAAATAACGGAGTGATCAAAGCAGATGAATAAGCAGGATAACCTGATGACAGATCGCGAAAAAGCGGGTGTCGAAGAAGAAGTTGTTCGCGCCGCCTTGGTTGGCGGTGTTGGCGAGAATACAGAGGAGTTGCAGGAAAAGTCGCTTTGTGAATTGGAGCGGCTTTTGAATACGGCGGGCGGTGTTTGTATTGCCCGTGTTACGCAAAACAGACCGCATCCCGATCCTCGCTTTTATTTGGGGAGCGGAAAGATCGAGGAGATCGCAGCTCTCGCCAAAGCCAATGATATTTCGCTTGTTGTGGTAGATGACGAGCTATCCCCCTCGCAGATCAAAAACATCGAGGATGCCATGGAAAGCCAAGTGCGTGTCATCGACCGCACCATGCTGATTTTGGATATATTTGCTCGCAATGCTGTTACCAGCGAAGGTATTTTGCAGGTGGAGATCGCGCAACTGAAATATTCCCTTCCCCGTCTTCTCGGCAAGGGAAGCGAGCTTTCCAGGCTCGGCGGCGGTATTGGTACGCGTGGACCGGGCGAAAGCAAACTGGAGACCGACCGAAGACATATTAAACGTCGCATTGCGTATCTTGAGGCCGCTTTGCGTGAAATGGATGAAAACCGCGCCGTACAGCGGCGCGCCCGCAAGAGTGCGGGCATCCCGCAGATTGCGGTTGCGGGATACACCAATGTGGGAAAATCTACTCTTTTGAACAAATTGACCGATGCGGGGATCTTATCGGAAAATAAATTGTTTGCTACTTTGGATCCTACTACCCGTCGGTTGAAATTGCCAAACGGCAAAGAGGTTCTTTTAACCGACACCGTTGGATTTATTCAAAGGTTGCCGCACCATTTGGTCGAAGCGTTCAAATCCACCTTGGATGAGGTGGTGCTTGCCGATTTGATTTTGATTCTTCTCGATGCCGCCGATCCCGAGGTGCAATCGCAGCTTACGGTGACGGAAGAAATTCTTTCGTCTCTTTTTGAAAAAAGACGGGTGGAGCCGAAACCTGTTTTATATATTTTCAACCAATGTGACCGCGTCAGCGGCGACCTCCCTGCCTTCACTCCCCGCGCCGACACCGTGTACATCTCGGCTTTGACGGGGGAGGGCATCGATGATTTGCTTTCCCGTGTGGAAAAAGCGTTGGATGAAGGAAAAAAAGAGGTTGTTTTTCGCTTCCCCGCAAGCGGCGGCGGATATGTCAGCCGCTTGTACCAGACGTCCACCGTTCTTTCCTGTGATTATACCGAGAACGGCATCGTGGTGCGGACGATTGCGGACGAAAAAATCCGCGGAATGTATCGAGAATATTTGCAACTTGAAGGAGGTAATTGATTATGGCCAAGGCGAGACGGGACATCAAAAAAAGCGGCACGGGCACACCTGCCGTTATTCATGACAGTCCCATCACCCGCACGCTCGAGACCAACTATATGCCGTATGTTATGAGCGTCATTATTTCGCGTGCCATTCCTGAAATAGACGGCTTTAAACCCGCTCATCGAAAACTGCTTTACACCATGTATAAAATGGGGCTGTTGAACGGAAATCGCATCAAATCGGCCGACGTTGTCGGACAGACGATGAAATTGAATCCGCACGGTGACGCTGCCATTTATGAGACTTTGGTGAGACTTACCCGCGGCAACGAGGCGCTTTTGCATCCCTTTATCGATTCAAAAGGAAGCTTTGGCAAGCAGTATTCCAAAATGGCCTATGCTGCCTCCCGTTATACCGAGGTAAAGCTTGACCCCATTTGTCAGGAATTGTTTGGCGGCATCGACAAGGATGCGGTCGATATGATGGACAACTATAACGGCACCTCCAAGGAACCCGTGCTTTTCCCCACCGCATTCCCCAATATTTTGGTTTCTCCCAATACGGGTATTGCGGTTGGTCTTGCCAGTTCCATCTGCTCGTTTAATTTGGGAGAAATCTGCGAAACCACAGCGGCGCTTATTGAAAATCCTGAGCATGACATCCTTTCTACCCTGCCCGCGCCCGACTTTTCGACGGGTGGACAACTGCTTTACGACGAGGATGAAATGCGCCAGATATACAGCAGCGGTCGCGGAAACATCCGTTTGCGTGCCAAGTATCGCGTCGTACCGAGTGAGCACTGCATTGAGATTTATGAGATTCCCTATACCACGACAGTGGAAGCCATCATAGAAAAAATGGCAAAACTGGTCAAGGCGGGCAAACTAAAAGAAATCAACGATGTCCGCGATGAAACCGATTTGGGAGGGTTGAAGCTGACCATTGACTACAAGCGATCCTGTGATCCCGATAAGTTGATGGCCAAACTTTTTAAGAGTACCGACCTTTGCTGTAATTTCCCTTGTAACTTCAACGTGATTTTGTCAGGCACTCCCCGACTGCTCGGTGTGCGTGATATTCTTTTGGAATGGCACGGTTTTCGCGCCGAATGTGTCAAGCGTGAAATTTATTTCGATTTGCAGGTCAAGAGTGAGAAGCTGCACCTTCTTTTGGGTCTTGAAAAGATTTTGCTTGACATCGATAAGGCCATTGCCATCATCCGCAAAACGGAAAATGACCGCGATGTTATTCCGAATTTGTGCGATGCTTTTGATATTGACCGTCCGCAGGCTGAGTTTGTTGCCGATATTCGTTTGCGCAACCTGAATAAAGAGCATATTTTGTCTCGTGTGTCCGAGATTTCCGATCTCAAAGCTGAAATCGAGAGACTGGAGGGCATACTGAAATCCGAAAAGAAACTCAATAAGCTCATCATCGACCAACTGCGCGCCATTCAGAAGAAATATGCCATTCCCCGTAAAACCGAGATCGTTTCGGCACAGGAAGTGCAGATGGAGATCGTGGAAGAAAAAGAAGAAGCCTACACCCTCTATGCCGTGGCAACGAGAGACGGATTCTTCAAACGTATCACCCTCCAATCCATCCGCGGCAGTGACGAGCAAAAACTCAAGGATGGAGACGAGATCGTTTTCCGTGGTGAGATCCAAAGCGACTGCGAACTTTTGTTCTTCACCGATAAGGGCCAACTTTACAAGGCGCGTGTTGATGATTTTGAAAACGTTAAAGCATCGGCACTCGGTGACTATGTACCTGCAAAATTGGAATTTGAAGAAAACGAGCGTGTGATTTATTTCATGCCCGAAAAGGATTTCGATGGTCGGTTGATGGTCTGTTTTGAAAACGGCAAGGCACTTTCGATTCCCATGAGCCAGTACCAGACCAAAACCAATCGCCGCAAACTGACCGCCGCCATTAGCGATCAAAGTCCCGTGGCGGGTATGATCCCCGTGAAAAAAGGCGAAACGAAAGACGTGTTTATTTTAACCAAACACATGAAAGCCGCCTATCTCCCGGGCAGTCTGATTCCCGAAAAGGCGACCCGTTCTTCGGCGGGCAACCAGATATTTACATGCAAAAAAGGCGATTTTGTCGAAAAATTCGTCGCGGCCGACGAGATGCCTACATCGGCGCTCAAAGGATGCCGAAAACTTAAGGTGCCTACTGCGGGTGTCATCTTCAATCCCGTTGACGTCGAGGAAAACCAACTGACTTTGGAATAGGAAAAAGAAAAAACCACCGATGGATGCAAATCGGTGGTTTTTTGTCTTGTGTACAAAATTATGGATATATATTGATAAATTTATTCTTTACAAATCGGGGCAGTTCATTCACAGTTCGTGGCTTTTTCATCCTTTAGAAAACGCTCGATTTTTATATAGTCCGATCAGTCGGGAATGGGGGTGTTTTTCACCTTTTCGACCCAATTTCTGAGCCAGCGCTCGCTGGAAAGACCGACACCCATAACCGAGTTTGCCTCAAAGATCATACCGTGGATCCTGCCCTCCTTCATCATGCGAAGACCGAATTCGCACTGATGCTCCATCAGTTCATCGGAAATGGGGTGCCGTCCGCGAAAATCATACATATAAACGCCGAGCAGTTTTTTGTGCGACGGAAATTTTTTCTCAATTTTCTCAAAGTTTTCTTCTAAGTTTACAAGATCCGCGCTCAATGAAGTCCAGAGGGTGATGCCGTCGAGATAGCCTGCAAGTTCCTCGTCGAGCCTACCCGTGTCCCGCGTATAGTACACCATATAAAGCTCCATAGGTCTGCACGCTTTATCCAGACCGCCTCTGATTTCTTTGAGTAATTCCTTCGCCTGCCGATGACCCTCGGCATCGTTTCTGAATTTGCTGAAAAAGTCATCCATAAAAGCGCCCTTGATATTGGGGTATTCTTTGGCAAGGTCGCAAATAAACTTTTCTTCGTTGCCCGCACGGAAACCGCTGGAGCCTGTTGCGCCCCAAAGAACGTTTTTGAGTCGGCAAAAGCTTTCGGCGTATCCGTAGGCATCCTCCGAGTAGGGCGCGGGCTCGCCGTTGCAGTTGATCATCAGCATATTGGGAACGTCCAGCATCAACGCCGCCTCGGCGGGGGTAATACGCGAGCGCTTGAAGCGTGAATGCCTGTTTTGTCCCATCACCACTTCGCTGAGCCAAACATCGTCCTGGTGGGGTCTTACGCCGAAAATCCAGAATTTATCTCTTGCAATTGCCATAATGATTCCCTCCCAAAAGCATCGAGGATACTTTGTTTACTGAGTAAATTATCAAGGTGATTATACACCCCCTCGACAATACTGTCAAGGGGGTGTGAAATAAATGAGCTGTTTTTTCTTGATTTTTTCGATCCGCAAAACCACGGCTTTGTTTTCGGCTATCCTATAACAGATATCATAGTCGGAAAAATATGTTTAGAATACGCTCAACTCGGCGATGTGGACCGTTTGATCGAGTAATGCGGGGTATTCGCTTTCCTTGCCAACGGTGGAAAGGACCTCGAAGCGGATATACCTTGCCGTATGTTCTTCCATGGGAATGATCTCTTCCGCACCGAAGATACGGAGAACACCTTTGGCTTTTTCGGTGAAATTTTTGCCGTCGGTCGAGGTGGACAAAAGGTAGCGGCAGGCGAAATGGGTGACCGCTTCGTTGATCTGTCTGTTATGCGCCACAAGATCTGCCATACCAAAGCGCGGGGGATAATGCCCGAAGGCGCGAACCGTTTTTTCTTCTCCCATATCTATAACGAGGTCGGCGGTTTTTAAATCGCTTTCCCAAGCATCCGACGGATCGTTGTTTACGAGAATGCTTGCGTCCTGACCGCTTGTAAGCTCGGTTACACGAAAGCGGGATTTATCAAGCGGCGGGAAAACGGGCGGGGTGTGATCCGAGGGGGCGCGACCCGTAAAAACGGGCATGGACCACGTTTTTCTGCCCTGCGGGTCGGTCAGACGCAGAAAGAAATAGCGTGCGGTATCGGATTTGACGGTGAAAGAAAAATCTTTGCCGCCGTTATTTACGCTGTGAACCGTTTCGCCTTCATCCGAAATGACACGGCAAACGGTGGGAATGCAGGTTGCATCGTCACGGAAAGTATCGAGGGTAACGTGGAAGGTGTAAGTGTCGGTGAGCGGGAGGGTTGCGGGGGCGGGGATGCCATTGACGGTGTAGGTCAGTTTGACGTTGCCGCTTTCTGTGGCGTAGAAGCGGTTGTTCAATAAGGCATCCAAAAAGGCTTCCTTGGATTTTTCGGGTGCGAGGATGACCGTTTTTCCCGGCATGGCATCAAATCCCCAGTTGGGACCGTGTTCATCGCTTGCACAGGTGGGGGAAACGTGAAAGCCGCAGTCGAGGGCAAGAGAATAGGTCCATTCGTTGAGAGCGTTGCTGCTCCGATCGGTACCGTTGCCCATTTCTACACCTTTGATCATGCGAAGCATATCAGGGGTGTTATTGCGGTGGAGAGAAAAATTCCAGATGCCGTTTTTATCGTATCCCACCACTTGGGGATGCGCCAGTACGCAGACGGGCGCGGGCGCCTGTTTCATAGCTTCGATAAAGGTATCCCAGTTGTCGGTGGTGATGAAACGGCTGTTGTTGATACAAACTACCTCGCCGCCGTTTTTGCGGGTGTTGCCGAAGCGGTCGGGCTCGATAGGAGAAACCTCCGATTCGCTACCCGCGAAAAAGACGGTATCCATCGGCGCGTTTATTTCGGGTTCGACGAAGCCGCGGAAAAACACCTTCGGATTGGTGACGACCGCATGATCGGTGATAACGGTGAAGTCGAGGTTTTTTTCAGCTTTCATTTTACGAACGTAGTTTTCAAGACCGCTTTCGTCCAGCGCAAAAGTATCGTGGTTGTGGTCTTGGGAGGTGTGGCAGTGAAAATCGCCCAAGAAATGTAAAAGGGGTTTAGCACCTGCTTCTTGGCGAGGTCGAATGACCACATCGCAGGAATAGGTTTGACCGTTATACTCGGCCGTGACTTTCGCTTTGCCTACGCGATGTAAAGCGAGCAAAACGCCGTGGTTGGCACTGATATCTTTGCCCGAAAAGGTTTGCATGGTTACTGTGTCGCCATCAATATGCCAGATGATGTCAGCAAGGGAGAGGTTTTCCTCGGCGGTCAGATAAACGGGAAGGACGTCACCGACAAAGGAGGTGACGGTGGTTGCGGAAATACGGCATTTTTGCAAATCAGACATAAACATCCTCCTCAACCGAGCTTTTTAAATCCCTCCAGCCAGGCATCCGTGATGATGCCGTGTCCTGCGGGATTGGGATGTACGCCGTCCATGAGCCAGTATTCTGCGGGGGCCTTTTTGACCGCCTCATTGAATCTGTCTTGGAGCGGGACGAAAACCAGACGGTTGTTTTCTGCGACTTCTTTTGCCGCTTTGGCGCGGAGGGCGGTTTCGGCAGAGAAAATATCCAATTTTTCGGCAGTGGCGGTGCCCGTTAGCACGAATGGCTCGAGGATCATGATTTTGGTATCGGGCAGGGCTTCTTTGATTTCTTCGATCAGGTCGGAATAGACTTTGAAGAACTTTTCAGCACAAACACCGTTTTGCGCCGAAATTTCGTGCCAAACATCGTTAATACCGATCAGAATGGAAACGAGATCGGGGCGGAGGTTGATAAGATCAACCTTGATGCGGGCGTACAGATCGACGATACGGTTGCCTGAAACGGCGCGGTTTTTATAGGTGTATTCATCGGGATACTTTGAGCCCAAATGCCCCGCGACCATAGTGGCGTAGCCGTGGCCGAGATTGTATCCGTCGCGGGCGCGATCGCGTCCTGCATCGGTAATGGAATCACCTTGAAAAAGAATGGTTTTCATAGTATTTTCATTTCGTGTCAAAACGTTCAGCCGATTGGCCGTGCACGGCAATCGGCTGATCTTGATTATTCTTCGTTGTTTTCGCTCGTGTTTTCTTCGCTTGTTTCCTGCTCTTCTTGCTCTTGTGCAAGTTTTTTGGCAAGTTCTTCCGAAAGACGACGGTTTTCCTCTTCTTGTCGGCGGTTTTCTTCTTTGCTGCGAGAAATTTTTTCTTCCTTCATGGCAACCAATTTTTCCTCGGTTACATCGGGATCGGTCATGGCGAGCTCAAATTGTTCGGCATCCATGATTTCGTGCTTCATCAAATATTGGGCGATGAAGTGAAGTTTTTCCATATCTCCAACCAGAATTTTTTCGGCACGGGTGTAAGCTTGGCCGATGATTTCCATGGTTTCGTCATCAATGAGGGCGGCAATCTTTTCGGAATAGTTGCGGGTGTTTGAAAATTCTTTGCCCAAAAAGACTTCGGTGTGTCCCGTTCCGTAAACAATCGGGCCGAGTTTTTCGCTCATACCATATTGCATGATCATGTTACGGGCCATTTGAGAGGCGCGCTGAATATCATTGGAGGCACCGGTGGAAATGTCGCCGAGCACCAATTTTTCGGCGGTTCTGCCGCCAAGGAGGGTGACGATCTCCTCTTCCATTTCCATTTTGGACATATACGACTTGTCTTCGCTGGGGAGAGAGAGGGTATAACCACCCGCGCGACCTGCGGGGATGATGGAGATTTGGTGAACAGGGTCTTGGCTATCCAAACGTTTTGTGACGATGGCGTGCCCTGCTTCATGATAAGCAGTCAGTTTCTTTTCTTTTTCGGTAACAACCTTAGATTTCTTTTGAGGACCGACCAAAACCTTGATGGTTGCCTCCTCCAGTTCGGTGTGGCCGATGAGTTTTTTGCCTTTTCTGGCAGAAAGCAAGGCGGCTTCGTTTAAGAGATTGGCAAGATCGGCGCCCGTAAAACCGGCGGTGGATTTGGCGAGAACTTTCAGATCGACGTCGCCTTCAAGGGGTTTATCGGCGGCGTGCACCTTCAAAATGGCTTCTCTGCCGTTGATATCGGGATAGTTGACGGTTACTTGTCTGTCAAAGCGACCGGGACGCAAAAGCGCGGGGTCGAGAATATCGGGGCGGTTGGTGGCTGCCATGATGATAACACCGTCATTAGAACCGAAACCGTCCATTTCGACCAGTAACTGGTTGAGGGTCTGTTCGCGTTCGTCGTGTCCGCCGCCGAGACCTGCGCCTCTGTGACGGCCGACAGCGTCAATTTCGTCGATAAAGACGATGCTGGGGGAATTCTTTTTGGCGGTTTCAAAAAGGTCGCGCACACGAGAGGCGCCCACACCGACGTACATTTCCACAAAATCCGAACCCGAAATAGAGTAGAAAGGAACGCCCGCTTCGCCCGCAACCGCTTTGGCGAGCAGGGTTTTACCGGTACCCGGAGGGCCGACAAGCAAAACGCCGCGGGGGATTTTTGCGCCGAGTTCAAGGTATTTGGCGGGATTTTTTAGAAATTCTACCACTTCCTGCAATTCTTCTTTTTCTTCGTCTGCACCTGCAACATCCTTGAAGAACACCTTTTTCTTTTCATCCGAACCGAGTTTGGCTTTGGCGCGGCCGAAAGAGTTCATCTTGCCGCCCTTGCCGCCGGTTGCTTGGTTCATTACAAAGAACCAAAGAAGGATGAATACAACCAAAATGATGACGTAGGGCAGATAGCTGACCCACCAGGGAGTGGGCTGAGGAACATCGTAATTATAGTCTTGGATGTTGCTTCCGATCTGTTCATCTTTGTTGGGCGTGGTCACATACTGACCAACATCATAATAGAAAAGATCGAGGCTTCTCAACTGATAGGTGAAGGTGCCGCCGGTGATTCCAAGCTCTTTGGCAGTTTCTCTTCCTTCTTCGGTGAGCACAACGGTCAGATAGTTGTCCTCGCTGACCACGAAGGATTTGACCTGATCTTCGTGGAAAAATTCCACTACGTCGCTATATTTGATTTCGACTGTTGCCGCATTGTCGAGAAGGGTGCTTGTGACAATGAGAATACCGATGATCAGCACGACATAGAAGAGTATGATTTTAAGATTGCCCTTCATAGAATCTGTTCACGCTCGCTTTCTTTTGGCACTCGGGTGCCTTGTTAGGAATTACTGTATGCTTCGGGTTTTAATACACCGATGTAGGGGAGATGGCGATAATCTTCAGCATAATCCAATCCGTATCCCACGATAAAGGCATCGGGGATTTCTGCGCCCACAAAATTGGCCTTGATGGGAACGGCGCGGCGGGCGGGTTTGTCGAGGAGTGTGCAGAGGGTGACGGTATGGGCACCCATCTCTTCAAAGGCTGCAACCACTTTCGAAAGGGTACGGCCGGAATCCAAAATGTCCTCGACTACCATAATATCGGCATCACGGCAGAGTTCGGGCGGAAGTGTCAGACCCAGGGCAACGTTTCCGCTTGATGCAGTGCCCTGTCCGTAGGAAGAGGCGGTAATAAAGGCGATTTCAACAGGCAATTTGATCTGACGGATCAGATCCGAGAGAAACACCACGGCGCCCTTCAAAACGGCAACAACTACCAATTTCCCGTTTTTGCTCAATCCTGTTTTTAAATAATGCTCCGTGATCTCACGACCGAGGCGGGCAACAATCTCTTGTGTCGCTTCGGCGTCGTAAAGCACCGATTGCACGTTGTTTTCGTAATCTTCAAATCGCGCGTTTTTCATTTTGTTTGATCCTCACGTAAAAATGTAATTTTTATGTTTTTTCCGATGGTGCGATCTGCCTGCGGGAAAAGCGGGGCGCATACAATGCCTTGCTCGTCGCACACAAGCGGCCAAGATGCTCTGGCACAAAGCTTGATTTTTTGATCGGAAAATAATTTTTTTACACATTTGGTCTGTCCGTGTGCGCGGTATTTGTCGCCATCGGCTTTAGTACGCACCGTCAACGATTCTATTGTAGCAGAAGATAGGAAAAAAGTGTACCCTTTTTCCGAAATGTTTTCACAATTTTCACCCATTCGACACGCCGAGACGTCCAATGCAAAAGAATATCCCGGTAAAGGGTTGTATCCCTCGTGCAATGCAATGACTTGGGGGACAAAATCGTTGCGGACGGGTGGGTTGAGGACAAGACGGTCCTCCTGCAATACAAGTACATCCTGCCCGCCGATGGAAAATGCCGCGCCTTCTTGCCCTTCGGATATTAAGCGGGCAATGGCTTTTACTTGTTCAAATGCAAGTGAACGGCCAAGCCAATGGGTCATAACGGCTTCTAAAGGTAATAAGGCACCCGACTCTTTTAAAAGATTGCGCAATCGAATAAGAGGGAGTCCTTTTTTTGTGTCGCCCCACTCGTTTAATGTGCGGACGGCAAGCGCGGAAAAATAAGCATCATTTTCGGCAGCTATTTCTGCAAAATGCGAAAAAGATAAATCTGCCGCGGGATTTTTCTCTTTGATGGCAGGGAGCAAACGGTGCCTGACATAATTGCGGAAATAGGCAGTATCTTGGTTGGTTTGATCCTCGCAAAACAAAAGGTTGTTTTCACGGGTGTAGCAAAGAATTTCTTCGCTTGTCAGACAAAGAAGCGGTCGGATTAAGCGGTCGTTTTGCGGTCGGATACCGGCAAGACCCCGTATGCCCGCTCCTCGTATGAGATGCATAAGGAGGGTTTCGCTTTGATCGGATGCGGTGTGCGCGGTGGCGATTTTGGTACAGTCGTTTTGGTCTGCGATTGCAAAAAGAAGGCGATAGCGTTCTTTACGACCCGCCTCCTCCAGCCCGCATTCCCATTTTTTGGCGAGGGCAGGGACATCGGCATGCATGACATGCAGCGGAATATTGTATGCGTTGCACAGGTTGCGACAGAACTCTTCATCGCGGTCGGCATCTTTGTCTCGAATACCGTGATGCAGGTGAAACGCCGAAAGAGAAAGGTCGTAGATTTCGCGCATTTTAATGAGAATGTGCAGCAGAGTGACCGAATCCTTGCCTCCCGAAAGAGACACCAGCACGCGGTCTTTGTGAGAAAAAAGGTTTTCGCGGCCACAGAAAGCAAGCACGCGATCAAAAATGGCTTTACGGTTCTTCATGGTAGGTATCCAAATTGCAAAAACGAGTAAACCTTCCTTCCCAGCCGAGCTGAATGGAACCGGTTGAACCGTGACGGTTTTTGGCGATGATACATTCTACCGTGTTATCGTCTTCGGCTTTGCCGCCGGTTTCATCTTTATAAAGGAAAAATACCATATCGGCATCTTGCTCGATAGAGCCCGATTCACGCAGGTCGGACAGCATGGGTTTGCGGCCCTTCTTTTCGGTGTCACGGACGAGCTGGGATAAAAGCATGATGGGAACCTGCAATTCTTTGGCGAGGATTTTTAGGTTTCGGGTGATGTCGCCGATTTCCTGCGCGCGGTTGTCGATATGACGGTCGGAACGCATCAACTGGAGATAGTCGATGACAACAAAACCGAGGTTTTTGATGCGGCGCAGTTTGGCGCGCATTTGAGAAACGGTGATGTCGCTGGTGTCGTCTACATAGAAATCGACCTGAGAAAGCGCGGTGGCCGCTTCGGCAAGACGTGCAAAATCGTCCTCTTGAAGATCACCGCTGCGAAGCTTATGGCTATCTACCCGCGCTTCCGAGGAAAGAATACGGGTTACTACTTCCACGCGGGACATTTCAAGCGAGAACATGGCGACGGCCTTTTGTTTATTCTTTGCAACAGATGTTGCAATATTCGTGGAAAAACTGGTTTTACCCACACCGGGACGGGCGCCGAGCAAGACAAGGTTACCCGATGTCATGCCGACGATGTATCGGTCAAGCTCGGAAAAATACGTTGGGATGCCGTGCGCTTCTTCTTTGTTATGCTGCAAAAGGGGGAGTTGCTCTTTGTAAAATTCCAGAATGATATCGTGGATATGGACGAAATCATGGGTAATAAAGCCTTGTGTGAGGGCAAATACCTTTGATTCGGCGGCGTCGAGGATTTGTTGGACAGGCTCGCTTCCTTCGTATGCGCTTTGCGATATTTCCTCTGAAACGGTGATCAATCGACGGAGCAACGCTTTGTCGTGGACAATGCGGGCGTAGTCGGAACAGTTGGTTACCGAGGGGACCGATTCGGCCAACTGCTTTAAGTATGCCGCCGCGCCATCCTCTTTGTAAACGCCGCGGTTTACCAAGAGATTGACAAGGGTAACGGCATCGATATGTTTGCTCTGCAAAGAAAGTTCTTGAATGGCAGAGTAAATGGCGACGTGTTTATCTACATAAAAATCATCGGCCGCCAGAATACCCACCACGGTGGTAAGCCGCTCACTGTCGAGAATGAGAGCGCCTAAAACCGCTTGCTCTGCTTCCATGGAATAAGGAAGCTGTTTGACCATGAAAGGATCGTTCAAAGCGGCGGAATTTAACTCGGAATTGCCTTTAGCCATGATTTCACCTTATTTCTTTTCGGTCACCATTACATGAAGTTTGCCGGTGATGCCGGTGTATAATTTTGCGGGAATTTCATATTGGCCGAATGCCTTGATGGGATCGGAAAGTTCGATTTTTCTTTTATCCACTGCGATACCATGCTGGGCTTCCAGTTGCTCGGAAATTTCTTTGGAGGTGACGGCGCCATAAAATTTGCCGTCTCCGCCTGCGGTGGCTTGGATCTTAATGATAAGATTATTTAACTTTTCTGCCAATTCCTTCGCGGCTTGGGTTTCCATCTTGATTTTATATGCTTTGGCTTCTTCCTGGGATTTTAAAGTGTTCATGGCAGAAGCATCGGCCACAACAGCCAAATTGCGGGGGAAAAGGTAGTTTTTGGCATAGCCGTCGGATACATTTACAAGTGTACCCTTTTTTCCCAGAGAACGGACGTCTTCTTTTAAAATAACTTTCATGTTGTTTCCTCCAAACTATCTATGTTTTAGCAGAGATTATTCTTCGCTTAAATATTCGTCGATGACTTTTTTCAGTTGTACCAGCGCCTGTTGCATGGGCATGTTTGCAAGTTGCGCGCCCGCCATGTCAAAGTGCCCGCCGCCGCCGAGTTTTTCGGCGATTAGCTGGACGTTGACCGTACCGGCAGAGCGTGCGGAAATATGCACCGTTCCATCGATTTCACACAGGGCAAAGGAAGCAAGTACTCCATCGACCGTCAAGAGTCGTTCGGCAACCTTGGAAGCGGCGATTTTATCGGGAGCGGCGGCTTCGCCCTTGAGAATGGAGATGGCAATGATGTTGCGATATACCACCACGTTGTTTTCAAACATGGCCTCGCGGGTAAATTCGGCGAGATCGATTTTGAACATCATTTGCGCTTCGTTGGGATCGGCTCCCTCGCCACGCAAAAAGAGAGCGGCGGCAAAGGTGCGAACACCCGTGTTTCGGGTGAATTGTTTGGTATCCAAAAGAATGCCCGAGAAGAGGATCTCGGCTTCTTCTTTCAGCAAAAGTCCCGGTTCCATGGCCTGCTCGAGGATCTCGCACACCAATTCGCAGGTGGAAGATGCGGAGGGCTCGATATAGGTGATGGCGGGTTGGGCTTCGTACTCAACGGTTTTTCTGTGGTGATCGATGACAACCGTTTTGGCCGCGCAACGATAGACCTCGGGGGCCTCGAAATGGGTCGGGTTATTGACGTCTACCGCTACCACCAGTGTTTCGGGTCCGATTAGGTCTTGGGCTGTGGCGGCGTCAATGAAGATGTCGCGGTAAATACCGATGCCTTTAAGTTTGCGAAAAACACCCTTTAAGTTGCTGTCGCTGATATTTACGACGATGTTGACTTTGCTGCAGTGCTGGAGTGCAAGTCTCGCTATACCGATACAGGCGCCGATGCAGTCATAATCGGCGAATTTGTGACCCATAATGATGACATTGTCGGACTTTTTGACGAGATTTTTCAGTTCGGCTGCCACCACGCGGGAACGAACTTTGTTTTTCTTTTGAACTGTTTTGCTTCGACCGCCGTAAATTTCGTTGCCGGTGCGGGTTTTGACGACCGCTTGATCACCGCCGCGTTGCAGTGCCAAGTCAAGCGCTTGGGCGGCAATTCTTTCCTTTTCGATCAGCGTGTCACCCGTGGCGGCAACGCCGAGAGAAACGGTGATGGGAATGGCGGCGCCTGCTGAAAGGGAAATGTCGCGCACCTGATCAAGGATCTCGAATTTTTGAGCAACCACCTGCTCCAAATTTCCTTCTTCAAATACAAAGAGGAACTTCTCTTTGTCCACCTCACGCAAAACGCCGTTTAACGAATCGGCCCATTCGCGCAACAAAATAGCGATTTTTGCCGCGATGGTGCGGTATTCTGTACGTACAAGGCCGGTGGTTTCGGCGGCATTGTCCACCGTAATGTAAGCGACCAGCGGGTTTTTGGCCTTCAATTCGCCGATGAGCTCAAACACCTGAGACATATCCTGCCAAACGGTGATGTAGTAATGAGTGCCCGCCGATTGCATCAAATTAACATGCAGGCGGTAGCGGATATCCCGCATGGTGACCACAATGGGCTTTTCTTCTTCTCCATCGCGGTTGGCGATTTTTTCCGCCGCTCTCTTGACCCGCTCCAAACTCAGATTATCGCTTAAAAAATCTTGAACGGGGAAGTTGTAAAGGGGAGCGGTGTTTTGAACCACCTTGGAAAAGCTTTTGTTATACCATATAATATCGCCGTTTATCCCGATGATGACGACAGGCATTTCAAAATGCATAATAAAATCCAGCGTAACATTGCTCATCACCGCTTGTCCCGCACGCTGCCCCTTATTGTGAGAAAAGGAGACAAGGCGGGTGAAGATGAGCGCCATGAGGGCGAAAAGCCAAAAGCAAACGCCGATGAGTGCATAGTGAAATCCGCCGTAAGAACCGGCGAAAACCGCAAAGGCAAGAAAGATGATCGAAGTAATGTAAAACCCGCCATCTTCGGAAAAAGATTTGAATATCTTCCGTTTCATTGTATTATCACCTTATTTCGATTCGTGTGACGATGTTGGCGGCGTTTTGAAAGCACCGACAAGACCGCCGATATAAAAAACGGTGTAGGAGAGCATGGGGAGCATCAATAAAAAGGATGCAAAAGAATTGGCGCTGGGAGAAAGCGAGGGTAATATAACACCCGCAATGGGGGCAACGAGATAGAGGAAAAGGACAGCAACATAGTAACGGGTGAGATAGGATTTTTCGCCGAAACGCTTTGCTGAGAAAATTGCGCGGAAATAGCAGAATCCAAAGAGGGCAAAGGCCATCTGCAACAGAGTCATCACATTGTTCAGACCCACGGATACGGTGGTATCGGACGAGAAAAAGGATATGGCGAGCAAAACCAAATAAATGATTGCGTTAACACGCGGCAGGGAAAACGCCCAAGTGCGGGCAAAATCCTCTTTCTTTTGCACAAAAGTGCGGAAAAGCCCCGTTGCAAGATAAGAGCAGAGTAGAGCGGCGGCGCAAAAATAGCCGGGAAGGGAGACGATGAAGGAACGAACCAACGAGGAAACCGCGTCGGATAAATTTTCAACCTCCTGCAAAAGCGCTTTTTGGATATAGTCGGTCAGGGAGTTAACCAGTTTATCGATCTGCGCGTTGATGGCGGCACGAGAGAGTTCGCCGTCGGTCAAAGACATTAAACCAAAGAGGGCGAGGGTGACGATGCCGAATAAAAAAGCGGCGGCAACAATGATGACCGAGGTGGTACGCGAGAACTTTTTGTGGTAACAGACGAAAATCAGGGCGGCTGTCAAAAACAAAGCAATGCCGACAAACAACGCCGAGAAATTTTTGAAAATCCAGCTTGTGCAAGTAATGGCGCCGAGGGGGATGAGCCAAAAGACAGGGGCAACAGAGAGGCGGGGGGCAAAGGTCAGAGCGATGGACAAAAAGCCGGCGGTTAAAGGGGAGATCAATATACCGTCGCCGGGGGCATAGCCGCTAAATCCGCAGAGAATCGTCGCGGCAAGCAGAGTGGATAAAAATATCCAAAAGTTTCTGTTTTTCATGTAAATATACGCTCCCTCCCTATACCTATACTGCTTAATTATAACAGATAATTCCCGATATGTAAATAGTTTCCAACCGATTTCTTTTGCGGGATGGCGGCACACAAAATTCCGCCGCAAACACCCTTGTGTTTGCGGCGGAGAAAATCATCGTCGGTCAATGTTCAACTTTCGATTTGCTTGGCAAAAAATGCGGCGGCCGATTGTACGAGCTTGATCTCGCTTTCGCTCGGTGTGCCGTCGGTGGTACGGAAAGACATCACCGCGCCGATCAAATCCCCTTCGGCGATAATAGGCATCATGACCGAAAGGAAAAACGGATGGTGGGGGGAGAGGTTGTGGCGGACACCGCCGTTTTTGTAGGTGTAAAGCTGTCTTGCTTCCATCAGAGCATCCACTTCGCCGGGTATTTTTGTCCCGAGGGTTTCTTTTTTTGGGACGCCCGCGCAGGCAATGACTGCATCGCGGTCGCAGACCGCCACGTTCAATTCGCTGCTTTTGTTTAAAATCTCGCAGTATCCCGCGGCAAAATCAAACATTTCTCCGATGGGCGAATATTTTTTGAATATGACCTCCCCATCGTGATTGGTAAATATCTCCAGCGGGTCACCCTCGCGAATCCGCATTGTTCGGCGGATTTCTTTCGGGATAACTACACGACCAAGGTCGTCAATTCTACGAACTATTCCTGTTGCCTTCATATATACATTTCTCCTTTTACAAATACATCGTAGGGGCGATTCACGAATCGCCCGTTTGGGTTTCGTGAAATATGGGCGGGTCATTCGTGAATGACCCCTACAACAAAATTTTCAAATTACGCTGTTAGTATCTGTAAAACAAGGAGATTTATACTGCACAAGTTTACTTTTGAAACTAAGCATGATATACCACAAAGTTGACTTTTCACGCCGCTATGCTATAATAAATCAAAGGCGGTGATTTCGTGAAAAACTTTTGGGGATATGTGAGCAACGGAGAATATTCTGTTGGTTGCACGGGACAAACGGTTTATCTGTACGATAAAGATAATAATGAAATTAAAAAGTACAAAGATATTATTTACGCATACACACCAATGATTTCTCCCGACGGAAAGATTTTTGTTGTTAAATCAAGTGATGGTCGCATTGCCGTTTACTCCCTTGAATCCTTTGCCTTAATCAAGAAAATACGCTATACAAAATTTGGTGATGACGACGGGTTCTGTTTTTCTCCCGATGGGCAGTTTTTTATAAATATTGGTTGTGGAAAAGATTCGTTGCACTCGGCTATATATGTTTATAATACATCGGATTTTTCTTTAACAAGTAGAATTGATATAGATGACAAAATGATGGTTCACCATATTGAATTTGATAAAAAAACAAATTCGTATTATGTTTTAGGTTTTGTTCGTGGTGATGACGGAGTTTTACAAAACGGTTTTGTTGCTAAATTTGAAAATCAACAAATAAATAACATGATTCTTCTTTCTGAAGATGAGTTTACTTTTTTCCGTTCTTATAAATCGTTAGAATTGCTCGGTTTTACCGAAAAGAAATATCAGTGGACATATATTAATTATGAACTTCAAGACCTCAAATCTATGAATCATACACTTGCAAAACTATATGCACAAAAGAAAGCGGAGTGAATTTCACTCCGCTTTCTCTTTATGCCTATTCACCACACTATGTATTGCAATACAAAACTTGTCGAAAGGTGTCAATGTTGTCAGCAGAGGGTCCCCTTCTCTTATCCTCATAGTCCTGCGAATTTCTTTGGGAATAACCACACGCCCAAGGTCGTCTATTCTACGAACTATTCCTGTTGCTTTCATATATACATTTCTCCTTAAATTACAAATTGTGTTGTTATTATCTGTATTTACAAAAACGGAAAAAGCTTGTATAATCTGTTTGAAAATGCTCGCAATTTTAATGCAGATATCATTGTCATGCGCTTTGTTGAAAATTGTCCCAAAAATGATTTTGATAAGCAAGCATTCAAAAAAGAAACGATTGATCTCTTACAATATCTAAACCCATCAAAAAACGCGAAAATAATTTTAACAACGGGATTTTGGCATCATCCTGCAGATGCCGGCATTGCCGAGCTTGCAAAAGAATTAAATTTACCACTTGTAAAACTGGGTGATCTTGGCGAAAAGGATGAAATGAAATCCATCGGTTTATTTGAACATTCGGGAGTTGCCAATCACCCTGTTGATTTGGGTATGGAGAACATCGCAGACAGAATTTTTGATGTTTTAAAAAACTATTTATAAATTAAAGCGATTAAGCATTTAGAATAAAAGCGAGGTGAAATTCACCTCGCTTTTGCTCTTTACCACTTGTTATGCCTTTTCCAAGCAAATTCTTATTACACTGTGTCTCGGAATTGTAAAAGATAAGTTCGCGGGTACGGCGAAAACGTCATCCTTAATGTTATACGGCTCCTCAAATGTATTGTAATTACGCACATCATCACAAGTAACAATGTCGGCTTTTACCACTTTCCAATTTTCTTTCAACAATATATCTATCGCCTTATTGTCATACAAATTCTTGTTCACAATACTGATTGTGAGTTTTGCGCCGTCATCACTTATGGTGGAAACAGTATCCAAGTCATTGTCAATATCATCGGGGAGGACATGAACCAGATATTGATTTGTATGCTCTTTCAAAAGCTTCATGATATAGAAGGTGGGTGTTTTGTAGAACTTCTCACCATCTGTTTCAAATAGGCTTTGTAAAAGATTTGAAAGCTGGGTCTCCATGGCAAATTCAACGATGTCGGAGTTTTTGTAGAAAATATGCAAAGACAGTGCGGCAAATATAGCGTCACGCATTGTTTGTTTTTGATTTTGATTGTTTTGAAAAGTAGCTTCCGGATGCCACGCGCCCCATTCGTCAAAGCAGATTTTGGTTTTTGAACCTGCGGGGGTGTGCTCTTTTATAATCATTCGGTGCAAATCAATGTCATATTGATAACGCTGCAATAAATCGAGCAATGCATAATAGCCGTCATCGGTATAATTGATCTCGCCTCCACAAAGCGCACCGCCCTGCTTTGCTCCCCCGAGATAATGATGCACAGACAAAGCATCGGGAGCAATATCTCTTTGATTGCGGGTTATGTGATCAAGCGCTTTGCCGGGCCAACCGGGCAAGCCATGGCGCGTAGACAGACCAAGACCTATAAAATACAGGTTCTTTCTTCTATCATTTTTCAATACTGTTTGATATTTTAGGTAATTTTGAGCGTATGCAACAGGGTTATTATAATCTATATGCCATACGTTTTCGTCGGTGTTTCCTATTCCCCAAAACTTAACGTTATAAGGCTCCGCGTGGCCATTTTCGGCTCGTAGGGCGCCATATTTGGTGTTGGTAGGGCCGTTTACATATTCATACCAATCCAAAAACTCTTCGGGAGTGCCTGTGGCAATGTTTACGGTCAGTATGGGGTCAGCGCCTGTCAGTTTGCAAAAAAGCATAAATTCATCCGTGCCGAAGTCCATACGCCAAACAGGGTTTGCGGGGTCTGACAGCGGGTGCGTCCTGTCTTGTCTATCTTTGCCTATGCCATTTTTCCAATGATAATGATCAGCGCAGCAACCGCCGGGCCAACGCATTGCTCCGATTGAAAGCTCGCGGCAAGCATCAATAACATCTTTACGAATTCCGTCTATATTTTCTATTTTACTGTCTTTGCCTACCCAAATGCCGTCGTATATAACCTTTCCGAAATACTCGAAAAACACAGAATGTATGTACTTTGAAACATAATAATCTGTTCTTTTGGTTGGAACTACTTTGTATTTCATTTGCACAATCACCTCATTATAAATTATAATATTTTAAACTTTTTAATGCAAGTGATAATATTCACTTTTTTGCACTGTTGTAGATTTGTCATAGCATATACAAAATCTGTTGAAAGGTGATCGATATTTCTTCGTCGGCTTTTCCTTATTTTGTGAGCCACACCAACCGCAAAGGATTGTTTTCAGAACAAACGACCACACAAAGCGCCATAAATTCGATTTTTCTTGAAAAGTCATATATTGAAATACCGAATGGTTAAGAAAAAAAGCAGAGTGTTTTTTGGATATAAAAAAAGGGGGGGCGGCGCAAAGCGCCGATTACCCCCTGATTATTTTTTTGACAATGGGTATTTTGGAAATTGCGTATGCAAAGAGAAAAGAAACCGATACAACGCACACGAAACAGATTAGGATATACAAAACAGGACTCGCATCATAAGGAAAGGTTTTTCTGAAGGTGTATAAAAGCAGGACATGAACAAGATAAACGCCAAAGGTCAGCTTGGAACAGGCGGCAAGTTTTTGGGCAGTTTTTTCTTTTAACTGCCAATTTATGCTACTCAAAGCTAAAAATGTGCCGACGGCATACAGAAATACGGGCGCGCCGATGTTTTCATAAGCGGCATTGTAATGGCCTGTAAAATGTACATAAACAAAGATAAAAGCGAGTGAGAGGGCGGCCAAAAGATATAGAATGTATTTTTGATATTTTCGGTCGATTCCAACGCAAGCGATATACCAGCCTGTCAAAAAGTAGGTGATGTACCCGCCGAAGAAATCCAGATGGAATTTATCAAGGAAAACTCCTATTAAATCCATATTCCAAAATCGCACACAAATTTGGTCAACGGTGGGGAGTAAAAATTTGACCGAAAAGGAAAAGAGAATAAAAAACAAAACCATGTTTTTATTTTCTTTGCTTACAAACTTTTTCAAAAAGGGTGTAATGATGTAAAGGCCCATGATCATATACAGATACCACATATGATAATGTCCCTTTAAAACGGCCAAAAGAAAATTTTTGACATCGACATTCGGCCAAGGGAAAACAACCTGATACATCAAGGCATAAATGACCGCCCACAGCATGGTAATGATCGCAAGACTTTTGACGTTTTTGGATAAAATGCCTTTCAGGGTCACCTCTTTGCGTTCATCCAAGAACAAAGCACCCGAGATTATCAAAAACAAAGGAACGCCGAGACGGGCGATGCTGTCAAACAGATTGCCGAAAACAAATTCGGTTGTGTTGGGGTTGTAGCGTGACACAAAGTGGGAGGCGCAATGGATCATGACCACCGCGAGGACGGCGATGATTCTGATGATGTCCATGGCGGAATTTCGGGTGTGTTTGGTGGTGTTCGTCATATCATCCATCCTTTCCAAAACGCCGTTTTTGTGCATATATCTTTTATTTTCTGCATGCCAAGGTGTCGATGGCTGCCATGGAAGTTCCAAAGCCGATCCAACCAAAGGCGAAAATTCCGATCCATACCCATGTCGTATCTTTTATAAAGGTGAGGAGGGCGGAAAAGGAAAAGGCGTTTTCGAACATAAACGTAATATTGGCAAAAAGAAACATCATTGCCGTAAACCCGAGGGCAAATAATCCCCCGTAAAGCAGAAAGAGCCGCCAAAACAAAGCTTTTCTTGAAAGCATACCATTGTAAAAGAGGGCGCGTTCCTCTTTTGTCAGCTTTTTACACTCGGCTTTTTTGGTGGCGATGGATACCGAAACGCCCAAATCGTCGAGCGGGGTATCTTTCTGCGGCGTTACGGGAATAAGGTGGTTGACGGTTTCGATCAGCCGTCTCGGGCCGGCATCAAACATGCAGTCGTATATATCGGCATCCTGCTTGTTCTTTTTCAAAAATGCCGTTCCGCAAAGAAATTGCACCGACAAGCCCTCGCTTGTATCAAACTGTTCTTGGCAGTGAATGAGAGAGCGGACTCTTTTTTCGTTGTGGACAAAATATGTCATGCCGCGGACGTTGATAAGACGGACACCCTTGATTCTGCCGTTTTTCACAAAATCGGGATATGTACCGCTATACCCTTTTTCTTCCATGAGGGATTGTATCTCGCGACGGGTGGATTGTAGGAGTTCTTGGTCGCAAAGTGCGACAGGTTGTTGGGGATATTCGGCTTGGGACTCCAGAATCTGCCCGTGAATATCCTTCCAAAGCGGCGCGAACGCTTTTTTGGAAAGCGCCGCCATGATTTTTTTGGATATCTTTTCAAACTTCTTTTCGCAGGGCGGTATTTTTTCTGCTTTTTCAAAAAGCTTCATTGTCTTTTTGTGACCGTGGCGTTCGAGAAGTTTTTTTGTTTGGCAAAAAAGGAAAGGCTTGTCCTTATCGAATCTGTGCCATCCTGTGAAAACGCAAATCTCCTTCAAGAGAGGGATGAGTGCTTTTTCTTGTTTGTTACAATACTTTTTTGATAATTTTTCCTTTTGGAGAATGGCTACGGCGAGCTGCCAAAGGTGATTCCAAGGAGAGTCGAAACAAAACGTGCTGTTACAGGGATTGAAAAACGAAATTTCGGCTTGGGGATCCTCGAATGTTATGGAAAATTTTGTCTCTTCTGTGACCCCCGAAAAACAAAATCTCTTACTTTCTTCGTCAAAAGAAATCTTGCATTTTTCCAAGTATTGCCCCGCAAGGTCTCGAGAAGCGCCGTCTGTGTTTTTGAGGGTCAGCAGGATATGGTAGGAAGCCATTTCGTCGGCAATCAGCCGCATGTTTTTGCCATCGCATTGCAAGGTTGGAAAGAATACGAATTGTCGCAATTCCTTGAGAGCGTATCTTGTCAGTTTATCCAAATCAGAAAAGCCGTTCATGTTTTTCCCTCCACAATAAAAAGGCGAAATTACAGATCGATACGGAAGGTGGCTGCTTTCAAATCAATAAAGCCGCCCATACGACCGTTCGGAAGATAGGGGCAGGTCCAGTAGTTGAGGACGAATAAGCCGGAACTTGTAACCGTCACCGCGGGGTTGGTAAAGGCGCGGTTGGGATCGGTTTCAAGATCGAAAAAGTCCGAAAAGGTTTTCAGACCGTCACGAGAGATGGCCATGGTCAAGGGGGTACGCTTGCCGTAATGGCTTCGCCAATGCATATCGTACTCGGCGTTATTCCAAATGACAAGTTGCGCATCGGTGTTGGGGATCGAAACGATACACGGGCAGGATTCGGGAGACCGCAGGCCGGTTGTTTGCGGTTTTGACCAGCTTTTACCGCCGTCAAAGCTCTCGCTGTAAAACACACTGCCGAGTTGGGTGCGCATAACCATATTCAAGGAGCCGTCGACACGCTGAGCGACACAGGGCTCCATCGCACCGCGCATGGGCAGGGTGATGACGTTGGATGCAGACCACGTTTTGCAGTCATCCTCTGAGCGCAAGACCTGAATATTCGAACGCTCGTTGGGGGAGCACCAGCCGCCCGTGCTGAAGGTTACGGGCATCAGCACACTGCCGTCTTTCACACGTTTTACCGTATCGTTCATGGGATTGAGGGTCTGATTGTCAAGCAGGGTATATTCCTCGCTCCAGTTTTCTCCCTCGTCGAAGGAGTCGATGCGATATAAGCTGCAAAGGGTTTCCTCGTGCGCTTTCAGGCGGGTGTAACGCTTAAAAAAGAGGGAGATGGAGCCGTCGGCACGACGGAAAAGAGAGGGAGAGTAACAGTTTACACACCCCTCGATCATTTTTGCAACGACACGGCGGTTTGTCCAAGTGTTGCCGTTGTCGTAGGAGTTCATGAGAGATATATTCGCAGGTGCTGTGTCATGCGCACCAACGGCGCTTTTTTGGTGACACTGCCATGCGATCAGCAGACTGCCATCCTTTAATTCCAACACGGAGGCTTCGGAATGACGGGGAAAATTCTCGCTTCCCTCCAGAATGGTGCGGATGTTGAGGTTGCGGTATATGTTTTGCATGCGCTTCACTCCTTTATAGGATGTTCTTTTAATGGAGTATACCACGTTTCGTTTTTGGATGCAAGGGAAAACCGAAGCGTTTTTGGAGGTGTAAATGAAAACGAGATATTGTTTTATGTTTTTTTAAAAAAACACACTCTTTTAATTTACATTTTCCGATTGGTGTGGTATAATCAAACAAAAAAACGGGGGATTTTCCGATAATGTGCGAAAATACTGCAAAAAAGTTTAAAAAATATGCTTGGCTTGTGCTGTTGAGTTTTGGGTTTATGTACCTATTCTTCTACAACGGAAGACAAAACATCAACTTGGTTATGAGCCAAATGGCCGATGACTTGGGGTCGAGCACCACGGCGCTCGGAGCGGTTTCCTCGGCTTTATTTTGGTGCTATGCTTTTGGCCAACTGATCAACGGCCGCCTCGGTGCTTATTTTGGATATAAGCGGTTTATGATTGTTGGTGTAATAGGAAGCGTCATTCTCAATGTTTTGATTTCTTTCCAACATAGCATTCCCGTCATCACCGTGCTTTGGGGACTCAACGGATATTTTCAATCCATGGTATGGTCGAACGGTCTTGGTGTTGTCAACAAGTGGTGGCCGAGCGAAAAGCGCGGATTTGCCACGGGGCTTACCACCTTTTTCTCGGGTATGGCGCAGGTTACAACCTATCTTTCCATTTTGCTTTGCATGGAATTGAATCCCGAATGGGGTTGGCGCGCCGCTTTCCGTTACCCCATGGTTCCATTGCTTCTCTCCCTGGTTGCTTTTGGTTTGTTCTTTAAAAATTCTCCCGCCGATGCCAATTTGCCCGAACTTGCCGAAAGCGACGACGGTCACGATGCCGCGCTGGAGCAAACAATTAAGGAGAAAGGTTTTCTCTATCCCTATAAGCTACTCTTTTCCGAGCCGAAGGTCATCGTTTTCTGCCTTATTTCTGCCATTGCAGGTATCGGTCGTTACGGTCTTCTTACTTGGGTTCCCACCTATTTCATTGAAGAACTCGGTCTGACCATCAAGGACGGTATTTTCAGCTCCATTCTCCTTCCCTTTGGGCAGGCGTGCGCGATGTTTATCTTTCCCATTATCACTGATAAGTTCCTGAAGGGCAAGCGCGAACCAATGCTGGTCATCGCCGCCCTCGTTACCTTCTGCGGCATGTTGGTATTTCCCTTTATCCGCAGTCAGCTTGTCGCCTCGGCGGTGCTGTTCCTGCTCGGGGTGTTTTCTATGGTCACGGGTGTCATCTGGACCATTGCGGGGGATATCGGCGGCAAAGCTCTGTCTTCCACCGTTGTCGGTGTTTTCGATTGGGCGGTTTATATGGGCGCTGCCGCGCAGGCAATGCTGTTCGGCTTTTTCAAGGACAAATTCGGCTGGTCATCTATCTTCGTGATCATTGGCGTTTTGTATGTGATTTTGCTCACTCTGACTCTGGTTGCCCGCAAAATGAAGACAAAACATGTTTGAATACTTGACGCGGTAAAGTAAAACACTCTGCCGCGCTTTTTGTTTTTTGAAACAAAGGTGTTGTTTGTGTTTACTTTTGATGGGCAAAGTGGTACAATGGCAATACAAAAATATGTAGGAGGATGGTTATGGGTAAAAAGATTATAAAAATCGTTTCGATATTTTTGTTGACGATTGTTGTTTTGGGGCTTTTGAGTTTTTTCATTTATCCGCAAATTGAATTTACAAGCGACGGCAAGATGTATGCCTGTCGATTCAGTGATGATTTTTCGGAATTCGAAGAAAACGCATCCTACAATGAGCTTTATTTTTACTATGAACCCAAGGACATTTCTTTGAAAAATTTTGAGGTGAAAAACTTCTTGTTTTTCTACGTTTTATCTTTCGACTATGTTGAGGGGGATTTCAGAGAAACCCAGTTTTTACTGGAGGAGGCGTATATCAAGAATTTTCTTAAAAACGCCGTCATCGAAGAAAATGAAGCCAACATCGACATTGCCGCCCTCATAGAAGGAAAAACCGCCGTTGTGAGCGGTAAAAAATACAGCGGCAACGAATACGACAAAGGTATTTTCTATACGCTGGACGGAAAGTATCAAGAGATGTATGTTTTTGAAAGCGAAGGATACACCGTCATTCAGGTCGGTTCTCCCGATGAATTGCCGAAATTTATTGCCTACAAATAAAGATGAAAGCGAAGTGAACAGATGTGCCCCCTGTCAAGCAGACAGGGGGCACAATTAAATTGGTGGCTTTGGTTGGTTCATGATTTTTACGCCATGGTTTCAAGCATTTTTTCGGTTACTTGATAGCGGCAGGGGCGATTATGGACGAAATTTTCATATTCTTCTTCCATATATTCTCCCATTCGCTTCACTTCGTTACCCGAACTACCTGCGATATGGGGGGTCAGGATGCAGTTTTCTAGGGTATAAAAGGGATGACCCGCTTCAGATGGCTCGGGGAAAGTGACATCCAAAATGGCAGTCAGATCGTTGCGGTCGGAAAGTGCTTTTACAAGATCGTCTTCCACCACCTGCGCGCCTCTGCCCGTGTTGATAAAGGTAGCGTAGGGTTGCATGGCGAAAAAGTGGCTTCCATTCAGCATACCACGCGTTTTTAGGTTGTCGACAAGGTGGTTGGAAACGACCTGACATTCGGTGAAAAGGGTTTTCAGATCACACTTTTCCACACCCATCTCTTTTGCCTTTTCATCCGACAGAAAGGGATCGAAAACGAGGATATCCAATCGGTAACTTTTCAGCATGTTTATGACCAGTTTGCCGATCATGCCCGCGGCGAAAGAAGGGAGACGTTTTCGGAATGATCTTTGTGAATATGCAGGGACAGGCGTTCTGTAATGCTATGCCCGAAGCACTTGAAGTAAAACTTTTTCGCTTTCGTTTATTCTTGCCAATCAAGGACGACGTCCTCGCTTGTGTCGGTCAACGATAAAATTTCAAACGTTCCGACCGTTTCGTTTGTACGGGCGTCTTTCACCTTAACAAATTCTTTTCCGAAATCGACTGTAAACCCATAGCCGACGCGAAGAGAGAGCATCTGCATCATTTGCTTTTCAAATGCTTCTTCGCTTGATAAAACACAATAAACGATCTTCCCGAATTCATTTTTTACGGTCAATTTTTTATTCAAAGCAGCTCACCTCTCGGATATTATACCAAACGCGCACCGCTTTTTCAAAACTTAATATCATGCGAACCGATCATCGCTTGTGTTCCGTTTGCCGAAATTCCCCCGCGCGTTGCCTCCCTCCCGGATGGAGCCAAATTGCTATGATTTGGATTTTGGGTGGATAAGGATTTGTTTTTGCCTGAATGGTTTGATATGGTTGCGGCGCGTCGGGGACGTCGCGCCCTACAACGCAAGGATGAATTATGCGAAATTATGCGGGACGCCGAGGTAGCTTTAGCTGCGAGGCGGTAGTGAATGACAGTCCGGTGGACTGTCAGAGCCGCCGAGGGACCGAGCGCCGCAGCGCGAGACCGTCGCGCCCTACAATCGAGCGCCGCGAGGGTTTTGCAAAATTCCCGCGTCATTCGGTGGAGCGTTATTTACCCAAGGTCTTAAAGGCGCGCGGTGTGCAGCCGCATTTCTTTTTAACCACCCTGGCGAAATATTTCGGGTCGTTAAAGCCGCTTTGGAGCGCGGCGATTTCTACCGCAGTGCCGGAGAAAATAAGATTGCGGGCATTTTCGATTCGCAGATCGGTGATATATTCGGTGGGCGTTTTTTGATAGTATTTTTTGAAAAGCTGCCGAAACACCGTTTTTCCGATGCCCGCCTTTTCGCAAAGCCAATCGATATTCAAGCCGCTGTCCTTGAAATGCGTGTGAATAAGCGAGACCGCCTGTACGAAATAGCGGGGCAGAACCGATGCTGTTTCCGCCTCCGAAAGCGTTCCGAGGAGGGTATAAAGCTTGCCGAGAGTATGGACGAAATAGCTGGGATTGCGGCTGTGCCAAAGCTGCAGCGCGGATAAAAAAAGCTTAAATACCCACTCGGTATTTTGCAGCGAATATACTTTGATCTCCGCATCGTTTTTTTGTGTAACGAAATGGATGACCACCACCTCGGTATCGGTGTATTTCGCCGTATATTCCATCCCCTGCGGCAGATACAGGATCTCGCCGGGGTTGACGCGGTATTCCTTTTCTCCCCCTTTTATTACGGCAGAGCCGCTTACCCGAAACGTGAGGGCAGAATAGGGACGACCCGCTACCCTAAAGGCGCCGCCGCTCCATTTCGTGCAAAAAACAGATTCGATCTTCAGGACAGGATTGCTTTCGCCTACCGTCATTTTATCCACCTCCAAACGATATTTTAGCATATCTTTTACGATTTGTAAACGGTGAAAAATCCACCTTTCGAGTTGAAATGTGAGTTTATCTTTGTCTTTTTATTGTTTATAATTCAATCGAGGTGATTCGATTGACGGGTTATTTTGTCTTTGACGGCAGATCGAATGCTGCTGCCGATGAAGGAATGAACAACGAAACTGCAACATTATTGCGAAGAATAAGCTTTGAGGGCAACGGTTATTTCGACAGCGGCTGGTCAAAAGAGCAGATAGAGGTATGATATTACTTGTTATAAAAAAGAAAGGGGCATATAAAACATGAACAATTTCAAAGAAAAGATCAAAGAATTTGCAAAGGCGGACGGGGTTGACCTCATCGGCTTTGCCGACAGATCGCGTTTTACGGGGCTTGATCCCCGAAACGATCCTTTTTCCATTTTCCCCGAGGCAAAGACGGTTATTTTGCTGGGTAAACGCATCTGCCGCGGCTCTTTGCGCGGTGTCGAGGAGGGCACGAATTTCCACGATTACGCCGTTTTTGGAAAAAATTGGCTGGAGGATGAATTTTTAGCGCTTTCGGCATACAATCTTGCGAATTTTATAGAGAGCTGCCGTTTTGAAGCGGTGCCCATCTTCCCCAATCCCGCCGATCTTGCCCCACAGGGCGTACCCGTTACCGCGGGAAGACCCGCCCCCAACGTATATCCCGATTTCGATTATGCTGCCGTCGCTTGCGGTCTTTGTTCGATCTCTTACAACCGCATCCCTTTTTCCAAGGAATTCGGCTCGCGCCAGCGTTTCCACATGATTTTAACCGACGCCGCACTTGAAAGCACTCCGCTTTTGGAAGAATCCCCCTGTAACGCCTGTCGCGGTTGCGCGGATGCCTGCCCCCTGGGCGCCATCAGCAAGACCGAAACCGAGGTTATTGAGATCTGCGGTAAAAAATTTACCGTCGGTAAGATCGACTATGAAAAATGCAAGAGCTGTAAAAACGGCGCCTGCGCCAATCGGTTTTCCAAAAAATCCGCGCCCGACCGTATTGCCGCCCTTTGCAACCGTACCTGTATGTGCTCCCTGGAGGAAAGAGGCGTGCTGAAAAACACCTTTGAAAACCCCTTCCGTACAAGCGAGGTCTGGAGCATCGGCAGAAAAAGCGGCGCCGAGGGTGCCGGTGAAAACGGCTTGGGCGGTGCCTTCTTCAAAAAGGAAAGCAGGGGGTAATGAATATGAAATTGACCTCCGCAATTCTGAAAGCAAAGGCAAAGGAGCTGGGCATCGACTGCATTGCCATCGGCAACATCGAAAGATTCAAAAATGCGCCCAAGCTGATGAGTCCCATTACCTATTTTCCAAAGGCGAAGTCGGTCATCGCCATTGCCATGCCCATTCCCCGCGGCTCCAACCGCGGTATCGAGGAGGGGACCCATTGGCACAACTACACCTTTTACAGCTACAATAAATTAAATACCTTTTTCCGTCCCATCAAAACCTATCGCCTGAGCTGTTTTATTGAAGATTGCGGTTACGAGGCGGTCGCCCATTACCCCAACGTTCCCGAGGGAAACGGCGCGAATGAGCCGGTTGCCGAGGGCAGAGTGCCGCCGAACGTCGTTTGCAGCATCCGCATCATTGCGGCGGGCTGCGGTCTGGGTGAGATCGGTTGGTCCAAGGTCTTTCTGACCAAGAAATACGGACCGCGTGTCCGCCTGGGACTGATCTTCACCGATTGCGAGCTCGAGCCCGATCCGATCATGGACACGGGCACCCTCTGTACCCATTGCGGTGCCTGCGCGAGAAAATGCCCGGGCGGTGCCGTTCCGCATCCCAAGGATGAAAACGCGAGGATCTACGTCGATTTCGGAGAAAAGAAGATCTGGTACGGTGACGTGCAGATGGGCAGATGCACCCTTTCCCATCACGGCATGAACAACGAATGCTCGCCCTTCTTGAAAAAAGAATTTCCCAATATGGCGTTCGACGTGCGCAATTCGCAGATGACCGAGGAGGAGGCGTATATCCTCTCCTATACCGTCGCCAAAGGAAAATGGGGCAGAAAGCCCGAAAGTGACGCGGTCGTGGATTATTATAATCAGATATTGAGCCACACGGGCTATTTCGCCATCTGCGGCGCGAAGGGATGTATCCGTGCCTGCAACGACGTGCTGGAAAAATCAGGACGGATCGAACAGACGTTTGAAAATCCGTATTTTAAGAAGCCGTCGTGGGAATTGCCCCTCCATCCCGAGCGACTGCCCGCGGGTGTCAATCCCTACCGTGAGGAATATCTGGATAAAAAATATCCCGGCATCCGCGAAAACGAATATATTTCCACTGCCGCCGACGAGCAAAACGAGTGATGAGAGATCCCGCGTAAATGCCGGAGTTTATTTTGCCCAATGGATCTATTATGGTTGGCGGGAGGGAAGGATATCATCCTCCCGCCTTCCATCACGCGAAGCGTGTATATCATCCGCTGAAAATTTTCGCCCCCGTGCGTCAAAAAGAAAAACCAAGGAGAGATCCTTGGTTTTACGTTTTTTTACGCCATGGTCTCGAGCATTTTTTCACTTACCTCGTAGCGACAGGGCTCGTTTTTGATAAAGCTTTCGTATTCTTCCTCCATGAATGCTCCCATCCGCCGTACTTCGTTGCCCGCGCTGCCTGCGATGTGAGGGGTAAGGATGCAGTTTTCGAGAGAATAAAAGGGGTGATCCTTTTCGGGCGGCTCGGGGAAGGTGACGTCGAGGATCGCGGTCAGATCGGGACGCATTTTCAAGACCTCACAAAGCTCTTTTTCCACCACCTGCGCGCCGCGCCCCGTGTTTATAAAGGTCGCGTTTTGGGGCATGGATGCAAAAAGGGCACCGCCCAGCATGCCGCGGGTACGGTCGTTGTCGGCGAGATGGTTGGACACCACGCTGCAGGTGGAAAACAGGGTCGCAAGGTCGCATTTTTCCACACCCAGCTCTTTTGCCTTTTCATCCGACAGAAAGGGATCGAAAACAAAAACCTTTAATTTGTAATCCTTCAGCATCCGTATGACAAGCTTTCCGATCATACCCGCACCGATGATGCCGATCTTGGCACCGTAATTGCCGGGATACTCGGCACATTTTTCCCTCGCCTGTGAAAATACTGCCGTTTTCGTCATGCGGCTTCCGATAAAAAATCCTTTATTTGCAAGAATGATCTGCGCCACCGTGTATTCGGCAACCGGCACGGCGTTTGCCGCCCACGCCGAAAAGATCTTGACGCCGCGTCTTAAAAAGGGTCTTGCAAATCTTTGCACCGAGCCCGCCCCGTAGAAAACGGCTTTGAGGGAGGGAAAACAGCGCCCTATTTCTTCCTCTGAAAATACAGGCATGCCCCAGGTGGAAAAAATGATCTCGGTGTTTTCAAACGCCTTTGCATCCTTTAATATATCTTCTTTGCTGTAAACGGGGCCTTCTACCCCGAAAACCGAGCGGATATGCTCGGGCTTTTCGGTCAAATAAATCTTTTTCATCCGCAGATCTCCTCAAGCGCCGCCGCTTCAACCTTTAAGGTTTCAAGCTTTCCGTCGGGCATGAATTCCAACAGAAGCGGCTGACTGCCGTTAAAGCAGGCAAGGTATTTTTTCCAAATGTCCACCCCGTCGGCAAGCGGGAACTTTTCATTGCCCTTCCAGTTGAACACGTGGATATTGACGGTATAGGGGGCAATGAGCCCGGCATAGGCAAGGTTTTCTTCCACCGTTTCCAGTTGATTGGGTTGCCAATACATTTTAAAATGCTGACTATCCACCGCCTGCATGAGCTCCAGCGCGGTTTCTTTTTTGTTGGTGAAAGTATTGTTGTGACATTCCATGCACAGGGTTACCCCGTGTTTTTCGGCCATTGCAGCCAGTTCTTTGCACTTGGAAAACAATGCATTTTTTTCGTCCTCGGTATAGTCCTGCCCGTTTTTGTTGCCGCACCAAAGACGCAAAACATCGGTGCCGAGGGTTTTGGCGGCAATAATATAATTTTCAAATTCTGCGTTTTCGTGTGTGCCGATTTTAAAATAAGTGCCGTAAGAGGAACAGGTTACACCGTATTGCGCCTGCAATGCGGCTACTGCCTTGACTTTTTCAAGATCGTTTTGCGGGGCGTGCACATCGCTGCCCCACTCGATGTGAGTAAGGCCGCAGGCCGTCATTTCTTTTAAGATTTCTTCGGGCGAGAGGGCGCGGAAACTGATGGATACAAGACCACGTTTGTTCATTTTGTTTGCTCCTTTATTTCTATATGAAGTTTTTGTCCGTTGATACGGTAGACTCTGTATCGGCCGTTGCGATTGTAGTAATGCTCGAATTCGCCGCAATTTCCGTCAAAGGAATATTCGCAGACAGAATTTTGATATGCCACTGTAATGCGGTTCTTCTCGATGCAAATGTCGGTATATGCCGCGCCGTCAAATTCAAAGACGGGGAGCATAAAGCCTGTTTGCCCGTATGAAATATCCACGCCGCCGGCTGAAACGGTATATTCTTCGGTTCCTTTTTCGCACACAAAGGTTGCTTTTAATGTATCCCCGTTTATGCTGCTTTTCGTGAGGGTGTATGGCACATCGGCGCCTCCCTCGCAGCAAAGCGACATGGGGCGGGGATTGACCTTTTCGGTTTTGTAGCCGAAGTGCGGGTTTGTACCGTGCTCTGTGTCGCGGGGGAAGGGAACGGCAAGACAGATCACGGGACAAGCATTCTTCTTTTGCAGACGTCCCAGACCGTTTGCATCGTATTGAAGATCGGCGGCGGTGTCGATTTCCAAAAAGTATCCGCCTGCATGCATAAAGGTTTTGTTAAACTCATCGGTGGTTGAGAAAATATAGGGGGCTTCTTTTACGGCGGGCTTTTTGCTCGGAATGGCTTTGTTTGCAAACAAAGCACCCAAATATATGTTGGAGGCGAGGGTGATCATGTATTTATTGAAATATCCGTATGACTCGCAACCGATCATATCGGCGGGATCGTATCTGTTTTTGATATGGCTGATGGGGTTGAAGGAAAGGTAGTAAAGCAGATTCTGGGTGGCAAGCTCGGCCGCGGCCACGCATTCCGAGGCTTTTTCGACTTTTCCTGCCTCGAATAAGCGATTGGCTTCCAGTTCAAAATAGGCGGCGACCATGGCTTCGTTGTGCAAAAACTGATTGCTTCTGCCGCCAAACGGCATTTCGCCCGTAACCGACTGCATTTTCAATGTGGTGTCGATGGTATTGTCGAGCATTTGCGCCAATCGCTCTTTATGAGGTCCGTTGTATCCCGAGCGGAGCAGAAAAGCGAAGAGCAGACGGGGCATCAAATCGTATACAACCGATTTTTGTGCGGCTCTCCGTCTTTATACATATCCATTGGATCTAAATTTCGAATTTGGGAAGGGAGTTGCCATTCGACAAACTCCGATGTGTCAATGCCGCAATATTGACCTCTGACAAAATCCGACACCGTGCCGAAAAGCGCCCAGTTATAAACAATTCTTCCCGATTTGTCATCTACATCGGTATATAAATCCCAGGGATTAAAAGCGGTAAGCTGACATTTCCATTTTTCCAGCAGGGAGGAGGGGAGAATATTTTTTTCTTCCAAAAGCATCAGACAGCAGCAGACCTCGCGGATGGAAAAGTCGTTTGCCGCTTTCACCTTAGGCATTTGATCACAGCAAATATCCATGATCTCAACGAAGGTATTCAGCATTTCGGTTTTGCGGCCGTGGGCGATCAAAATGCCGATGTTTGCCCCGAGTCTCGGAAAACCGTGCTCGGTCAGACCGTCTTTTTTTACCTCGGCGATGTAATCTGCGATCCTTTCGGGTGTATAGGCAGACAGCGCCTTTTCCATAATGTCGAGGTAGATTTTTTTCATACTTTTCCTCCGCCGTTTTTATTCGCCGTTATTCTACCACACCCGTTTTTTCTTGTCAATCGAAAGCGGGGAAAAGTGAGGGATATAACGCTTTGGGGCGGATATTTTTCCGATTGGATTTTGCCTAAAGGGTTTATTATGGTATGTTTTCTTAGGGTGGAGAGGGGGAGGATCCCGACCCCCTCCCCCTAACTCCCCCCTAAGACCCCCGTTACCCCCACTCCAAACGGTCGCTGCGCGAGGCAAACGGCGGTAGGTTTTTCTC
>JAZSON010000018.1:0-54239 GCA_045536965.1 Eubacteriales bacterium
GTTTTACGATTATCTCAATATCATTTTTCGTTGCTAACCTTATTACCATAAAAACCTCTAAATTTATATTTTGCTTAATATGTTCTATTAAATATTCCCAATTAACATCCTCTGACAGTTAGATAAATTCTTATTTATCGAACTGATTATACCATAAAACAGAAAAGAATTAAAGAATTTATTTGTAACTTTATTCAACATCTTTCCTATGTGTTTTGTCGGTCGGAAGGAACTATTGCTTTTTTCGTCCTTTTGTGCTATACTATCTACATCAAAGGTTTTTGCATCGAAAAAGGGCAAAAATCACAAAAATCGGTGAAAATGTAAAATGCTCAAAAACCCTTATGTATCAAGGGCTTCCCCGCATCTTTTTGATTTGGTAGACTCGGTGAGGCAATGCAGCTTTTGCGAGAAAAGCTGAATCAGAAGAATGTATATTATATGAATCCTGCATTTGATATGTAACTAAAAAGAGCAGATGGGACTCCCATCTGCTCTAAACTATTAGACAAATTGGAATTTGGCGAACCTTATTCTGAGTCGATTGGCCATGTATAAAAAATGGCATCTAATCCACATTGTATGGCATTATCATAGCATTCCAAAGAATCGGGTTCCTCTAAATATCGTTCTCTCTGCACAGAAAAAATGTCTTCTATACTAACAAAATCCCAGTTTTCACTGTGAATATATTCCTTCGCCTTCTTAACCGCATCCGCAGGAGTATCTGCTTTTACCCAGCAGTTTATGTAGGCACCGCTATATTCCTTGCTTTCTGGATTACTATGATTCGGTACTGCCTCGACCATCACAAAATAGATAATCATACTGTACACCCCTCTCCGACAAATTCAAGTATGTTTGACTGGCGCTCACGGCGCCCAAGGCTCCCTTGTGTAAAGGGAGCTGTCATGCGACCAGCGTGACTGAGGGATTGACAACCCCTCCGAGCAAAATCGAAGATTTTGCCCACCTCCCCTTACACAGGGGAGGCTTTGGTGCGGTGCAAATCTGTTAGCCAAATTCAAGTTTATCTAATAGAATTATAACATAAACTAAAATATATTAAAAGACCAAATTCTAATATATATCAGGGCATTTAAGCAATTTTTTGATTTGCTAATATTGGCGAAGTAAAACGGGACGTCGAAGGCGCCGTCCCCTACAACGCTTGTAACCCGCGTTTGACAAATAGCTGCGGAAAATTAAAACGAGCAGATGGAAATCCATCTGCTCGTTTCTGCTTAGCAAACGAAAGGTAAAAACACTTTACTGATTGTTTTTTTTCAAAATTTTGTTTGCTTCTTCTGCAGAAATTTCTTTCATGGTTTCGCCGCAGCATTTAATACCGCAATTGTTGCAGGTGCAATCGATTAACACTTTAACCATGGCGCCGCATTTTTCGCAAAGCACAATTTTATCCATATCAACACCTCCTTATTGATTAAATCTTTTAAACAAACTGATAAGCTCGTCAATCGTATCCAGCTCGCCGTTTTCTAAATCTTGGGTCACACATGTATACAAATGGTTTTCCAAGATATGCGACGACAGACTTTTGACGGAATTTTTAACGGCAGACAACTGCACCAATACATCGTTACAGTATGCATCATTCTCGATCATTTTGGTAATTCCTTTAATTTGACCGTTGATTCTGTTCAACCTGTTGATGATCAATTTTTTCTCATCGGGGCCTCTTTTGGTTTTTCTGTTACAGCACTCGTTATTCATATCGCACCTCCTATATAAAGAATATACCCCACGGAGGTATATTGTCAATGGGGGGGTATATTCTTTTTTGAAAATAAAAACAAAGCGTTTATGTAAATTATATTTTTGATTGGTAAAATCACAAAACCGCTCGGCTTCAAAACTTTCGCTCATTCTCAATCACCCGCTCGGTTGGTATAAAAACTATCTAAATAAGACATAATGGATGCAATACGGCAAAATCAGATATGGTATCAACCGAAAATATATGCTACACTTTCACTACACGGAAAAACACAAAGGAGAACCGTTATGAACATCACCAAAACCCAAGCGTTGTATCAACACGCCAAACAAATCATTCCCGGCGGAGTACAACTGTTGTCCAAACGTCCTGAAATGTTTGCGCCCGATCGCTGGCCTGCCTATGCAGTAAAGGCAAAAGGCTGTATGATCGAAGACTGCGACGGAAACAAATATTATGATATGACCACCAACGGCATCGGCGCTTGTATACTCGGATATGCCGACGACGATGTGACAAATGCAGTTGTCACACGGATACAAAACGGCTCCATGACCTCTCTGTGCGCACCCGAAGAGGTCTATCTCGCCGACAAGCTCTGCGAAATCCATCCTTGGGCAGAGGCGGTTCGATTTGCCCGCACGGGTGGCGAAATATGCGCCATTGCGGTCAGAATCGCCAGAGCCACCACGGGCAAAAGCCTCGTGGCCATTTCGGGCTATCACGGCTGGAGCGATTGGTATCTTGCCGCCAATCTCTCAAATGACCATTCTCTCGACGGCGTACATCTCCCCGGTCTTGAGCCAAACGGTGTTCCCCACCAACTGACGGGCACCGCCTACACCTTCATCAACAATGACAAGGACGACTTTGACCGACTGATCGCCGAACACGGAAACGAACTTGCCTGCATCATCATGGAACCGATGCGCAACGAACTTCCTGACCAAGGCTACCTCCAATATGTCAAGGAGCAGGCCCACAAGGTCGGCGCTCTCCTGATATTGGATGAAATCACCATCGGTTGGCGTTTCTGCTTCGGCGGAAGCCATAAAAAGCTGGGGGTAAATCCCGACATGGCGATTTTTGCCAAAGCGCTGGGGAACGGTCACCCCATCGCCGCCGTCATCGGCACAAAAGAAGCCATGGACAGCGCGGAGGAATCCTTTATCAGCAGCACCTACTGGACAGAAGCGGTCGGCCCGACAGCCGCGCTTGCGACCATAGAAAAAATGGAAAAGACCCACGCAAGCGACTATATAAACAGTGTCGGCATCCAAATCCAAAACCAATGGACCGCGCTCGCAAGAAAGAACCGCTTGGATATTGAATGTGAGGGACTTCCCTGTCTTGCGCATTTTGCTTTCAAACAGCACCCGCTTGAACTGAAAACCCTCTACACCGTTTTGATGCTTGACGAGGGATTTTTAGGCAACGTTTCATGTTATCCCACCCTCGCCCACGATGAAACGATTCTAAAATTGCATTATGAAGCGGTCGACCGTGTTTTCTTTAAAATCTCACAAATCCTCCAAAGCGGAGGAATCGACGCCGTCCTGCACGCCCTCGACGGCAAGGTCTGTCAAACGGGATTCAAAAGATTAGTCAAATAATTTTCAAACCAATAAAACCAAGGCAGAAACGATCCAAAATTGTTTCTGCCTTTTATCATTCGGTTTGTGTTACCATCAAACGCTACAGTAAAAAAAACAACGTACCTTTTTATAAAAACTTATTGCGCTTTTGTCATTTTTGCAAAATAATCACCGACGGCATCCACACCCGCTTTACATTTGGTCGGACTTTCTATATTGCACACATCTTCCCAAACTTTCAAATTTGTTTTCTATTGGAGTGCTAAACTCAAATCTAATGATTTTAATACCAAAAAATTCTTCCAACTGTTCGTTCGTAAGCGGAGTTACTTCACTATGAGTTACTTTTTCTGACGTTTTATATTTTTCAACATAATTTATACAAGGGGTCCTTTCTGCATCTTCGGGGTCACCTAAATAATATCCGCCGGAGCCGTAAAACAAATTCACCATCGATGCGGTGTTAATTCTACCTTTAACAAGAACTGATTCTGTGTTTTCTTCAAGTTCTAAAATCAACCGCTTTTGTTCTTCGCCACTTTTCAAAGATTGATACCAAGTGCGTGAATAATCAGTAAAAGGAAACGGATCTGAAAGATCGTAACCATCAAATGTGCAAACAACGGTATCTTCAATTAAATATTTTTCGCCATTCATTTCATATTCTAAAACAAACGGAAATTCACCCTCAGTTATTTGGGGTGCCAGCTCATACCCTTTCTCGCAACCCGAAAGTGAAAAAATCATTATAGCAACTATTATTATAGAGAATAATTTCTTCATACCATCACCTCTCTTATGGTATAAATTATATCATAAATTTGTGCGAAGCGCAACATCGTTTACACCGCAAGGTGTAACATCGTTTTTGACGAAGTCAAAACATCGCTTATGGCTTTAGCCATAACATCGTTTTGTGTCCGCAAGCAGAACGATGTTAGCCTTCGGCTAAATGATGTTGCGAGTAAACTCGCAAACGATGTTGTGTCCTGCGGACACAAACACAAAAAGAAAGACACGATTTTCATCGTGTCTTTCTTTTTCTGGCACCCGCAGCGGGAATCGAACCCACAACGGCCCCTTAGGAGATACCGATGGAAACGATAACGATGTCCCTTATAGTACCTAAAAATCCCCTGCAGTCAGGGGATTTTTAAGGTTAATATGTTATCTTGTGTTACGCCGTTACCTCTGGTTTTATGTTGTTTCATTGAGTTTGATTAGCAGGAAATTAGCAAGTACGATGATTATAGGGTAATGGTAATAGTGTTACAGGGCGTTTAGTAATGCTATAGAGTTTTTGATCATATCATAATATTTCTATCTATTTCATTTAGCAAAGCCTCTGATGTATTATTTACTTTTCTCACAAACAAGCAACCTGTGTTTTTTAACCATTTATAATCTGTCGGTTCCGTGAATACTGTTACATACACAGGATATTCGAAATACGTTAAGTTCAACAAAGTTTTTTCGCCATTTCGTCTGATTATTACATTATCACATACTTTTTCTTTGAAATGTGAATTATGTATAATAGTATGAAAGTATATTTCATCTGGAGGAAATCTATGTTTCATAAATCGATTGAATTTTTTATTGTTATTATAAACAGAGATAATATGTTGCACACATGTATCTGTTAAGGCAAACTGAGCCCAACCCTTAAATATGTGCCACTTTTCTCCATTTGAATAAAAAGTACCTGGCCGATACTTTATGCCTAACCTATTAATTTTAGATATAATAAACCTTATTCCTTTGGCAAAAAAGTTTTTATAATAGCCATCCATAAGCCAATAACCGGCCCATTTCATATAATCTTTTTTATCTTTAGAAATGGTAATATCCTTAGCTCGACAGTACTCGATATCGTTGTTGTCAAAAAATGCATGAATTTCTTTTGGCGAAAAAAGTGGATAGTCCTGTCCTTGCAACAGAACAAATCGAGAATATTCTCCGTGATTTAAAGCAGTGCGCATAAGATTAACTGTTGCGACGATCGAATTAAAACCTCCCCAATAATTTTTAACTCGTTCATTAATAAAACGAACGTTTTTGTGGTTTTTTGTGGCTTGAATAAAAGGAGTTATGTCAACCTTGTTATCAACATGGACAAATATTGTATCTTCATTATATTCAAGTACAGTAGCAACGCGGCCTAACAATTCAGGATTATTATGACAGATGTAAAGATATGCGATATTAGTTTTTTTCTGCATAAAGGCAACCTCCATAAATAAAAAGTGCGGCTACCGAAGTAACCGCACAAAAAACGCAAACTCCGATAGTCGCCAAACTAATTATGCAAAATGGTATTAACCAGATCCATAACAGAATTTGCGTTTTTATCAAATTCATAGGATCTGGCAAAAGGGCATAAAAGGGTATAATATCCCCATAAATAAAAATACCACTTTGCATATTTAATTAGTTTGGCATAATCAGTTTACCACAGTTTGCATCTAAATGCAATAATTTTTAAGAAAAGTCTATGGATAAAACATACGCCTGTGCGAATTAGCAGGATTTTGCTAAAAATCCGATTAGCAGACGATTAGCAAGACGCCGATTTTCTGCTAATTGCAATTAGCAAGAAAAAAGCCCTCCTTGTGTAAAGGAGGGTGGCTGAGCGGAGCGAAGTCGGGAGGATTGTTAACGTATAAAATTACAAAACAATCCCTCAGTCTTTTGCTTCGCAAAATCCAGCTCCCTTTACACAAGGGAGCCTTATAAACGCTGTATTTATGCGGGTTTTGATAAGAAAAAACCGCCTTTTTCGAGACGGTTTTGGCGCGCTTGAAGGAATTCGAATCCCCGACCTTCCGCTTAGGAGGCGGACGCTCTATCCTGCTGAGCTACAAGCGCATATACGATACAATTCGAACATATTACCATTTGCCTTTTTGCAAAGGCGAGCGTTAAAACACCCGCTTAGGAGGGGGCTGTTATATCCATTTAACTATGCAGGCAAAACACCTTTACCATAATACCCCATCGTGTAGTGCCGTGTCAAGACCCAAGGCGCAAAAAAGGAGTGCGGATGCACTCCTCTTTTATTATTTGAACATATCCGTAAGTCCGTCGGCGACATCCTTCAAACCGTTGATAAGATCAGCGCAAGTTTCACAAACGTATGCGCTCTTGCCATTCGCTTCAACTTTTTCCAAGCTGACGTTTTTGGAGCCACAGGACTCGCAATCACCTGTTTTGGAGCATCCTACCAGCACAAACAATGCCACGATGACCAACAATACTACCGCAAGAAATCTTTTCATACCGAGCATCCTCCTGAAATTTTTTTTAGCCGTTTTGGCTATGGGTTTAGTATATCATGCGTTTTTTCTTTTGTCAAATAAAAAATCAACCGGGATAAAAAAAGGGCACACAATGCATGTGTGCCCCAATCCATTCCGTGTATTCTTTTTAAAACCTCACCATTGCGGCTGATAGTTGGTCAGATAAACTTCATAACTACCCGTTTTGGTAAGAATTCCGGAAATTCTGACCGTTACGGTGGTGGATGAGCCGGCGCTCATGGAGGAGGTAGAATACGAATCGATGGCAACCGTGTTTAAATTCGGATCGCTGATGCGGTAATACGCTTTAAGACTCTGGCTGCCGCCGGCATTGTTCCGCTTCATTTGAATCTTCAAAATAAGATCCTTGCCGTCGATCTCGTGCGTACAACCTGTAATGGTACCGTAAGAAATAGAAACGGGGAAGAAGGTCATATTGTACTTGATCTTAATTTTGGAGGTATCGATGTAGTTGGGATCAGTCGCGGCGCAGTCGGTACATCTACCCGAGGAAAAACTGTGCGAGGATTTGGCGGCGCGCATGGTCGTTCCGCAACCGTCGCAATAATCTGCAACCGTGCAATCGTTTGAGGGATAAGAGCAGAAATGGGATGCCTTGCTGCCTGTAGTCGCACCGCAATCATTACAGGTCGCGGGACTCTGGCAGGTGGCGGCAAGCCACGAATGCTCCTTTTTGGCGATCTTTTCGGTGCGGGTGGTGTTGCATTTCGTACAGCGGGAAACCTTTGTACCCTCCTTGGTACAGGTCGAATCGGTCAGACTGACCTGCGAATAAGAGTGGTTGCAGTTGGAAGGATCGGTAACCGGGGGATAAACCACCTCGGGTCTGCCAATCACATTACTCTCCCCTTCGGTGGGGCTTCCTGCCGTCCCTTCATTGGAAGGGGTATCCTCGACAGCACCGCCGCTTACATCATACTGGGGCTTATCGACGGCGCTATCCTCAAGACCGGGAATGATAATATGAATATTACCTTCGGAATCCTCGGTGCCATACCCGTATTCAAACTTAAAATCGGGATCCATCGTGACGGCGCTGTTCATCTGGCCACTTGCCGTTTCATTCTTTTCGGCGCTACCGCCGAAAAGAGCAGATAACCTATCGACCAAACAGCCGCTCATACTCAACATAAGCGCAACGACCAACAACACAGAAAGAATTTTTCTCATCATTAAACCTCTAAACAAACGATCGGAAGCAAAAAATCTCAGAAATTGGCAAGCAGATAGTTTTCGGCTTCTGCAGACCAAAGCATATTGTTTTTCTTGCAGATCTTGTCAAGCTCTGCAAATCTGGGATCGGTCTTGCCGAGCTCTGCAAAATCTTCGATAGCGGTCAGATCCATTTCGATGTGGGTATAGATCAGCTTCTTACCGCCCTTGATGCGGGGGAGGTTCAGGGTAGCTTCGCGCGCCGCATTCAAACCGCCGACATGGGTAATCATGGCCGAAGGATTCAAAAGACCCTTTTCCATCAATTCAAGCGATTCGATCATATCGGAAGTGTTGCCGCCGCTGGTACCAACCACGTGGGTGGAACCGTAGTGCACCTGATAGAAGTTAAAGGTTGCCGAGAATTTGGGATCCAAAGGACCTGCAAAGAAGTTGAGGCAACCGTCTCTGCCGAGAATTTGATCGCCCATTTCGACAACGGGCTTTACGGGTGCAAAGACGAATACATCATCATAACCCTTGCCATCATTCAGATCAAACATGGCTTGGACGGGATTTTCAACCTTCGCCGTGTTCAAATACACCAGCTTAACGCCTGCTTTTGCGGCCACTTCGGGAGAAAGAATCTCGGCAGCACGGGCAAGACGGGCATCGTCAATATCGGTAACAACCACCAAAGAGGGCTGAATATCGCCGTGGAGCGCGTAGTCAATGGCGCCGAGACCCATCGGGCCTGCGCCTGCAAGAATGGCAACCGCGCCACCCTTGGTGATGCCCATTTTGTGGACATAGCTGCCGTTGGTGGTATGGTACATGGCATGATAAGTACCGACGATGCAGGACATGGGTTCAGACAAAGAACCGTAATAGAAAGCATCGCCCTGATAACGCAAGAGACAACCCATTTCCATGACTTCATTGGGGATGATAACATAGGTGGCATCACCGCCGCAATAGGGATAAGAGTAACCGGGAGCGGCAAGAGAGCCTTTGTAGTTGATGGCGGGTTGGATGGAGAACTTGTCGCCCTTTTTGAAGTCTTTTGCCCATTTCGAGCCGACTTCTTCGATCACACCGCAAAATTCATGACCAATGATAATGGGGTTTTCAGCCACATCGTCGGGAACACGCTTGTGTGCCGCGCCCTGCTCTGCCACCTTGAAGGAGGACATACAAAGAGAGTCGGAAACAATGCGGGCTAAAATTTCATCTTCTTTAATGGGGGGGAGTTCAAATTCTTCCAATCTGAGGTCGTCTACGCCGTAAAGACGGAGTGCTTTTGTTTTCATGATATATCTCCTTTTTATTTGTTATGCGTGATGATGGTGGCAGCATTCGCCGCATACATGGGCGTTTGGACAGGCATTTTCGGTGCGGGTATGGGTTGCGGGAGCACCTTTGATCTGCACTTCCATATTTTTACTGCCGCAATGGGGACAGGGAACATCGCCCTCGCTCATTTTTACAATCGATGCCTGCACATTGGATTCTTTTTTACAGGCAAGACACAAAAAATCATAATAGGGCATCATTCTCGCCTCCTCCCGTGTATTCTACCACACAGACACGTTATTTGCAAGAGACACCTTCCTCTTTTTTCATCTTTTTCTCAATAGCTCTTGCGAAAATCCATCATTTTTGTTATACTTGTATCCAATATAACACAAGGATGTGATTTACTTGACGAGCGAACAGGTAAAACTTTACTTTTACCGCCTCGGTGTCGAAATACCGACCGATCCCAAACCCGACCGCGATCTCCTTTTCGCGCTCCATTACGGACACACCACCCATGTCCCGTTTGAAAACCTTGATATTCTCAATCATGTTCCCCTTTCACTGGAAGAGGATGATTTGTTTGATAAAATCGTCACTCGCCGTCGCGGCGGTATCTGCTTTGAGGTCAACTGTCTCTTTGCCCATCTTTTGCGTACCCTCGGATACACCTGCATCGATTATTCCGCCCGCTGGATCAAGGGAGCCGTCGGAAACCCCTTGCGCCGCCACCGCGCCTTTTGCTGTCAGCTTCCCTCGGGAGAGCGGTATATTTGCGACGTCGGCAACGGTCAGCGCGCCCCCCGTTACCCCGTCCCCTTCATCCTCGACACCGACCACAAGCAGGAAGGCGAGGTCTACACCCTTTTAAAAGATGAAAAACTCGGCATCGTTTTAAATGAATACCACAAAGGCAAATACACCGCCATTTACTCGTTTACAGAGGAATTTCAATACGACACCGATTTTATCATTCCCATGTACTTTTGCGAGCACCACGCCCTCTCCCCCGTCGTCTATGACAACGTCATTTCAATCAAAACCGCCACAGGCAGAAAAACCCTCGGCGGTAACACCTTCCGCGTTTTCGACGGCGATACCGTCACCGAAACCGTTTTGGGGGACAAAGCGGCTGTCGACCGTTGTCTTGCCGATGAATTCGGCCTTGTTTTTACAAAAAAATAAAAAATATCACGTTGCGGACCCCTTCCGCAACGTGTTTTTTTATGGACTGACCGATTGATTGTATGTTTTTGCCCTCCCTTGTCCATACTGAATGTGTACATACATTCGGACAAGGGGTGTTTTGTGTGTACAACAAGGTCGAAATATGCGGAGTCAATACAGCCAAGCTTGCGGTGCTGACCGCCGAAGAAAAAAAAGAGCTCCTCCAAAAATGCAAGCAAGGCGACATGGATGCCCGCGAAAAGCTGATAAACGGCAACCTGCGTCTTGTTCTGTCAGTCATTCAAAAATTTAATTCCCGCGGAGAAAATCCCGACGATCTTTTCCAGATCGGTTGCATCGGTCTGATGAAAGCCATCGACAATTTCGACATTACCCAAGAAGTGCGCTTTTCCACCTATGCGGTGCCCATGATCATCGGAGAGGTCAGGCGTTATCTGCGAGACAACAACCTCGTGCGTGTCTCCCGCTCGGTACGTGACCTTGCTTACAAAGCACTCGGCGAAAAGGAACAACTGGCCGTCACGCTCGGCCGTGAACCGACGGTAGACGAAATCACCGCCGCCGTCAATCGCGCCCTCCCCCCAGAGACCATGCCGAAAGAGGGGTCTTTTTCCAAAAAGGACATCGCGGCCGCCCTCGATGCCGTCCTCGATCCCGTTTCCCTCTACGAACCCGTCTATGCCGACGGAGGCGATTCGGTTTATATCATGGATCAGGTATGCGACAAAAAGAACAACGACGAGATATGGACCGAAAGCATCGCCTTAAATCAAGCCATGGCCAAGCTGGTCAAACGGGAAAAAGACATTCTCACCCTCCGCTTTTACAGCGGCCGCACCCAAATGGAGGTGGCGAGCGAAATCGGCATCTCCCAAGCGCAGGTTTCACGGCTTGAAAAGGGCGCTTTGGAAAAGCTCAAAAAACAAATCGTCACTTCCGATTAAAAAACATCCCCGACGGAAAAGGTCGGGGATGTCATTTTAGTATATATTACCGTTTTTTCTATACTCTTTCCAAACATTTTCAAAGAAATCGGCATTGTCGGGAATGGGTCTGACGGGACGGTATTCTACCTTACATTCCCCTGCTTCATAGCGGCAGGTCTGTACGATTTCGGAAGAGGAGACATCGGCCAAAGAAAAGCGAAATCTTTCTTCAAGTCCATCCCGAAGCTGTCCGTCTTTTTGATAGACCGTGCAGGAACCGCGGCTACCGATCTTCTTTTTACAAAAATCGGCCATCGCGCCCAGATATACAATCTGCGTGATCAAAACATCCCGCAAGCGGTAAACCAAAAGAATGTCCCCGCCCGCATCCGAAGCGGCATCAAGGTCGCGTTTGGCTTCCAGATAAGCTTGCTCCAATTCTTCCTCGGTACGCATGGCAGCGCCCGCGCGGCTCATTCTTTCCATGGCTTTTTGGAGAAGAAGTGCCGCATCGATCTTGCCCGCTTTTGCATTTTGGAATATTTGCCGATGTTTTTCCAAAGCAGCCGCGACGATCACATCAAATGCAGTCTTTTCAATCCCCTCGCCCTGCCGTTTGGCCGCTATATACTGCGCGGCGCGAAGAGATCCGACCTGACCCGCATTGAGCGCCGAACCGCCGGGACGGGTGATCCCGTGAGTCCCTGCCGCTTCACCGCAAGCAAAAAGACCCGAAATGCAACTCTGCCACCAAAGGTCGACCGCAATGCCGCCATTGTTGTGCTGGGCACAAAGGGAGATGGGCAATTTTTCCTTGTGAAGATCCACCCCTTTGTCCTTGTATAAGGCAACGGCGGGTGCATTCATGTGCTCAAGACGGTCAATGGGTCTGCCGAAGGTAGCCCCTGCTTTTTCCAGATATTCTCGGGCTTCGTCACTCAAAACAGAATAATCCAGTTCGGTACAACCGTATGGATTTTTTGTAAAATCCAAATAGACCTTTCTGCCCCGCATCATTTCCTCACGGTAAACCAAAAGATCGATCACCGAAGACCCGTTCATCACCTTGCGGCAATCAAAGGGCCACTGGTATCCCTTCAAAAAGATCATCGAAAGACATTCGCTTTGCGTTTTGAAGTATTCGGATAAAAATTCATGTTCTTCGCCCTGTTCATCCACCGAAACAAAACGGGGAAGTACCTGCATATAAGTCCCCGAAACGTTCCATCGCGGCGAGGTCGAGGCAAGACCGTATTGCCATTCGGTCAAATTCTGTCCGCTTGCCCCCGCTTCAAATGCCACCCCCGTCGCGCCGTGATGACAATGAGGATAGACGCTGTTTGCATAAATGCCCGCAGGACCGCCCGTGGCATACACGATATTTTTACAATGGAAAATCGTCAAATAAGGCTCTTTTTCGACGGTACACACCGCCACCAGACCGCACACCTCGCCATCCTTTGCGAGGATCTGGACAACCGTGTGGTGGTCATAAATGGGAAGATTGATTTCTTTAGCCTTTTTTTCAAGCGCCTCGGTCATGAATTTCGAGGTCAATGGACCTGCGGAGGTCGCTCTGGCATAAGGATCGTGGTCGGTCTTATAACCGACGTATTCACCAAAGCGGTTGGTCGGAAACGGCACGCCCAGTTCGCAAAGATGCAAAAAACATCTTGCCGACAAAGCCGCCTCGATCAGGGCGGTATCACCGTCCATACAGCCGCCTGCAAAGAGATTTTTCGCCATATTGTCCACCGAATCGGCCGCGTCCCCGCCGAGTCCGAGCTTATAATAGGTCTGTTTGTCCGAGCCTGTATTGCGGGAGGTACCCATGTAGACCCCTTCGGTCACAATGGCAACTTCCTCGCAACCAAACTGCTTTAAGCGAATGGCGGCATTGAATCCTGCCGCTCCCGTGCCGACGACACAGGTATTTAATTTCACATACTCTACTCTCATACACAATCCTTACAGTCTGCGAATGTGAAAACCGCCGTCAACATCCAGCGACTCGCCCGTCACATAAGGCAGCGCGCCCGAGCAAAGGGCATACACCGCCGCTGCAATATCCGCAGGCTCTCCCCAACGCTTGATGGGCAAAAGACCGCCGCCGATGAGATCGTCATACTTCTCTTGTACCGTTTCGGTCATGCCGGTGTGAATGATGCCGGGTCTGACCTCGTTGACCATGATACCCTCGGCCGCAAGACGGTCGGCAAACAGCTTGGTGATCATGGAAACACCCGCCTTGGAAATACAGTATTCTCCGCGGGAGGTGGAGCTTGTATAGGCAGAAAGAGAGGAAATGTTGCAGATATATCCCCGCACACCGTTTTGCGGCTCGTTATGCATCATGACCTTGGCAACACTTTGGGTCAAAAACAACGTTCCCTTAGTGTTGATGCCCATAACAAAATCATAACTTTCCTCGGTCATCTCGAGAATGTCGGCCCGTACCTTAGGCGCAACCCCTGCCACGTTGACCAACACATCCACCGTATGACCGTCTGCAAGCGCAGTATCCAAAAAACGACTTCTGTCCTCGGCCGATGCAAGATTTCCTTGCACATAAATAAAATGGGGGCTTTGTATATCGTTTTTATCTGCGCCCGAACGCCCCATGCCGACGACCCTGTAACCCATAGACAGAAATTTTTCCGCCGTCCCGCGGCCGATACCGCCGAGACATCCCGTAATCATCGCCGTTTTCATGCTGTTTCTCCTTTAATTCTGTTTCAGTTGTTTGTACAGCTCGGTATATAAACTGTCTCTGATGACACAACCGGGTGTCGATTTGCCACGCATCAACTCGGTGCATTTTGAGCAAGCGATACAGCATTTTTTGCTGTCCAGCCCGCCGCGATGCAAAATATCCTTGGCAAAATCGGGATAAGCAAAGATCATCCGACCGAATCCCGCAAAATCAAAGCTGCCTTTTTGTATGTAGGCCGCCGCGACGTTGGCCGAAACATTCCCAAGCCACGAAAGGCCGGAGGAAATGAAGCTGATATCGGGCAGAGCTTTGTGGAGAGTGTCGATACCGTTTAAAATACGGGCAACACCTTGCAAGGGATGCTCCTCGGGCGCATACCCGCCCTTGGCAAAGGGACGATTGATATGCGGATTGAAATAAGGATTGCCCATGGTAATATTGACAAGACCCACACCCATTTTCGAAAGTTCACCCAAAATCCAGATCGCTTCGGTCGGGTCAAAATCGAGACCGCCGTTCTTATCCATTCCAAAGCCGTGAGGATAGGGATATCCGTCATACGCATTCATGCGGGTGGAGACCAAAAAATCGGAAGAACAGGATTGGATCGTTCCCTCCACCGTCTCCCGCAAAAGACGCGAACGGTTTTCAAGCGATCCGCCGTAACGGCTGTTTTCGCGGTTGTATGCCGAAAGAAGCTCGGAATTGAGATACCCGTGACAACACTTGATATCCACCCCGTCAAAACCAATCTTTTCGGCAAGACGAGCATTTACGATCATGGCTTCCTTCACCTCATCGATGTGCTCGTCGCTGATGATGCAGCTTTTATCCAAGGGCTGATCCCCCTCGAAAAGCACTCTGTTTTCCGCAACGATGGGGGCAGGTACGCCGTTTGGCTTGCTGTGCCGTCCGCTGTGGGTATTCTGCATCACGATCAGCGGCGCATAGCCGTTTTCACGCATGGAGGTCTCTCGAATGTCATCAAGCAGCTTTTTGAAGGCATCGGCATTGTCCTCCCTGAGCCAAAGCTGTCTGGGATTGGCTCTTCCCTCTTCAAGACAAGCGGTGGCCTCAAACCAAATCACACCCGCGCCGCCCGCGGCAAATCGCAGGTAGCGTCTGACCGTAAGTTCATCGGGCGCGCCGTCACGGGTACCGTCGCACCCCTCCATTGCCTGACAGACAAGGCGGTTGGGGGCAGTTTTGTTTCCTAACCTGCGCTTCGAAGAAAGCGCCTCCAAGGAATCGGTATACGGAATATCCACACCGAGCGCCTTGCTTTGCTTCTCCAATTCCTCGCGGTTTTTTATGACCGTGCGTTCCATGGTTTTATCCAAAATTTCACACCTTCTTATCTTTATTGATCAAATCATTTTTTCAAACCTTGATTTCCACTTGTACTATACCATATCTCTTTATCGGAATCTATAATTTTTCTGCTCATTTTTATGCAAATCCTGCTATTTTGACTTGAAAAACGCCGTTATTTAGGTATAATGGTATGTAAAGAGGTGAATTTTATGCGCGACACACCCACACTGAACGCACGGTTTGAAGATAAAGTAAAACATTTCCCGAGCCACAACCACAACACTTCCCAGCTCATCTATTTAAAAGAGGGGGATCTCAAACTGCAAATCGGGGCCGCCGCCTACCTTGCGCACGCGCCCGCCATCATTGTAATCGGCCGCATGGAGGATCACGTCATCACCCCCATATCGGACACCTACAAGCGTTTTTGTGTCAACATATCCCCCCTCGGTGAAAACGCCGAGGACGCCGACCCTCTCATCACCCTTTTATCCCGTCGGCCCGAGGGCTTTTGCCACGTTTTGGAAGCCAATGGTTTTTCCTTCGAAACCGAAGCGCTCTTTTCGGAGATGGTCAAAGAACAACTATCCGACCGTCCCTTTGCAGACCGCCGCAAGGAACTTTTGTTTTACGAGCTTCTCATCCTCATCTACCGCCGCGCACCCAAAATGTTTTCCTCCCTTTCCCAGAAAAGCGCCGAGACGGTTTGGCTGATCCAAAGACAACTGGAAGACAAATACGACGAGCCGCTCACACTCGAATCCCTTGCCGCAAAATATCACTTAAACGAAAGCTATCTTTCCCATCTCTTCAAAGAGACAACGGGATATTCGATCTATCAATATCTGCTCATGTGCCGTCTTTCGGCCGCAAAAAATCTGTTAAGCAACAGTAAAACACCCATCACCCGCATCGCTTACACCGTCGGCTTTAACGACAGCAGCAACTTTTCCCGCCACTTTCGCGAGCGCTTCGGCATGACCCCAAACCAATTTCGCAAAGCAAACCGATAAAGCGTATATACACAAAAAATCCGAGCAGACCTGCTCGGATTTTTTTGCATCATTAAAACGGGAACAACACTTTCAGTTCTTCTTCGTTCGGGATATGACCGTACTCGGAAATTTCAAAGCCTTCGGCGGCTTTGGTATTTTTACCCGCTTCGCCGTATTTTGCAATCAACTGCTCGCGGAACTTTTCGGCATAATGAAAGGAACGCTTCATGGCCGAATTTTCAAGTTGCCATGCGCGCATGGCCTCCTTGTCCTCGATAGCGGGCATTTCTTCCAGTTTGCCGTAGGTATAAGGCAACCATTCGTATGCCTGCGATTCCTGACACAGATACATCTGAAGCTTCATATCCATCGCATCGTCAATATCCACCACCACATCGCACTGGAAGGGATAGGGACGCTTGAAGTTGTCGTTAAAGAAGCAGATAACAGGCTGCTTTTTCAGCGGCGGGGTCATGGGGCAAACATTGGGGATGATGACCGCGTAGGACGAATCCTGCACAAGCTGCGCGGTGATGCGGTGATCGGGATGATAGTCGCAAAGTCTGTGGGTGATGATCATATCGGGGCAAAATTCACGGATGGCACGGATAAACTTTTCGCGGGTGGCAAGGTCGGGCTGAATACCGTTGTTGGCAATGTCAAAGACCTCGTATTCGATTCCCGAAAGCCTGGACGAGACCTGTGTCTCGGCATAGCGACGCCTTACAAGCTCTCCGCCGCCCATTTCATAGTGACCGGTACAGCCGTTGGTTGCCGAAATAAATTTCACGGTGTGACCGAGGCGAACGTATTTGACCGCTGTACCGCCGCCGCAGATATCACAGTCATCGGGATGCGCGCCAATAAAGAGAATGCGAAGTTTTTCCATTTTTCCTTAATCCTTTCTTATTCTGTAAAAGCCGAATGGGCAAATGCGCCGTTTAATTCGATCTTATTGACAAGCGAGCTTTCTTCCAACTTCTGCTCGTTGGCATAATCGGTAGAAAGATATTTCTTGTTATCATCGGGAAAAACGGTAATGATGTTGGCATCGGGACCGTAGCGCAAAGCGAGCATCACCGCGCCGATAAAGTTGGCGCCCGAGGAAATACCGACCCCCATACCCAGCTTGGCGGCAATCATGCGCGCCATGGCGATGGCATCCGAATCATCCACCGAAACAACATTGTCGATGGCATTGAGCTGCAAAATATCGGGAATAAAATCATCCGAAATCCCTTGGATACGATGGGCACCGATCTTGAATCCCGTCGAAAGGGTGGGCGAGTTTAACGGCTCCAACGGATGCACCTTGCAGTCGGGATATTTGGTTCTCAAATATCCGCCGATACCCATTACAGTGCCACCCGTACCGACACCCGCCACCACTGCATCGGGCTTCAAGCCGATCTTTTGCAGTTGTCTTTCGATTTCGGGCGCGGTATATAAAAAGTGTGTTTTGGTGTTCTCGGGATTGGAAAATTGGCGGGGCAAAAAGACACCTTGGTTTTTCCCAAGCTCTTCGGCCATGGCAATCGAACCTGTAAAACCGCCTTCCTCGCGGGAAACGAGGCGCACCTCTGCGCCGTAACACTTCATCAAATTGATACGTTCCTTACTCATCCAGTCGGGCATGAAAATGGTCACCTTCATGCCAAGCAGAGCGCCAAAGGCAGAAAAAGCAATACCCATGTTGCCGCTGGTTGCTTCCGCCACGGTATCTCCTTTTTGCAAAGTACCCTTTTCGATGGCATCGGTCAAAATGTGCAGAGCCACACGATCCTTGATGCTCCCCGTATAATTGTACCGTTCATCCTTTACGAAAATGCGGTATTTTTGTTCCTTGTAGGTGAAATACACCTCCACAAGCGGGGTATTGCCCACAAGAGCCGAATACTGTGCAGACAGTTTTTGGGACATACAAATTCTCTCCTCAATGTTGATGATAATCCGACAAAAACCGCGAAAGCTTTCCCACCGCTTCTCTCAAAAGATCACATTCGGGCAAATAGACCACTCGAAAATGATCAGGCTGATCATAGGAAAAACCCGTTCCGTTGATGATCAAAACCTTCTCGCTGTGCAAAAAGTCCATCGCAAATTTTTCATCGTCTGTAATTTTAAATCTGGAATCCAATTTAGGAAAACAATAAAAAGCCGCTTGTGGCTTAACCACCGAAACCCCCGGAATGGCGTTAAGCCCGTCACATACCACCTTGCGTTGCTCGTAAAACCTTCCGCCGGGACGCACCACCGACAGCGGTGTCTCGGGATCGGACAGCGCCTTTGCAATCACCGACTGTCCGGGTACATTGGAGCAGAGCCGCATGGATGACATCATGGTGATGCCCTTGATATACGACTCGGCCATCTCGGTTGGTCCTGAAACCGTAATCCAACCGATACGAAAGCCCGCCATCATGTGCGACTTGGAAAGTCCGTTATAGGTAATACAAAAAACATCGTCACAAAGGGATGCAATGGAAATATGTTCCACCCCATCCATACAAAGGCGATCGTAGATCTCATCCGAAAAAATGATCAAATCATTTTCGCGCGCCAGCTTGATAATCCCCTCCAAGATCTCCTTGGGATAGACAGCGCCCGTGGGGTTATTGGGATTGATCAGCACAATACCGCGGGTGTACGGTGTGATCTTTCTGCGCATATCCTCAAGATCGGGGTTCCAACCCGCCATTTCGTCACAACGGTAATGGACAGGGGTGGCACCGCAAAGATTGACAGCAGCCGTCCACAAAGGATAGTCGGGCATGGGTACAAGCATTTCATCCCCATGGTTTAATAAAGCCTGCATGGTCGAAACGATCAACTCACTGACGCCGTTTCCGGTAAAAACATGATCCACCGAAAGCTTTTCAATGCCTTTTTGTTTGGCATAAGCCGCAATGGCCTCTCTGGCATCCATAAGACCCTTGGAATCGGAATAGGCATCACTGCCAATCAGCTTGTCGGAAATTTCGGAAAATAAAAATTGCGGGGAATGAAATCCAAAGGGCGAAGGGTTGCCGATATTCAAATATAAAATCTTTTCCCCTTTTGCGGCCAATCGGTTGGCGGCCTCCAAAACAGGACCGCGAACGGCATAATTGACGTTTCTCATACGAAGGGAAGATCGGATTGTTTTCATGTCTTTCTCCTAAAGTTTAATTTTTTTTGTATTTTTTCAAAATAATTTAACTTTTAAGATTTTACCACATAAAAACAATGGAGTCAATTATTTTTTCAACTAAAATTCCCTTGCAAAAGTTTATCCTTTGTTGTAAAATAAGCATATAGGTTTAAATAATAAAGTGGAGGCAATATGCTGGTACGCGTAACAGGCTCGGTTGGCTGCGGAAAAACCCGCCGCATCGAATCCATGATAGCACAAGATTTAAAAAAAAGCAATCCCATCCTTTATCTTGTTCCCGAACAACATACCGTCACCGCTGAGCGGTCGGTTTTATCTCTCTCTGGCGCTCCCACCCAAAATCTCGAAATTCTCAACTTCTCTCGTCTGCCAAACTTCGTCTTTCGCAACGAGGGTGGTATCGCTTTGCCCTCGGTTGACAAGGCGGGCAAGCGTCTGATTTTGGCTTCGGTGCTGGAAGAGCTTTCCCCCTCCCTCACTTTTTACCGCTCTGCCTCTTTAAAAACCGATTTCATGGAAATGCTCCAAAATTTAAACGAGGAGTTTTTGCAAAAAAACATTCAACCCCAAACCCTCCTTTCCCTCGGTGAAACGGTGGGAAAGGGTGCTTTTTCGGAAAAGATCTCCGATCTTGCAACCATCCTCGCCGCATACACAAACCGTCTCCGTGAAACCGCCGAAGACACCGCGGGCGAGATGTACCGTCTGTCCGAGCTTTTGAAAACACTCCCCTATTTTGAGGAGTACATCGTCTATCTCGATGGATTTTATGGCTTTTCCGCCCCCGAATACGCTCTTTTGCGCCATCTTCTCCGTCAGGCAAAAAAAGTCGTGATCACGTTTGAAATGCCGTCCGACATCGACCCTGCCGACCCGGGTGCTTTTTCGTCGGTCCTTTCGACCCATACCAAGATCACTCGCATGGCCAAAGAAGAAGGAATCGAAACAGAAGATATTTTCCCCGACTACGATGCTCCCATGGATCCTGCCCTGCGCTTTTTGTCCGACCGTGTCACATCGCCTGCCGCGTTCGGCGAAAAGACAAAAGCCGTCCAAATTTTCTCAGCCAAGGATCGCTATGCGGAAGTCAAAGAAGTGGCCCGCCGTATTTGCCGTCTTGTCAGAAGCGGCGTGCGCTACCGCGACATTCGCGTATTCATGCGCAACCCCTCCGATTATCGCGGCATCATCGAGCCGCTGTTTGCCTATTATGCCATCCCCTGCTCACTCCAGCACCGTCACTCTCCCCTGACCCATCCGCTATCCGCCTTTTTATTTTCATCCCTCGAGATGATTTTCCATACGCCCACCCTATACACCTTCCAAAATCTCTTAAAAAGCGGATACACCTCCATTGATGCCACCCGCTCCTTTGAGATTGAATCATACGCCATGACTTGGAACATTCGGGGCAACGCCTATTTTTCCCCCTTTGTCATGCATCCCCGCGGCTACCGTGACACCTTCGAAGAGGAGGACGAAGCACTTCTTGCCGCCGTCAACGAAAGCCGCGAGATTTTGATGACCCCCATCGATCTCTGCCGCAAAGCCATCAAAGACAAAACCGTCAAAGAGACCGCCACCGCATTTTGGCAATATATTGAAGATACGGGGGTCTTTGACCGTCTGTCCAGAGAAGCCGAGCTTTATAAAGAAAAAGGCGATTTTGCTTCGGCGGGCGAGCTTTTGACCCTTTGGAACGCATGGCTTTCGGCGCTTGATCAAATGGTTCTTGTTTTGGGAGATACCGTCATCGGGGATCGTTTTGCCGATTATCTGCGCCTTGCCCTCTCCGCCCTTGATTTCGGGCGGCTGCCCGCTTCGATCGACGAGGTTGAGGTGGGAGAAATTGGTTTTATCCGCTCCGAACACCCCGACCATCTCTTTTTGCTGGGTGTCAACGAAGGCATCTTTCCCGCCATTCCCGCCCACGGCGGTATTTTTACCCCCAACGAACGCGCCAAACTAACGCTGGCGGGACTGGATATGGAGCAGGGTGAATTTGAAGGAGAGGACGAGTGGTTTAAGTTCTACTGCGCCGTCTCCGCGCCGCAAAAAACCCTTACCATCAGTTATTCCAACACGACTGACGGCGCCTCCCGCGCCGATGACAGCACGGCCGCTCCCTCGGTATTTGTAGACCGTGTGTGCGCTGTTTTCCCCGACCTTACCATCGCATCCGCCTCTGACAATACCGATCCCGTCATCCCCGCCGAGATTGTTTCCCGCATCTTGGATCCGCAGGTTTCCGAGGAAGAAAAAAACAGCATCCGCGCACTCGTGGAAGAGGTGGGAGATGCTTCTTTGAAGGCCTCACTTAAAAACACTTTGTTACACACAAAGACCGCTTCCGCCCGCACACTGACCCAAAATACCCAAAAAACCACCCTCTCGCTCACCCAAGCGCGGTATGACAGCTATACAAAATGTCCCTTTTCATATTACGCCAAATATCTCCTTTCGGCCACCGAGGAAAAGGGAAGCCAATTCACTCTCACCGACGTCGGCAACTATCTCCACCGCATTTTGGAGCTTTTCATGACCGAGGTTGCGGCGTCCGATAAAAAATTCACCGACCTGACCCGTAACGAAATCACCGACATACTCAAAACGCTGGTGGAAAGTTACCTTGACTCCCTCCACATCGGCGAACGGTTAAGCGCGCGTTTTCGCTATTTGGTATCCCGTCTGCAAAAATCCCTTTTGCAACTGATTCTGCAGTTACAGGAAGAATTCACCGAGGGTCTCTTTGCTCCCGTCCGATTTGAACTGAACATCGGAGATGCCCAGCCCCCTTACACCGTCACCCTCAAGGACGGCACCGCCGTAAAGTTTTACGGCAAAATCGACCGTGTCGATTTATATACATCGGCCTCGGGAGAGCATTTTATTCGCATCGCCGACTATAAAAGCAGTGTGAAAAAACTCTCTATGCAGGATATTTACAACGGCTTTAACATCCAACTGCTCATTTACCTTTTCGCCTTGTGGGACAGCGGTATGCGCTCGGTAGACACCACCCTCCCCGTTTCCCCCGCAGGTGTCATGTATATCCCGACGGTCAGAGAAAGCATCCAAACCCAGAAAGCCCTTTCTCCCGAAGAGGAAATTCTGGCAAGTGACAAAAAAGACACCCGTGACGGTCTTTTCTTACAGGATGAGGATGTCCTCAAGGCCATGGAACCCTCCCTTGCGGGAAAATTCATTCCCGTCACCCTTAACAAGGAAGGCGCTCTCGACAGCAAAAAACTGATCGCCGCCGCCACCTTCGGAAAACTCAAAAAACATATCGAAAAAACCGTTTGCAAAATCGCCGACGAGATCCGCGGGGGAAACATTGAAGCCAACCCCAATCTTTCGGCGGATGCCTGCAAATATTGTCCTTATTTACCCATGTGCCGCAACACCGAACAGAAAGGCAGAAAATACGGATACATCGGAAAGGATGCCGATATTTTGAAAAGATTGGAGGATGAAAACGATGGCTGAATTCAATCCAACCCCCCAGCAGGATTTTGCAATCCATTCCCGCGACAAAACCCTTCTCGTAGCGGCAGCGGCGGGATCGGGAAAAACTGCCGTCCTCATCCGACGCATCGTTTCCCGTTTATTGGATGAAAAAGACCCTCTGTCCATCTCCGATTTATTGGTTGTCACCTACACGAAGGCGGCGGCAAACGAAGTCAAAGTTCGGCTCAAAAAAGAATTGCAAGATGTTTTGGCAAAAACGGGAAAAAAATCCATTTCCAAAGAGCTGGTTGCGCTCGAGCGCGCCCGCATCAGCACCATCCACTCTTTTTGTCAATCGGTGGTACGCGATTGCTTCCAAACACTGGATGTTTCCCCCCGCACCCGTATTGCCGACGAAACCACACTCGGGATGCTCAAAATCGACTGCGCCGAACAAACGCTGGAAACCTTTTATCGGGACGACACCCTATCCGAGGAAAACCTTTCGGCCTTTAGAGAAACCGTGGAAATTTTTTCGGGCGCCAAATCCGACGAGGGCCTGCGCGATACCCTTCTTTCCTATTACAGCAATCTCCTTGTCTATCCCTATCCTTTTTCCTTTGCTCAAAGCATCATCACTGAACTTGAAAACGACATCGCCGCCCTTTCCGACAAGGATATGTCCTTCTTTGAGACCCGCTCGGGCAAGATCATTTGGGAGGAATGTCGAAAAACAGTGGAAGACGCCCTTTCCCTCGCCCTCCATTTGGAAAATGAATGTTTGGCCGATGAAGCCCTCCAAATCAAATATTATCCCGCCATCCACGAAGACACCCTCGTCTTTGAAATTCTAAAATCCAAGTTGATCCAAAAGGATGCCGACGGATTTTTCAACCAACTTGCCGCTTATGCCCCCGCTTCACTCAAAGGCGCGACCAAATACAGCGACCCGAACTATCTCGAAGGCATCAAAAAAATGCGCGAGTATTATAAAAAGGATCTTGCCGAGCTGAGCGCGCGTTTCCATTACACCGACCGCAATGTCATTGCAACCGAAATGCGCCGCACCGTGGCGGTACAAAAAACTCTTCTTGCCATGGCAAAGCATTTCCATGACCTTTTGACCGAAGAAAAAAAGAAAGCGGGGGTTATGGACTTTGCCGATCTGGAGCATTTTGCCCTCCGCGCGCTTGTCAAAGAAGGCAGTTTTGACTATACCACCCATAGCTTTGAAAAAACGCCCTACGCCGAACAACTCACACAAGAACTTAAAGAAATCTATGTGGATGAATATCAGGATACCAACCTGTTGCAGGACACCATTTTGCGTGCCGTTTCCACAAACAACGACCGCTTCATGGTGGGCGATCCCAAACAAAGCATCTACGCCTTCCGTGGCGCCATGCCGGCTCTTTTCCGCGACTATCAAAAAAGATTCCCCTCGCATGAAAACGCCGAGGGGGACAACGCCTGCGTCTTTTTATCCAAAAACTACCGCTCACATCCCTCCATTCTTTACTTTACCAATGCGGTATGCGGCGTATGCATGAACACCGATCCGAAAGATCCCATGTACACCGACAAGGATGCCCTTGTTCCGGGAAGGGAATGTGTCGGAAATGCGGATGTTTCACTGCATATTTTCGACGGCAAAGCGCTTTCGGACGAGGAGGATACTTCCCCCGATGAAGATAACTTCGTTGCCAAAGAAATCGCGCGTCTGATTTCTTCGGCGCAGTGTCTCCCCTCCGACATCGCCGTGCTTGCGCGTCAAAAAACAACCCTGCGGCGGATTGAAGATGCCTTGAAAAACCTGTCTATACCCACCGCAACCCAACTGGAAACACCCTTTTTCAAGCAACCCGACATCCTTTTCACCCTTTCTTTCCTGCATGCCATCGACAATCCATACCGCGATATTCACCTGCTCGCCATCATGGATTCTCCGCTGTTTGGTTTTTCGCCCGATGAGTTGGTGGCCATCCGTCAAGACAACAATAAAGAAAAGTTTTATCTTTCTTTATTGCGTACCGCCGCGCAAGAAACCCCGCTCGGAGAAAAGTGCGCCCTGTTCATATCCCGCTTACACGCCCTCCGCGAGGATGCGCGTATCCTCCCTGCCGATGCTTTGATTTGGAAACTGTTCACCGAATACCATCTTTTTGAACATTTTCCCGACCCCGAAGCAGGCAAACGCCTTTATACTCTCCACACCATGGCGCGTCAAGGAGAAACCGACGTTTTCCATGGACTCCATCATTTTCTCCGTCTTGTTACCCGCCAAATGGAAAAAAGCGATGCCCGCGAGATGCCGACGGGAGCGTTTTCAGGCGAAGGTGTGCGTCTGATGACGGTACACTCTTCCAAAGGTCTGGAATTTCCCGTAGTCTTTTACAGCGGTCTCGCCACCCCCTACCTTGAAAAGGATATAAATGAAAAGGCCGTTTTTTCTCAAGATCTCGGCGTAACCTTCCCCCTGCCCTCCGAAACAGGTTACACAAAAATCAACACCTGTATGCGCAAAGCGGCGCAGATCGATATTCGCAACCGTTTATACCGCGAAGAAATGCGCATTTTATATGTCGCCCTCACCCGCGCAAGAGACAGCTTGTATCTGACCGCCTCCCCCAAAAGTCTCCGCGCATCCCTTGTCCGCGCCCTCCCCGATGCCCTTTCCAAAACAGGAGTGATCGACAAGACTCACCGCATTGAATCCACCAAATCCCATTTTGAACTCATCCTTTTGTCGTTTGCAAACGAAAAGGATTTTGCTCGCTGGGCCGTCGGACTCGACTTATCTTCGCCTGATGCGCAATACCGTTTTTCCCGCCACCCCTTTACCGTTGCGGTCAACCCCACCGTTCCCGCGCTTGACGAGTCGGAGACACTCTCGCTCCCCGAGCAGACCACGCCCGCTTCAAGTGCCTTGTGTACCGATCACCTCAAAGACATCCTCACCTTTACATACCCCCACCGACAAGAATCCCGTCTTCCGAAAAAAATTTCGGTCTCTCAACTGAAATCGGGTAAATTGACGGTGGACGAGCTTCGCATGCCCGCCCCCAATCGCATCCCGCTTTTCATGCGCGAAACCCGCGACGACGGCGCAAGCCACGGCACCGCCATGCACTTGTTTATGCAATACGCAAACTTTGCGCACTGTGCTGCTCTCGGGGTAAGAAGCGAAGCCGAAGAACTGGTTTTGCGCGGTTTCATTTCCCCCCAAGATGCCGAAAAACTCAATTTCTTCGCGCTCACCCGCTTTTTCACCTCCGAACGCTTTCGCGAAATAGAAAAGTCCCCCGACGTCCGTCGGGAGACCCGTTTCAATATGCTGTTGTCACCGTCCGAAATTCCGGGAAAAAGCATCTTATCGATCGACACCGATGCAAAACTGCTTGTACAGGGTGTCATTGACTGCTATTATCAAAACGCCGCCGGTAAATATACGGTGCTTGACTTCAAAACCGACCGTGTTGACAATGCCGAGACGATCATCGAGCGTTACCGCGAGCAGCTACTCTTATATCGCCGCGCCGTCAAAGAATTGATCGGCGTAGAGGCAAGCGAATGTACGATCTACTCCTTCCACCTCGGAAAGTGGATCCATGTAGATTAACCGAGTGGGTCAAAAGCCTCTCTGAATGCGGCGTACATATAAAGAGAGCCAAGTACAACCAAGGGCATATTTTGTTCCTTTGCCAAGGCAAAACCACGGTTTACAGCCTCTTTTACACTCGCAAAGCTTTCGCCTGCCACACCGCGGCGGGCAAATACATCGCAAAGCTTCTCACCCGAAAGCGCCCGCGGATTGTCGGGCGTCACCGTCAAAACATAAGCGCAACGAGGAGAAAGAATGTCCGCCATCGTCTCGTATTCCTTATCCTCCATTACCCCGCAAAGCATAAGCACCTTTTGATGCGGAAAGCACAACTCCACGCTTTCCATACAAGCCAATACCCCTTGGGGATTATGACCGCCGTCGTAAACGATCGGCGGTTCTTTTTTCAAAACCTCAAACCGCGCGGGCCACTTCACTTTCTCAAGACCGCGCGCAACCGCATCATCATCAATATGCAACCCGCTTTCTTTTAACATGGAAACAGCGGTCAAAACGGTCGCCGCATTGCGCGGCTGATAGGCGCCCGCAAGAGAAACCGTCAAATGCGAGAAGGGATCAAAAGAGATCACCGAACCGTTTAAATCGCTTTTTTCCACCCGCAACAAATCATGGTTTACCCGCATGGGTTTCACCCCGCAGGCCTTTGCTTTTTCTGCAATCACCCGATAAGCCGCTTGGTCATTTCCGCCGTAAAGCAGTTTGGAACCGCATTTTATGATTCCCGCCTTTTCGGCGGCAATCTTTTCGACGGTATCACCCAGCACAGCGGCATGATCCATTGCAATCCCCGTGATGACCGAAAGAAGGGGCGGCAAAATGACATTGGTCGAATCCAGCCGACCGCCAAGCCCCGCCTCCAACACAACAATATCGCATTTCTTTTTTTGAAAATACAAAAATGCGGCGGCTGTAATGAGTTCAAATTCGGTGGGCGCATCCTCCATCTTATCGCAAAAAGGCGCAAGCTGTGTGATTATTTCGGCCAAATCTTCATCTGAGATTTCCTCGCCGTTTATCCGCATTCTTTCGGAAAAACGCAACACATACGGCGAAACGAACAATCCCGTTTTATACCCCGCCTCGCAAAGAATGGTAGAAAGCATGGCGCAAAAAGACCCTTTGCCGTTGGTACCCGCCACATGCACAAAGGTCAAATCGTTTTGGGGATTGCCGCAGAGGGCAAGTAGCTGCGTGATTCTCGAAAGACCGGGACGGCTCCCCTTCCAGGAGACCGCGTGAATAAACTCCATCGCTTGATTGATGTCCATACCCTCACACCCTTCCTAACAGTTTGCGCACAAATTTAATTTTGGAAAAGGCATAAAGCGCATACCCTTCAATGCCGCCAATGAAAAAATAAAGGGGAATACGCAAGAAAAGCAAATGATAAGGGTACACATAGTAAACCCGCAGACCGACCGACTTGATCACCATGGAGCCGATCACATGGGCAAACAAAGCCGAGAGGAAAAAAGAAAAAAACGAATCGGAACGACACACCTTTTTCTTGAAAAAGCCCGCCAAAAAACCAACGGCAAAAGCACCCAGCGTGATGATGGGATTGATAGGATTCCCCGCCGCCACACAGCTCAAGAGATCCGAACAAACACCGACCATACCACCAAGGAGAGGACCAAACAGAAATCCTCCCAATAAAACAGGCAAATTTTCAAAGGTAATGCGGATAGGGCCAAAGGTAAAATAGGCTTTACCGATAACACCGAGCACCAAACTGCAGGCCACCAAAAGGCCCGACATGGCCACCACAGAAACACGTAAACGAGCGGACAAAATAAAAATCTCCTTCCTGCCATGCTGCCAAAAGCATGCGGAAGAAGATATTTCCATGCTCATGCAGCGGGATGCGAAATATGCACGGCAAGAAATCTTTTCGTCCGCGCGGCAACTCCCCGTCCGCACGGCACTTAACCCGCATATTTCTACTCTGACATGCGGAGTATACACCCGCGAAGAAGAATTGTCAATAGTTTTGGCATTTCCCGCAAGAAAAAAAGAGAGCCAAACAAGTGTGTTTGGCTCTCTTATCTTTAGATTGTGTCAGCAAGATCAAAAATCAATCGCTCGGTCTTTTCCCATCCCAAACAAGGGTCGGTAATGGATTTTCCGTACACACATTCGTCGGGCGTTTGCTTTCCGTCCTCGATATAACTTTCAATCATCAGTCCCTTCACCAATTTACCGATATCGGCGTTGTGGTGGCAGCTATGCATCACTTCTTTGGCGATACGCACCTGCTCTAAGGCATTTTTCCCCGAATTGGCATGGTTTACATCCACGATGGCGGCAGGATTTTCAAGACCGCTTTCGGCATAAAGTTCACAAAGATGGTAAAGATCCTCGTAGTGGTAATTGGGAAGTGACTGCCCGTGCTTGTTGACATATCCCCGCAGAATGGCGTGGGCGTATTCATTGCCGTTGGTATTAACCTCCCAACCGCGATAAATAAACGTATGGGGATGCTGCGCCGCAACGATGGAATTCATCATGACCGCAAGATCGCCCGCCGTGGGGTTTTTCATACCAACGGGAATACTCAGACCACTGGCAGTCAAACGATGGCTTTGATCCTCCACCGAACGGGCGCCGATGGCAACGTAGGACAAAACATCCGAAAGATAACGATAATTGTCGGGATAAAGCATCTCGTCTGCGCAGGTAAATTCCGTCTCTTCCACCGCTCTCATGTGCAGTTTGCGAATGGCAATCAAACCCGCCAGCATATCTTCACTGCGATGGGGGTCGGGTTGATGAAGCATCCCCTTGTATCCGTCGCCCGTGGTGCGGGGCTTATTGGTATAAATACGCGGAACAATGCAAATTTTGTCCTTAACCTTTTCCTGCACCCTTCTTAAACGGGTGATATAATCAATCACACTGTCCTCATGGTCGGCCGAACAAGGGCCAATGATGAGAAGAAGTTTTTTCACCTCTCCTTTGATGATCGCCTTGATTTCGGCATCTCTTTTCTCTTTGATTCTTACAGTTTCAGACGAAACGGGAAACTGCTCCTTGATGTCCTTGGGGACGGGAAGTTTCCGAATGAAATTCATGTTTTGCACTGTGCTTTCCCCCTTATTTATCAAACAATACCCTGCGTGCAGTGGACAGTTGCATCATTTTCCGCATCCCGTCCACATCGCCGTTTGCGAGCATATCTTTGAGTTTTTCAAACTGATTTAAGAACATATCCATTTGATCTAAAAGTTTTTCTTTGTTTTCCATAAACAGCTCACTCCACATCACATCGTTGATCTTGGCGATGCGGGTGAGATCGCGAAACGAGTCACCCGTAAATTTTTCAAGCCCCTCACGCTCGTTGCAGGTCATGAGAGAAACAGCGATGCAGTGGGTAAGCTGGGAAACAAAGCCGATGATCTCATCGTGCTCCTTCGGCGTCAGCACGGAAATACGGGAAAAGCCCAAAAGATAACCAAGCTCTCGACAGGTCTCGATCCCATCGGCGGTGTTTTTCTCGGTCGGTGTAATAATGTAGTTTGCACCGACAAACATTTTTTCGGTGCTGTTTTCCACACCTGAGCATTCCCGCCCCGCCATGGGGTGCGCGGGAATAAACTCCACATCCTCACGAAGCATCTGCTGGATTTTACCGACAACATTTGACTTTACACCCGTCACGTCTGTCAACAAAGCGCCCGACTTAAAATACCTTTGATTTTCCTCCACCCACGCAATAAAGGTCTGTGGATACAACGCAAAAATGATAATATCGGCACGTCCGATCATCTCGGCATCAATTTCGGTCGTCCCCTCGTTTATGATACCTTCGCGCAAGGCATAATCAATCGATGATTCTTCCTTTGTGATAGCGGCAATATGAAAGCCGAAGCGTTTCAGTCCGCGTGCATAGCTGCCACCGAGAAGACCCAAACCGACAATAAGTATATTTTTTCTTGTGTCAACAATCACACAAATTCACCTTCGCTTTTAATTGATTGAGTTTTTCAAAATAATCGGGGAAGCTTTTTTTCACCGCTTCAACACCCGAAATTCCCCCCCCCACCGCCGTTAAAACGGTGGTAAGTGACATGACGATGCGGTGGTCATTGTGTCCGCAAAGAGGTGCATCACTCGGAAAAAGAGGGGCTTTGTCGATTTCAATACTGTTTTCCTTGACTCGAATCCTTGCACCCAATTTGGAAAGTTCCTCCGCCATCACACGGCCGCGGTCGCTTTCTTTGACTGCAAGTCGGGAAGTCCCGATAAGCACCGCCCCGTTTTTCGCGGCGGCAAGAGCCATCAAAACAGGCCCAAGATCGGGACAATCGGAAATATCCAGTGTCGGTCGTCCGTTCTCCAGTGCCGCAAAATATTCGCGGTAAATCTTATCCCCCTGCAAACTGTTTTCATCCAGTCCTTCCACCGTAACCGCTCCGCCCAGGTAGTTAAACACATCGAGGAAAGCGGCGTTGGACCAATCCCCCTCCACTCGAATCTTTTGGGGACGGTAGGTTTGGTTTTTGGGGATAAAGAACTTATATTCGCCGTCAAAATCCACCCGCACCCCGAATTTTTCCATGGCCTGCAAGGTAAGAAGTACATAGGAACGACTCTCAAAGGGAGGAATGATCTCCACAACACTTTCCTCCAAAAGCAAAGGCAAAGCAAACAAAAGTCCCGTTATAAACTGACTGCTGACACTTCCGTCCACCCGATACACACCGCCCGACAGCTTTCCGTCGATATGCAAAAGGCCGTTTTCTCTCACAAATGAAAACCCTTTTTCTTTGGCTAAATTTTCATAGACGGTAAGCGGTCTTTCCATCAAGCGACCCGCGCCCGAAAAAATGGCTTTTTTTCCTGCCGCCAGTGCAAGAGGAATGAAAAAGCGCAAAGTGCTGCCGCTTTCCTTGCAATCAAAAGCACATACCGCATCGTCGTTTTTATTGGTTTTTTGCGCGATTCGGGCAACATTTTCGAAAAAAGAAACATCGACCCCAAAATGGGAAAGGCAACCCATGGTAGCCGAAATATCCTCGGAAAGAGAAATATTTTCAATCATGCTCTCCCCTGCAAGTCCGCCGCAAATGAGAAAGCGGTGCGCCATACTTTTAGAGGGTGGTGCCTCGACCTTTCCTTGCAACGTACATTTTCCGATCCGTGCAATCATTTTTCTTTCTCACCACCACAAAGAAAATCAATGGCGGCTATATACCCGTCTGTACCCATACCCGCAATCGTTTTTTTTGCAACCTCGCGCACAAAACTGATTTGTCTAAAACTTTCGCGCGCACAAACATCCGAAATATGCACCTCAACCGTCGGAATCATGACCGCTTTGAGCGCATCCAAAATGGCAATACTTGTATGGGTATATCCTCCGGGATTGATGACGATGCCGTCCGCTTCGCCGTAGCAAGCCTGAATCTTATCGATCAGATCTCCCTCATGATTGGATTGATATACCTCGCACTCTATGTTTTTATCATAGCAATGCTTCTTTATTTTCTCGACCAGATCCGCGTAGGTTTCTTTTCCGTAAATATCGGGTTCTCGGATGCCGAGCATATTGATATTCGGGCCGTTGATGACCGCTATTTTCATTGGAGTGCCTCCTTGACCGCCGCCAATGTGTCGCTTATTCCGGCCGGCGGTATAATTTCAATATCCGCGATGGCGCGGTATATATCGATACGCGCCGCATACAGTGCCTTTAACTTTTCGATTGTATCCGAAAGGGGTCTGTCATCGGTTGGAACGAGCCGCTCAAGAGGTGTATTCAAAAAGACGGTTCTTCCGTTTCTTTTCAGTCTTTTTCGGTTGTTTTCCCGCAAAACAGCCCCGCCGCCCACCGATATGACGCATCCCGTCAGATTGGAAAGCCGCGCAATGACCCTTTCCTCCACATCCCGAAACGCCTCTTCGCCGTGACTTTCCATATAGCTTTTGATGGTGCAGCCGATCTCTTTTTCAATTTCCTTGTCGCTGTCAAAAAAGCTTTTGCCATCCTCTGCCAAAAGGGTGCCGATCGTCGTTTTACCGCAGCCGGGCATCCCGATCAACACGATATTTTCTTTTTCTTTTAGCATCTTTGTATAGACCTTTTCAATGACCGCATTTCCGTGGACGACATCCAAAAAGTATTCCGAAGCAAACACCGCCTGCGCCACCAACATATAAAGACCGCCGACCGCCGTAATCCCGCGTTTTTCGGCTTCCAACACCAAATTGGTTTTCAAAGGGTGGTAAACGGCATCCACCACACCCGTCAAATTCCAAAAAGGCGCAAAATCCAAAGGACAGCCGTCGGCAGCGGGGAACATTCCGACAGGGGTGGTCTGTATAATGACATTGGCATCGCTGTGTTCACGGTACATCTCCTCATAGGTGATGCATCCCTCTTTTTTCGTTCTGCCCACCGTAAGTACACTTTTCGCGCCCATACTTTTAGCCACACATCTTGCGGTTTTCGAGGTGCCGCCCGTTCCGAGCACCAATACCTTTTTTCCCTGACAGGAAATACTATTTTTCTCCATAAGCGCTTTCATACCAAAAAAATCGGTGTTATATCCAAACAGCTTGCCGTTTCGGTTGACGATGGTATTGACCGCGCCGATTTCTTTTGCGCCAAAATCGATTTTATCAAGAAACGGAATCACCGCTTGCTTGTAGGGAATGGTTACATTGATGCCGATAAACCCCTTTTTTTCCATAAAAGAAGCAAGTTCTCCGGGGGGGATTTCTCTGATACAGTAAGGGTAATCGGCGATTTTTCCATGTATTTCTTTGGAGAAACTGTGACCCAGTTTTTCTCCGATACAACCGTATTTCATATATCAACCCTCAAAAAATCAGTACCGAAGCGAATGGAAAGCATATCGCACAAAGCCATGGCAGCCACACTGTCCACCACAACGCGTGCGCGGTGCAAAATGGCAGGGTCATGCCGTCCCTCGGCACAAATCACCGTGTTTTCCATTTTCTTTATATTCACGGTTTTTTGTTCCTTGAAAATGGTCGGCGTAGGCTTTACCGCACAGCGAAACAGGATGGGCATACCATTTGTAATTCCACCGTTGATCCCGCCGTTTTGATTGGTTAAAGTGCTGATTTTTCCGTTTTCAACCGTAAAGGGATCATTTGCCTGCGAGCCCTTTAAGTCAGCAAAACCAAAACCGCTGCCGAATTCAATTCCCTTAATGGCGGGAATACTGAAAATGGCGTGGGCAAGAACCCCCTCAAGAGAATCAAACCACGGCTCACCCACACCTGCGGGCATACCCACAATGGCTGTTTCCAAAATACCGCCTACACTGTCTCCCTCTTGGCGGGCAGCCAGAATACGGCTTTTCATTTTTTCTTCAACCCCCTCATCCAAAACGGCAAACGTCTTGTTTTCAAGGGTATGAATATCGCACATCAAATCAGAAAAATCCCTATCCGAAACACCGCCGCAGGCTTTGACGTGGGTGCCGATGTAAATACCTTTTTGCGCAAGCGCCGACAGCAAAATGGCGCCGCCTGCCACCAAAGCCGCCGTCAAACGGCCCGAAAAATGACCGCCTCCCCGCTTATCCTGAAAGCCATGATACTTCATCTGGGCGGTATAGTCGGCGTGACTCGGACGCAAAAGATCTTCGTTTTTACTGTAATCCTTGCTTTTTACATCACGATTGGGGATCAGAATACACAAAGGAGTACCGGTGGTTTTTCCGTTATACACGCCGCTGACGATAGAAAATTCATCCTCTTCTCGTCTGCCCGTTGCAATATCTCCCGCAGGCCGACGCAAAGAAAGCTTATGCCTGATAAAATCAAGATCCACCGTCATACCGGGGGCAAGTCCATCCATGACAAGACCGATCATATCACCGTGACTCTCACCGAACAGTGTCACCGAAAGGGCATTTCCAAATGTATTTTTCATGGTAAAACCTCCGCTAAAAGCGATTTCAAGCAATCTTTTTCCACCGATTCAAAGGCAAAACTTCCAATGTCTTCAACCCGAACAATATCGATTTTCCCATCCCTTGCCTTCTTATCGTGGCAAACGGCGGCAAACGCCGCGTCAAGATCAAAGGCAAAACGAACGGGAAGGGAAAGCTTTTTAAGCACTTTTTCCACACGGCCTTTTGCCCGTTCACCGCACATGGGAAGCATTCCGAGAGAGACGCATTCTCCGTGGTATAACCCACTCACCACCTCGATACCGTGCCCGAGGGTGTGTCCGAAATTTAAAACCTTGCGGAGATTTTTCTCTTTTTCGTCGGCGGACACCACATCGATTTTGATTTTGACCGCCGCTATGAGGATATCTTCAATATTTTCCTCCACATTCCCGTTTTCAAGGAGCGAAAAAAGCCTTTCATCGCAGGTGACAGACATTTTGAGCGCCTCGCAAAGACCATTTGCCCATTGGCGTCTTTGCAGTGTTTGCAAAAGTGCGGGATCGATGAGCACCTTTTTGGGTTGATAAAAAGCGCCTACAATGTTTTTGACCCCGCCGAAATTCACGGCAGTTTTGCCACCGACCGAAGAATCGACCTGCGAAAGAAGGGTGGTGGGAATGTTATAAAAATCCACACCGCGCATAAAGCAAGAAGCGGCAAATCCCGCAAGATCTCCAACAACCCCACCGCCGACCGCCACCACGGCATCCGAACGGGTAAATCCGTTTTCGAGCATGACACCCATCATCTTTTCAAAATATGCAAGGCTTTTTCCGCTCTCCCCCGTCGGTAAAACAAACAAAACGCCCTGCCGACACCGGTTCAAAACGGTTTTTGCATATTGCTCGGGCACACCGCTGTCGGTCACAACCAGCACCTTACGATCGAGCGAAAGGTATTCTCCCGCTTTGGAAAGGATGTTTTTTTCAATTATAATATCGTAACTGTCTTTTTTTAAATCTACCGTTAATGTCATATTTTTCTTCCTTTATAACACTTGATCGTCCGAAAAACTTCCCAGAATTTTCATTTCACTGCAAAACTCTCCCATCTCGTCGATCATGCGTTTCCCGTCTTCACTGTCAACGTTTCCGTCCAGTTCAACATAGAAATAATACTGCCAAGATTTGTTTTTTCTGGGGCGGCTTCGCAAAGCAGTCATGTTAAAACCATGCTTTCCGATGACGGCGATGGCTTTTGCCAAACTTCCCGCTTCGTGAGAAACCGTGAAGGTCAAAACCGAATTTTTGTTTTTGTCACCACCGCATCTGATCTTGGAAACAACCGCAAAACGCGTGGTGTTGTCGCGGCTTTGGTTAATATCATGGTCAATCACCGAAAGATCATACAGCTTCGCGGTATCGATTCCCGCAATGGCCGCGAGGGTCTTATCCTTTTTCTCTGCTACAATTTGGGCGGCAACAGCGGTATTGACCGCTTCCATTTTTTCAAATCCGTGTTCCTTGATATATCCACCGCATTGACCGAGCGCCTGCGGATGGCTGATCACCGTTTTAATTTCCTCGAGGGTTGTACCGGGAATGGCCAAAAGATTTTGGACAATCGGCAAATTGTATATCCCATTGATGTACAAAGATCCCTCATTTAACAGATCGATAACACTGCCAACCTCTCCCGCAAAGCTGTTTTCGATGGGCAAAACGGCAACATCACACACGCCATCCTCTACCGCCTTGTAGGCGGATACAAAATCTCCGTAAGTCCTTCTTTCGGCGTTTGGAAAAATCTTTTTCGCCGCCACCTCGGCAAACGCTCCCTCCACACCTGCAAAAGCTACGCAAACACCCTTTTGCAAATAGCTCTGGTATGTTCTTGAAAGTTTCATGGTCTCTTTTAAAAAGTCGGTGTAGTATCCGCGCAAAACGTCATCTTCCACATAAGCTGTATTTTTGGCAATGACGGCATCCTCACGCTTTTGGTCAAGCACAGGCAGGCCGCGTTCCCTTTTATATTCGGACACCAATTCGACCGCTTGCATCCTTTGGACAAAAAGTGATGCCATTTCACGGTCGATTCGGTTGATCTGCTCTCTGGCTATATCAATTTTTTCCATATTTCCTCCGAAAAAATCCCTCACTTGCATTTTGTTACAAGTGAGGGTGAATATTTGGATATTCTTGCACGGATATCTCAAAAATTACGCTTTCACATGTAACTTTTTCGCACCAAAAAATGCATAGCTAAAATAAAAAGCTACGCTAAAGTAATACGAAAAAAAGTTGTTTGCAAAAGCTTGCATTTCTTTTGTCCTCCGCATCAAATTACTTGCATTGTATTCCTATATTTTTTATTTGTCAAGACTTTTTTTGTTTTTGCGTATATTTTTTATCAAACAGGTTACACTCTGATTGCCGCGAAAAACAAAAAACAAAAAGCGGCAAACATTTCCAGTATATTCAACGGGAAATGTGCAATCATAATAACAGAACCTAAAAAGGTTCATGAAAGGAACTTCCTTTCAAAGTATCAACAATATATTGAGGAGAAAGACTATGTCTAACAAATCTCTTGTACCCGAAGCCAAAGATGCTATGAACAAATTCAAGATGGAATCCGCTTCCGAAGTGGGCGTAAACTTGAAAAACGGTTATAACGGCGACCTGACCTCCAAGCAGGCAGGCAGCATTGGTGGCCAAATGGTCAAAAAGATGATCCAAAGCGCTGAACAGAATCTTAAAAACGGCAGTCTTTAAGAAACAGCGCCAAAAAGGGCGATCCGCACGGATCGCCCCTTTTTCATTGTCAGAAAAACTCTTTTAAATTCGCCTTGATCTCGGCAGGTGAAAAGACCCGTATCGGCTCGTTCCAATGCTCGGGATAGCTTTCTTCATAAAGCGGATCGCCGAACCTTTCGTCACACAAAAGAAGAAAACCGCGGTCATTTTCACTGCGGATGACCCGTCCCGCCGCCTGCAAAATGCGGTTGATGGTCGGATAATGGTAGGCAAAGCCCACACCGTTTTCATCCTCGCGGGCAAAGTATTCCGCCACCTTGCCTCCTGCCACACTCGGCGGCGGCATTCCGCAACCGACGATGACAACACCGCGCAGACAATCCCCCACCAAATCGATGCTTTCCGAAAAGAAACCGCCCATCACCGCAAAAGCAAGATAAGGATCCCTTTCTTCGGTTTTCAAAATCTGCAAAAAGCGATTTCGTTCATCGTGGGACATTTCTGCCGATTGCACCAGCATACGCCGTCCGCCCGACGTCTCTTTGTAACGCGAAGCCGCCAACTGCATATATTCGTAGGACGGGAAAAATACCAGCACATTGCCCCCGCCGTTTTGATGAACCGTAGCAAGTCCCTGCAAAAGCGACGGTAAATTTTCTTCCCTTGCGCGATAGGTCTGGGGAAGCGGCCAATGCATAAACAAAAGCTGTTCCCCGTCATACGGCGAGGGAATGGACAAAAACAAATCATCATCCTCCATACCAAACAGCCGTTCATAATACATCTCGGGCAAAAGGGTGGCCGAAAAGAAAACTGCAGAACCGCAAACATCGGTCACACTGCGGATCTTTTCAGCAGGATCGATGCAAAGAAGCTGCAATTTTCCATGGTCGTCAAAATAGGCACATCCCCCCTTATCCATCCTTTCCGCGACGAGTAAAAATGCAAGGACATCGGAAAGCGCCGCACGATAAGCCGCATACTTTTCTTTTCCGTTCTCGGTATTGCGAATGCGGTAAAGGAGGGCAGGATAAACATTTTCCGAAAGAAAGGCCGCTTCTTTCACAAACAAAGCCAATGCATCCTCGTCTATATCGGCATTTTTCGAGTAGCGATTTTTTAGATCGGTATATAAGCCGACAAGACCATCAAAAGCAGATAAATCATCGGGCGAAAGGGAAAAAACCGCCTCTTTCACATACAAAAGGGTATCAAGCGAAAGGAATGCCGAATAGGCATCGGTCACCCGCTTTGGCAGATTATGCGCCTCATCTATCAGCAAAACCGCATGCTCGGCACTTCTTGCCACGGGAAGCAAAAGCGGAGATATATCAAAAAAGTAATTGTAATCACAAACGATCAGATCGCAATAAGGAATCAGCTCGAGCGACAGAGCAAAAGGACAAAGGGTATGTTTGGCGGCAATTTCGCTTATGAGCTTGCGGTGATACACGGTATCCATTGCCAAAAGCTCCATCCGCGCGGCGCTTACCCGCTGAAAATACCCTTCCTGATTTTGGCAAACAGCATCCCGACAAGCCAGTCGATTTTGGCATATTCGCTCCTTAGCGGTCAAAAACAGGGTACGCACAAAAGGCTTTTCTCCCCACAAAGCAGCGAGAGAATCCATCACCGCTCTTTGCACCGTTCCTTTAGACGTCAGGTAAAAAACGCGGTCGCATCTTTGATTGCCAAGCCCCTTGAGGGCGGGATACAAGACCGACACCGTCTTTCCGATACCCGTGGGGGCATCGCAGAAAAGTCTTGTGCGGTTTTTAATGGTCTCATACACCGCGCGGATCATGTCTTTTTGACCCTCGCGCATTTTAGGATAAGGAAAACGAAGCGCACGGCACATTTCGTGCTTTTTCTCTTCATCGGCAGCAAGCGCCTTTCCATAGGGATCAAACAAAGCAAAAATGGGAGAAACCGCCTCATGCAGTGAAGTCGGGCTAAAAGAATAGGAAAATTCTTTTTCTTCTCCGCTTTTTTTATGTATATATCTGATCGTCAATCCCACCTCGATCGGCGCGCGCGAGGTCAAAAGGGCAAAAGCATACAAAACACCCGCTTGATAGTGTGCAATCGCAGGGGCTTTCATGCCACTCGGCGAGCGGGGCAACTGCCGCTCGATGAAAACCGTATAAGCATCCTCCCGACAGATCAACTTTTCAATCACACCCGAAAGAAGCAGGGTGTATCCCGAGAGTGACACCGCCGCTTTGACCGCTGTTCTTTCGGTGGATTTATCTGTCTTTTCTTGGGAAGATAACAAAACGACCGACTCCTCGGGCTGCAAAGCAGGCAAATTCGAGCCGGTCAATCCGCCGCGGTCCTTGATAAGCCCTACCAATTCCCGCACGGTACAAGATAAATATACCTTTTGTTTATCCGCGTTATAAGACTTTTTCACATCCACACATCCCTTGACATAAACGGATAAAGGAACAAACCAAATTTTCATACAAATCGCCCTCGTCATCGAAGGGCACGGGATATTCGCCGATACATAGTTCTTCCCCTCGAAAGACCACGCTGCGCTGCAAACAAAGTGTTGCGCTCGCTTGGCCAATGGAAGAAAAAAGCAGAGTATGATGACTTTTCATACCGCAAAATACAAGCGAATCAAACGGCGGGATTCCTTTTTGCGCCGCCGCCATGCGGCGAAAGACATCTTCACCCCCAACAAACAACTCGGATTTCGGGTATGTTGCCGAGCAGACGGGTAAATACGCTTCAGCCGCCACCACAATATCGCACGATTTCGGCGCTTCCCGCAATGAAAACAACCGAATACCGCGGCATTTTTTTTGCAAAAATCGATGCAATCTGCAATCGGATTCACAAACGACCACGTTCATCTGCATCCCTCCCCAAGGAGAGTATGCCCGTTTTTTCGTTAAATAACCTTGTTAATCAAGGTACCGACGCTTGTAATTTCAAGCTCCAGCGTATCTCCGCTTTCAACAGGGCCGATGCCGGCGGGCGTTCCCGTGGTCACCACGTCTCCGGGATAAAGGGTCATAAAAGCAGTGATAAAGCTTAAAAGATCGTGGGGCTGCCACCGCATATCCGAACAGGGCGCATGCTGTACCGTCACACCGTTTTTACGGGTAGTCAACACAGCGTTTGCAATATCGGCATCCGTTTCAATCGTCGGTCCAAAGGGTGCAAACGTATCAAATGATTTTCCCCGCGTCCACTGTCCGTCGGCTCTTTGTACTTCCCGCGCCGTCATATCAAACATACAGGTATAACCCAAAATATAATCGGCAGCATCTTTGGATGCGACCTTCTTTGCGGTTTTCTTGACAACAAATGCAAGCTCGCCCTCATAATCGATACGCCCAAAGCCTTCGGGCATCTCAATGTGCGCAAGATGGGAAACAGCCGCCGTTGCGGGTTTTAAAAAGAGAATGGGGCGGTCAGGAATATCTCCGCCGAATTCTTTGGCATGATCCAGATAATTTTTCCCCACCGCCACGATGTTCCGCGGATGACACGGAGTCAAAAAACGAATCTCGTCCAGCGGCAAAAGCCCTCCCTCGGGACGGGCAGTTCCGTCGTAAAAAGAACCAATATACGGCTGAAAACCCAATTTGGAAACGACCCCCTCGTATGTGCGGCCGTCAAACAAAACGCGGGCAATTTTCATACGTTTTCCTCCTTAAAAGCATCCTCAATACAACGCCAAACATCCTCTGCGCCCTCCCCCGTCAACGCCGAAAAAGGAATGACGGGCACATCATCGGGAATCGATTCATGTTCATGAAGCATACGAATCTGCTTTTCACGATTGGTCTTATTGAGCTTGTCGCATTTGGTCGCCACCACAATAAAGGGCGTCTTGGTTTCATACAACCAGTCGAGCATATCCAAATCATTTTTGGTCGGCCCAACCTTTAGATCAATCAACTGCAACACAAAAACCAAGTTTTGATTGTCTTTGAAATATCTCTCGACCAATCTCGACCACCGTCTTTGTTCTGCCTCCGAGCGTTTGGCGTAACCGTAACCCGGAAGATCGACCAGCATGGCGGTTTTGTCCACCTCGTAATAGTTGACAGTGATGGTCTTTCCCGGCTCTCCGCTGACGCGGGCGAGCGATTTTCGACCCAAAAGACGGTTGATCAGAGAGCTTTTCCCTACATTGGAGCGGCCCGAAAAGGCAAACTGCGGCAGCTCGCCGCTATACAGTTGGCTGTCGGTACCGGCCACATGCGCCAGTATAACGTTGTTTTTATTCATATCTTTACACCTGAACAGAAGTGGATGCAACACTGTTGTCGTAATAAGGCACCGTCGCGCCTGCAACCAATGCCCCTGTATTTTCACGATCCAGAGCAACCGCCAAAACCTCATCGATGGTACTGCAGGGCAAAAAGGTCAGCTCCTTGCGAACCACCTTATCGATATCCTCGAGATCATCGTAATTGTCGGCGGGTATCACCACGGTACGAATCCCCGCAGTATATGCCGCCATGGTTTTTTCACGCAGACCGCCGATGGGAAGAACCTTTCCGCGCAGGGTAATCTCCCCCGTCATGGCCACATCGCTCTTAACGGGAATACCCGAAAGGGCCGAGATCATGGCGGTCGTCACGGTAATACCCGCAGAAGGCCCGTCCTTGGGCACTGCTCCCTCGGGAAAATGGATATGTACGTCACACTCTTTGTAGAAAGCGGGATTTTGCACGCGGAACCGATCGGCGCGGGAACGGATCAAACTGATGGCGGCGTGTGCCGATTCCTTCATCACATCCCCCAAAAGACCCGTCAGCTCAATCTTGCCGCTGCCGGGTAAAATGAGCACCTCAGCCTTGAGCATTTCACCGCCAAGCTCGGTCCAGGCAAGTCCGTTGACCACACCCACCTCGGAAACGGTGGAGGGCAGTTCCCTCTTGTACTTATGCCGTCCCAGGAAAGAGACCAGATCGCCCGCATCCACCTTTATCTTGGCATTTTCTCCGTCGGCAATCTTTTTCGCCACCTTGCGGCAAAGGGTCGCAATGGTACGTTCTAAATTTCTGACCCCCGACTCGTGGGTATATGAAATGATCATTTCACGCAGCGCATCATCGGTCACGGTAAGCTTACGTTTGTTCAGGCCGTGCCGCTTCATTTGCTTGGGAATCAGGTGATTTTGTGCAATCGAGATCTTCTCGTTATCGGTATAAGAGGGCAGTTGAATGACCTCCATGCGGTCAAGCAGTGCCCGCGGAATGGTATCAAGGGTATTCGCAGTGGCAATAAAAATGCAATCGGTCAGATCGAGCGGCAATTCCAAATAGTGATCACGGAAAGCGTGGTTTTGTTCGGTATCCAATACCTCCAAAAGCGCCGAAGCGGGATCACCGTGGGCATCATGGGTCAATTTATCAATCTCATCCAATACAATCAGAGGATTCATACTGCCCGACAACTTAATGGCATTGACAATGCGGCCGGGCATAGAGCCGATGTAGGTTTTGCGGTGACCGCGTATATCCGCCTCGTCCCGCACGCCGCCCAGCGACATACGGACATATTTACGATTCAAAGCCCGCGCAATGGATGCGCCGATAGAGGTCTTACCGACACCGGGCGCGCCGACCAGACACAAAATCTGCCCGTTCAGTCCGGGGGAAAGCTGCTTGACAGCCAAATATTCCAAAATACGTTCTTTGACCTTCTCCATCCCGTCATGATCTTCATTCAAAATCTTTTCGGCACGGACAATGTCCAATCGATCCTTGGTATATACCCCCCACGGCAATTCAAGACATACATCCAAATACCCCCTCAAAACGGTGGCTTCGGGTGCGCCGAAAGGCATTGCGGAAAGGCGATGGAGATCTTTATTTAATTTTTCACGCACCTCTTCCGAGCATTTCAGTTTTGCAATCGCTTCGGCAAGCTCTGCGTTTTCACCGCCCAAATCTTCTGCGACACCCAGTTCTCCCTGAATGACCTTCATCTGCTCGCGAAGGAAAAATTCCTGCTGTTGGCGTTCCATCTGCTCGCGGGTCTTTTTATACAGAGAATCCTCCATTTTTAAAACTTCGGTCTCCTTTTCCAAAACAGAAAGAAGGATTTCCAGGCGGTGCATGGGATCAAACTCGTTTAAAATCGCAAGCTTGTCCTCGGGTTTATAAATCAAATTGGCAGCCATATAATCGGCCAAAAGACCCACATCACGGATGGTACGGATATTCAAAAAAGTGTCTTTTGAGAGCTTCGGAACAAATTTGGAATACCCCTCAAAGACCTCCATGACACGGCGAATAAGCGCTTCCCCGCGTACACCGCCGTTTTCGGGCAATATGTATGTTTTTTCAATGACATCGCAAACAATGCCCCCCTTGGCATTGCGGACAAAAGAGGTCATTTCACCCCGCGCAACCCCCTCCAAAACCAGCCGCATCTGTTTATCGGGCGTGCGCACCGACTGCTTAACGCGGGCAATCACACCGACAGGATAAACATCCTCGGCTTCGGGTGCATTGACGGCAGGATCTTTTTGAATCAATATAAAAATGCTCCGATCCCCGCCCGCGACACTTTCCACGGTTTTCATGGAAGATTGGCGGGAAATATCCACGGTAGCATGCATTTGCGGAAAAATCACCGGCAATCGAATGGGGATTGCAGGCAAAGTATGAGATATCATTTTTTCAATGGTGGTCGACATGAATGGGGCCCCTTTCCGGTAAAGACGTTCCATCGGAACGCAGTAATCTAATTTATTATAACACAAATAAAAATAAATTTCACCACTTTTTAAAAAAACTCTTTGAAAAATATAAAAACTGTGTTATAATGCGGCGAGGTGTTAATATGTCTGTTATAATTTCTATCATCGGTTACATCGGCATGGCTTGCGCCATCGTTTCTTTCCAATCCGACCGAAAAAAAATCATTGTCATATTCCAAGCGCTCACAGGACTCATGTTCACCATTCATTTCGGTATGTTGGCCTATTTTGAAGGGGAAAACACCATTGCGGCCGCCGTTCTGAACGTATTTGCAACCATCCGCGGTTTCACTTATGCGTGCAGAGAAACCAAATACGGAAATCTCCCCGTATTCCCCTATATTTTTGCCATCGGCTCACTGATCATCGGTTTTTTCACATGGGAAGGCTACCTGACTGTTTTACCCACCCTCTCTATGGTCATTTCCTCGATCGGTCTGTGGCTTAAAAATACGCGGATGGTTCGTTTTCTTTCCCTCCCCGCCTCCCTCTTGTGGTGGGTCTACAATCTTATCAACCATTCTTGGGCAGGCCTTTGCACCGAAATTTTCGTAACCACTTCGCTTTTAATCGCCATCTACCGTTTCGACATCAGAAAACAAAAAAACAACAACGCATAACCACCCTACCCAAAAGAACCGAAAAACAACCGATCCGCCTGATTTATCGGGCGGATTTTTTTGTATTTAACCTTGGAAACAAAAAAGCTGTGCGGAAATTTCCACACAACTTTTTTTCAGATCCGAACTTATAAATACCGTTAAAAAGCGCCTACTGCAATCAACACCTGCAATACCACAAACGCTCCGTAAATACCAAGCAGTGTAACACCCTGCCATCTGCCCAATTTCCCTTTGAACAAAGCAGGCAGAGTCATCAAAGCCATCACAGCCACCATCAAGGGAATTTCCAAAATTTGCGAGGTGTTAAACCCAAAGAGCTTGCTTCCCTCGGGAACCACAAAGGGAGAAATGGTCACTGCCGCACCCGACACCAACACCAAATTGAAAATGTTGGCGCCGATGATATTACCGAGCGACAGGGCGCCGTGACCCTTGAGAAGAGCCGTAACCGCCGTAACCAATTCAGGCAGAGAGGTACAAAGCGCAACCACCGTCACACCGATCACTTCGGTCGGAATGCCCGCCATGGTTGCCAAAGAAACCGAGGAGGCCTCCAGCATATCCGCACCAAACGCAATCAAACCGGCGCTGATGATCAAAACAATAATGTTTTTCCACAAAAAGCTTCCTGCGCCATCATCCTCTCCTTCACCCTGTTGTTCGGTGGGATTTTTAAAGCCGCTGTAAATGGTCGTGAACATATAAACACCAAACACAGCCATCATGACGATACCAAGCCATCTGTCGAAACGGCCGAATATGTATGCAGCAACGATATAAATGAAAGCGGATACAAAGAAGAAGGATACGGGCGCCACAATGGTTTTGCGTTTCACGGGCGCGGGACGAATGGCAATTGTGAGCGCCGCGATCAACGCCGTATTACAAATAATGGAGCCGATGGCGTTGCCATAGGCAATCGCGCCGTTGTTATTGACGGCGGCAGTCACCGATACCATCACCTCGGGAAGCGTCGTGCCGATAGACACAACGGTAGCGCCGATGATGATTTCGGGCACATGAAAACGCTTGGCAATACCAACCGCACTGTCAACAAACCAATCGCCGCCCTTGATCAGCAATATAACACCGACCGCAAACAAAAGAAGCGAACCCCATAGGGTATCTTCCAAACCATTGTACCATGCAAGAATTTGCTCAAACATAAAAAACTCCTTAACATGTTTCATTTTGTTGTTCTGATAAGGGTATGTCATGTTTATAAAAAACACAACAATGGGATTGTATCACAAAACGCATCCATCTGCAAGGATTTTGACAAATAAAATATATTTCACGGTAAAATCATCAAGCAACATCGAAAAAAATCCTTTTCTTTGCCATCAAAAAAGACACCATCGGTTGATGATGTCTCCTTAATTGGTGCTATATCTGTTTGAGAAATTCCAAGATTTGTGCTTCGCTGATTCCTTCCTCGATTTTCGTTCGGATTTTCAACGCCTTTGCTTCTGCTTCGTTGTGCCCTTGCTTTATCCGCGTACTCTCTATAATCTGCACTATTGCTTCTATCGTAGTATCGGATAAATTCATCTCCCAAAGTTCGCGCATAAGCCTCAATCTCTCTCTTGGTGTTATGTTCATAAATATCCTTTCTAAAATCGTCTAACAAATCTTCTTCGTGAAAATTGAATTTTACTACTCTCGTTACTTGCGGTGCGTTTTTAGATCCTTACAAATACGAACACATTATCCGTTCCAAGTGTTGTGTTTGGCTTATCGTTTACCTCTATAATGGCTTCGCCTTTGGATGACTGTTTGAATTTTTTAAGAGAACCTTTTATATGTATCTTTGAATACATATCATCAAGTTCGTTTTTGGAAACCGCTTCTGCGTTTCTCGCCCATCCGAAATTATTGTAATCCTTTTCTTGTTTGTGGAAAAAGATGCTTGTGTGGTTACTTCGGCGTTCTCTGCATTCAGTTTCGTATCAACACTTTCCCTCAATGCCTTTTCATACAGATGCTTTTTTTCGTCTTCATTTCAAATTCTCCTTTATGTGCGAAATGCATTGAAACGAAGAAGTGGCAGTACAGAGCGAATCACTCTGTACTGCCACAAACAAAGGCTATTTAACATCTTTTGAGAACAACAAACCCGAACGTTTCACCAATTGGTAAAAGGTTCGGGTTTGAATGCTTTGGTGCGAGAAACGGGACTTGAACCCGTACGGTGAAAATCCACACGCCCCTCAAACGTGCGCGTCTGCCAGTTCCGCCACTCTCGCATTTGGTTCCCTCAAAACGGGAACAAGGGATATTATACACAATTCTGTTTAAATGTCAAGAGCAATTCAAAAAAAAGAATAAATAATTTTATTTTTTTGCGGTCACGGTGTTTTTTTCTAAAAAAATTTGCATTTTTGTAAAAAACTCTTGATTTTACGATTGTGATTTAATATAATATAGAATGGTAAACGTTGTGGGGTAATCCCCACCCATATAATATTACACGGAGGACTGAAAGATGACCAACAACAAGAAAGTCAATCAGTGGATTGACGAAATGGCTGCAATGTGCTGTCCCGACAAGATCGTTTGGATCGATGGCAGCGAAGAACAGCTCGAAGCTCTTCGCCAGGAAGCTATGGCCACCGGCGAAATCATCAAATTAAACCAAGAAAAACTCCCCGGCTGTTATCTCCACAGAACCGCGATCAACGACGTGGCTCGTGTTGAAAACAGAACCTTCATTTGCACCAGCAAAAAAGAAGATGCCGGCCCCATCAACAACTGGATGGATCCCAAAGAATGCTACGAAAAGCTTTCCAAGATTTATCGCGGCTCCATGAAGGGTCAGACCATGTACGTTATCCCCTACTCCATGGGTATCGTCGGCAGCGAATTTGCAAAGATCGGTATTGAATTGACCGACTCCATCTACGTTGTTTTGAACATGGCCATCATGACCAGAGTCGGCAAAGTTGTTGCCGATGCTTTGGGTGAAGACGGCGTGTTCGTCAAAGGCTTGCACGCAAGAGCACAACTGGATGAAAACGAGCGTTACATCTGCCACTTCCCCGAAGATTACACCATCTGGTCGGTCAACTCAGGTTACGGCGGAAACGTTCTGCTCGGCAAGAAATGCTTTGCACTCCGCATTGCTTCCTACCTCGGCAAAAACGAAGGCTGGATGGCAGAACATATGCTCATCCTCGGTCTTGAAAATCCCCAGGGCGAAGTCAAATACATCGCCGCCGCTTTCCCCTCTGCCTGCGGCAAGACCAACCTCGCAATGCTCATCCCCCCCGAATTCTACCGCAAGAAGGGCTACAAAGTCTGGTGTGTCGGTGACGATATTGCATGGCTCCGCGTCGGCGAAGACGGTCGTCTTTGGGCTGTCAACCCCGAAAACGGTTTCTTCGGCGTTGCCCCCGGTACCAACGTCAACTCCAACCCCAACGCTTTGGCAACCACCCAGAGAGACACCATTTTCACCAACGTTGTGCATAACACCGAAGACAACACTGTTTGGTGGGAAGGTCTTGACAAGAATCCTCCCAAGAACGCCATCGACTGGAAAGGCAATCCTTGGGACTACACCAAGTACAACAAAGCTGACAAATCCACCTGCGGTGCGCATCCCAACTCCCGCTTCACCGCCAAGGCTATCAACTGCCCCTGCATCTCTTCTGAATTCAACAATCCCAACGGTGTTCCGCTGTCTGCCATCGTATTCGGCGGCCGTCGTGCAAAAACCGCTCCCCTGGTATATCAGTCCAGAAACTGGAACCACGGCGTATTCGTCGGTTCTATCATGGCTTCCGAAACGACCGCTGCCGCTGCAGGCGCTGTCGGCGTAGTTCGTCGCGACCCGATGGCTATGCTCCCCTTCGCAGGTTACAACATGAGCGAATATTTCGCACACTGGATCAACATGGGTAAAAAGATTCCCAACCCGCCGAAGATCTTCAACGTCAACTGGTTCCGTACCGACGATGAAGGCAACTTCATTTGGCCGGGCTTCGGCGACAACATGCGTGTCCTGATGTGGATCCTCGCCCGTTGCGAAGATAAAGTCGGTGCCAACGAAACCGCTATCGGTTACGTTCCCAATCCCGATGACATCGAGCTCGAAGGCTTGGATATCTCCAAGGAAACTCTTATCGATCTGCTCAACGTAGACAAAGCACTTTGGAACGAAGAAGCAGCCGGCATCGAAGAATTCTACGGCAAATTCGACGAGAAAATGCCTCAGGAACTCAAAGATGAACTTGCAACCCTGAAAGCCAACCTGAAATAAAATAATTATGCTGTGCCCAAAGTGCTCTACTTTGGGCACAGCCGTTTAGAGGGATATTTTGATTAAACCTGAACTGTTATCACCTGCCGGCAGCGTTGAAAAACTGCGTTTCGCCGTTGATTTCGGTGCCGACGCTGTCTATATCGGCGCCAAAGAATTCGGTCTGCGCACCGCCGCTGAAAATGCCGATTTCGAAGAACTGCAAAGCGGTATTTCATACGCCCACCAAAAAGGCGTCCGCGTTTATATCACCACCAACGTATTTCCGCGAAGCGACAGATTGCGCGCTTTCCCCCACTTTCTCTCTCAAATCAGAGAAGCAGGGGCCGACGCGCTGATCGTCTCGGACATGGGCATCTTCTCGGCCATTCGTGAAAACGCCCCCGATATGGAAATCCATCTTTCCACACAGGCAAACTGCCTAAATGACGGAGCTTGCCGCTTTTACCATGCCGCAGGTGCCAAGAGAATCGTCCTTGCGCGGGAACTTTCTTTGGAAGAAATTTCTTATATTCGACAAAACACACCCGACACACTGGAACTTGAAGTCTTTGTTCACGGCGCCATGTGCATTTCCTATTCAGGCCGCTGCCTTTTGTCCAATTACATGACCAATCGCGACGCAAACCGCGGCAACTGCGCTCATACCTGCCGCTGGAATTACGCGCTGGTGGAAGAAAAGCGACCGGGTGAATATTATCCCATCGAAGAGGATGATGAGGGAACCTATATTCTTAACTCCAAAGACCTTTGCCTGATAGATTCTTTGGAAGCGCTCCGCGATGCGGGTGTTGCATCCTTTAAAATCGAAGGTCGTGTTAAGAGCGAGTATTATGTTGCTTCTGTCACAGCCGCTTACAGACGCGCCCTCGATCTGCTCAATGCAGGAAAGCCGTTCGATCAAAGTCTTTTGGACGAAGTAAAAAAAGTCAGTCACAGAGACTATTTTCACGGTTTTTTGGATGGAAGCGCTCAACAAGGTCTCGGCCAGCGTTACAGCACATCCTCCTATATTCGTGACTATGAAGTGGTCGGTTATGTGCAAAAAACGGACGGGGATTATGTTTGCATCAAAACCAAAAACCCCTTCGCGGTAGGCGATACCGTTGAATTCGTCGAACCCCGCGGAGAGCAGTTTTCGGTCAAGATCCAAAAGATTTTAAACGCCGATGGCGAAAGCCTGCAACTCTCCAATCACCCCGAAAGCATTGTTTCGGTATCCATCGGACGAGCAGTGAAAAGCGGCGCGATCATGCGTAAGGAGAAATCATGCTAAAGCGTTTCCTTTGTCTTCTTCTGATCCTCTTTACTTTCATGGGATGCACCCAAATAGATCTCCCGCCATCCATCGAAGCGGACAACAACAACACTCCCGCCTCCTCCCTCTCTTGCGGAGATATGACGGTTCATTTTCTCGATGTCGGACAAGGCGATTCCATCTTTATTGAGCTTCCGCAAAATAGGTGTATGCTCATCGATGCAGGCAACAAAGCAAACGGCGATGACATTGTTTCCTACATACAAAGCAAAGGATACGCAACCATCGATTATTTGATTGCCACCCATCCGCACGCCGACCACATCGGCGGTATGCAAAAGGTGGTCGAAACATTTGACATCCGCAACATTTATATGCCTCGTGTCTCCACCGACACCCAAACGTTCGAAAACCTACTCCTTTCCATTCAAAACAAACACTTAAAAATCACAAGTGCGCAAAGCGGTCTGATTGTTCTGCGGGAGGATACCCTCACCGCCTCGTTTATTTCTCCCGTCAAAGACAGTTATACCGACCTTAACCATTATTCGGCCGTCTTAAAACTGACCCACGGCGAAAACGTCTTTGTGTTCACGGGAGATGCCGAAAAGATCAACGAGTATGACTTTCCCACCAATCTGTCGGCAAAGGTTGTCAAGGTCGGACACCACGGCAGCAACACTTCATCCGGCGAAAGCTTTATCAAGAATACAAGTCCCGAATATGCAATCATTTCAGTCGGTGAAGGCAACCGCTATGACCATCCCTCTTCAGCAACCATATCCGCTTGGGAAAAGATTGGCGCCACCGTTTTCCGCACCGACAAAAATGGTACGATTATCGTGAAAAGCGATGGAAAAACCGTAACAGCTATCCCGCAAAAGGATTAAAAAATGGCTTCGGCGATTTGCCGAAGCCATTTTTTGTGCTATTTTTTATCTCTTTACGCGTGCATTACCGCCCCAGATACTCCAAACCTGTTCTTCATCGGCAGGTTGAGCATAGTCGGTCATAAACGTGGTGGCCAAAGCGCCGGTTGCCCAACCGAATTGAGCCCACTTTTCGCTTTCCCAACCCTTCAGGATACCGTAGAGCATACCGCCGACGAAACCGTCGCCGCCGCCGATACGGTCGAGAACATGAATTTCTCTGGGTTGGATGACATTCCAATTATCACCTTCCAAAAGGATGGCGCCCCAAAGATGGGTGTTGGTGTTGATAACCTGACGGAGGGTGGTTGCATAGACCGAGGTGTTCGGATATGCTTCTCTGACACGATTGATCATGCCCTTAAAGCTTTCGATCTTGGAACCGATGTCCTTACCGCCTGCTTCGGGACCTTGGATACCAAGGCAAAGCTGGAAGTCTTCTTCGTTACCGACCAAAATATCGGAAACGCTTGCGATTTCGCAGAAAATGTCGTGAAGTTCCTGTTCTCTGCCCTTCCAGAAAGAAGCACGGTAGTTCAGGTCAAAGGAAATGAGCGTGCCATATTTTTTAGCGGCTCTGGCAAGTTCCAAACAGAACATACTGGTTTCATGAGAAAGTGCGCCGATCAAACCCGAAAGGTGAAGAATCTGTACGCCTTCCTGACCAAAGATTCTCTCAAGGTCAAAATCTTTGAGCGAGAGAGTGCAGCCGACTTCACCGGCACGGTCGTTGTGTACGCGAGGACCGCGGCTGCCGTAACCCGAATCGGCGATGTTGAACTGATGACGATAACCCCAGGGGCCGCCCTGTTCCACTTCTTTGCCCTCAAATTCCATAAATCTGGAACGGAGATTGCTCTTGATAAATTGAGCAATGGGGCTGTCCTTTACGAATGTGGTCAAAACCTTAACCGGCAAACCCAAATAGGAGGCAATGCTGGCAACGTTGGTTTCGGCGCTGGTAGCCTGCATAAAGAATGTATCGCTCGAATAAACGGGCTGACCGTCGGGAGGAGTGATACGTACGCCCATACTGGTGGGGACAACAAGAGACCATTTACAATTCTGCTTTAACTGCTTCATGATTTTTCCCTTTCTTATTTCACGCGGATGCGTTTGTTATTCTTTTCGCATTTTATCACAAAATCCGCCCTCCGTCAAGGGTTTCAACCTACTTTTCGATGAATATTCTCCCAATGAAAACGAAAAAATAACGCTGAAAGATTTTTTCCTTAATTATATGCGCAGTGTTGACATTTTGTGTACAAAATGATAAAATCATATATCTGTTTATATGGTTACCAAAAGTTAAGAATTTCACCGTTTGGAGTGTTTTTATATGAGCCAAGACCGCAAATTTACTCGCCTTAAAAATCTTGCAATATTGCTTCTCATTTTCATAGCTCTCATCGCCGTCGGTGTGGTGTTTGCAAGCAATTTCGTTACAGAACGTGACAGCAACGAAACCCATATCGTCATCACGGAAATGATGCTGTCCAATAAAAATGCCCATCCCACTTCCGATGGCAATTTTTACGATTGGGTCGAATTGTATAACGGCACCGACCAAGATGTTTCCCTTGCGGGATACGGTCTTTCGGACAACGACTCCACCATCAAATTTTATTTTCCGAAAAACACCGTCCTGCGAAAAGGTGAATATTTGGTTGTCTATTGTGATGCCTCCCTCGCGAATGTCGGTGGTATGCACGCGCCCTTCGGTCTCTCCCGCGACGGCGGCGAAAAGGTCATTTTGGTGAACACGGGCGGAAAAATCATCGAAGAAATCAAAACGGTTCCCTGCGGCTCCAATCAATCCTACGCCCGCAAGGCAGACGGCAAGTGGGAAGTCACCCCCTCCTATACTCCGGGCTATGAAAACTCGGATGCGGGAAGAGAAGCCTTCTTATCCTCCATGAATGGGGAAGAATTGGCGTGGTCTGTCAAAATCTCCGAGATCTGCGCCAAAAACCTCTCCTGCTTCGTTGACGGAAACAAAAATACCTCCGACTGGATCGAGTTGTATAACGACGGAAAGGTCGATGCCGATTTGACAGGCTGCTGGCTTTCCAACGAGTCCACCCTTCTCTTCAACTGGCAGTTCCCCTCCCTTGTCTTGAAACCCGGCGAACGAGTCATCGTCTTCTGTTCGGATGCCGTTTGGTCGGATGCCATCGACGGCGAAATGCATACCCCCTTCAAGCTCAAAGCCCACCCAAGGCAGCGTCATCCTCACCAGCCGCCGCGGCACTGTAATCGACAAAGTGTCATACGGCGAACTGCCCGACGGCTTCAGTTACGCCCTCACGCAGGACGGAAAATATATCTTCACTTCAAAAATCTCCCCCGCCTTTGAAAACACCGATGCAGGATACGAGGCTTGGTGCAAAACCACCCCCTACACGCAAGAACAAGCGGCGCAACTGGGTATTTTCATCAGCGAACTGATGGCCGCACAATCTGCCACCCTGCCCGATATCGACGGCAATTATTCCGATTGGATCGAGCTTTTCAATCCGACCGACAAAGCCGTTCCCTTGCATGGATATTTTCTTTCGGATAACAAGGACGATCTTTACAAGTGGCGCTTCCCCGATATCACCCTCTCCCCCGCTTCCCGCTTGATTCTTTACTGTTCGGGCAAAGGGGAAACGGGCGCCGAAGGAGATTACGCCCTCCACACCTCCTTTAAGCTTTCCACAGGCGGTGAAACGCTGTATCTCTCCTCCCCCTCGGGACAAACGGTAGACACCATAACCTACCGCAACCTGGCCGATGAATATTCGCTGATCCGCGAATCCCGCGACGAAATGGGAACGACCACCCGTTATCCCACCCCCACCTTTCCCAACGATGCCGAAGGGTACACAGCCTTTCTCGAACAACTTGAATCGAGCAAAAACGCCTCCATTGCCATCAATGAGGTTATGCTGGCCAACACCTCGTATTTGCGACAGGACGGCGGTTATCACGATTGGATCGAACTTTTAAACACCACCGACCAACCCATCAATCTATCCGACTACTACCTTTCTGACAATAAAAACGACCCTTTTCGCTATCGTCTTCCAAACAAGACCTTAAAATCGGGCGATATGCAAATCATCCTGGCATCGGGGGATGCCAAACTTTCAGGCACCTACCCCAGCACCGACTTCAAACTCGGTCTCGGGGAGGTTTTGCATCTTTATGACAAAAACGGCACCCTTATCGACTCCATGCTCCTCGTTGACTATCCCTCGGGCACCAGTCAGGGTCGTGTGGACGGAGAATTCGGTTATTTTTATTTCACTTCCCCCACCCCCGGTAAAAGCAACGGCAACGGCACCCGTTATATCACAAAAACCCCCA